>CACVAP010000064.1 GCA_902727895.1 uncultured Sulfurovum sp.
TAAAATATTCAAGCATATTTGCTTAATATTCTTTACTATTTTAATGCTTTAGGGTGCTTCGATTTACCCTTAAATCCTTTAGAAGTATTTTATCTCTTTTACCTCTATTTGGATTATACAAGGGTGCTGTTTTCAACGCACCGTTAAATAAAATTGGCACAAAATATAGTTTCGCCGTAAGGGTTTTAAACAATAAGGATATATTCTCAAAAAAATTAAACATCCTCAATAATCTTCTCTATCACATCAAAAATCAATTTAAAATTTTCGATATCAAAATTATCAAAACCTTCTACTTCATTTATAATATTTTTTGCAAAATCATTTTTAGAAAGATTCATATTGTTAGATGGAATACACTCTTTATCTTCAATTCTATATACATGCCCTCGTCCCTTTTTATTAGGATACTGTAAAGTAACTTCTCTGTTTTTACTATTTCCACTTTGTGTATCAGTTTTAAATTTTCCACATTTGCTAACAAAGCTATTACAATTATTTGCTTTTTCTCTAAATTCAAATTCATCGGCTGTAAATAGTCGTTTTCCCTCAGAATTTTCTTTTTTCAAATCCTTTTCTTTATAATAAAATTCTATACATATTTCATCTAGTTCATCATTTAATTTAGGGATACAAAAGGCATATACATTATTGTTTAATTGTGTTTCCCATTCCTTGTATTCTTTACCTGTTAAAATACCTCTAAGCTGAGCATCTATTTCTTCATACTGTGAAGAGTTAAGTTTTTTTTCTATTTCTAAGTACGTCTTACTCTTTTCTCTATATTCTTTTTTACATTTATCTTTGATAGTATTCATTAACTGCTTATTAACAACATGTACAAAATCACTTTGTCCATATTCTTCAACCCGTTTAGGTAAATCTCTATCAAAAATACAAATTAATTTTTGTGGATTTATTTTTTTAGCGTGAGATTGGGCATAGTTATCTAACTCACTATCACTCATAGATATATTTTCAAAAGTTTCAAATTTAACGTCTAAATTTTCATACAAATTAAATTCATAAGATTGGAATCTTTCTAAAGCCTTTTTTAAATGCTTCCAATCAGTTTTTCCTTCTGTTATTACAAGAGGTCTATTGTTACTAGGTTTAACTTGTTTCTTAGTTTCAAAATACTGTTGCTTTATCTTTGGTAAATATTTTAAGATAGATGCATCTATTACCTTCTTGGTAAATATTTTTTTTCCATTCTCAATAGTGGTTAGATAATTAAGCTCAGCCTTATTGCCTTTCGATAAATACAAAGGTATTGCTTTTTGCGTAAACCTTTTCTTAATTTGTTCCAAAATATCAAGCTCTTTATCATAAGCTTTAAAAAGTAATGAGATATTCATATATTCTTGAAAGTCCATATAAAAGTTTGTATTCTTTTCTGCTATTTCAATTAATTTATCTTCAATTTTTTCTTCATTAAAAGATAACAAATAATGGATAATATTCCTAAAATTAAAGATTGTATATTCATTTTTATTTAATATATCAAGAAAAAAATCTATTTCATTTATAGATATAAATGCGTTAAGGATCACTTCTCTTACCCCTGTACCTATTATCATATTTCCCATATTAGTAGGTTTATCATGAATATATATTTTTATAAATTCCTTTCTTAGCTCTTCATTTTTATTTAAAAAATTAGATAATACAATTAAAATATCTCTCTTGTTAAACTCTACAGATTCATCATAAATAATTTCAACTAAAAAATTTATATACTTTTCCCCTATAGAATTTAAAAATTTTAAGGTAAGGGTATTCCTCACGATACTGTGTTTTCTTGACTCCTCTATCTTTATTAAAATTGCTTCTTTCGTTACGATTTCATTCTCACCAAACTTTGGAGCATATATAGGCTTTCCTCCAATATACAAAGGTGCTTTTGGTGTATTATCTATTTCAAGTAAAGAAGTTCTTTTTTGCTCTAATTTAAACCTTTCTTGTTCTTTTAACTTCTCTTCTACAAGAAACATTTTATCAATAAACTTATCATTTATTTGGTTTAAAACCTCTAAAGATTCTTCAATATATTTTTTATTTTCTACAGAAATATTATGAGATTTAGAAGAAATTATTAAAGCCTTAAAAATCTTTTCTCTATACTCTTCTGTTATAGTCTTGTCTTTCAGTAAAATTACCAATATCTGAACACACTTAATACACCTATTTCGACAATATGGAAGATATTGAGCTATATATATTTTTGCTTTTGTGTTATTCATAATTAATTTATCAAAAGTATCAAAAATAGAAGGTTCATATGTAGCTAGTGCAACAAGTAGTTGAGTTATATATTCTCTTGGAACATGATGAACTTGCTGGTTTTCAATAATTTTAAAAAAAGTATCAATCAGATTCTTATCTATTATGTTAGGAGAGTTAAAGAGGAATCTAACGATATTTTTTTTTATAGTATCTTCTATATTTAAATGATTTAAAATATAAATATAGATATCAATAATTTTTTTATCATCTTTATAAACAAGGGTTTTTAAATCTACACTATATCTAGTGGCACCTAATTTAGGAATGATTAAAGTACGATGATACACTACCTTAAAGTGATCTTTTACATCTTCTGCATTAATCATTTGAAGAAAAAGTTCTTTAAATTTCTCCTCATTTAATCCTCTATACAGTAAATTACTAGCTAATTTTGCTCTAATAATTGTATATATTTTTTCATCATTGATTAATTCAACTAATGATTCAAAAAATTCACTTACATCATCTTCAAGCTTTAAAAGAGAAATAGCAATACCAGCCTTAAACTGATTCTCTTCCTTAGGATTATTTACTATACCAATAAGAGCTGCTATCATTTTAGACTTATCATTCATTTTCATAAGAGTAAAAGCATTAGTAATCTTCATGATAAGTGGTTTATTATTTATATCTTTTTGTATAGTTAAAAGAAAGATTTCTTCAACTTCTTTATTATTTTTACTGTTTACTGCTAAAAAATTTATAAGCTTACTCATCAAATAATTTATTTTTTTAATAACTTCAAACTTTTGAATAAAAGCATCAACAATATTATAATTACTTCTTAAGTTTTTAAGATTTTCTTCTCCAATACCTATTAAAAAATGAATTAAATCTTTGTAGATGTTAGAATTATCATCTTCATCTAAAAAAATCGATATTACATCTTCTTGATTAAATACATTAATTATTTGAGAATTCGTTGTTAATGCATAAAATAACACTTCCCTAAAGCTATTATCAAGTTCTTTTTTTGCAACATATTGCATAAGAAAGTTTACAAACTTTAACTTATTATGATTTATTAATTCTTTAGCTATAACACCAACTTCAACTTTTTCATTTTTACTTCTTTCAATAAAAACATTCATAAAGTCATCATCAATAATATGAGAAATAGAAATTAAATTTGAGGCTCTTTTTTCTAAAAAGTATTTTAGTAATATTTTTAATTCATTAAAAACTTGTCCAAAGATCTTTTTTCGTCTTTCTCGTTTTAACTCTTCATATTTCATCTCTTTTACACATAAAGCTATAAGCTTAAATTCATAAACCCCAATTAAATCAATTGGCTCATTCTCAATCTCATTCAACAAAAACTCTTTATCCTTAGTCTCTCCACCCAAAAAAGCAAAGAACATCTGCATATGAGGATAAAATTTGTATTTTTGAATAATCTTTCTTTGCTTTTTCTTAGAAAGCTTAGAAACATAAAGAGCAGCAAAATATTCTTGAAAGGTTAAGTGAGAAAACTCAAAGTGATTATCTAACAAATCTTTCTCTTTAACATCTGATTTTAAAAAGCCTGAATAGATAACATTCTCTTCAAAGAAATCAATATCTTCAACAGCATCTTCTATTAAATCTCCATCAAAAAGAATTTTTTGTTTTATAAGTCCTTCAAAAGCTATTTTTCCAAGATATGCTTTAATTTGTTTTCTATTTTTACGTTTGAAAACTCGTTCATCATCTTTAGACGCAGAATATTTATTTAACGTATCTTCAATAACTTTACTATAAAGCTCTGTCATAGTTAAAGAGTCAGTAAACTCCTCTTTCACCCACAAAGAACAAATCATCTCCAACATCAAAGGAATATAAGCAATATGTTTAATACTAATATTACTTTGCAGATATTTTTTTAAAGACTGAGATTTTTTATCATCTTTCTTAAAAAAATTATCTATATAACTATCTACATTTTCATCAGTAAAACCAATGGTTTCAAAATGCTCATCTACAGAAAAATCATTTCGTTGATAGCCATAAGGACGAGATGTAATAATATAATGTATAAGTTTACTATCTTTTACAGCTGTTTGAAACTCTTGTTTTTTATCAGCTTTTAATTCATCATACCCATCAAATAAGAATAGTATTTTGTCATTATTTTCAACGTCTAATATTATATCTTCTGGATACTGACTTGTATAATATTTTCTAATTTCTTCTTTTAGTCTTGTACTACTCCATTTCCTAAGAGGAAGATAAATGACATATTCAAACTCTTCATAAAGTTTACCTTTTGCCCACATATAAGCAATATATTTACAAAGCGTCGTTTTTCCAATTCCTGCTTTTCCATAAATCAGTGACTTGCTTGATTTTTGTATAAGGTCTTTTATTTCTATGGGTTCTTTGGGTTTCTGTATCTCTTCATAAGAACTTAAAAGAGCTTCTCTATTTATAAAATTTTCTTTATTTTTTTCTGCTTTTTTCTCTTTAATAATAGCTAGGTTTATGAAAATGTGTTCTATAGGCTTTGGTGTGCTATTAATTAATAGTTTTATTGTACTAAAGTTATCATCATTTAAATATTTGTCTTTTAATATACTTGAAGTCAAAACATTACCAATGTCAATTCCTAAAAAATCTTTAACAACAGCAGGATAGTGATTAACCAAATTATATGATAATATGGAGTTGGTAAGTACTTCACACTCTATATCTCCACATGACTGTTTTAATGTTTCTATATCATTTGATTGCAAAGAGGAGTTACAAGCTAAAATTATTTTTTTTACTTTTTGAATTAAAATACCTGTTTTATCAACATCCAAACATTTCGATATATCATCTAAAAATTTGTCTTTTACTTTTGTTTTCTGAGTTGTATATTCTACAAATATATACTCTCTCTTATTGAAAGTTATAAGTGTGTCTGGTGTCCCTTTTCTTGGTTTATCTTCTCCTGTCTTTGTTCCTGTGGAGTGTATAGGATAAAGGTATTTTTTATTTAAATAAGCATCAACAAGCTTATGAAATCTTGTAGCATCTATTTCAGATAGTCGTTGTTGTATTTCATTTAGTTTTGACATTCAAGTTATCCAAGCTTTGTTTCATTATGACTTCCCTATTCCTTTTTTCAAATACTCCTAAGCCTTTCGGCAAAACCTCTCTATTATTCTAGCTTTTAATAACGGTGGGTTGAAAACAGCACCCTTGTATAATCCAAATAGAGGTAAAAGAGATAAAATACTTCTAAAGGATTTAATATTATAAGTAGCGATAGGAAGCTTATGGATTAAGCAAGTTGAAGCAATAATAGCATCTTGAATTTTAGCATTATGAGAAAGTGAAAAATGTTCTATTATCTGAGTAGACAAATCAATAACTTCTTGATTTGTTTCTAAGAGTTTAAAGCCTTGAAGTTTAACTTTTATCGCTCGTAAGTCTTGCTTGTTCTTAGCTCCTATATACAGCTCCATAAGTACAATATGATTGATATAGCAGTTTGATTTATTTAATTCTAAATTCTCTTTTAAAAACTCAATAACAACACAAGTGTCTACAAAAACTTTCTTACTTCCAAGCATTTTTTCTCAGCTCTTTAGAATAACTAGCAACGTCCTCTAGATCTTCAAATAGTTTATGACTTGATTCACTTTCTAAATCAAAATCAATAACTTTAGCCACTTCATTCGCTTCTTTTGTTTTATACTTTAAAACAGTATCTTCTTTATGAAAAAAATGTTCAAGAAGCTCCACCATAAAATCATTGGCTTGTATATGCTTACTAGACATATATTCTGTAATTTGATCTTGAAGATGTCTGTCATCTATATGAATATTTAACTGCATGAAAACTCCTTTTTATTTGCTCTTTTACTGATTATATCAAAATCATACTTTATGCTTTTCTTCTATATGTTGCTTCCATCCTCTATCTTCATTTTTAATTCAAGCTTTTACTAACGGTGGATATAACTCACCCTACAAATTCTCAATCAAATCAGCTAATAAATCTTCATCTATCATCTCAACATCAGATTTATCATAAATAGTCAAAAGGTATGTAGTCTCTTCAACTTTAATATAGTAATAAATACGATAACCAGCACTTTTACCTTTGTTTTTATTAGAGTTTGCCAATCGAATTTTATATAAGTTTTTTTGAATGCTTGTAGAAGATTGATGAAGAGATTCAAAGTCACCAATAAGTAACTTTAAATCATTTTTTAAGTTTTTATATTTTTTACTTAATTTCTTAGCTTGTTTATCAAAAAGTTCTGTGGTCTTAAAGGTCATCAAACAATTTTCCAATATCGTTTGTTTTTCCTTGCTGAACTTCTTCTAAAGCTCTATTTACTTCATGAGCTTCTTTTTTTGTATGAAGATAAAGAAGAAACTCATCTACTAGTTTTGTTGCTTTATTTTCATACTTATACGCAAAAAAATCTTGTAACTCTTTTGTCATTGGAATTTCTATATTTTCTATTTTAACACTTTGCATTGTTTCTCCTTTTTATATACTGCTATTAGATTTATTATAACATAAGAGTTTAAATTCTAACTTCCAAAAAACCCATTCAAAACATCAAAATAACCCTCAGCATGAGAAATACTATTATGACTTTGACCCTTAATAATCTCAACCTGAACATTCTCTTTAGCAATCGAGTCTGCTAAAGCATAACTATGTTCATTAGGAATTATTTCATCACCTTCTGCCATGACAATTAAAACTTTTGTAGTTTTTACCGTAGAAAGGTTTTGAACACTGTCAAATTTGTCTTTTAAAATTAGGTCTATGGGGTACATTGGGTATTTGGCTTGAGCTACGTTGACTACTGAGTCGTATGGGGTTATGAGTGCTATTTTTGACACATCTCTTTTAGACGCAACATACGTAGAAACACCTGAGCCTAAACTTCTTCCCATGAGATGAACTTCTTTGTGTTTAGCTTTTACAGCATCATATTGGACTAATGCATCAGCATAGAGTGCTGTTTGTGTTGCTTTACCAGTGCTTCCACCAAAACCTCGGTAGTTGACTAAATAAACCGTGTAGTTCGCAAATGCTTCAGCTCTTTTTTTGGCTAAAGTCAGTACTGCCTCACTGTTACCACCAAAGTACATAAGCGCTTTTTCCTTTCCTTCATTTAAAACAATTAAGCGAAGTTCTT
The DNA here is from genome assembly GCA_902727895.1 of uncultured Sulfurovum sp. Lineage (GTDB taxonomy): Bacteria > Campylobacterota > Campylobacteria > Campylobacterales > Sulfurovaceae > UBA1140. Next base: position 7,413 of record CACVAP010000064.1, read on the forward strand.
CTCCTTCTGACTTAATGATCTCTTCTTTGTATTCATGCTCCGTTTTAGCTGAAGGTTTATAGAGTAAATCACGTTGCAAAACAAACAGTAAAATTCCACCAATAACATAAAGCATTAATAGAGGTTTAGCAATGCCCCACAAAATGCGTTTCATCTATTTTCCACCCTTAATAAGCCATGAGAAAGTAAAACCTGCTGTTATAAACACACTAACTGCATAAACTGTCCAAGTATGAGGTATAACAGCTCCCTGAAGTCCTTGCTCTGTGGTCACTACTGAAATCATCCAAAGATGTGGTAATACCACAATTGAAAGTGTCATAATTAACACGATTGCATTTAAACTTAAAACTATATTTTTTATCATTCTCTATTCCCTTAAACTTTTACTCTTGATTCCATTGCTTTTGTAAGTGAAATCATGTCTATATTGTCAAGTTCTACCCCTGTTGGAACACCTTGTGCTATCTTAGTAAAACGTATGTTTACATCTGCTAACTTGTCTTCTATGTAAAGTATCATGGTATCCGTAGCTAACGATGGAGGAAAAGCAAAGATGACCTCTTCTATGCCTTTAACTGCTTCACGTAGATGGTACTCATCTAGGTCGGTTAACTGCGTGACAATGTAGTAAATTCCCTTATATTGACCACCCTCTTCAATGGTAATAATGTCTTTAGCTGTTTGTACAATACAAAGTGTTGTCGCATCTCGAAATTCGTCTGAACAGATAAAACAGAGTTCATCTTCACTCATGTTGTGGCATCTTTTACAACGTTGTATCCTATTAACACCCTCTTCAATGGCATGGGCTAACTTCATTCCTGAAAAACTGTCTTCCATGACAATGTTGTAAGCCATACGAATGGCAGACTTTTTACCAATACTAGGGAGTTCTTGAAAAGCTGCTACCAGATTTTCAAATGCTTCTATTTTGTATTTTTTCATACTTATACAGTGTAATCAGAAACTTTAGATGCTGTGGCTACTGTTTTAATAAATGCTACTACTTCCAAATGTGCTGGATGAATGGCATAAGCTTCAAGTCCAGCTTTGTCTTCAAACTCAGAATACAAGCTCAAATCCATAGCCCTGTCTTCTTCTGAAAAGTTAATACCAACTTCCATACTTTTAAGTGTTGGAACACTTTCCATCAACGCCTCAAGCATTGTTTTAACTTTCTCTAAATTCTCTTTTTTGTTCTCATCTTTAAAATCTAGCATTACAATATGTTTCACCATTAAATAGCTCCTGTTTCAAATAATTATATTAACCATAAATTATATCAAAAATATGTTAGAATTCGCCCAATATTAATATAACACTTATTCGGAGAAATTAATGACAGAAATAGACTACTATGAAATTTTACAAGTAAGTAAAAACTGTAATGGTTCTGAACTTAAAAAATCATATCGTAAACTTGCCATGAAGTATCATCCAGACCGTAATCCTGATGACCAAGAAGCAGAAGACAAGTTTAAAGAACTTTCAGAAGCATATGAAGTACTAAAAGACGAAAGTAAACGTTCTATTTATGACCAATATGGAAAAGCTGGACTAGAAGGTCGTGGTATGGGTGGAGGCTTCGGTGGTGGAGGTCAAAACATGGACGATATTATGGACATGTTCAACTCTATGTTCGGTGGTGGAGGTGGAAATGGCTTTGGTGGTGGAAGACAACAAAGACGTGAATCTAACCAGAAGTACAACCTAGACTTTGAAATGGAATTTCCTCTAAAATTTAATGAAGCAGTCTTTGGCTGTGATAAAAAAATTGACATTAAGTACAAAGTTTCATGTGATGACTGTAATGGAACAGGGGCAGAAAATGGAAAACTAGAAACTTGTGACTACTGTAATGGTCAAGGTCAAGTTGTTATGAAACAAGGTTTCATGTCATTTGCACAACCTTGTCCAAAGTGTCATGGTGAAGGTCAAAAAGTTGCTTCTTCATGTGGATCATGTTCAGGAAGAGGTTATCATGAAGAACCAGAGACTATTACACTCAATATTCCAGCTGGTGTAGATACAGGAAACCGTTTAAGAGCGCAAGGACATGGAAACCAATCTAAAAGTGGGCAACGTGGTGATCTTTACTTAACATTTAATGTCGAAACAGATGAGCATTTTGTTCGTGATGGAAACAATGTCTACATCGAAGTACCTGTGTTCTTTACACAAGCTGTTTTAGGTGAAAGTATTACTATTCCTTGTCTTGATGGTGAGTTAGAACTGGACCTAAAAGTTGGTACAAAAGATAAAGCACAATTTTCATTTAAAGATGAAGGTGTAGCAGATGTTCATGGTAATGGCAAAGGTCAACTTATCGCACAAGTGAAGATTGTTTATCCTAAAAAATTAAATGACGAACAAAAAGAACTTCTTTCAAAACTCCAAGAAACTTTTGGTGTTGAAAGTAGTCCTCATACTTCTAAATTTGATTCTGCTTTTTCTAAAGTTACAGACTGGTTTAAAAGTAGAAAAGAGGATTAGGCCTCTTCATCTTATAACACCTTTTGGTGTAAGATTATTTTATCTTCAGCAGGTTCAATATCTGCTGAACCTTTCCTCTTGTCATAAACAACCACATAAATTTCATCATTAGATTTTAAATAATTCTTTTCACCAAATTCTGCATAAGCTGTAGCCCCTATAGAAATTAATGCTTGCTTAGGATACTTACAGTTTTTTAGATGCTCAGCTATATCTTCTAATGGTCCAAAATCTTTTTGTTCGTTCATCTTTTCAAGAAGCCAGTTTTCTAACTTTTTATAAAAATAACTGTAACCCAAAAGAGGTGCATCTACACCATATTCATGAAGTTTTCCATCCCGTTTTACAAAAGAGCAAAGATGAAAATTATCCATAACCCCACCCTCTTCAAATTTGTCTATGTTTATCCACTCTTTGGCTATGCCTTTTGAGTTAGCAGACCAAGACTTTTTTTCAGAAATCTTTTTAGCACCCTCTTTTCTAATCGTACAATCATTAAAAGCTGTGAACTTTTTTGCCTCTAACTTAGTAACTTTAAACACGTCATTGTAATCAATATCAAATAAAATAGCCACTTCAGGTTCTACTTGTGCATTGGCTTCATAACTTGGTAGCTCAAGAATCTCATCCCCGATAGAATATAACCCCAAAAAACTCTCTGAATTTGGTAAATAAAACGGAAAAATTCCTTTTGGAGCATTAGCCTCTTTTGTTACAACATTTTCAAAATCTTTCAATTCTCCTGCTTGTTCTAAATGATGCGCAAAATTCCCTGCAACACCCAATCCTATGCTATTTTTTATCAATATTATTATCTCCTCTTATCTCTCATATAGATTGGTATAATACTAACGTATATAATTTAAAGTATTAACACAAGTTCATATTTTACTAAGAAAAATTAAGATAGAATAAATTTTAACGGAAATTATAAATAAGAATGGGAGCTTAAACATGATTAATACAAAGTCTCTACTTGGTGGCCTAATGGCTTTTTCACTACTTTTATCACCATTAAATGCTATTGAAGTAAATATCGTAGAGGGTCTACCACATGTAGATGTCGATGTTGACGGAAAGCCAGTGAGAATACAAAGAATTCAAGATACGAAACATAAACTTACGAATTCATATTCAAAAACTTCAAGACCTGCTCCTCCATTTTCTATTCAACCATTTCAACCCATTAAAGGTGTTGAAACAGTTAGTGAATTAGATGTAATTGACTTTTTAAAAAATCAGGTAGCTTTAAACAAAGGAATTTTACTAGACGCACGTATGCCAAAATGGAATAAAGCAGGAACCATTCCAGCTTCAACAAACATTCCATTTTCTATTTTAGCTTCTAAAGGTGATAACCAATATATTGAAAAGATATTTTCTCTTTTAGGGGTATTTAAAGAAAATGGCTCATGGAACTATGACAAAGCGCATAACTTACTAATCTTTGACAATGGTCCATGGTGTCAGCAAGGTGTACGTGCCATGCAGAACCTTATTAAGCTAGGTTACCCAAAATCTAAAATGCTATACTATAGAGGTGGGATTCAGTATTGGCAAATTTTAGGTTTAAGTACAATTATTCCTAAGTAAAAATCTAACATTCACTAAAAAAGGAAAGAAAATGTTAAATAAAGATGAATATAATCAAGAAGAATACAATGACTATTATCGACAAGAAACTGAAGGTGCAGAATTAGGTAGCTCAAATGACGAGGAAAGTGGATTAATGAGTAAAATCATTATACTACTTGTTATAGTAGCTTTAGCCATTGCTGGATATTTTGGATATAAGGCTATGAGTAGTACTTCTGAAAATAACGATATTGACACTTCATTGAAAGTCTCAGCAGAATCTTCTTTACCACAAAGTGTTCAAGTAGAGACTGAAAAAATTGTAATAGCTGAAGAAGTAGCTCCTATAAAAGAAGAAGTTAAGATAGCTGAAGTTAACACAAATGAAACTGCTGAAACTGATAAAGTTGTTGATGCCCAAGAACCTACAACTTCACAAGCTGCTGTAACTACAGAAGTTATGAAAGCTGTAGAGAATAAAGAGAAACTGTCTGCTGAAGAAATTGCACGTGTTGTGGGAGCTGTAATGAAACAAATGAATGAACAAAAAGCTTCAAAAAGCTCTTCTTCATCAGAACCTCTAACAGCAGCAGTAAAACAAGATATTGAATTAATGGATAAACTTTCAGATAGTGAGGTAGATTCTGTTTCTCAAGATCTAATTAACGAACTAGAAAATGCTGTAGATATTAATGAAGATACTCAAGTTGACAATGGGAAAAAACAAGTTGATGTTTATAATAAAGTAAACGTACAAAATACCTCTGGAAGTGATACATTGAGTAAACTTTCAGATGAGATTAACTCTGTAATAAAAGAGGGTATCAAGAAAGATAAGTCTGCTAACTATACAGAGTCATTAAAAAGTGAAGTTGATGTTCGACAAAATGAAATGAGAATTATTGTTGTACGTAAAGGTGATACTTTAGGTCAAATAGCTAAAAGAGCTTATGGAAATGTAATGGAATACAAAAAAATATATAAAGCCAATCCAGAGCTAACCAGACCAGACCGTATTTATATTGGACAAAAACTACGTATACCTAACGACTAAACTACTCTCTTAAAAGGTTCCAGATATGCAGGATATCAGAACCTTTTTTAGCATTAAAAATCATTAAAGAAGGTTATTCCTATGAAAAAACTCCTCTTGTTACCATTATTCGCTTCATTTCTTTTAGCTGAAAATACCAATGTAACAGTCAAAATTACGAAAGATATTTCACATGTTTTTACAACTGATTCGGGTAAAACAATAAAAGTTGAAAGAGTTCAAGACACCAATAATAGACTAACAGATGACTATACAAAGACATCTCGTCCATGTCCTCCTTTTTGTATTCAACCTACAAAAATTGATCCAGAAATTAATAACTTTGAAGAGTTAGAAATTTTAGAATTTATGCAAGATCAAGTAAAGAACCATACTGGTATCATTATTGATGCACGTCTTAAAAGCTGGTTTGAGTTAGAAACTATTCCATCGTCTATTAACATTCCATTCCCAATTATGCAGAATGCTTCTAAAGAAAAAGCAAAAAGAATTTTTAAGCTTTTAGGAATGACTATTGATGCAGATGGTACATGGAACTTTTCAAAAGTAAAAGAGTTAGCTGTTTTTTGTAATGGTGCTTGGTGTGAACAGTCAGCACACTTTATGACAGGTATTTTGAAACATAACTACCCAAAAAGTAAATTACACTACTACCGATCGGGTTTTCAAGGTTGGAAACTTCTTGGTTTAACAACCATTGTGCATAAAGAAATCAAAAAGTAGCATCTATCCAAAGAAGAGAAGGCTATGCCTTCTTCTTACTCCACATTAAAATTAAAATACGTCTTTTTATAAGGTTCATTTTTCAACGTAAAATGCCACCACTCCTCAGCATATGATTTAAAGCCATATTTCAACATTACAAAATTTAAAAGCATTCTATTACTTTTTTGTTGAGCTGTTATGTCTTTATACTTCACCCAAGAAAGCTCTCCAAAGTAATCAAAAGAACTTCCCATATCAAGCGCTTCTTTACTCTCTAAATCAATAATTGTTAAATCTACCGTACTTCCCCTACTATGCCCTGACTTCTTAGCAATATATCCATCTCTAAACAAATGTTTCTTTTTTACTGTTGGGTAATAAATAGACTTCATTTTTTTATCTGACAAATCACGACCCCAACGTACAAAATGATCAACAGCCTTTTGAGGTCGATAAGCATCAAATACTTTTAGACCTAAACCAAAGCCATTTAGCTCTTTTTGCACTTTTCTTAGGGCAGTAGTTGCTTTCTTAGTTAAAATAGCTCTAGGAGCTAAATAACCATCAACAACTTCACCTACAAAGTTATCTTTACCAAAGTATCTTATCTCTTCTGATATGTTTGGAATCTTATCTGAGATATAACAAAACTCTTTAGGTATTTTTGCTTCTGAAAAGCTCATGATAGTAATTAGTAATAATATTTTTTTCATAAAGGAGTTTAGAATTTTTTAACTTTAAATATGATGAAGTGTAAAAAGTGTACTATTCTATAATAGACTTCTTGCATAACCCTATACTTTGAAGATATTTTTTAGTGTGCATTAGATTTTATTGAATAGAATCGAAGTCCTAGCCTTAGCTAAGTCAAGAGGATATTTAATGAAATATGATGTGCAATAAATAATATACTCATGTATAGGGTTATGCAAGAAGTCTAATATTTCAAACTCACCCTAAGGATTCTTATTGCCCTATGTACTTAAACAATATGACGTAGTAAAAGCTGAAAAAGTAGAAGACTTCTTAGTAAATGTTGTGGACTTATCTGAAACACTAGCCCATAGTCTCTTACAAAAATGTAGAATAGTTGACCATAAAAAAAGACGTTTACAAAAGGGTCAAACCGTGAGAAATGGTCATGTAGAAGTCTTAATATTTGAAGCCATTACAAAAGGCTTAAGCCCACTTTTTCAAACCGAACACTTCGCCCTCTTTGATAAACCATCAGGCTTACTGGTTCATCCCACCACACGCTCTAAAAAATACACCCTCTTAGATGAAATACGCTACCAATTTGGAGATGATGCCAGCCTAGTCCACAGAATAGATGCCGAAACATCAGGTCTCATCCTAGTCTCTAAAAATGGCTATGCCCAATACATACTCAAAGAGATGTTTGCTAAAAAAGAATTTGTTAAAAAATATAAAGCATTCGTAGAAAAAGAGATAAAAGAAGAGATTTTAGTTGATAAAAAAATAACCCATTCAAATGGTTTAATCAATTTGAAAATGCAAACATCCCCTAATGGAAAAGAGTCTAGCACCCTAATCCGTCCCCTATCGTATGATAAAGAGAAAAACCAAACCTTAGTAGAAGCCATACCCTACACAGGAAGACAACACCAAATAAGAGTACATTTAGATTCTATTGGACACCGAATTGTTGGTGATCCTATCTATGGACTCGATGAAAGTTTTGTAGATGACTTTTTAAATCATAAAATACAAAATGACGAACGCATAAAAATAACTGGTGATGCTAGGCTTATGCTACATGCTTATTATTTGGAGTTTACATTTTTAAATAGAACGTATAAATTTTGTTCCAAGCAAGAGTTTTGCTAAAGAACAAAATAATAATATATTCTACCTATTTAGCACGCTCATAATACGAGACCATCGTTGCTTTTTGAATCGTATGTTTGTTAATCATGTAACCCACTAAAGCACTGTCACTCTTAGCTGTTAAATCCAATTTCTCAACATCTAAAGCATGTACAGTAAAAATGTAAGCATGTGCTTTATCTCCTTCTGGAGGACATGCACCACCAAATGAAGCTGAACCATAATCAGTCATGGTTTCTACAGCTCCTTTTGGGAGTTTCGCCTTTGCAGAAGCATCACTTTCTATGGCTTTAGTACTGGTAGGGATATTCACTACCATCCAATGCCACCACCCACTACCTGTTGGTGCATCTGGGTCATAAACAGTAATGGCAAAAGATTTTGTTCCTTTTGGAGCATTACTCCAATGCAACTCTGGAGATTTATTTTCTCCACTACAACCAAAACCATTAAATTCTTGTGTCTTACTCAGTTGTCCTTCTAAGTCTTTACTCTCCAAAGTAAAACTACCTGCCATCAATGATGATGCCATTAACGCTGTTAAAATAATCTGTTTCATAATCCAATCCTTTTATTTTTTTATCATCATAACAAAAAAGAAAAAGAAATCATATTAAATTTTACTCTTTTTAAGTACCTCTAAATACTTCTCTATATGTTTCTGCTTCTCTTTGCGTCGATACTGCATCACCCAACGAGGATGAGGAACAACTTCTATGCTTCCAAAACATTCATGTTTTTTGTTAAATGCTTCAAGATATTTCAAGTTCTTACCCTGCCCTATACAAATAATATTTGGCTTCGTCCCAACAAAAGACAACTGTTCAAGTAAGGTCTTTTCTATAAAAGGTTCTAATGCTTTTTGCGTCTCTTTATCATCATAATAGTTATAGTTTTTACCCTCTTTAAGTAGTCCTAATGGCATAACAGTTGTAAAGAAAAAGTCCTTATAAAACTTCTCTGTCCCACCATAAGCCTCTATGACTTCAAACATAAATGCTGCACTTAACTCTATGCGTTTGTCAAAACTGTTAGCGATGTCACAAACCTCTTCCAAATGAAAAGCATCGGTAAATCCAATACCTGTAATCCCTGAGCCAAGCCGACCAGGGTTAATGCCCACCAAATAAGTACGAGGGTTACTGTCAGCATAATATTTTTGAAAAAATGTTTTCATAACAGATTGAACTTCTTTATTATCAAAAGGGTAAATGGTCTCTACGCCATTTGCTAAAGGTAAGTCTTTTGGTAAGTTGAAATAAAAATCGAGTATCTTATTTGACAAATTCATTCTTATCCTTCTAAACTACTAAATTTCAAGACTTGATTTTATATCAGCTACTGTTATAAACAACCTATTGTCTTCATCTAAAAATGAGACAAACCCAAACTGCTTATAAAAATCAAAGGCTCCCTCTTTAGCATCCACTACTATTATGGGGAAACCTACTATATCACTGGCTTCTAATAATTTTTTTAAAGCGTCAATCAGTAACCAAGCTCCATATCCTTCTTTAGCATATCGTTTATCAACAGCCAAACGAGCAATAAGCCCAGCTGAATTGCTATTTTGGTGTTTCTTCTGTAAGTTATTAGGAAGTGCTTTAAGGTCAATGTTTGTCATGGTTAAGGTGTAAAAACCTATAATTTTATTTCTATCTGTAGAGTTTTCTAAGACATAGGTACGACTATTGTCTTTTGAAGACTGCTGATTCGCCATCAGTTTCAAGTAGTTATTTAAAGCCTCAACACCACAATCAAAACCCTTACGGTCATGTCTTTTTTTGTCAAGTTGAACACTCTGCATTAAAGCTTTTTCTCTTCATAAGCCTTAAATGCTTCACTTAACTTTTTATTTGCTTTAGCTGGTCTATCAAGTGCCTCTAGTAAAAGCATTGCATCACGTTTACTGAGCTTTAAAGTCTCTTCACGTTCCATGATTTTGTTTGCTTTTTCTATGGCAGCCGAGAGAACAAAAGAATTAATACTTGAGATACCACTCAAAGCTGCTGCTTTACTCAATAACTCTTGAGTATCAAGGCTTACCCTAGCTGTAATACGAGGAGATGATGTTGTCATAGCCAATCCTTCATATGTGTCATTTTGGCACATTTTATTTTAGTATATCATTTTTGGGTAGGGATGTCAAACTACATACTCAAAAAAATCCCTGTAAAAGTATCATCATCACACCTTTGCAGTCCTGCTTTTAATGGTAGTTTGTAGGGGCTTATCTCTATGCCTGTTTTTAGAAACTCTTTATCGTACTCGAAGTAGATTTTTTTGTTCTTTTGGGCTAGAGTTCCTAGTTTTTGTTTTTTGGATTGGGTTAGGTGGATGGTTATGGTATTCATTCTTAGAAACTTTTATTAAAAAGTTTAATAACTATGTCAAAAAGAGGTTGAAAATCAATAAAATCATCTTTATTTAATTTAAATAACTCTTTCCAAAGTCGATTTTTTACATTAGATTTTATTTTAAGATAACTAGAACCTGGATTTGTTTTTTCTTCTACAAACGCATTTTCTACTAAATAATTTTTTGGCAATAAATTTTCAATCTCAATATAACTAATAAAGTTTTCCCACTCTAAAGATACCAAATGTTTTAACCTATCAGGAACAGGCAAAAGTAATGCAAACATACAATCACAATCATTTCTTTTTTTATATATTCCTTCTTGAATATTTCCCTCATTTTCTTTATTCCAAAAACCTTCTTTTTTAAGATGATGAAAATTCTCTCTTCCCTCTTTATCAAAATCAAAAACTCCAACTATCTTTTTATCCTCGAATAGTGAAATATCTTTTGTTCTCAATAATCCAGAGACACCACCAGCAGATTTTCCTGTTTTTAGAGTAAATGGTGCTTTATTCTCAAATAAACTTTGAAAATCATCTTGATTACATTCTATATCATTTAACTTTAACCATGCAATTTGATAAATTTGATAATACTCATCTTCAACATGAATTATTAATTTATGTCCCACATAAGTCTTAGTACCGAAAATATTTAATTCCTGAGGTAATTCTTTTTTTATTTGTTCTTTTAAATAACTAGGAACTTTTTCATATAAATTAATAATTTTTTCATTTTCATTAATTTGAGAATATCCAAAAGCCAATACAGAGTAATTAAATAAGCTTTTATCTTTAATAATTAAGTTTTCAATATCTTTTTCATATTCATCTAAAATATATTTATATTTTTCTATTTTATTTTCATCATTTTCATATGCTTTAAAATATGCACTTAACATATTGAAGAGATACATAGAGTTCTTACCTATATTAGGAAAATTATTTAGTATTTTATATGTTTTAACAGGCTCTTCCTCATAAAATAATAAAGCCTTTATAAAGTTTTCATACTCTTTACATTGGATAACTTTACTCTTATCTACATAGTTCTCATCAAACTTTATAGTTAAATTATTTAACTTTTTAAACTTATCTTCTAATAAATCATCTTTATCTCGATATATATCTAAAATCTCTTTTTTACAAAGCACCTCTTTAAAATCAGAATCAACTTTTTTACCTGTTTTATTAACTAAATAACTCTCATATTTTTTTATTAATTTATTTGCAAAGTCATCCAACCCTATATTTAATGCTGAATATATTGTTTGAGCAATATCAGGTAACCAAAAAAAATCATGGTCTTCTTCCAATAAAGAATTTATTTTTTTATAAATTTTATCTTTTCTAGTTTCAAAAACAGTATATTCATAAACTAATAAAATATCTTTAATAGATTTCTTATCTAAAAATTTATCAATAAATTTATCAAAATGTTCATTATTATAGTGGTTAAGTGTTTCTAAAAAGTCATAATATAAAGTATTGTCAACATGAGAATCAAAAATTCCATATTCATCCTCTATTCCAAAAGTAATAGCCAAATCAATTATATAGTCTAAAAGGTTCTTATTATCTACATTATTTTTAGAAATAATAAATAAAATTTGAAAATAAAATTGAATACATTGTTTAATATTGTGTCTATTCTCTTTATTTATTTTCTTTTTTGTTTCATCAATATCAATAATTCTCAACCATTTATTTTTATCTTCAGATAATTTATATAATAAAGAAAAATTTATTCTATCTAAATACTCATCTTTAATATAAAAATGTCTACTATCTATATTAAATAAAAACGATTTTTCAAGATGTATTTGTATTGTATTTGTAATCTTTAAAATTAGTTCATTATGATTGTCATCAAAGATTTTTTCTTTTTTATCTAATTGAACTAAATACCATGACATTAAATAATAATCTTTTATATCAAACATATCATTGGATAAAATTATATCTATTTGTTTATCCAGCAGAGTATTTATAACGGTATCAAAAAAATATTCTCTTTTTTGATACCATTGAGTATAATATGATTCAAACTTTTCTAAAATATATTCAAGTGCCAACATGTATTGACTTTGATTTTCATATCTAAAAGCATAATAAGCTAAATAATTAATAATATTAAAAATTGACTCTTTCTCAAAATAATGATTATTATAGTGTTGAAAATAAATATTAATTGTTTGTTTATTAATTAACTCTTGCCATTCTAGACCATAATCACACCCACTATCTACAAGATTCTTTTTTTCATTATTTTTAAGAATATTCAATAAGCCAAATTGTGTATATTTAGGATTTGATAATAAATAAATATTTAATTTAATATCTATGTGCCATGATTGTAAAAGTTTATTCATAATAAAACAATCATCTTGACATTCATCTAGAATTTTCTCTATTTTATTATAATATTCATGATATTGCATACTCTTTTTATTTTCTATATTTATGATTATAGATAATAGGCTTTGAATAAAAGAGGAACTCAGAGTATGTACAAATTCACTTTGTTTATCTATATTAAGCCATGCATACATTTGATATAAGTCTTCAAATTTAATTGGTATATTTTCTATATCAATACTATATAAATGTCTAGTTCTTGAATTATTTTCAAAATCCATTGTTTTACTTTTATTAACTAGCTCACCTAAACTATTTTTCTGAGTAATAACATAATCTGTAGCTTTATTTAAAAAATATTTTTCTGCATCATCATCTTTAAATACCATTCCAAACCATTGCTCATTATCATCATTACCCAATCTATTTCGTATATAATCTACAAATAAATCAAAAGATTTTTCTTTATTTTCATAATATAAAGTATAAAACAACTCACTAACTAAATTAGTTATATCATGTGTCCTATATATTAATTTATTTTTTTCTATAAAAAGTTTCCAATAATCTTCTTGTATATAAGTTTTATTAAAGTAGATTAGTTTATCTTCAATATCCTTACTAGAAATATTTAAAATAATTTCTACTAACTTAATATATTTTTCATCACCAAAAATATACTTGTCTTCCTTAACACCATATGTCTTGATACATAGTTCCAATTTTTTTTCTAAATCTTGTGATATATTTTCTATATTATTACCAAACACAACAATTCCTCTTATGTTTATGATTTCTAAATAAGTTCATCCCAACTTTCATATACTCTCCACCAACATATTCACAATCAAAGCAACCACTGTATCTTTCTGCTCAGGCAAAGACTTAGCAGTCATAAGCGTAAGAGCCACAAGAGCATTGTCATTTATCTTGGCTTCTCCATTAGCACGATAAAGCATTTTATTTTTTTGTAAAAACAATATAAAAAGAAACGCACCAATACGCTTGTTTCCATCTACAAAAGGATGGTCTTTTATGATGTAGTAGAGTAAGTTAGACGCTTTGGCTTCTACACTTGGAATGAGGTCGTCACCTCCAAAGGTTTGATAGACATTACCTACAATACCGTCAAACTCACCTGCTTTTTCTCTTCCAAAAAGTTCACTCGCTTCACCCTTTTTCATTAACTCTTTTTTTAGTTGTGCTATAGCATTTTTTGCTTCGCTATAACCCAAAACAAACTTGTGTTCATTATGATAAGTTGGCATAGAAAGATTGTCTTCATCGTAACCTTCTAACAGTGACCACGAACGCCCATAACTCACAATCACATCGAGCAAACCTTTTGCTTCATCACATGCTAAGTTTTCTTGATTTATGGTTGTTTGGAGAAGTGCTATGGCTTGGTTGAATTCTTCTAAGCCTTTTTGTTGTAGACGCTTTTGGTTTAGCGTGTAGCCCTTAAGAAGATGGTCTTTTAAAATATTGCTTGCCCATCGTCTAAAAGAGGTAGCTTTTTTTGAATTGACTCTATAACCACTAGCAATAATCATATCAAGATTATAAAAGTTCATTTTTCTTTTTTTGCCATCTTTAGCAACCTGTTCCAAAATGGAACAAGTTGAATTTTTATCTAATTCATCAGTTTTATAAATATTACCAATATGCTTAACAATAGCAGGACGATTTACACCAAAAATAGTTGCTATCTGCTCTGCACTTAACCATAAGGTATCTTCATCAATAGATATTTCGATAGAAAAATCTCCATCCTCATAAATAATCAGTTCACTCATAACAAATCCTCTATACTTTCAGGCATCACTTCTTTAGGTTTACAAACTTCTTCAAAATCCCCCAAACACTCCAAAACAAAAGCCAACTTCAACAATGATTCCAAAGAAATCTGCCCCGAACTCTCAAAACGTTTAAGTGAACCAAGGCTCACGCCCGAACGCGTAGCCAATTCATCTTGTGTATATTTCAAACTTTTTCGTCTAGCTTTAAATTTAGCTCGAAGTTCTTCTCTAATGTCTTTTGGATTTTTTGGTAAAAAAGATAACATATGAGCCTTTTTAGGTTTTTTTACTATTATAGCTAATATATTATCTATTTATAAGTGGGTTTTATAAAGCCTTTCGGCGTGGTTTTTACTTTATGCCAATGTTATTAATGGTGGGTAAAACCCACCCTACTTCTTAACAACAGTAAAATAACTATCAGCTATCAACTCCACACAACCCTCTTCATCTTGATACTCAGCCAATGCTTCAAACAACTCCACTTTCACCTGTTCATAATTTTCAATACTAAGCTCCATTAGCATTCCAGAAAAGCCTGTGTTAAGTACCTAACAAAAATTAATTTCAAACTTATTTCCAGTACCATAATTAGCCAAAACAAGATGAATATAGTTTTCTAAAGTTAGAGTAGAAGCATAGTCCTTAATTTGAATCCAGTGATACTTCA
>CACVAP010000065.1 GCA_902727895.1 uncultured Sulfurovum sp.
AGTGATTCTATTCCAACTTTAGGTTCTTGGTCTATCCTTATCATCCTATTCGCTATCTCGGCTCTGGGTATCTTCTTCTTTAGAAAAGAATTAGGGTCTAACGCTTAACCTAAAGCCCCCTTGAGGGTTGGGTTAGTTCTTTAAAAGTAAAGTTTCTAATCCTTCAAGTGGAAGTAAAGTTTTATCTGGAAACTGTGAACGGTTAAACGTACGTTGTCGTTTTGCAAGTTGCGCTGTATGGATAACAACTCTTTCTTCCATTTCTTTTTTTGTATAAACCCCATCTAAATAAGCTAATACTTCTTTTATACCAATAGATTTCATACAGTTTGGTTGTCGTGTATAGGTTTTTTCTAAGTAAAAAACTTCATCTATAAGTCCTTCGTGAACCATTATATTTGTACGTTTTTGGATACGAGTACGCAAAAGTTCTCTCTCAACGTCAATTTCATAGATAGGTAGTTCATTATTAATGGTGGGTTCTGCTGGATTGGCTTTAAAATACTCTGTTGGAGTTAAAGAAGTTTGAAAATAGAGATTTAGCATCTTTTCAATACGGTAACGGTCTTTGCTATTAATATTAGCCATATGATTTGGGTCTAGTTTTTCTAAAAAACGATGAGCTTTTTCTAGGTTACTTAACAACTTAGTTGTTTTCTCTTGTGCTTCTTCGGATATTTTTGGAAGATCTGAAATACCATTGAGTAAGATATTTAGATAAAAACTGGTTCCTCCAACAATAATAAGGTTTTTGTTTTCTTGTATAGACGATTCTTTTGCTTGTTTATAAAGTTGTACAAAAGTAGTTACATCAAAGGCTTCATTTGGATAGATCACATCTAAGCCAAAATGTAGAATACCATCGCGTTCTTCAATGCCAGGTTTCGCAGAAGCGATGTTGATCTCTTTGAAAAGAGCCAATGAGTCTAATGATAATATATTTGCAGTGTTCTGTTTTGCGAGTTTTATGGCCAAAGCCGTTTTTCCTGAAGCTGTAGGTCCAATAAGTGCTAATTGTTTAAAAGATGTCATCTGAAATAATAACATAATACGGTAAAATAACTTTTTTAAAATGGAGGAAGAAATATGTTATTTGATAAAAACAATCGATTTAATCTTGCAAATCTTATTACCTTTGGAAATATTGCAGCTGGCTTGATTGCCATACATTTTATTGTTCATGGGGACTTTTTTACAGCCATTATATTGGCATGGATTGCTGGTGCTCTAGACATCGCTGATGGTAAAGTAGCTAGGAAGTATAATCTTTCTACAGAGTTTGGTATACAAGTTGATTCTTATGCTGATTTTATTTCGTTTGTGGTAATGCCTTCTTTTTTACTTTATTATGCCATTACAGCAGGTACTTCTGGGATAACAGAAATTATTTTAGGCTTGGTTTTTATTGCTTATATTATTGCAGGTCTTAGACGTTTAATTGAGTTTAATATGAAGTCAGAAGAGGGTGTAGTAACTAAGTTTTTTGAAGGTGTTCCAACACCATTGGGGGCTATTTTATTATGGGTTCTTTATTTACTTTTCTCTTATGATATTATTGCTAATCCTTATGTTATTGGTGCATTTGTAGCTGTGATTGCATGGACATTAAATTCTAAATTGAAAATTCCTCATCCATAGATGTTAGCTAATTTAAAAACAAAACTAGCCAATCTCTCAGAGATGGTTATGTTTAAACATTCAATTTTCTCTTTACCTTTTATCTTTATAGCCATGACCATTGCTGCTGATGGTTGGTTTGGTTGGAAGCTATTTTTCTTGGGAATTATTGCTGCCATTACAGCTAGAAACTTTGCCATGGGTGTAAATAGGTATCTAGACAGAGATATTGACATCTTAAATCCTAGAACGAAAGACAGACCTTCTGTTGATGGACGTATATCAAATAACACGATGATTGGATTTATTGTGGCTAATGGGGTAGGATTTGTGTTGGTTGCTTATTTTATTAATACTTTAGCCTTTCAACTCTCTTTCCCTATCTTATTAATACTTGCTGCATACACTGTGTTTAAACGTTTCTCTTCTTTAGCACATATTATTCTTGGTGTTTCACTTGGTTTAGCTCCTATTGCAGGAGTTGTGGCTGTATCAGCAGAGATTACAACTTGGTCGCTGTATCTTTCAGTTGGTGTGGTTTTTTGGGTTGCTGGTTTTGACTTGCTTTATTCATTACAAGACATAGAGTTTGATAAAGAGAATGGATTACATTCTATTCCTTCTAAATATGGGGCTAAAAATACCATGCATATTGCGAAGGTATTTCACACTTTAACCATTGTTTTTTGGATATTGTTTGTTATTTCGGCAGAATTGACATTTTTCTCACAATTAGCCGTTATACTTTCGGCAATCATGTTAGCTTACGAGCATTACTTGGTAAATAAGGACTTTACAAAGATAGACAGAGCCTTTTTTACAGTCAATGGATACTTAGGCATCATGTTTTTAGTTTTAATTATTTTGGAGGTACTTTAAATGACTGCTGAACAATTACAATTTCTTTTCGCTCTTTTTTCATTTGTAGGGGTGATAGGGATTTTATTTTATATTATTCTTGGAAAAGCAAAGACAGAAGAGAGAGAAGCACGAATAGAACGACTTGAAGAAGAACTCATTTCTCTTAAAGACTATGTCTATAAACGTGAAGAGGAAAATGAAGAACCAGAAGTTGAAAGTATGAAAGAAAAAATTATTGCGCTGTATGAAGAAGGTGCAGATATTACGCTTATAGAGAATGCGTTAAATGTTCCAAAAGCAAAAATTGAAATGGTATTAAAATTTCATAATATCAATAAATCTGACAACTGGAGAGAATCTGTTAATAATACCTTGTAATTAACAGATTTTCTTGATATAATTTCGACCTCACAATATATGTGCACTCATAGCTCAGCTGGATAGAGCATCGGTTTGCGGTACCGAAGGTCACAGGTTCGAATCCTGTTGGGTGTACCACCTTTAAATCTCACAATCTTAAAAACAATATTTTTTTACTAAACTCCTTATCTTATACATTAAATCCTAACATATTAAAACTCTAGAAGTATAATCCCTCTTTATTTTTTTATAAAATAATCGTATACTCTTTTTTTAAATGGCGAAGAGGAAAACAACAATGAAAAAACATTATTTTTTATTTTTACTACTTATACTTTTAACAGGCTGTGGCTATAAACCGTCGGCTCATTATGCGAAACAGTTAATTGGTGAGAAAGTTTATGTTTATGCAGATATTTCTCTTGCTGATCCTGAGAATGCTGTTTTGACTAAAGATGCATTGAATTTAGCTTTACGAACACGTTTTGGAGCAGATATAGTTTCAGAAGAAGAAGCTGACAGTAGTATTAAAATGGCATATAAAAAAGTAAAGTTTGTACCCTTACAATATGATAGAAATGGTTATGTTGTTTATTACCAAGTGAACATGACACTGAACTTTATATTTAAAAAAGATGATATCGTTATCAATAGAGATATTATCGGACGTTATGAATTTCCTATTAGTTCAAGTGCAATTATCTCATCTGATTTGAATTTTCAAGCGATTAAACATAGTTCTAAAAAAGCTTTGGATGAGTTTATATCTTATCTAGGTGCAAAAGGTTATTTATTATATGGAAAATAATATCTCTTTCTCAGACTTTATTAATGACAAGCCACTCTATTATAAAGAGATAGACCATGAACGTGTACATAAAGCTTATGCACTTTTAAAATCACATATTAAACAACCTTTAACCATTCATGTTGTTGGAACCAATGGAAAAGGAAGTACAGGACGTATTATGGCTTCTTTGCTTCATTTCTCGGGGACAAAAGTGGGGCATTTTTCTTCTCCTCATATTTTAAAATTTAACGAACGTATTTGGATAGAAGGTGAAGATATTTCAGATGGCGCTTTAGATCTTGCCCATGAAAAACTTTATAGCGTTCTTGGAAAAAATGTTAGTGATGGATTGAGTTATTTTGAGTACACAACTTTGCTAGCTTTTGTTGCCATGGAAAATCTGGACATTATCATTTTAGAAGCTGGACTTGGTGGTGAATTTGATGCTACGAATGTTTGTTCAAAAGCACTTTCTGTTATTACACCTATTGGGCTTGACCATCAAGACTTTTTGGGTGATACTATTGAAGAAATTGCTCGAACAAAAATGAATTCTATTGAAAAAAACTTTGTGCTTTCCATGCAAGTTTATGATGAAGTTCATACAGTAGCAAATGAGATAGTAGATGAAAAAGAAGCAGTTATATATGATGTTGCTAATTGGTTAGAAAGTACAGATGAAGAATATAAAGCCATAAAGAAAGAGACAGAAAAATTAGCTTGGAGTGACTATCTTTTTGAAAATACATTGTCTGCTGTTTATGCTCTAAATATTTTAGAATTAAAGTACAAGCTTGAAGACATACAAAAGATTAAACTTTTTGGACGTTTTTATAGATTTGCAGAGAACATACGGCTTGATGTCGGGCATAATTTATTAGCTGCAAAGGCAATTTCTAAAGCACTTTCAAAAGAAGAAAAGAAGCCTATTTTAATTTATAATACTTTAGATGATAAAGATTATTTTAGTATTTTAAAAATGTTTAAACCCTACATTCAGAGTGTAGAGATTATAGACATAAAAACAGAAAGAGCTGTTGAGAAAAATCTTTTGGAAAATGCTTTGCGAAATTTAGATATTTCTTATAAGAATTTTGAAGGTATTAATAGTGAAAAAGAGTATTTAGTCTTTGGCTCTTTTTATGTTATTGAAGTATTTTTAAACAATATCAAACAAAACATAAAATTATATTAAAAATAAATAATAATCTGATATAATATCTCTAGCTCACAATTACAAAGGAAAAAAAATGGCATTTTTTGGAAAGAAAAAGAAAAAAGTTGCTCCAATGAACTCAGCAAGTATTATTACTCCTGGTACATCTATCAAAGGGGAGATTAGATGTGAGGGTAATATACTTTTAAATGGAGAATTTGAAGGTTCTATCATTTCTCAAGGAGAAGTAGTTGTTGGGAAAAGTGGTCGTGTGTCAGGTGACATTCAATCTGCTAAATTACTTGTTTCTGGGGAGTTTCGAGGTAATTTTATAGGTGAAGTAATTGATATTATGCCATATGGTAAAGTTTATGGTGACGTTAAAGTTAATAATATTATCATTGAACCAAATGCCGTATTTGAAGGTGAAACTAAAATTGTATCTGGACGTATTGACCGTGATAATATTTCAGATGTACATATTGTACAGCCAAAAAAAATCGGTTATTAATTAAAAAAATAACTTGCTAAAAAGAGAGAAATGAGACAATCTGACGTTTATGAATATCTTCGAAAAGAGGATATTCAGCTTAAGAATAAGATGCTATTTGTCTGTAAAAATGACAAAGAAGCACAGCAAACTGCCGACACTGCTACCCTTTTAAATTACCAATCTTTTATACTACCTGACTTACGACTCAGTGAGGGTGATGATTTACGTTCTTTTCAAGTTGAATTTTATGAACTTATAGAAGCTTTACATGCTTATTTTTCTTGTAAAGAAAAAAAACTTTTGGTTTCACCTTTAAGAACATTACTTTTACCTTTACCAAAAGAAGCGTACTTCAAAACACTTGAAATTGAGTTTGCCTCTACGTTAAATTTGAGTGAACTAAAAGACAAACTGTACCATTGGGGTTATCATTTTGTAGACATTGTAACTCAAAAAGGAGAAGTCTCTTTTCGTGGAGACATTTTAGATATCTATCCTTTAGGGGGAGACACAGCGTATAGACTTTCACTGTTTGATGAAGATGTCGAAAGTATACGAACTTTTTCTGTTGACACACAAAAGAGTGAGAAAGAAGAGATAGAATCTGTACAAATCATTCCTGCACTTTTAGGTTTTAATGAAGAAGAATACAATACTTTAAAGTCACGTGTAGAAAAAAGTTCACTAGACTCTTTTGTTAAAGATATTGACTCTCTAGGATTTTGGTATCTGGATAATTTTGCAGAAAACTATGTAGAGAATTTTGAGAGCGTATTTCTGTCAAATATGAGTGAAGAATTAGATGAAATTTACTCTTTAGACACACCCTTAGTGCATAGAGAATCTTTTAAATTAGCAATCATTCCTCAGGCTGTTAAAGTAAGAGAGTTAGAAGTTATTAAACCAAATGCCATTTTGGAGTCTAATAAGCACAAACGTATTACGATTATTGCTAAAAATGAATCTATTGTTAGAAGTTCAGAATTAAATTCTTTTGAAAATATTCATTTTGTTTATGAAGACATTATTGTTAACCTTATTTCAGAAGAAGAGGTGATTATCTCTCTTAATAAACCAGTGAAACGTAAGAAGGTTAAAAAAGCATCTATTATTTTAGATGAGTTAAAACTGGGTGATTATATTGTTCATGAAAATCATGGAGTAGGACTTTTTAAAGGTGTTGAAAAACGGGTAGTGTTAGGAGCAACACGTGAGTTTGTTTTGATTCATTATCAAAATGAAGATGCACTTTTAATTCCCGTTGAAAACCTCAATACCATTGACCGTTTTGTGGCTGATTCTGGCTCATTACCTATATTAGACAGAATGGGAAAAGCCAGCTTTAAAAAACTCAAAGGAAAAGTAAAAGAGAAACTTTTTGCCATTGCTGCTGAACTTATTAAACTTTCGGCTCAACGTCATTTGAAAAAAGGAATTGTCTTTAAACGAGATGACATTGACCATCAAATCTTTATGTCTGAAGCTGGCTTCATTCATACCGAAGACCAAGATCAAGCCATTAAGTCTATGATGGAAGAGATGTCTGAAGGTCGTATGATGGACAGACTGCTTTCAGCTGATGTTGGTTTTGGTAAAACAGAAGTAGCCATGAATGGAATGTACATGGCATGGAAAAGTGGCTATCAGTCAGCTATGGTTGCTCCGACAACATTACTTTCTTCTCAGCATTTTAAAAGTATGAAAGAACGTTTTGGAAAGTATGATATTAAGATAGGTAAACTAGACAGATACACCACAGGTAAAGAGAAAAAAGCTTTACTTGAAGCTTTGGAAGATGGACGTGTAGATATGGTTGTGGGAACACATGCCTTACTTAAAGCTAAGTTCAAAAACCTAGCATTTATCATTATTGATGAAGAGCATAAATTTGGGGTTAGACAAAAAGAAGCTTTAAAAGAGATAGCCATAGATGTACATTTACTTTCTATGTCAGCCACCCCAATTCCTCGTTCATTAAATATGGCAATGTCTCAGGTCAAAACCTTTTCAGAGATTTTAACACCACCCGTTGAGCGGCAAGGGGTACGAACTTTTGTGAAGTCTTATGATGAAAAAATTATTAAAGAAGCGATAACTAGAGAGATGCGAAGAGGAGGGCAGATATTTTATGTTTTTAACTCCATTGCACAGATTGAGGAGAAGAGGAGAGTACTGCTTGAACTTATGCCTAAACTGAGAATCTCTGTCCTACATTCTAAAATCTCAGCAGTACAAACAGAAAAAGACATGGAACTTTTTGAAGCTGGTGAATATGATGTCATGCTTTCCACCTCCATTGTCGAGTCAGGTATTCACATGCCTCACGCCAATACCATGATAGTAGATGGTGCAAATAACTTTGGAATTGCAGACTTACACCAACTAAGAGGACGTGTAGGACGTGGAGGAGTTGAGGGTTACTGTTACTTCATGGTTGAAGACAAAGACAGGCTTTCTGAAAATGCAAAGAAACGACTTTTAGCCTTAGAATCACATTCTGATTTAGGTTCAGGAGCTGTATTGGCTTTTCATGACTTAGAGATAAGAGGTGGTGGAAATATCATTGGTGAAGCACAATCTGGACATATAAAACAGATAGGGTATTCACTTTATTTACGTATGCTTGAAGATGCTATTAAAGAGCTAAGTGGAACGGTTGAGGAAGAAGAAATTACAGTGGACATTAAACTAACAGTTGATGCCTATTTAAATGAAGAACTCATAGAGGAAGACAGACTAAGACTTGAGCTTTATCGTAGACTTTCTCAATGTACTAGCACAGGGGAAGTTCACGAAATTGAGATAGAAATAGCTGATAGATTTGGAAAATTAGATACGATATCAAGACAATTCATAGATGTAATGGTCATGAAAGTATTGGCAAAAGAACAAAAAATTTCAAAAGTAGCCAATGCAGGTGAAAAAGTTTTTGTGGAGTTTGTGGAAGAAGGGAAAGAGAGAGTAATGCTAAAAGCAAGCTCTAAAGATGATGATGACCTGATTGCTTGTGCAATGGGTTATTTGAAAGGGAAGTAACGCGTTTTCTTCGAGCCTTATTAAGCTTACTTCGTTAAAATTTAGGTCATGTTTAAACGACCTAAATTCCTCAAAAAATCTTTAGCAACCTATCATCCTTGGCTTTACCATATAGTAGTGTTTGTTAAAAGAGTTGAACGTCATGTTGAATGGCAGTTTGATGGTCGAAACTATGCAGAAACGCGTCAAGAAAAAGTTCTGGACTTTCGTGTAAAAAAACACCAGAGTGTACTCATTCGCAGATATTCTAATAACTCTGACATGGAACTTCAATATAATAAAGTAGGAAATTTAAAATTAGTTATAGAAGCACTTAATGGGACGATAATTCGACCTAATGAAACGTTTTCTTTTTATAAACTACTGGGTAAACCAACAGAAAAAAGAGGTTTTAAAAGAGGGATGGAGCTTTCACGTGGAGAAGCTAGAGCAGGGTTTGGTGGAGGGATTTGCCAATCTTCTAACCTTATTTATTGGTTGGCGTTACATTCACCTTTAGAAACTTTAGAGAGACATCATCATTCTTTTGACCCTTTTCCTGATACTGGTCGGGTTTTGCCTTTCGCTTCAGGGGCTACGGTGATGTATAATTATAGAGATTTATGTTTATACAATCCTACAGAACAAACTTTCCAACTAAGACTTTGGCTAGATGAAAAATGTTTGAATGGAGAGTTAAGAACAGATGTGGAGATGGATTTAAAATATCATGTTTATGAAAAAGAGCATTACTTTGAGAAGAAAAATGAACAGTATTTTAGAAGTAATGAACTTTGGCGAGAAGTAAAGAGTAAGGGAAGAGAAATTTCCTACCTAGAAGAAGAGTTCTTAGTAAGGAATTATGCTGAGGTGAAGTATGTTCCTGATGAATTTAAAAAATAAAATAAAGGAAAATAGATTATGACAAAAACAAAACTTAATTTTTTTAGCGCAATAATCCAATGTTTTAGACGTACAAAAGAACAAAGAAAATTTGAAGAAGAACTTTATACTAGGGGCTTAGCGAAAGAACAAGAAATAATGATTCAACATCTAAATGAAATCATTGTTTCAAAAGAATTGGCTAAGAAGTTTGTTTTACAAGAGTTAGACATAGCAAGTAAGGGGGATGCCTCTCTTCAATACTTTGTAAATAAGAGTGGTTTTCATGTCTCTGAATATTTAGGAGCATTAGGAAAGTTTCAGGAGGACAAAGAAAAAATCGAAATGATTCAATTTGTTTTCCTTAATTTTTTAAATAAAATAAGTGATGACCAACGAATGCACCAAACAGCGATGAACATACTTAATGGGATTATGGAACATTGGAAGATTGGAAAGTATTCACCTGATGGTGGTGTATTTTTTGAAGAAGAAACGCAGGAAGAAACAGTTCTCCAAAATAGTGTGACTAAGCCCTCATTAGCTCTTTATGTTAAAGATCTCAAAAGTACAGTGATGCAAAAATTGGAAGTAGCAGATGATAAGATACAAGATGTTTTAGATAAGTTTAATAAGCCTAAAGAGCAGGAACAAGTAAAAGAAGAAGTAATAAAAAAAGAAGAGGTCAAAGCAGAAGTACCAAAGCGAGCTGTTAAAATATACACAGATGAGTATGTGGATGTTTTAATGGAAAAACATAGCGATGTTATTAAAGAGATTATTACTGGGAATATTAATCCTGAAAATAGTGATGAGGTGAAAACGTTTCAATCGGAAATTTCTTTAGCAACGTTAGAAGGACATAACCTTGCTTCTGTATTTTGTGCCTTTTTTGAGACAGAAAGTACTTTACCTATTACTAGCATGAATGAAACATCTAAAGCATTTTTTATTCAGATACTTAATATCTTTGATGAAGAAGGTTTCTCGGAGAGCTTAGATGAATATCTTGAAATCAACAGAGATGATGTCTATGCTTTAGCAACTGAAGGTGATAAGTTTATGCAGTACCTTATTGGTTTTTGGTATGTTTTTGAAAATGAAGACAAAAGCAAAGTAGAAGAAGAGCAATACTATTGGTACAATCAGTCAGCATTAAATGGATTTAAACCAGCTATAGAAAAGCTTGAAAATAGCAATTATAAAGGAGAATAGAGATGAAGAAATTAATAATATTTATATTAATTAGCACAATAACTTTGACAGCAGACAATCTATTAAAAGCAGGTGAGTATTCATGGTATTCTGGGGGAGCTACAGCTTCTTTAACTGTTAAAAAAGATAAATCAAATGGTTATGGAATTGAGGGAGATGCACTGTATGGAATGGCACGAAAGTATGGACCTAATTTAGGTGAGTTAAGTTTCACGGGTTTTATGAAAAAAGGTCAGTTAGTATACAGTGAAGGCGAAGGTGAGGATGCTTATGTTTTAACGTTAAGCGTTAGAAAAGATGGAAGTTTTGACATTAAAGAAAAAGGTCTCCCTCCTTTTGGTCATAACGTTGGTTTTTCTGGTCATTTTACCTCTGATGATAATCCAAGTTTTCCTTGTGCTAAAGCCAAAACATTTACAGAAAAAGCAATTTGTGATAACAAAGGTCTAGCAAGACTTGACCGAAAAATGGCAAAGTCTTACTCTCTTTTGAAAAGTGGGTTCTTTTATAAAGATAACAGTAAAGCTAAAGTTGCAGCATTAAAAAAAGAGCAAAGAGCATGGGGAAAACAGCGTAATACTTGTAAAAGTAAAAAAGCATATTTAAGTTGTTATGAGCATTCATACTTTCAACGGATTAAAGAATTAGATAAAGGATTTGACGGGCTATGGAACTATAATGATTAAGACATTAACCTCAGCAGGATTTTCATACTTATTTAAATTTATTGGTTTTATTGTTTTAGGACTTATTATCAATGGTGTTTTAGCCATGGTTTATTTTGACAACATCTCAGGACTTTTTCAAAACAACAATATTTTACTAGGCTCTATAACCATTGTAACAGTTATTCTTTTCCCAATGCTTTGGTTACTTTTTGGAAAAACAGAAGCAGTGAGTTCAGCCATTTTCAAAGTGATGAATGGACATTTAGAAGATTTAGTAGAGTTTGTTATTAAAAATTTTTTAACAGAAGGAAGTCGAGATAAAGTTGGTGATTATGGTTCTAAATTAGAAGGACAATCT
Source organism: uncultured Sulfurovum sp. (assembly GCA_902727895.1). Classification (GTDB taxonomy): domain Bacteria; phylum Campylobacterota; class Campylobacteria; order Campylobacterales; family Sulfurovaceae; genus UBA1140. The sequence goes on from CACVAP010000065.1 coordinate 11,416, forward strand.
ACGGTTACACGTTTTATATTAGAATTTTTATTTGAAAAAATAAACTTTTTTGAAGAGATTTCTAAGTTACTGAAAGAGAAAGATTATAGTGATGAAGAGCTAACGCTTAAGATGTGTGAAAAAATTAGAGAAGAAGAGTTTTTTGAAGATTTAGAACCTAGTTTGCTAACACCATTTTTACTGATGGTTGTGAACATAGGTGTTCTTTATGTAGCAAATTATTTTTTGTAATATTATTTCTTTTTTCATGACATTAATCATAGTTAGATGTTGATTATCCCTTAAATATAAACAACATAAAATATTTAAAATTATATTTTTTTATGATACTAAGTCCTTAAGGAGTACAATTAAAATTACACTTTAATGATAGGAAATCAAAATGAAAAATAAATTAGTTAAGTTAGTACTAGGTGTCTCATTGCTGATGGGGTTTACAGTTGCGAATGCACAAAAAATGGATAGACATATAACTCATGGTACACCATGGGTTGAGACACGTCTAGCGTATGCAATGACTGCTACAGAATTGGCAGAGAAGTACTATGGCAATAGTGCAGAAGTCAATGAAATTATGAAATTAAATAAAAGTATTAGTAATATGGGTACTATGTTACGAAAAGACATGATGGTAAGTATACCTGTGACAGCTAGTTTTACTGACCAACCTGAACTACTAGGCTGGGTTCAATAGCTTTGAAAAGGCTAAACTTTATGAGTTTAGCCTTTTTATTTAAGCCACAATATCAATCCTACTTGTCCCACAACAATTACCCAATAAACAATTTGAAATGACCCTTTGATGGTTTTATGTCTAAAGAACTTTTGAGCAAGAAGTGCTGCTGGTGAACCACCCAATAGTGACAAAGTTTGAAGATTAAGTTCGGGTACTCTAAGTTTTTCGCTACTTGAAATATATTTGTCATAACCATAAAGACTAAAAGTACTTATATTAATAGCGAGAAGATAAGCAATAAGTACTTGCATATGTTGTGAAGCATAGACAAATATAGGAATGATTGTAAATAGAGAGATAAGTCCAAAGATAAGGTAAGGTGAGGATTGTTTTTTACCTGCTATAACATTGAGTGCTGAAAGACCTTTCTTCGTTTTTTCTATATTAAATTCAACAGCTTGTCCTTGTGTTAATATCTTATTATTTTTAACTTCTGAGATATGAACAAAAATATTTTCTTCATACTCCCCAGATCCAATAAATCCATAACCTTTTGTTTCATTAAAATAAACAATATATCCTTGCATAAGTACCTTCATTTTTTTCAGAAATTATATCATACTAAACAGCTGGTGTACAATTTTAGGTTATACTTTAAGAGATAGAAGTTAATTTTTAAAGGAACTAATATGCGTTTAATATTTTCAATTTTATTAACCCTGACTTTACTAAATGGAGGTGGTGTTCTTGATGTTGATTGGTCTAGTATTGATAAGTCTCAACAGAAACCTACAGCACCTTATCCTAGGGTATTAGCTGAAGGTATAAAGGATGTAACCTTACCTACTTACTTGTCATCTTCATATGCTTATAAGGAAAACATGTCAATTGTAGCAGATCGATACTTTTACAGTATTTCATTTGATTTAGAGGGTGCTACGGTTTTATTTGAAGGGGATAGGACTTTTCAAGAGACGGTTTCTCCTTCAAATCCAGAATTTCAAAAGATTATGCAAAAAACTAACCCCATTGAGTTCTCAAGATCAGAAAAAATAATGATGGCTGAGTATCAACGTCATGGTGCTAATTATACTATTTCTGTAGAGTGTGATAAACCAGATAGTGATAAAAGATGTATTCAAGAAGAGTTTATTCGAGGCTTATACAGTAGTCTGATAATGGTAGGAGGTCACTCATGAGATTTGTTTTATTTCTCTTTATAACATTGTTCTTTACAGCCTGTAGTCAGAAAGTCGAGACTACGACCACTACTACATCGGGTAAAGGTTTTGCGTATTATCCAGCTGGGCAATTGTCTCCTTCAAATAGTGGAACAGGTCGACTCGGGGACAATTATATTTATGCACCAGGTATTCGTTTTCCTATTGAGTCAGCACCAGCCTACATTAACTCTCAAGTTTATGGTGTAGGGGGTTACCTAGGACCTAAAGGTAGTTTATGTGATAAGCAAAATTATATTTACCCTTGGCATGACAATTATTGTGAAAAACGAGGTTGGACTATGCCTTTATGCTCTGGAGGAAAAGGACATCAAGGTGTAGACATAAGAACGGCAACATGTGAAAAGAGCAAATATTATGCTGTGGCTGTTGAAGATGGTGTAATTACTTACATAGGAAGTTACACAGTAAAGCTTAGAGGTAAGTCTGGTAGAACTTATAGGTATTTACATTTAGATTCTAAAAGTGTACAAGTACGAAAAGGGCAAAATGTTAAACGAGGACAAAGAATGGGCTTGGTTTCCAATAATATGGGTTCAACCCCAACTTCTATCCATTTACACTTTGATATGAAACAGACCATTAAAGTAGGAAACAGTTCAAAATCAGTTTTTGTACCACCTTACGCTTCATTGGTTGAGGCATATAAACGGCTATTAGATGGTAATCCTTAAGCTTAGGAGTATAAGAGTGTTACCTTTTTACTCATGTTTGAAAGTGCTTATTACGCTATATAGGGAATAATAGAAGTCTTAGTGACTGATTTACTGAAAGTGTGTAGATATTCTACACCTGAAAGATAAATTACCCCTAATAATATTACGATTAACTTAAGATTATTCTTCATGAGCGTATAATCTTTTCAAACTATCTATAAAAATTCACAACAAGGAGTATTAATTGAATATTCATGAATATCAAGCGAAACAGTGTTTTGCTAAATATGGTGTACCAACGCCAAGGGGTATTATCGCCAACACACCAGATCAAGCTGTAGCTAATGCAGGTCAATTGGGTGGAAATATTTGGGTTGTCAAGGCTCAAATTCATGCTGGTGGTAGAGGCCTTGGTGGTGGGGTTAAACTTGCTAAAAGCAAAGAAGAAGTTAGAGAATTTGCCACTGAAATCCTAGGGATGACGCTTGTCACGCATCAAACAGGACCAGAAGGTAAACTTGTACACAAAGTCTACATTGAAGAGGGAGCTGATATCAAGGATGAGCTCTATCTTTCTGTAGTACTTGACCGTGCTGCTGAGATGCCAATCATTATGGCTTCTACAGAAGGTGGTATGGACATTGAAACCGTAGCTGAAAATACTCCTGAGAAAATCATTAAAATTGCTGTTGATCCAGCATATGGTTTTCAGGGTTACCATGGTAGAGAACTTGTATTTGGTTTAGGAATTTCTGATAAAAATGAGCAGAGAAAATTGATTGATTTTGCTTCTAAACTTTATAATCTTTACATGGAAAACGATGCTGAAATGATTGAGATTAATCCTCTAATCAAAACAACATCTGGAGATTTTATTGCACTTGATGGTAAAGTAGGATTTGATGATTCTGCACTAGGACGTCATCCAGAGATTGAAGATATGAGAGATATTTCTGAAGAAGATCCAGATGAAAGAGAAGCTTCTCAGTATGGTCTTTCTTACATAGCACTTGATGGAGAAATTGGTTGTATGGTAAATGGTGCTGGTCTTGCGATGGGCACTATGGACACAATTAACTACATGGGTGGAACACCTGCAAACTTCCTAGATGTTGGTGGTTCAGCAAATGCTGAAACGGTTGCTAAAGGTTTTGAGATTATTCTTAAAAACCCAAATGTCAAAGCAATCTTTGTAAACATCTTTGGTGGAATTGTAAGATGTGACAGAATCGCGAATGGAATTATTGAGGCAACTAAACTTACAGATGTGCATGTACCTGTAATTGTTAGACTTGATGGTACTAATGCTCCAGAAGCAGCTGAAATTCTTAAAAATGCAAAAATCGAAAATCTGATTGTCGGAACAGATTTAGGCGATGGTGCAGCAAAAGCAGTAGCAGCAGCTAAGGGAGAATTATAATATGTCAATTTTGGTAAATAAAGATACAAAAGTAATCGTTCAAGGTTTTACAGGTGGAGAAGGTACTTTCCATGCTGAGCAATGTCTTGCTTATGGAACAAAAATTGTTGGTGGGGTAACACCTGGTAAAGGTGGGCAAACTCACCTAGATAAACCAGTATTTAACACAGTTAGAGAAGCAGTTAAGGCAACTGGGGCTACTGTTTCTATGGTATTTGTTCCACCTGCATTTGTAGCTGACGCTGTTATGGAAGCTGCTGCTGCTGGTATTGAACTGGCTGTAATTATTACAGAAGGTGCACCTGTTCGTGATATGCAAGCTGCGAAAGCATGTGCTGTTAAAAATGGAATGATGACCATCGGACCAAACTGTCCAGGTGTTATTACAGCTGATGAGTGTAAGATTGGTATTATGCCAGGTATGATTTTCAAAAAAGGTAATGTTGGTCTTATTTCTAAGTCTGGTACATTGACTTATGAAGGTGCAAACCAAGTATGTAATGAAGGTTATGGAATTTCTACAGCTGTTGGTATTGGTGGAGATCCAATTATTGGTCTTTCTTATATCCAACTTCTTCAAATGTTCGAAGAAGATCCAGAAACAGAAGCAATTGTTATGATTGGTGAAATTGGTGGAGATCTTGAAATTCAAGCTGCTACTTACATTAAAGCAAATATTACTAAGCCTGTTGTAGCATTCATTGCTGGTCAGACAGCACCTCCGGGTAAAAGAATGGGTCACGCTGGAGCTATCATCTCTGGTTCGGCTGGTACAGCCAAAGAAAAAATGGATGCATTATCAGCTGCTGGTGTCGAAGTAGTTGTTTCTCCTGCTGAAATTGGTAAGGCTGTAAGTAAAGTTCTTAGCTAATCTAGTTGTTTTACTATAGATATTCTTTTCTAGGAAATCTATAGTACTCTTCTCTTCTTTATACTCCTCTTCTAATTTATTTTAATATTTTTTCATAAAACTTTATATCACAGTAATTTTATATCACAGTAAAAAAGTTAGATAAATATAATTTTAATTACATTTATAAAATAAGTAAAAATTTTAATAAATATTTAATAAAATTGATAAATATCATATTTACGACTATATTTTATGGTTATACTTATTTAGATAGTTAGTCATTTTTTTAACTTTAGGAGATAAAATGAAGTACGTAGGGGTAATTTTATTATTAGTGTCTTTTGTCGTAAGTTTAGAAGCAGGTAAGGTGACATGGGATAAAGATGGTACTGCATCTGTTGCAGGAACATCAGGTCAAGGTTGTACTCAAAGTGGTTTTGGTACAGAAGATAAAAATGCTACAAAGGCTAACTGTAGCTAGTAGTATTTTTATGTAAAATGAAAAAATTATGCCTTAGGTGTAATCATCTCTTCTTCTTTTTAACACATCATTATAAAATATTTTAATCATATTCTTACTTTTTAATAATAATTTTTTATAACATTTAAAATATGACAAAAATATGACAAAAAATTGATAAACTTGTTTTAAATGTTTAAAGGAAAAAAATGAAGTTCATAAGGATAAGTTTATTGTTAGTGTTTTTGCTTATTAATTTAGAAGCAGGTAAGGTGACATGGGGTGAAAGTGGTAATCCTACTATTGCAGGAACATCAGGTCAAGGTTGTACTCAAAGTGGTTTTGGTACAGAAGATAAAAATGCTACAAAGGCTAACTGTAGCTAGTAGCATTTTTATTTAAAATGAAAAGATTATGCCTTAGGTGCAATCATCTCTTCAGGTTTTACATTTTTGTCAAAATCTTCAGCTGTCATTAGTCCTAATGCTACAGCTTCTTCTTTTAGTGTAGTCCCATTTTTATGAGCAGTCTTCGCGATTAAAGCAGCATTTTCATAACCAATAAATGGATTAAGTGCTGTTACAAGCATAAGTGAGTCATTTAAGAATTTATCAATATTGTCTCTAATTGGCTCAATTCCTCTTGCACAGTTAAGATCAAATGAAATCATAGCATCACCAAGAAGTTTAATTGATTGTAAAATATTATGAGCAATTACAGGTTTAAAGACATTAAGCTCAAAGTTACCTTGAGAAGCTGCGAAACCTACAGCTGCATCGTTACCCATAACTTGTACAGCAACCATAGTCATTGCTTCAGCTTGAGTAGGGTTAACTTTTCCTGGCATAATAGATGAACCAGGCTCATTTGCTGGAATCTCAATCTCACCCAGTCCACAACGTGGTCCAGAGGCTAACCATCTAACATCATTAGCAATTTTCATAAGGTTTGCTGCTAACGCTTTTAATGCACCAGAAAGAACTACTTCTGCATCATGACCTGTAAGTGCGTGGAACTTATTTGGTTGAGATACAAAACCGTAATCTTTAGCCATAAAGCTGTTGAGTTGTGCAGCCACACGCTCTGAGAACTCTGGATGAGAATTAATACCTGTACCAACTGCTGTACCACCAATGGCAATTTCTCTACAATACACAAGTGCATCGTTAAGTTGTTTTAAGTTTGTCTCCAACATCGCAACATAACCAGAAATTTCTTGACCAAGTGTTAAGGGTGTAGCATCTTGAAGGTGTGTTCTACCAATTTTAACAATGTCAGAGAATGCTTCTACTTTTTCTTGTAGAGTATCTCTAAGTTGGTTTAGTGCAGGGATCAGTGAATCTGTTACTGAAACAACTTCTGCAATACGCATACCTGTTGGAAAAGTATCATTTGAACTTTGTCCTTTGTTTACATCATCATTAGGGTGTACTAAGTTCTCTTTTGTAAAGTCACCACCAAGAAGCTCTGTTGCTTTATTAGCAACAACTTCATTCATGTTCATGTTTGATTGTGTACCTGAACCTGTTTGCCATACTACCAAAGGAAAGTTGTCATCTAGTTCACCAGCAAGTACTGTCTCACAAGCTTTTGAGATAGCTGATGTTTTATCATCATCTAATCGTCCAAGTTCTTGGTTCACTAAAGCACATGCTTTTTTAAGATTTGCAAAACCATATACTACTTCAATTGGCATTTTTTCATTACCAATTTCAAAGTTGTGTACTGATCTTTGTGTTTGTGCAGCCCAGTACTTATCAGCAGGAACCTGCATCTCACCCATGGTATCTTTTTCTATTCTAAATGACATTTCTGTCTCCTATTTTGGATTAATGGCTTATATTCTACTTGTTAGGGTGTTAAGAGTATATGAATAGCTTATAGTTAAGAATAAAGCTGAGGAGAGATGAGTAGGGTGGTAATGAATAAAGAGAATTAATAAAATTTCTCTTTATTTTAATTTCTAATTAATTGTCGAAAAAACCATTTTTTTCAAGAATAGCAATACCTTCTTGAATACTTTCGACTGAAGTTTTGAATTTTTCTCTGGTTTTAGTATTAAGTGTCATTTGAACAATCTCTTCTACACCATTTTTTCCAAGAACGACTGGTACACCAACGGTTACATTGGAATAGCCATATTCACCATTAAGAAGTACAGAAGAGGACACGACAGTTCTACTATCATTTAAAATAGCTTCTACCATATGCGCAACAGCTCGTCCTGGACCATAGTAACCTGAAGTTCCTAAGTGTTTAACAATCTCAGCACCACCATTTTTAGTTCTTTCAATGATGTCTTGAAACTCTTCATCACTTAATAAATCAGCTACAGGAACATCTCCTACTTGGACTTTATGAGGAAGTGGAATCATATTTTGACCATGATCTCCAATAACTAAGGTACCTATTTGTCCAGCACCATAACCCAGTTTTTTATAGATTTGATATGCCATACGTGAACCATCTAAAGCACCTGCCATTCCAACGATTCGATTACTTTCCCAACCTGTAATTCTATGAATGGTATAGGTCATAACATCCAATGGGTTCGAAACAGAAATGATTACTGCATTTGGTGAGTATTTCATAACATCTTGAGTAACAGACTTAATGATTTTTGCATTAATCATTAGTAAGTCTTCTCTTGTCATATCACCTTTTCTAGGTACCCCAGCTGTTATGACAACTATATCACAATCTTTAACGTCAGCTGGTGTTTGAGCAGCAGTAATAATAGTCGGCTGAGGTGAATAATGTGCAGCTTGGGCTATATCTATTGCTTTTCCTTTAGCAACACCTTCTGCTATGTCATAAAGAACAATTTCTTTACATGTTCCCATCATTGCTAAACTATATGCAGCTGTTGCTCCTACAGCACCAGCACCTATGATTCCTACTTTTCTATTTGTCATTCATTTATCCTGATTTTTTAACTAAAATTAATAATATTAAACATTTAGTTGTATTTTACTGTTTGTTTTATTATAAAGTCTTTAGATAGTAAAAAAGCTTAGATTATATATCATTAAAGAATTTTAACTCTTCTAGTTTATCAACCATTTCTTGTACAGAGGCAACAGAGTTCTGAAACTTTCTTACTTGTAGATTTTTCAGTGTCATGGCAATAACTTCTTCAGCGCCACCAGCACCGATCATTACAGGAACACCCGAAACAATGTCAGAGTAACCATAGTCATTTTGAAGCATAATAGCACAAGAATGAATTTGGTTGGTATCTTTTAAAATTGCATCAACCATCACTGTTGTAGATTTTGCAGGAGCATAATAAGCTGACCCATCACCTAATAAGTTAACAATTTGAGCACCACCATTTCTAGTTTTTGCCACAATTTCACCTATTTCTTCAGAGTCAAGTAAATCTTCAATAGGAACACCAGCCACCGTTGTAAATTTAGGGAGAGGTACCATGGTATCACCATGTCCACCCATGACAGTAGCACGAATTTGTCCAGCACCATATTCTAGTTTTTCATAGATAAAGTGAGCCATTCTAGCTGCATCTAAAATCCCAGCCATCCCAAGTACTCTTTCTCTTGGGAAGCCTGTGTACTTTAACGCCACATAAGTCATAACATCTAAAGGATTAGAAACAACAACCACAACTGAGTCAGGTGCATGTTCTTTAATCTCTTTAGCATATGATTTTACAATCTCAGCATTCTTTAAAAGTAAATCATCACGACTCATTCCTGGTGTTCTAGGTGAACCAGCTGTAATAACAATAACGTCAGAATCTTTCATGTCTTCTGGACCTTTTGCTGCTTTTACAATGGTATGTTGTCTAGCTGCATTGGCTGCTTGAGACATGTCAAGTGCTTTACCTTTAGCAATATCATAGTTTCGTCCACGAAGTAGAACATTGTGACAGGTTCCATTCATTGCTAAAATAAAGGCTACTGTTGAGCCAAAATTACCAGTTCCAATAACTGTTACTTTTTTACCTTTTGCCATTTAAATCCTTATCGATAAAATTGCTTGTATTCGCAGGTTCCCAAAAGAGAGCTTGCGTATGGATACCGTAATATACATACGCAAACACAGTTTGGGAATAAACCTTTGGATTAATACAAGTTATATTTATTATATCGTGAATTGGTAACAAATGTGAATCATTGTATTAATAAGAACATATCTTTGAGTATTTTGAGAAGAGAAGAAACAGTGTTTTAGAGAAAAAGTGAGTAGTTTGGTTTCATACTTATGAGGGGTGATACTTTTGGTAACTTGTTATTTATATTTTCCTACTATATAGAACGCATCTTTATAGTAGAATAGTTTATATGTTAGAGTATAATTTTAATTACTTCTTAATTCATTAAATATTTTTTAAAATTCAATGTTTTCTCTAAGATAGTATATCATACACTATTTCCACCAAAAAAAGAAGGCTTAATTTGTTGATGCTCTTCTGGTTGTATTAACTTTGTATCCTTGATGGAAGCTTCAACTAACGATTTTAGATAAACTTTTTCCCTTCTAGTCCCTATAAACCTGCTTCTATAATCTTTAAAGTTTCTTCTGAAACCATTGTTCACTTATTTCTATTGTTATTTTTCATCTTTTGTTCTATATCATTTACTTCTATGACAACAATTTACCCAATAGCCTTAAAATATCAATACAGATAGTAGCAGCTCGTGGATGAGGGACTGTGAAACATGTTAAAACTATAACAAATCCACCAATGCCAACGTACCATTCTATATCACTTTTTAATTTTGTTAAAATATACAAAACTCCAATAATGGGTAAGAAAAGTACGATAAGAATAAGCTTAGGTTTTTCATCATCAAAAAAGTATCTTTCATCTCTAAGAATAAATACAATAGTAATTACATCAATTATTATAATTGGAAATAACATACTTTATTTTTCCTCCAAAACTCTAATTGAATAAATAGAATCACCATAGTGAGAAACTTTAGTAAGTTCTCCGTTGGTTAGTGGGTCAAGCATTAGATACTCTTTATCTTTTTTTCCAACAATTAAAATCCAATGTGGAATGATTTTATGTATAAAGACTTTTGTCAAAACAGGCTTTTTTTCTAAAAGATACTTCTCTATATTTTTATGTGATAAAGTAGGGAAAGAGACGACAAGTTTGTTATTAGAAATAGGTAATAGTTTATTCCAAATTAACCATCCACGGTTTGTATAGCCATTTGCCTCTTTAAGTTTCTGATTTAACACCTTAGGGTTAATATCAATGTCATAATAAGAGAAGTTCATCGATACGGAACTAATTAAACAGCCTACTTTTCCTACGGTTTCGTTGGTATTTCCAAGTTTATCTGAAGCCCAGTTTTTATCTCTTTGATTATAAAATTTTGGTGTTTCTATAGGTTCTAAGTACCTACCTAAAATTAAATTCAAAATAAGATAAAATATCAGAATGAAAAGAGTAGAGAAAATAAATAAGTTAGAAGAAGCTAATTTAAACGATATAAAAAAGAATCATCCGAAATATAGA
>CACVAP010000066.1 GCA_902727895.1 uncultured Sulfurovum sp.
GCTTCTGCTTTAATCTCTAGTAAAAAATCATATTCACTTTTAGAAATGTGTCCATCAACTAGAATTACTTCTCTAAGAATTTTAACCTCTTGTTGACTAATATGTCCATCTCCTAAAGCACAAGCTTTAGCTACTTTACGCCATTCTGCCATAATTGTATCCTTTTTCATTAATTGGTTTATAATGTTTGATTAAAATAAACCTTAATATTATATAGCAAAGCCCTAAATTTAGGGCTATATTTAAGGCTATATCTCTTTTTAATGATTACTTAACGCCTTTAGCTTCCCAATATGCTCTAATAGCATCTTTAGTCTCTTTAGGAAGAGGCACATAACCTAAGTCTGTTGCTGCTTTGTCTCCATTTTCAAATGCCCAGTCAATAAACTTAGTAACTTGTTTGTTAGTTTCAGTTTTTTCTGTTGGAAGTAAAATAAATGTTGCTGCAACGATTGGGTATGATGTTTCACCTGCTGGATCAGCAATCACTGCATAAAAATCATTGTCTGCTGTCCATGTTGCGTATTTTGCTGCATCTTGGAAAGACTCTAATGTAGGGTTAATGTATTTACCCTCTTTGTTCTCAATCTGTGCTGCTGCAAGACCTAATTTCTCTTTAAATGAATACTCAATGTAACCAATAGAGTTTTTAATCTGTTGAATGTTTGCAGAAACACCTGAGTTTGATTTACCAGCAATTACTTTTTTAGAAGCCCATTTTGGTTTTTTACTTACTTTGATGTTTTCATCTAGTTTATTAAGGAAGTAAGTAAAGTTAAATGTTGTCCCTGATTTATCAGCTCTAACAGCTACGGTAATAGGCTCATGTGGTAACTTTAATCCTGCATTTTGTTCTGTAATTTTTTTGTCATCCCAAAATTCAATTGAACCATTAAAAATCCCTGCAATCGCTGCACGGCTTAGTTTTAATTCACCATCTTTAATACCCTCAATGTTGTAGGCTAAAACTACTGAACCAACTACTGCTGGAAACATGTGAAGTTTACCTTTTTTAACTGCTTTTGGCTTAAGTGGTTTGTCTGAACCAGCAAAATCTACCATTCTTTTTTTAATAGACTTAATACCATCACCAGAACCTGTTGGTGTATAATTTACTTGATTTTTTGTTGCAGCAAAGTACTCTGCTGTCCATGCTTTATAGATTGGTCCAGGAAAAGATGCTCCTCTACCTTTTAATTCATCAGCAGAAACTGCTGTAAGTGTAAGTGAAGTAATCACTGCTGTTGCTAAAAGTTTTGAAAATGTCATTTTGTTTCCTTGTCATTTTTGATTGGGGAAGTATAAAATAACTTGGTAACATTTTGATTACATTTATAAAAAATGTCTCAAAAGACTTCCTAACCGAAGCGATATCCAATACCACGAATGGCTGTAAAATAACCATATTTATTTACAGGATCAATCTTTTTAAGCAAACGGTTAACACTAACATTAATCGTACGTTTCTTCATACTACTGTCATGCCAAACCGAATCCAAAATATACTCACGTTCCAAAATCATATTTTTATGTTGTATAAAAAAAGACAACAAATCAAACTCCAACTTTGTCAACTCTATCTCAACCTCATCTATGGTACAAGTTCGTTGACTTAAATCCATTATAATGTTTTCATAAATCAGTTTTTCTTGCGTAAACCCATAAGTACGTTTAAGTAATGCCTTAATACGACACAGTAACTCCACCAAACCAAAAGGCTTAATAAGACAATCATCAGCACCATTAGCAAAGGCTTGAGCTATCCCTTTTTCACAAAGGTTCTCTGCCAGAAATATAATAGGGACATTACTCTCTTTTTCCCGAACATATTCTATAAAGTTCATACCATCTATGTTCGGATTAATATCATTAATAAGAATCAGAGAGATATCTTTTAAATCTTGTTCAAGCTCATAAAGCGATGTAAACTTTAAAACCTCAAAACCCTCTTTTAGAAGATGAAACTGCTTTAACTCTAACAGCTTCTCATCTTCTCCAATTATCATTATTTTTAGTATACTATTCATATTAAAACTTTGAAGAAACCCCAAAGGCTACCGTTTGACCTGTTTTGAAACTCTTAGTTACATTTGACCCTTGTCTCCAAACGGTCTCATCATCTAAGATATTTCCTATTTTCAATTTAGCATTTAAATTATCAATACCAAAACCATCAAGGTTCTCAAACTTCTCTTGCCAAACAAAATCCAAAAGCTGAGGTGGGGTCTCATAATAATCAGGATAAGCAAATTCATCAATCACCCCAACCTTACGAATTCTTTCTCCCATTTTATTGTAAGAGAGTGCAATATTTCGTTCATCATTATCATAACCAATGGTTGCATTCATAACAATGTTTGAAAGTCCTTGTAACTGTCTATTGTTAGTAGTATACGTTTCCAACTGTTCATCTCTTAAACTTACATTCGACTGGGTATAAGAAAAGTTTCCAGACAAATAATAATTAGAATAATCTTCTCCTAAAAAGTCAAAGTTTTTACGACCATCAAACTCAATACCATATAGTATTGCTGAATCTGCGTTGTCATATGAATAAATAGGCAATGAAGAAGATGGAATCATAACATCTTCAATCGGTTTGTCTAAATACTTGAAAAAGAGACCTGCTTTAATGTTTTCACTCTCTGACATATAGTGAGAATATTTTAAATCTAAACTGTAAATATCGGTATTTTCCAATTCAGGGTTACCAATAACCGTTGCAACATCATAAGGGTGAAAATACTCACCATCGGTAAACTCTCTCAAGTCAGGGACAATGTATGTTTTTGAAACAGCAAAGTCAAAATGGTTATCGTCATCATATTTAAACTTCAACGAGGCACTTGGATAAAACCCTGTCACATCTAAAGACTCAGGAACCCGTTGAATCAAAGATCGTAAACTCATGTCTTCATTGTCTCGGTCTAGTTTATACTGATAAACAGTTTGAGAAAGGTCAACAAAACGTAAACCAAAAGTTGTTTCTATCTTATCTGTTGCTTTAACATAAGCACTACTGTACATTCCAAATTCATTCACTTCAGCATCAAAATAATCAGCTGCTTTAAATGCTGGACTCGCAATAAATGCTCGTTCATTATAAGGAATGTTATTTCGTACATATTCATAGTAAAAAGACTCTATGTCTGAGGTTAAATCAGCATCATCCAGCTCAACACTTCCAATTCTACGTAAGTTAAACTTATTTTGTCGTGATGTTCTCTCTTTGGTACTATAATTCATCCCAAATTCTAAAGTATCTTCATCACTCAACCAATCCATATGAATCTTATTTTTAAAATACATGGCATAAAGTTCATCATCTGATTTTAGTTGCGTTGCTAAGTGAGGTGAACTTGTGTTGTCAATATGTGTTACACCCTACTCTTCAATGTAGGTATAGTTAAAGTTATTGGGTTGATAAAGATTCGCTTGTGCATATTCAAGTCCAAACTCTGCTTTGGCTTTTTTGTTTAAAACTTCATAATCAAACTCACCATTTAGTTGGTCTACATTTAAAACACGCTCTTCCCAATCTAAAAAATAGTCTGTCAAATGGTCATAGTTAGAACCATAAACTCCATCAACAACTCTGGTCGTTTGTAGTGCATTTCGCGTATACAGTTTTGTGTACTTTAATTTTAAGACATCTAAGTAGTTATATGCCACATTAAAACTTCCACCTTGATAATACGATGATTTTGTCTTAGCATTGGTACCATATTTATCAGCTGTGGTATGTAAGGTACCATCCGTACCCATATCATAGCCATAGAAGTTTTCTTCTACTTGTGTATGGTCTTGTGAATATCCATAGTTGGCAAAAATAGAAATCTTATGGTCATCATTAATCTCAAAGTTTTTAGCAGCTTCAATAGATCCAGAGAATCCCATTGGTAAATCTCTTGTTTGGATATTATAGTTTCTGTCCACAAAATCTTTCGTAAACTCAACCAACTGCTCTTCACTAAAGTAATCTGTTGTAAACCCTTTAATCCTTTCACCCTCTTGTACAGCACCAGCCTCTAAAATATCATTGGTAATGGCTCTATATCCATTGTCATAACCAAGCCAGTCAGTATCACTTCCAGCATAATTATTGGAGGTCTTTCCTGTATTAGTATTGGCACTGCTTCCTAATGAAACTTTAATGAAATCTTCTTTTGAAGTGTCTTTGGTTCTAATATCAATATATCCACCACCAAAGTTAGCAGGTTATAATGCTCCCCAAAAACTAGACCAGAAAAACAAGATTTTTTATATCAATAAGATAGAATAAAGATTAAGAAATCAAGGAATAAAACATGAGTAAGAAACGGAAAGTATATAGTGCAGAGTTCAAG
>CACVAP010000067.1 GCA_902727895.1 uncultured Sulfurovum sp.
TGGATTGATTATTCTGCTTATTTGAGTTGGAATAATATGATTCTTTATATCCAAAAAATATTTAATAACTATGGTAAACATTATAGGATAAACTTTTCTTAGTGTTTAATTCTTATTGGCTACTTAGCACGATGGGTGATTGATGTGGGTTATAAAAAGGTTGTGGGTAACAAAGAGTATATAAAGTTTGGAAAAGCTGAATATCTACATCTCTTAGCACTTCTTGAAAAATATAAGGAGGCACTACGATGATAAAGACGCTGTTAATAATACCACATATTGAGGTACACAATGCCAATGCACTATCTAGCCCTTTTACCATAGGTTTTCCTGCTATGACAGCATGGCTGGGTGCTACTCATGCTTTACAACGAAAGCTTAATAGTGATGGTTTTGAAGATTTGAAGTTTAATGCAATAGGTGTGGTGAGTCATGAGGCTGATTTACAAGTCCATAAAGGAATTGGTGATTATGTTAACTCGATTGTGGGTACGAGTAATCCTGTAGATAAAGATGGAAAGCGACCTGCATTTATAGAAGAGGCTAGAATTCATCTTGATGTTTCTTTGGTCATTGAGTACTCAGGATTGCATAAACGAGAGGAAGATAGGTGTTTAGAACGTGTGGTGCATCATTTAAAATCAAGAATGAAGATGGCAGGTGGTGATATTTTTAAACTTGGAAAAGCATATTTTCAAAAGCTTGAAGAAGATGATGAAGCTGATATAGCAAAAATTCGCCGAAAACTAATGCCTGGTTATGCCATAGTAGAGCGAAGAGATTTAATGAAAGAATCAATGGAACGTGGCTTGGATGCTATGGATGCTTTGTTAGAGTATGTCACCATTGAACATAGTTGTGAAAAAGATGATGAAGATAAAGTACTTTGGACAAGTAAACGAAAAACAGCAGGTTGGATAGTACCAATAGCCACAGGTTTTCAAGGTATTTCAGCGTTAGGAAAAGCTAAAAATCAACGCGATGCAGACAAGCCACATCGTTTTGCTGAGTCGCTTGTGACTTTGGGTGAGTTTAAGATGGTTTATAAGATTGAGTCATTAGATGAAATCTTATGGAATTACAGTTTTGATGAAGAGAATGCTCTTTATCTATGTGAACAACATAATAATTAAAAGGAAAATAACATGGCAAAAGAAAAAAGTAAAGTAGCATCGGTTTTAGCATTTGAGAAAAAATTAGTACCTTCTGATGGAATGATGTATGGGACAACGTGGGATAAAAAAGAGAATAAAACAGCTTTAAAATTGGTAGAAAAATCGGTTAGAGGTACAATTGCCAACCGTTTAAAACCTGCGATTAAAAATGACCCTGCTAAACTCAATGCCGAGGTAGAAAAGGCAAATTTACAAACGGTAGACTCCTGTGCTTTAGCACCTGAACAAGATACATTGGTGTTAAATTTTACACTTAAAGTCTTGGGTGGGATTAAAGAGCCGTCGGCATGTAACAATAGTGAGTTTTTAAAAACGTATCAAGAAGCTGTAACAGGCTATGTAGAAAAAGAAGCGTTCAAAGAGCTTGGATTACGCTATGCCATTAACCTTGCTAATGGACGATTTTTATGGAGAAATAGGGTTGGAACAGAGTTTATTGAAGTGGAAGTTAAAGATTTGATTTCAAAAGAGAGTTGGAAGTTTGATGCTAAAAGTTTTGATTTCCGTTCTATGCAAAATGAGGACAAAGAAGTTCAAGCTTTAGGAGAGAAGATAGCTAAAGCACTTGCCAGTGATGATGACTTTTTAATGTTAGAAATAACTACTTATGCGAAAGTAGGAAAAGCCCAAGAGGTTTACCCTAGTGAAGAGCTTGTTTTAGATAAAGGGGCAGGTAAAAAGAGTAAGATTTTATATCATGTAGATGGTGTGGCTGCTATGCACTCTCAAAAATTAGGAAATGCCTTACGAAGTATTGATACTTGGTATCCTGAATTTGGTACAGAGTCTGGAAATGGAGCAATAGCCATAGAGC
Source organism: uncultured Sulfurovum sp. (assembly GCA_902727895.1). GTDB lineage: Bacteria > Campylobacterota > Campylobacteria > Campylobacterales > Sulfurovaceae > UBA1140. Next base: position 1,990 of record CACVAP010000067.1, read on the forward strand.
CTTATGGTGCTGTGACCAATATGGGAAAAGCTTTTAGAACCCCAAAAGAGAAGAAAGATTTTTATACTTTCTTTGATAAGTTTGCACAAGGTGAAAAGCTAGACTCTGTAGAAGATGAACATTATGTTATGGCTGTGCTTGTGCGTGGTGGTGTCTTTGGTCAGAGTGATAAGTAGGTTATTATGAACTATTATGTTGATATAAAACTTTTTACAGATACTGAGATAACCCTTGGTTTTGTATGGAAAAAGCTTTATGCACAAGTGCATTTGGCTTTGGTAGAGGTCAGAGATGAGAAGAATTTGGTTTCTATGGGTCTTTCTTTTCCCAAATATAAAGAGAGTGCTTTCCCTCTTGGTAATGAGTTAAGGATTTTTGCTAAGACTAAAGATGAGTTAGAGCGTTTAGATTTAAACCGTTGGTTAGAGCGACTGTTAGACTATGTTTCGGTCTCACCCATAAAAGAAGTGCCTTCAAGTGTAAATGAATTTGTCTCCTTTGGACGAAAGCAGTTCAAGGTTAATGCCGAGCGTTTAGCAAGAAGACAAGCCAAGCGAAAAGGTATTAGTTTTGAAGAAGCGTTAAAAAATTATGAAGATTTTGATGAAGAGAAGCAGAAAACTAAACTTCCTTTTGTCAATATTAAAAGTTTATCTAGTGATAGAGAAATGAAAATTTTTATACAAAAGAGTGATAACAAAGAGCAAAAAGAGGGATTGTTTTCGACTTATGGCTTAAGTAATGAGGCTACTGTTCCTTGGTTTTAGTTTAGTTTAATCTAAAAATACCAAAAATATTAACCTATTGTTTAGATGCCTATTTTAGCGCTTTTTAAATAGAACTAAAAAATAAAGGTATTTTTGGTTAAAATAGCTATGAATGCGAGGATATCTTTGTTTTAGGATATTTTTTTGCTGTAGACTGCTGTGTAAGCAGTTTAGAAAGTTATCCCGATGACATTGGTGGAGAGGGTGACGTAGACTGCTGTGTAAGCAGTTTAGAAAATTCGCACTTTTAGAAAGTTTTTCAGTATCTGGTAGACTGCTGTGTAAGCAGTTTAGAAAAAAAAGAAAAGCCCCACCAACTGTTCCCTCTCGTAGACTGCTGTGTAAGCAGTTTAGAAATTCGGTATTAGTCACTTTGACGACACTATAACGTAGACTGCTGTGTAAGCAGTTTAGAAATAAGCCCTCTTTATTTCCTTACTTCATTCGAGGTAGACTGCTGTGTAAGCAGTTTAGAAAAATAGGAAAAATAATACATTCATTGGTTGGGAGTAGACTGCTGTGTAAGCAGTTTAGAAATTCATAGAAAGATTTAATCTCTGACGCTGACAGTAGACTGCTGTGTAAGCAGTTTAGAAAAACCGACTTTAACCAACCTTGTTCTATGGTCGGTAGACTGCTGTGTAAGCAGTTTAGAAATTTTTTGTTGATCCAGTAAGTAATCTGACTCAGTAGACTGCTGTGTAAGCAGTTTAGAAAACTCAGTTTGAGTCGTGAGCGTTGAATGTAGTGTAGACTGCTGTGTAAGCAGTTTAGAAATTATGTTGTTGAAGTTGATGAACAACCAAGTGGTAGACTGCTGTGTAAGCAGTTTAGAAAAGACTATGAATTTGACATCAAAAAGTATGTAAGTAGACTGCTGTGTAAGCAGTTTAGAAAATCAAGTGCTACATCTGTAGCGACAATTGCACGTAGACTGCTGTGTAAGCAGTTTAGAAAAATAGTCCACATTTATCTTTCTCCTAACATGTGTAGACTGCTGTGTAAGCAGTTTAGAAATATGCCGTCAACTGTGGACTTCCACCCATTGTGTAGACTGCTGTGTAAGCAGTTTAGAAATAAATACTGCATTTCCTACTAGATACGCAACAGTAGACTGCTGTGTAAGCAGTTTAGAAATAAGTGGGGTTCTTGTTTTAAAAAAGATTGATGTAGACTGCTGTGTAAGCAGTTTAGAAAATTGAGGTTAGTTGTTCCAAATTTAGCAGTATGTAGACTGCTGTGTAAGCAGTTTAGAAAAAGCCACAAAAAACCAACATACACAAACCCAAGTAGACTGCTGTGTAAGCAGTTTAGAAAACCTCCAAGCCCTCTGTCAGCACCACTAAGTAGCCAATAAGAATTAAACACTAAGAAAAGTTTATCCTATAATGTTTACCATAGTTATTAAATATTTTTTGGATATAAAGAATCATATTATTCCAACTCAAATAAGCAGAATAATCAATCCA
>CACVAP010000068.1 GCA_902727895.1 uncultured Sulfurovum sp.
ATGAAGTATCACTGGATTCAAATTAAGGACTATGCTTCTACTCTAACTTTAGAAAACTATATTCATCTTGTTTTGGCTAATTATGGTACTGGAAATAAGTTTGAAATTAATTTTTGTTAGGTACTTACAATGTCATTACCATGGTTGGTCTTTTGATAAAGAGGGTATGCTAACGAACGTTCCCGGATGTGCAAAAAAATGTGAGCAGAAAATAAAACTAGAAGCTTTTTCGGTAGTGGAAGAGGATGGCTTGGTTTGGGTGCGTTTAGTAGGAGATAGGAAATTTAAATCACCGTTTACACCAGCAAAGAACTTTGTCAATAGTCAGCATATCAAAGAGATAGAGGGTGGTTTTATTCATAGTATTGAAAACTTTTTGGATCCTACGCATACGTCATTTATACACAAAGGTTTATTGCGTTCAGATAGCCGACAAGGCATGAACATACGTCAAGAGAGTTGGGGTGAGGGCTTTGTAACGCATTATGATTTAGTTGACAAACAAAATGGACTGATTAGTAAGCTTTTTGACAAAGGGATTAACATCAATAGGGCAACGTTTAGCCTTCCTAGTTTTGCGAAGATAGAGTATTTAAAAGATGAGGTTTTGTTTTTTTGTGTAGCTATCTTTTTTGTGCCTTTGGAAAAAGGGAAAGTTCAGATGGTGGTGGATGTCTCTTTGCCTAAATCTATGATACCTAAATGGCTTGTTTTTTCTTTGTTACGACCTTTTTTAGAGTTGGCTTTGTATCAAGATAAGAAGATTTTAAAAGAGCAGTATGAGCAGACGAAAGATGAAGCGTTTGAGTATGCGATGTTGGAGAGTGACTTGGTGATTGACCATTTACTCTGTTTATTGGCTGATGAAAAAAAGGGAGTGGATAAGCAACTTTATATGGAGTTGTGATATATTGTTTTCCATGATAAATATACAATCCATATTCCAAGAAATTATAAAACATAAAAAAGTTCTTCTCCTTGCCAATAGTGTGGCGATTCTTTCCACCCTTGTGGTACTTCCTGTTGCTTTACTTTTACCCTTACTTATAGATGAAATCATCTTAGGAAAAGGTGGTCTAATTACAGAGACAATTGACAAGTACTTTACGGTGGGTGAACCGATGTATTACATTCTTATTGTTTTACTGGTTACTATGGGGCTTAAGGCTGTAGGGTTACTCTTCTCTCTTCTTCACATACGGCTTTTTACAAAAATCTCTAAAGAAGTGACTTACACCATACGTAAAAGACTTTTGAATCATTTACAAGTTGTCTCCATGAGAGAGTATGACTTGTTGGGGTCGGGGGCTGTTTCTTCTAAGATTATTACCGATGTTGAAACCGTTGACAAGTTTGTAGCTTCTTCGGTGGGTGAGGTTGTGGTTGAAGTGTTGACATTGATTGGTGTTTCTATTGTATTGTTGATTTTAAACTGGCAGTTAGCATTGGTGATTTTGTTGTTGAATCCCATTACAATTTTTGTCTTTTTACGGGCTTTTCGTAATGTGGCGAAGATGAAAAAGAGAGAGAATGAGTCCATAGAAACTTTTCAGAATACCTTGACGGAAAGTTTAGAACTCTATAACCAAATACGGGTACAAAATAGAGAGAAACATTTTCTTGAAACGGTTGATACGCAAGCCAAAGAGATACGTGATAGGTCTTATCTGTTTGGTTTAAAGAGTGAAGTGGCTTTAGAGTTTTCTAGGTTATTGGTGTTTTACAGTCATGACATTTTTAAAGCCATTGGAATTTTCATGGTATTGATAGGTATGTTAACCATAGGAAAGATGCTTGCCATATTTTCTTATGCTTGGGTATTGATGCGACCTGTTGACAAGCTCATAAACTTTATTCATTTGTATTTTAATGCTAAGAGTTCGATTGCACGATTAAATGAGATTTTAGAATTGGAAAAAGAACCACAGTATGAAGAAAAAGTTAATCCTTTTGAAAATAGAACATCGGCGTCTATTCGACTAAAAGATGTTTCTTTTTCTTATGATGGGTCAACAGAAGTTTTAAAAAATATAAACATTGAGATTCAAGAGGGTGAAAAGGTTGCCATAGTAGGGGAGACGGGTTCAGGAAAAAGTACCTTGGCTCAAATACTCATAGGGTTATACCCCATAAGTTCAGGTGAGATTTTTTACAATGAGCATGAGATTAAAGAAGTGGGTTATGAGAAAATACGTGAAAACGTGGGCTTTGTTTTACAAGCACCACTGATGTTTAATGACTCTTTACGTTTTAACTTGACATTGGGTAGAGCATATTCGGATGAGCTTATTTATGAAGCGTTAAAAGTAGCACAGCTTTTTGACTTTGTAAATGGATTGGAGAATAAGTTAGATACCATTGTTGGAAAAAATGGAACGAAACTTTCAGGTGGGCAGCGACAACGCTTGTCAATAGCCAGAGTTTTACTTGATAATCCAAAGGTAATAATATTTGATGAGTCCACCTCTTCACTTGATACTGAAACCGAAACGAAGTTGTTAAAAGCATTAGACAAATATGTAAAAGACAAAACAGTAATTACAATTGCGCATAGAAAAAGTAGTATTGAGAGAGCAGATAGAGTAATTGATATAAATATGCTATAGACTTATGTTAAGATTTCAGCTTAAATATTATAAGGAAAATTTCAATGAAAAATGATGATGTCTATGAAGTGATGATTGTTGGAGGTGGTATCTCTGGCTCGGCTCTTTTTTATGAGTTAAGTCACTATACGGACGTAAGTAAAATTGCACTACTTGAGAAATATGAAGAGGTTGCGACATTGAATTCCAATGCCAGAGCCAATTCTCAAACCATACACTGTGGAGATATTGAAACAAATTATACATTGGATAAAGCCAAGAAAGTAAAACGTACAGCCAAAATGGTTGAAAAATATTGTTTGCAATATGGTTATGAAGATGAAATCATGTTTAAACATCAAAAGATGGCAATTGGTATAGGTTACAGTGAATGTCGTTTTATTAAGAACCGTTACAAAGAGTTTAAATCTCTTTATCCTTATCTTGAATTTTATGACAAAGCAATGCTTGAAGAGATTGAACCAAAGTTGGTTATTGATGAAAATGGTAATGGTCGTAATGAAGAGATTGTTGGTATGGGTGCAAAAGATGAGTATACGACAGTAAACTTTAAAGCATTAAGTCAGACTTTCATTGAAAATGCAAAAAAGAATGAGAAAATTCAAGCAGATATCTTTTTCAACTCACAAGTAGATAAAATTGAAAAGATAGACGATGTTTTCCATGTTTATACAACAGAAAATAAAGTTTATAAAGCAAAAATGGTAGTGGTTGATGCTGGAGCACACAGTCTCTTTTTAGCCCATAAAATGGGACATGGACTTCATTATGGGCAATTACCAATGGCAGGAAGTTTTTATAAAACAGACAGAGCCATTTTAAAAGGGAAAGTTTACATGGTTCAAAATCCTAAACTTCCATTTGCTGCCTTACATGGTGACCCCGATGTAACTTTAGATGGTGCAACACGGTTTGGACCTACAGCCTTGGTTATTCCTAAGTTAGAGCGTTTTAAACCGGGTACCTATATGGATTTCTTTAAGACGTTAAAATTAGATAAAAATGTTATAAAAATATTTTATGACTTATTCAAAGACAGTGAAATTCGTAGTTATATTTTACGAAACTATCTTTTTGAAATACCATATTTTGGAAAGAGAGCCTTCTTAAAGGATGCTCAAAAAATTATCCCTTCATTAAAAGTATCAGACATACAATATGCCAAAGGTTTTGGTGGGGTACGTGGACAGATTTTAGATAAAGAAAACCAAAAGTTGATGCTAGGGGAAGCTACGATTAATACAGGCGAAGGAATTATATTTAACATGACTCCTTCACCAGGTGCTACTTCATGTTTAGGAAATGCTCAAAGAGATGTAGAATTAATATGTGAATTCTTGGGAAAAAACTTTGATGAAGAGACTTTTAATAAAGACTTAACAGAAGAGGATAATGTATTTAATAAGGAGTAGATTTTAAAGCTATTCCGTGTATAATCGCTTTTATATAAATAAGCACTATTTTGTGTATTTTGTTAGCTTTAAAAGTGAAGTTTTTTCACTTTTAAAGTTGACTTTAGGATTTAAAAATGAAAAGAAAACAAATATATAACCCCAACTCAAAAGAGAAAACATCTGAGCGTAAAATCTTTGGTGGTAACCCAACAGGGATTTTTGAATTAAATGATATTAAGTACCAATGGGCTTATAATCTTTGGGAAGTGATGTTAAACAACACTTGGTTTCCAAAAGAAGTTGACATGACACAAGATGTTGGCGATTATAAACGTTTAACTGATGCTGAGAAGACAGCTTATGACAAAGTATTGGCACAGTTGATTTTTATGGATTCTTTACAAACAAATAATATTATTGACAATATTAATCCATTTATTACAGCACCTGAAGTGAACCTAATCCTTGTAAGACAGTCATTTGAAGAAGCTTTACATGCTCAGTCATATGCTGTAATGGTTGACACCATTTCACAAAATTCAGATGAGATTTATGGACTGTGGCGAAATGACATGATGCTAAAAACTAAAAATGATGCCATTGCAAGAGTTTATCAAGAACTCTCCGACAACCCTTCTGACAAGAACATCATTAAAGCAATGTTTGCCAATCAAATTTTAGAAGGTATCTATTTTTATTCTGGATTTACGTATTTATATACTTTGGCACGTTCAGGAAAAATGTTAGGTTCAGCACAGATGATTCGTTTTATTCAGCGTGATGAAGTGACACACTTGGCACTTTTTCAAAATATGATTCGTACTGTAAAAAGAGAAAATCCAGAGTTCTTTACCAAAGAGTTTAATGATGAAATTTATGCCATGTTTAGAGAGGCTGTAGAGCTTGAAGTAAACTGGGGAAAATACATTACTCAAGGGCAAATTTTAGGCTTAACAGACAATATTATTGAGCAATATATTCAACACTTAGCTGATGATAGATTGAAAGCTGTTGGGATGGAAAAATTGTATAATGTGGATCATCCTATTAAGTGGGTAGATGGCTTTTCAAAATTTAATGATCAAAAGACAAACTTCTTTGAGGGTAATGTAACCAATTACTCAAAAGGCTCTTTAGATTTGGACGATTTTTAAGCCTTATGGCAAAATATACTTCAGACAATGGCAACTTTTTAGTTGCCAGCCTTCAAATTAAAACCCTTCCTACTTATAAAGAAAATCTTAATTATTTAGTCAATTATATTAGAAATTCAAAAGCAAATCTTATTGTTGCTCCTGAATTATGTTTAACAAATTTTGATTATGAACACTTTGAAGAGGCTGCTGACTTCTATGAAGAGGCTATTGAAAAACTTTTGACTTTGGCACCTACAAAAATTATTGTTTTTACCATAACTAAAAAAAGTGACAATGAGTTTGTTAATCAAGCTCTTGTCATGTATGACAAGCAAATAGTTCATAGACAAAATAAGCATAAACTCTTTAAACTTGGGAATGAAGAACAGTATTTTAAAGCTGGATTAGAAGAGGATATTGTCAAGTTTGAAATAAACTCTGTTAACTATGCCATTTTAATTTGTTTTGAATTACGATTTAAGGAGTTATGGAAAAAGGTTGAAGGGGCTGATGTGATTATTGTTCCTGCAAGATGGGGGAAAAGTAGAAAAGAGCATTTCGAAACGCTAGGTCGTGCTTTGGCAATAATGAACCAATGTTTTGTAGTACTTTCGGACTCATCAGATGATGATATGGCTTCTTCTTCAGCTATTATTTCTCCTTGGGGAGAAGTTTATGCTGATGATAGTTTAGAGAGTATAGAAAAAAGTATAGAGTTATCAGATGTGAAAAGAGTACGCCGTTTAATTTCTATGGTTTAGCGATATTCATTCTCAATGATATGAATATCATCTAGCTTGACGTTTACTTCTTTTGTAATATGTGAAGCATAGATTTTAGCTTGATCATATTGTTGAATTGCAAAATATAGTTGTGCAATATTTTTATAGTTAATTTGAGTAATATCATGTTCTTCCCCAAATATCTCTTTGTTAATCTTGAGGGCTTTTTTATGATGCGCTATGGCTATGATATTATTTCCTTGAATCTCTTCGAGAACAGCTAAATTAGTGTAAGAGATTGCCATGTCTGCTTTTTCTTTTTGAATAATATTCTCTTTAATTTGGATTGTTTTGGAAGTTAAGTTCATGGCTTGTTCAATTTCACCCATACTTGCATGAAGTGTTCCTAAGTTATTATAGCTTTCTGCCGTACTGCTGTTGTTTTTTCCTAATGATCTTTCTCTTATCTGTAAAGCTTTTGTGAGATAGGCTAAAGCCTTTTTGTATTCTTTGGTCTGTTTGTAAATGAGTCCAAGGTTGTTATATGATGTTGCTGTATTTAAATCTTCTGTCCCTAAAACAGACTCTTTAATAGTAATAGATCTTTGATAATAGGCAATGGCTGCAGGAAAATCTTGTTTACGATAAGCATTCACACCTTTGTTATTTAAAATATTTGCTTCTCGTAAGGATTTTTGTTTTTCTGAAAAATTAGCTTGTGGACGGAACTCTTTTTTTAAGGGAGAACACGCTGTAAACATTAGGGAAGTAAGTAGTATGGTATTAATTTTTTTCATGAAAATGTCCTATTATATTCTGTTAGTGTAAGTATACAATAGGATTTTAAAAGTAGAGTAGTATGATTATTTAAAGATAAATTTAGCAGCCATACCCATAATGTCATCAATGGCTGAACCATCATTATCTTGGTCAATTAAGCCACTTAACATATCTGTCATACTTGAGCTTTGAGTAGAAGAATGACCACCCATATTTGGTGCAGATTTCTTAGTTAAAGCCCCAATAATCATAGGTGCAAGCATTGGTAAAACACTTTTAATAATACTTGAACTCATACCTGTTTCTTCTTCAACATGTCTGGCAACTTCTCTTGAGTTTTCTTTTGAACCTGTAAGTTCAGCTAAAATGTCATTTCCCATATTTTTAAAGTTTCCATCATTTACATGTGCTTCTGGTTTGTCAAAAATATCAGCATAATTATTTTGTTCAATATGTTTAAGAAGACCACCTGAGTCTTTTTCACTGTTTAGGTTACTTTTTGCTCCACCCATTAGAATTGGAGCTAGTTTTCCAATAATTGATCCAGCATCCCCTACATCAATGCCTACTTGTTTTGCAATTGTTTTTGCAATTGCAGGATTGTTAATAATCATGTCAATTAATCCAGCCATGTTGTTCCTTTTTATGAAAATATAAGTGATTATATCAGAGATAACTTGTTTTTCAGTTTTGAGAAGTTTGCGAACTTACTTTTTGATAACATTTTTTAATTATATTTTAGATAGAATATTTTGATAATCTTAGGTAAGTGGTGATGGTAAATTGACAACAAAAATGAAGCAAGCGTTAATGGTGGAAGAGATAGAAAAGAAATTCACACTGTCTAGCCATGTTAAAGAAGCATTTTTAGAAGTAAATCGTGAAGTCTTTGTACCGAAAGGCTTTGGTCAAATAGCATTTAAATTAGATGCTTTACCAATGCAACAAAACCAATGGATTTCTTCACCTCTTACCGTTGCGAAAATGACTCAACACTTAGAGCTTAAAGGGGTTGATTCTGTCTTGGAAGTTGGTTGTGGTAGTGGTTATCAGGCTGCCATACTTTCTAAACTTTGTCGTCGTATTTTCACCATTGAACGTATAGACTCTTTACTTAAAGAGGCGAAGGAACGCTTTCGTGGAGAGAAAATAAATAATATATTTACCCGTTTTGATGATGGTCAAAGAGGCTGGAAAGCCTATGCTCCTTTTGAAAGAATACTTTTTTCGGCAACAGCTAAAGAAGTGCCTAGCATACTTTTTGAACAGTTAGCAGAAGGAGGAATATTATTGGCTCCCATAGAAGAAGATGGGCTTCAAATTATTACCCGTTATTATAAACGAGATGGGAAGATTACTTCAGAGATTATTGAACCTTGTTTTTTTGTTCCTATCGTAGATGGTAGAGTCAAATGAAACAATCTTAAAGTAGTAAATCAGATTAATCCCACTTGAACTAGGTATATTATATAATATTTGATATAGTTTAAAAATATTAAACTATGTAGTTCAGGAGTAAAGTATGAAAAAGAAGATCTTAATAGTATTTGGTACGAGACCAGAAGCGATAAAAATGGCACCTTTAGTGAAGGCATTTGAAAATGAATCAGACAAGTTTGATTTAAAAGTTTGTGTAACAGCACAACATAGAGAAATGTTAGATCAGGTTTTAGATTTATTTGAAATTGAACCAGCCTATGATTTAGATATTATGAAACCAGGACAAGACTTATATGATGTTACGACGAATGTACTCTTAGGGATGAAGTCTGTTTTGGTTGACTTTAAGCCAGATATTGTATTTGTGCATGGTGATACCACAACAACTTCAGCAACTTCTTTAGCAGCATTTTACCAGCAAGTTAAGGTTGCACATGTTGAGGCTGGTCTTCGAACGGGTGATATATATTCACCTTGGCCTGAAGAAGCAAATAGACAGATTACTGGTGTATTAAGTAATTATCATTTCGCACCGACAACTACCAGTGAAGCCAATTTATTGAGAGAAAATAAAGATGGACGTAATATTCTTGTAACTGGTAATACGGTTATTGATGCACTGTATTTGGCACTTGATAAAATTAAAAATAATCCAGAACTTAAAAAGATAATTGTTGAGAATATTGAAGATGAAGTAAATGATGAAAAGTTTTCTCTTGAGAATTCAAAATTTATTTTGGTTACAGGACACAGAAGAGAAAATCATGGACAAGGATTCATTAACATTTGTACAGCGCTAAAAGAGATTGCGTTGAAAAATCCTGAACTGAGCATTGTATATCCTGTGCATTTAAATCCTAATGTACAAAAGCCTGTTATGGAACTACTTTCAGATATAAAAAATATTTATTTAATTGCGCCAATGCAATATGAGTCTTTTATTTACTTAATGGATAAATCATACTTTATCATTACTGATTCTGGTGGAGTGCAAGAAGAAGCACCATCTCTAGGGAAACCAGTTTTGGTTATGAGAGACACGACTGAAAGACCAGAAGCATTAGAGGCTGGAACTGTTAAATTAGTTGGGACTGATACAGAATCAATTATAAAAGAAGCAACAATACTACTGGAAGACAGTGTTGCGTATGAAGGAATGTCAAAGGCACATAACCCTTATGGTGATGGTAAGGCATGTAAAAAGATAGTAGACTTTTTTCTATAAAAAATATTATAGAAGGAATTTACATCCCTCTTTTACGCAGAATAACTTCAACTGTTTTCCATATTACAAACAGTTCAAGTTTTAAAGACCAAGAGTCTATGTAAAGTCTGTCATATTTTAATTTATTTTTTGCATCTTGAATATTTCGACCATAAGGGTATCTTACTTGAGCAAGCCCAGTAATTCCTGGTGCAACAAGATGCCTATCATGGTATTTTGGAATAATTTTTTCATAGTCTTTAACTAAGATATCCCATTCAGCACGAGGACCAATTAAGTGCATTTCACCTTTGATAATATTGAAAAGTTGAGGTAATTCATCAATGCGCATTTGTCTCATGGTATTTCCAAAAGGAAAGATACGAGAATCATTTTCTTGTGTATAAGGATTAAATTTACTATTTGTATGCATACTTCGAAACTTATAGCAAGTGAAAGCTTTACCATTTATTCCGATACGTGACTGTTTAAAAAAAATAGGTCCAGGGGATTCTTTTTTTATTTTATAGATACTGTAGACCATGACTGGTATTGAAGAGATAAATAAAAGACCACCAACTAAAAAATCTATAGTACGCTTTTGCATGTATTGAAATTTTGTATAAGTTTGGTAACTTTTAAGGTCTACTTTTTTATTAGTTAAATTTGTTGATAAGGTAGTTTGAGATAAAGTTGTTTCTTTATTAGTTTGTTTTGGCATTGAGTATGTCATGTCTTTCCTTATGCTCTTAAAGATGTACTTCATAGGAGGCACGGTATATTATAGGTTTAATTAAACTATATTAAACAATATGAATTTTTTTTCGTTAATTATTAATTATTATATCATAATATTATTTGGTTTTGTTAAATTATAGGGGGATAAGGAAGCTTGATATATTTATTTTTGTGTTAAATTATGAAGTACTTGGGAAAAAGTTTCCCAAGTATGTGAAAAGAAGATTAAGCTGAAAGTGCAGCTTTTGAAGCATCTGCTACTTTTGTAAATGCTTCTGGTGCATTCATAGCCATGTCAGCTAAGATTTTTCTGTCAAGTTCAATATTAGCAACTTTAAGACCATGCATGAATGTTGAGTAATTCATACCATTTAATCTTGAAGCAGCATTAATTCTAACAATCCAAAGTCTTCTAAAGTCTCTTTTCTTTTGTCTTCTGTCTCTATAAGCATATACCATTGAACGTTCTAATTGTTCTTTAGCTTTTCTAAAATGTTTTCTTCTACCAGAGTAAAATCCTCTAGCTTGCTTTAATAATTTTTTGTGACGACGGGTTCTAACCGTACCTGTTTTTACTCTCATGGTGTTCCTTTACCTAAGTACTATTTATAGTATTGGTGTCATTTTTTATGATATGAAATCTCAAATGAACTTGTCCTAATATTTTAGGAGTTATTGCTTGTGATAATTAAACTAAAACTAGTTAATCATCTCTTTGATTTTAGCTGCATCAGCTTTGCTAACGTATTTTGGGCTTCTCATCGCTCTGTGTGAAGCTCCATCAACTTTTGTCAAAATGTGAGATCTGAAAGCAGTCCCTCTTTTGATTTTACCAGATTTTTTAACTTTAAAACGCTTTACAGCACCTTTAACGCTTTTCATTTTTGGCATGTTTGTTCCTTTCTATCGTATTTACTCATAGAGAATGAGGTCGCGTATTATATCGAAAATTTTTTAATATAGAGTTACTAGTTCTTTAGAACCTTAATTGTTTCTATGGCTTTTGATACAGATATGTTCTCACTTGAACCTAATGCCTTGAATTGATTTGTAATACCTTTTGTTAAAACTTTCTTTTCTTCTTCACCTATGTAAACTGGAACAGCAAATGATCGTAGTTTACTTCCATAACTATTAGAAATTTTTGTTATGAGTCTAATATAATAAAGTCCTTGATCTTGGGCTTTAACCTTAAAGTTAATTATAAACTCTTGCTGGTCTTGATATATATCAAAACTTAAGTCTTTTTGCGTGTCACTAAGCTCTATTAGCTCTTTATCTAATGTTATTATTGCTGAAAATGTTCCATTGCTTGCTGTAGTGTTTAGTGTTATATTTACATCTGCTGTCTCATTTAAATCAACTCTTTGAGAAGTATATTTCATGTCAATTGGTGCACCTGGCTTAGAGTACTGTTTCATTGTGTTCCCTGAAATATTTTCAGGTTTCATTACTTCTGCATTTAAGCCAAGTAACAAAAGAAGAGGTGTTAGTAATAAAGTTATTTTTTTCATGGGTTTTCCTTTTTATTTAGACTGTGGTCTACGTTCTGGACGACGCTGATTATTGAATATCGGTTTACTAGAATTAGTACCCTTGGTCATTTTTCCTGTATATTGATTATTGTATCCTTGTTCAAGGTTAATCACAAAACAACTATTGCTATATGAAGCATCATATACTTCAATCATATACTCACCTGCTTGAAGATCCATTGTTAACGCATCAGAACTACTTCCTTCAAGAGGTGACATACCTGTAACTTCATAAGGATACTCAGCCTTATAGATAACAATTTCTGGATCACCATAAGACGAACCATATGGTTTAGCTCCGAAAGTATAAATTCCAGAGTTACTAATATTTACTTTAAGATAAGTACGATTTCCAAGTTTATTGTACACACCATATGTATTTTTATTACATTGGTTAACCCATTTCCCAACTTCTAAGGTACGATAAAGAGGTGTAGTGAAAATACCATTTGCTGTATTGCTTCGATAGTTTCCATATTCATCATGAATTGTATTGATTTGTTCAGAGGCTACGACTTGATCAATTTGGGATGCATCAGAACTATTTTCAGACTTTAATGCATTGATAAAAGTAAAAATACTTGTAAAAGCTTTAGTGTGACGTTCTTTATCAATCATGGCATTAAAAATTGGTTTAAACCCTAAGTTAATTTGGTCAGCACCGTCATTGTCTGCGTCATATATATCATATAGGATTCTTTGTACGGACGCTTCTGAGAACCAACCTGGATTTTCTTGATGTGAAGATTCAATGTTCATGTACCAACCAGATGCTTGGTTATACCCTGAGGTGTCAAAGTAAATAGGGTTATCTGTAGCAATGGCTGACATAGCATTCGCAAAGCCTTCACCAAAAGCTACTCGAATATCAAGAGCATCACCAGAAGAGTGTCCTCCACCAATACTATCTGAACGTGAAAATTTGTCTTCAAAGAAGTGTGACCACTCATGAATGATAATGTGGTCATCATATTCATCTGTATCTGAGTTTGCATCACCTAAGATCCACATATGCCCATTATCCGAGGTATAACTAGAAGTACCAATTTGACCTAAGCTAGTTTCTCCACCAACAGATACATTATTCACAGACCAGTTAATTAATAGGTGAGGAAATTGGATACTTGGGTTTGCTTGAACTACTTTTTGCATGATGGTATTGATACTATCTAAAATGGCAAAAGGAGCAGCATCTCTTGACATAGAGTAGGATTGTCCATCCCATCCTGAAGCAGCATGTAAGTCTCGAATTGTTCCTGTGCTTCCACTACTTTGCAATGCACCTTCTATCACATACATTGATTGATTATTTGTATTGTCTACAACAGCTAAGTCCCAAGAGTCTTCTTTGAACATTCTTGCATAAACACGTACTTTTACATCTGTATTTTCTGGAACATAAAGTACATATTCACCTTTAGCATTGGTTGAAGTTGTTGCAACAGTTTGACCATTTCCATCAATGGCCTTAATAAGTAAGTACTTTCCTGTACCTGCATAGGTTTGGGCGTAGTTTAGTCTTGCTGAACCAGAAGCATCAACATGTACAGGTACTCGATCATAAGTAACTGTACCTTGTATCTTTGATCCTTCACCTATGGGGGTGAGTTGATTTTCATTACCAGTACAAGCGATAATAAAGAAGAGAAGGAAAGAGAAGCTAAGAGTTTTATATACTTTTTTTAACATAAAGAAGCCTTTCTGCTTTGAACAGTATTTTAATTTATATAGTTTAGCATTTTTTTTATAAAAATGGATATATATTAAGTATTATTTTTTGTTCTTAAATCTCAAACAATAAATAAAATATAAATGATGTTTTTATAGAGAGTAGGTTAAAATACTTTATTATTGGAGGGTCGCTAAGTTATGATATATAGACCAATTGTGTTGGATGAAGAGATAGGGTTTTCAAAAAAAAAGTTCATTGTTAGTAAGACAGATTTAGAGGGGAATATATTATTTGTCAACCAGAACTTTTGTGATATTACTGGTTATGAATATGAAGAATTAATGGGACAATCACATTCTGTTCTTAGACATCCTGATATGCCAGAAGCAATTTTTTACATGATTTGGAAGTCATTATTTGCAGGGATGGAAGTTTCTGCGATTATTAAAAATGTTGCTAAGAGTGGGGCATACTATTGGGTAATCGCAGATTTTTCAATGCAGAGAAATAATTATGGGGAATTGGAAACTTTTACTTCATTTAAACGTGCAGCACCAGCTACTGTTACGGAAGAGGTAGCGTTACTTTATCAAGAAATGATATCTTCTGAGCGAAGGGGAGGAGTAGAGGCTTCTTTACAGTACTTAGAAATTTTTTTAGAAGAGAGACAAATGAGTTACAACGAGTACCTTGAAGACTTAGTAAAAGCCAAAGGTATATTCTCTTCATTATTGAAAAAGGTAAATAAAGTATTTAGTTAGTAGAAATACTTTGCTGTTTTACAGTGGCATTTAAAGCAAAGCTTTCATTGTTGTTAATGACACGTCTTGCATAAAGGAATTTATTTTTATAAAACTTCTTTTTACTAAATGAGGTAATCATTACTTTTTTCCCTCCTGAGCTTGCATGGATAAATTTATTATTCCCAATAAAAATCCCTACATGGTTAACTTTTTTTGTAAACTTTTTTGTTGTATCAAAGAATACTAAATCACCTTTTTGCATTTGAGAGAATTTGATTTTTTTACCCATGTTAGCTTGATGCCCTGAATATCGAGGTAAAGAAATTCCACTTTTTTTGAAAACATATTTGGTAAAACCTGAGCAATCAAAAGCAGATGGTCCATTAGCAGCCCAAATATACTTAACACCTAAAAACTTTCTAGCCGTTTCAAGAATTTTATCTTCTTTTGTAAAATCTTGCCATTCTGAACTTGAAGTAAGTGTTGAGGAGGTTAAGGTATTAGTGAAGTATTCTTGATTATCTGTTTCGGTGGATATTTCTCCTCCAAATATAGCAGAAGATAAAAGTCTTTCTTCTTTTGAGATACTTTGATTGCTGTCTAAAGTAATTTTTTCTTTTTTTATAATTTCTGGTTTAGCTGGTATAGGTGTAATAGAAGCTACTTTTTCACTGCTACATCCTATAAATAGAATTGGCGCTAGAAGCAAGATTTTTGAAATACCCTTTAAGTTTATCATTTTAAGTTTCCCTTTGAATTTTACTTTAGATTTCCCTATTTCTTCTGGTAGGTAAAATCTATATCAAGATTGTGTAGTAATTGTGTAATTTTTCAGGATAAATGGGACTAAATAGGTATAAATGTGATATAATTGTAAAAAAAGAGTCATTATTAAATAAATACTACTATAAAATATTAAAAACTATTTTTATATACTCGTAGCAAAAAAGAATAGAAACAGTTGCTTTTTCAAAACACGCTATAATTTACCATTGAAAATATAAAGGAAACGTATGAAGATAATGACATTTATAGGCTTATTTTTACCCTTACTATATATAGGGTGTGGAGAAAGTGAAAATTTAAGCATTGAAAAAACTTCTGTGGTACATCAGGAAAGTGATATAAATATAAGTCAAAAGAGTAAAGAAATTGACCTTTTAAAAGAACTTGGTTTTGACTTTGAAAATGAAAAGTTAAGCATTGATATCAATAAAACAAGCAATTTTTTAAAGAAGATGGAAATTGAAATGCATGGTAAAGCTGATGAACTCCAGCATAAGATAGAGAAAGCAGATATTAATTTTACCAGAGATATTGGAATAAGTTTTGGAGAAGAAAAGGTAGCAATTGATTTAAATAAAACACGAAAAATGTTTCAGCAGATAAATATTCTTATGAAAGAAGTTCTACTCGATGTAAATAGTAGTAAACATTAACACTATTATAGTAAACTTCAAATAATATTTGCACTAAAAGGATAATAATGCAAGCAATAGATATGAATTCAGAAGAGTTTCAAACTGAACTTAAAAAAACTGAAAAGTTTGTTGATAAAGTATATGATAGTAAAGGGTGGGTACCTAATCCCAATGAAGATGTAAACGAAGGTGTTAGAATGGGACTTGCTAGAAACAAGCTCATTTATGGAAAACGTTTTTGTCCTTGTTTCATGGTTGAAGGTGAAACTAAAGAAGAGCAAAAGGCAGCAGACAACAGAATTTGTCCTTGTAAACCAGCCATTGAAAAAGAGATTCCAGAAGATGGTATGTGTCACTGTGGAATCTTCTGTACTCCTGAGTTCGCAGAGTCGCAAAAAAAAAGTGAAGTAATTGAAGAAGTAGTTCATGCACACTCACGTGGATTAACAAAAGATGAAGCTGAAATTCTTTTGATGAAAGATCAGTTAGATGGTGATGAACTAGAGTCTTTAATGGAAGCTAGAAATCTTGATATGGTTTCTTTTACATTAATTGATGTTAGAGAACAAATGGAGTACAATCAAGCACATATTGTTGGTACTGATGCGCTAGTGTCTACGTCAAACTTTTATGCAGGTATAGAAGCGTTTAATGACAAGCAAGCTGAACAAATTATTGTTTATTGTCTTTCTGGAAGTAGATCATACCAAGTACAACAAGCGATGGGAACTTTAGGATTTAAAAAAGTTGCTAACCTTGCACATGGTATTGGTAGCTTTAGAGGCGACACTCAGTCTGTGTAGTTTTATTTTTGGCTCTTTAAAAGAGCCAAAAAGATTTATTTTTCTTTCCAAAGTTCAACTGAACTTACTAAAAGTTTCCCTTCTTTTTCAATGACAGTCAACAAGTGTTTACTTTCACCCGTTAATGTCTTTTTCCCATTGTAAATACTAAAATCAAAACTTACTTTGACTTTCACACTTTTTTCATGATGCTCTTCAATGCTAGTTATGAGATTAGAATAAGCACGTTTTGACCAATCCTGAAAGTATTGTCTTTTGTCAGCTAAGAGTGCTTCTTTTTTGACATTTTTACTTCTAAAATAAATGTTTAGTGGGAAGTCAAAATAGTTGGCAAACTCAAGAGGGTTATTTGAGTTCATCTCTTGTCTGTATATTTTTTTGACTAAGCTTTCTGCTTTTTGTTCAAAAGTACTTTGTACTGTTTCGTCTTTAGGGCTTGGTGTGTTTGGTGTTGTAGTATCTTTCAAGCTCTTTACGGTTAGGCTAGGAGCCACTTTAGCATGGTCTGCTATACGTGGGTCATACATGGCTTCTGCAATGGTTGCTGGAAGCTTACATTCTCCAATACTACTAACCAGTAGAGGAGCGTAGATAATACCTCTATTTTCGATGCTAATATTCTTTTTTAGAGCTTTACTATATTTTTTCTTATCTGCCAAATTAACAAAGTATAAGATTCTGTCATCTTGGATCTCTTTATGTGATAGGTCTATGTTTTCGTTTTTAAAATGAGGTTCATGCTCGCTAATATTATTGTTGATAATACTAAGACAAGCAGGAATTTTTTGGTTTACTACTACATGACTGATTTTTCCATAATTTACTAGGGTCACTTTAGAAAAGATTTTGTCACCTTGCTTGAGGTTATTCAAATCTATTTTTGCACCATTCGCATTTACAAATGCTTGTGTAATGCTAAGTTCCTTTTGGGTTGATAGTTCATTTTTAAGTTTTTTAGGAAGATTCTTAACCAATTCAATAGAGTAACTTACATTAGAGCTGTTAGGTGAAAGTTCAATGGAAGGGCTTGTTACTTTGTCGACAGCTAAAAGTTTACTTTTCTTATAGGTTAAACTTTTGTCATTGACCTTGACAGTAACATCAATTTTACTGTTTTTAGCTTCCCCTAGATAAGTACTAACAGCCTTGAGTGCTAAAGCTTTCTCTTGTGTTGAGTAAAGATTAGAGAAGTCTTTTTGAATGGCATCTAATTCACTGGCATCTTTATTAAAGTACTTTGTTTTAATAATGAAGTACAAGATCATATCTCGTACATTTGACTCAAAGTTCCCATTTTGATTACCATAGATTTTGTAGCTTGAATTAGCGAGTTTAGCATTGTTTTCTATAAAGAGCTTATTTGCTTTTTCTTCTTTTCCTGTGGCATTTAGAATGGCAGCCATATAGTAGGTTGCTAAAAAGTCATCTTTGTACGTTTTCTTCTCATAAAGCATATTGGCAGTACTTGAAGAGAGTTGATCGTTTTCAGCTAAGATGTAGGCTGCATAAAGTTGATGGAGTTTACTATAGGCAGCTTGATAGGAACCACTTTGAGAAGCAACAGCATTAAGCATGCTAAGGGTGTCTTCTTTAAGTTTCTCTTTGATAGAACCTTTAGCTCTGTCAATTTCAAGTAAGGTTTGTGCTGTATAAAGAGAGGCATAAGGAGAAACAGTATCTCCTCCTTCCCAGTATTCAAATTCACCATAGTAGTTTTGCATATTATGAAGCTTTTTAATACCTTGTAAGATGAAGTTCTCACTGTCTTTAATCAGTTCATCACTCTTTAAAAATGCTTTGGCATGATGCATGGCAGAAAGTTTAGAGGAGGTTTGTTCTGCACAGCCATAAGGATAAGAGATTAAGTATTTCAAGTCATCTCGTAAAGCACCGATGAGATTGTCAGAAAGACTAATGTAAGCTTTTGCTCCCTCATATTCTTTTGGAACTTTAAATGTCATTTCTTTTGATGCTAGACCTTTAAATATTTTACTAGAGAGTGGATAAGGACTTAAAATAGGCAGTTCAAGTGATTTAGAAATTTCTACTTTATCATACTTCGCAACAAGGACAATATTTCCTTTTCCCACATTTTTTGCAGAGAGTTTAGCCACAACAGACAGAGAACTGTTTGCTGGAATTTTAAGGTTTTTTTCTTGAAGCTCTAAGCTTATGTTGTTTGAGCTTACAGAAGACAAGCTCACTTCTTTATCTGTCTTCGTGGTATTGAAAACACGAACGGGTACATTTATTTTGTCTCCGACTAAACTGTAGAGTGGAAAAGAAGGCTTAATCATTACATCATCTTTTATGACGATGTCTTGCGTGCTAACGCCAATGCTGTCTTCATTGATGGCTATGGCAACAACAGCTGCTCTACCGTTAAATTCTGGGATGTTAATGTCAAGCTTCACCATACCATCAGAACTTTCTACTATTCCAGACCAAATCATAAATGGTTTAATACGTTTACCCAAATCAGGGGCTAAGTGTTTTTGTTTTTTACTCAGACTATCACCAGCACCAAAGTCTACTAATTTACCCTCGGCTATGTGGCTTAAAAGCTGGTCATATAAATCATAATAGCTTAAGCGTTTGTTAGGTACTTCATTAAAGTAGTCAAAGATTGTTGGTGCCTGCTGATCTAGTAGTTGTAAAATTCCTCGGTCAACAATACTAACGAGTATCTTGGAGGGTTTAGAGGTTTTAATTTGTATGGGTAAAGTAGTTTTTGACTTAGTACTTTTTAGCAGAGCTAGGTCTATTTTAATTTTATGTTCTTCACGGTTAGGTTTAACAAATTTATAACCCATGGCTCTAAAAGGTATTAGCATAGAAGAACTGTCTGTCGCGCGTATGACAGTAGCGTGTAAACGTAGACCTCGTCCTACATCTTCTGTAATCTTTAGAGAGGTTTTAGCTACGCCTTTTGTAATCTCAACTACTTTATAGTTGTCGATCTTTTCACCTTCTAGCGTAAGAAGTAATTGTCCTTTTAAGATAGGAGACTTTATTTGTACTTGAAGTGTGTCACCTTTTTTGTATAGTTTATCTTCAAATTTAATTTCAACTGTTTTTAGGTCATTTTTAGGAGATACATTAGAGTAGTTCCATGAAAAAACATCAAAGTTTTCTGACGCTGAGTGACCACCTAAACGGTCATGTATTTCTACGATGTAGTCACCATTTCTTGAGATTTCTCTGGAAAAATTTTCATTGCTATTTAGGCTGAAATTATCAACAACAGTGGTCTCTTTATCCCAGTTATAATGTCCATCCGAATAGTCATAATGCCACGCTATATGTTTAACAACAGCATAGAGTTTACGTTTAATGAGTACGCCTGTAAGTGGGTCAATTAAAACAGCTTTACCTTCTAGTTTTTGACCTTTTTCAAATGAATTCTTAGTTACTTTTAGTCCAACCATTGCCTCATAAGGATAAAGTTTAACTTTTTTATAGGCAGAGACAGGTTGGGCATCATCCATAATGGTAACCCCTAACATGGCTTCTAAAATAGAAGGTACTTTTTGAGTAAGTGAATTTTTCATGATTACTTTAAACTCACCATTGGCATCTAGGACGATGTCTTCAGTATGCTCTATATAGGAGTTTATATTACTTTTAGCCAGAGACTCATTGCTGAAGTTATAATTTTTAAAGGCTTTATTTATGTAGTCTATTGGGCGTGCATTTAGACTGATTTTTCCTTGTAAGTTTGAGGCAGCAGCACCAAAAAGGTAAGATGAACGAATGTTCACATTCATAAGTTCGTCTATCTGATAAATCTCTTTGTCTGTCTTAATGCTATTTTCAATTTTTGGAGGCATAAAGGCTTCAACTTTTATGATTTTATGACCAATAATATTGTCACCTAGAGAAACTTCTAGTTTATAGTTTCCTGATTGGTCATTGGCATCGAGTTGGTAGTTAAAGTCAATGAGTCCATACTTGTCGGTGTTGTAAACTTTTTCATGCACTTTCTTTCCATAGAGTTCTTTAAAAACAACTTTAACTGGAATCTTAGAAGCTGAGATAAAATCTCTGTCTTTTACTGTAAGTAAGGCATTTATTTTTGCTTTTGGACGGACAATGTCAGACTGAAAATAAACATGGGCTTTAAAACGTTCTACTTGTTCTAAAAGCTGTGAAGTTGAAGGAGAATCAATACTGTCACTAAGAGCTAAAAAGTTCTTGTCTTCTCCACTTTGAACGATGATTCCTTTTACGACAGTTTTCAACATCTCTTTATTGATAATCGCTACACCATCAGCATTGGTTTTAGCTTGGGCAAGTAATTGGTTATTCACACCATAAACTTGGACTTCTGCACCTTTAATTGGTTTAGCCTTGTCTAAAGATAAGACAGAAACAAAAGCTTGTTCCTTTCCTATGTTCGCTGTGATTCCAAGGTTAGAAAGAAAGAGGATTTTAGATGCAGCACGTTCTTCGGTCTCGCCATTAATAAGTTCAGCGTAACGAAGTGTCACTTTGTAAATACCCACAGATAAGTTATTTTTACTTAAGTCTGAGAGTTTAAATTTTTGTTTCACTAAGACGTTTTTCTTTTGGTTTAGTATAAGCTCTTTAGTAAAAACTTCTTTGCTGTACTCATCAACATTTTCTTGCTTAGCTTCGGAGAAATTCATAAAGTAACGTAAGTTATCGTCTAGAACACGCTCTACAATAAGTGTCGCTTTGTCAATGTTTACAGATGAAAATGCAAGTTCTCCAGCATTTGAAATGTAAGGTTTATCATCATCAAAAAGGACAACCTTTGCACGGTCTGAAGTTTTAAGACTGTATTGAACATCTTCTTTCATTTCACGATAGTAAGAGGTAAGCCCAGCTTTCAAGGTAACGGTATAGTTGCTGTTTGGTTTGAACTCTTTTGAGGTAACATCGTGGTAGTAGTAGGCTTCCTGAATGTTATAACGCGTTCGCATTCTTTCACCTAGGTATTTGTAATTACTTACTTGAAAGCTCTCTATGCCTTCAACTTCAATGCTTTCCTTTGTATTCTTGGTTAAGTTATCAGGAACAAAAATACGTAGTGCAAAGTCCCCATTGGGTAAAGCGACCATTTGGGGAGCATCAGAAATACTCAAAGACTTTTTTTCTGGGTCAAGATTTATAGGCTTTTTTGATTCGTTAAAGTTTTTACTGTAACTTTCAGGATAAGCAGTACCATGAGTGCTGATTAGTTTTGGATTTATGTTAAGCTCAATGGTGTTTTTTCCAATTTCTTCGCTAATTTGAAGTATCAAGTCTTTACGGTTATGCTCCAAGACTTTATAGTTCAGTGTGGTTTTTGAAAGCTTATCTATTTTAGTAAGTGTTAGTCCTTCTTTAATACTCTTTTTATTAATGCTGTCATTAAAACTTAGGCGTAGTATTTTCTCTTTATTAAAGTAGTTGGCACTTAACACACTAAAGGCTTCTGTGCTAAAAGAAAAAGGAGTTTCTTCATAACTACAGTTGTATTTAGTAGATGTTTGTAGCTGTCTTTGAGGAATAACTTTTAATTTCGAGCGAGATTCTACTTTATAAACAGCAGAAAGTTTTGGAGAACAAGAGAGTAACGGTTGATATGTATAATTTAGGCTAGTATCAAAACTAGAAGCTGTGTTATTAAGCTCAAATGAGACATCAACTGCTGTGGGACTTTTTGTAGTATTAATTTCTGCAAAAAGTAATGAGGTGAAAAGGAGGGGGAGGAGAGTTTTTTTCATAACAGACCCTTTTTGTTTATTTTAACGTAAATTTATGATAAAAAGTGAATTATTGTACTTTTTATGCTAGTCTACGCTTTAAAAAATAATTTAGAAGGATGATTAATGAATAAAATATTACCTATGGCACTGGTTACAGGAACTTTACTATTTGTAGGGTGTGCTGAAAAAGAGATTAAAAAAGATGCAGTAGCAAATGTACCAGTGGCAAGCAATGACGTGTATGATGTGGTTGTTAATAAAAGCATTAAAGATTGTCAAGAATATGATATAACGTTAAATAAAGAACGAACAAATGATTTTATGAGAAGAAGTCCGAAGAAGACAATTGAGCAAGCAGCACAGCAAGAAGCAAAAACACCTCAAAAACTTTGCGAATTTTTTGCAGAAGAGACTTCACCTGAGAAAATTGAACAAGTAGAGCTGTTTAGCAATAAGATTATTAAAGGTTGTGCGAATGCTGGTGTAACTTTATCTGAGACAGGTATACGTTCTAAAATCCTTAGCTTACCATTTTTTGTAATTAAAAAAGGTTTAGCTTCAAATGATCAAACATCATTAAAAGAATGTCAACTAATGGAAAAAAAGTATAAGTAAGTTACTTAGATCTCCTCTACTGTAACTTCAATACTCCTCATCTTAGCCCCTTCATCCAAACAAGATATTTGGTGTTTCCCTGGGCTAAGATAATGGTAAAGTGCTTTACCTGAACTACTAATGATTGGTTCATTGTTATCAATACGCCAATAAACTTTACTTTTCTCTTCAAATGAAAAACATTCTAATTTACTTTCCTTCATGCTTTTTGGTAAAAGAATATTATGACTGTAAGTCTTTTGATGAATGGGACTGGTAATAAGGGGTTTATAGGCTTTCCATTTTGCATAACATGAATGGCTTTTTAGTTCATTTATAGATTGAATACTTCCTTGTTTCTGTAAATAAGAAAGCACTTCAGCACGCATGGTATTACATTCATTTTTAAGGTCAACATCTTCTATGACAGTATCTTGTATTTTTTGTTTACAAACTCCAAGTTGTATGGCATCTTGACAAATAGTTTTTTTGACAATGCCCTTTGGTTGTTGAAACCATGTTTGTTGACCTAAAAGTTTAAATATTTTAAAAAGTGTTGGTGAGGCTATTTTAAGTCCTGTAGCATGTTTGCCTTGGTATTTTTTAGAAGCAGCTCCTGAGAAGTTACCATACCACACAGCCACGGTATACTTGGGGGTATACCCAATGGTTAGCATGTCTTTAGCATGTGCAGAAGTACCTGTTTTAAAAGCAACCTTGGTCATACTCTTCATTTGTCCCCATGTTGCAGAAAAAGAGAGTCTAGGTGCATCAGCTAATATGTTGGAAACTAAGTAAGTTGCTTCTGGATTGAGTAGTTGTAAGGGTTTTTCTTTTTTTCGGTTTTTTAAATACGATGCTTGCTGGTAAGCTCCTCCATTGGCTAACATGGCAAAAAGCTCAGCATTTTCTTTTAGAGGCAGTCCTAAACCTCCTAATGTCAAAGAAGAGCCATAATAAGACTTTGGACGAGTCAATGAGCTGATTTGTGTCTTTTGAAGTAAAGAAAAGAGGCTTTTGTCTTTGAGTAGTCTATCTAATTCAACTGCTGGAATGTTGAGTGAAAGTTGTAGAGCCTCTGTAGCCGTTACTTCTCCTAAATACTCTTTGGAATAGTTCATAGGTTTGTAGCCATTTATAAACATGGGAACATCAAATACTTTTTTAAGAGGAGTAATAAGACCTTCCTCCAAAGCACGGGCGTAGACAAAAGGTTTAAGTGTTGACCCTGGTGAGACTAGAGCTTTTAGTCCATCATTTTGACCTCCATATTGACGGTCATAAAAATCTTGTGAAGCAACATACGCCACAATATTCATACTTTTATTCTCTATAATAATAGCTGTAGCATTGTGGATGTTAAAGTTTTTAACTTCTTTTACGCCTTCGCTAATAAGTTTTTGAACTTGACTTTGAATACGCATGTCAATGCTCGTATATATTTGACCTTGTTCTTTAATTTGTGCTGTTAGATGAGGTATTTTGTTAGGTAGGTTTTGAATATTAACGGTGATATGTTCTTCTTTGGCACGTTGATATTCTTCTTTCTCTAGTAAACCTATTTCTTTTATACGTTTAAGTAGTTTGTTTTTAATGGGATTTAGATTCTTACTATTGGACTTAGGACGATTGGCATTAGGGTTTTTAGGAATGCTGGTTAAGTAAGCTATTTGTGAGAGTGAAAGAGATGAAGGTTCTAGTTGGAAGTATTTTAAAGAAGCAGAAGCAAAGCCTTCTACATTTCCTCCATAAGGAGCATTGTTGAGGTAGAAAGTCAGGATTTCATCTTTAGTATATTGCCACTCAAGTTGAAAGGCTTGAAACATCTCAATGAGTTTTTGACTAAGAGTACGAGGTTTATTGTGCATCATACGTGCAACTTGCATGGTAATGGTTGACGCACCTATTTTACCTTGATTGGTGAGATTAAACCATAAAGCACGAACAATAGAGAAGTGGTTTACTCCAAAATGTTGCTCAAAATATTGGTCTTCATAGGCTAAAACAATTTTTTTAACATTGGAGTTCAAAGCTTCTTTTTTGATGGGTACGCGTAAGAATCCATCGGGGCTTAATTTAAGGGCAATAAGATGTTTAGAATTATCATAAATTAGGGTTGACTGAGGTTTATTTAGTCGAGCTGTATTGAGAGGAAAAAGATAATGAAGTAAGTAGAATAATAAAAGGACAGTTGTAACGCTTATAAGTATTTGCTTTGTATATTTCATTTATTATCTTTTTTGATTATAGCTTGTATAGAATAAAAGCTAAATTTATAGAGGGACTAAACCGAATATTTAGTGAAGCAGTTGCTTAGATAGTTAATTATGTAGTATAATATATAATTATTTACTTAATTATTAACATTAGAATTAAATCAAAAGAGGAGAATGTATGAAAGTCGGGAAAATTGCATTAATAGGACTGTTACTTAGTAATTTAGGATTTGCGAGTGTAGGTATTATTAAAAATATGACAGGTAAAGTAGAGTTAAAAAGAGCTAAACAAGTGATGGTTTTAGCAAAAGGTAGTCGTTTAGAAAATGGTGATATTGTTTTAACGAAATCTAAAAGCTCAATAGGAATTGTGTTTGATGATGGTACACGTATATCACTTGGGGAAAAAGCAATTTTTTTAATTAATAAATTCAAGGTTGACCCAAGTAAGAAAGAGTATGATGTTGATTTAAAGTTGGAAAAAGGTAAAGCTGTTTTTTCATCTGGAAAAGTTGGTGTACTAGCACCAGAGTCTGTAAAATTTCGTATCCCTGAGGGTATTATAGGGATTAGAGGTACTAAATTTGCTGTGGAGGTCAAATAAGTGTATTATAAATCATTATTTATAGCGTTATTAGTGTTTGTTGTGACAGGTTGTTCTAAAACAACAGTCGTTTTATTGGACAGTGGAAAAAGTGAAAATGCAATTTTGGTAGGTAATGAAAAAGGTGAAACCAAGATTGATAAAGTAGGAAGTTACGTTAATTTAAAAGACAAAGAAACAGCTGTGAGTGAAGTTAAAACAATGTCTAAAGATGAGATATCTGATAGGTTTGCAAAAGTATTAGCAGCTGCACCATTAAAACCTCTTAGTTATACTTTGTATTTTGAAAATGCTACAACTTTAACTAAAGATTCAGAGCTTCAGCTTATAAAGGCACTTAAGTCCATTGAAGAGCGTTCGCCTTGTGTTGTTGATATTATTGGTCATACTGATACTGTTGGTTCCAGTGAAATTAATCTAAAAGTTTCACTAAAAAGAGCTAAATATATTGAGTCTCTTATTAAAGCTAAAGGTATAAAAGTACTTGAGTTAGTTGCTAAAGGTTATGGTGAAGAGGATTTATTGCTGAAGACAGCTGATAATGTGAATGAAATTAAAAATAGAAATGTAGAGATTTTTATTAAATAATTGATGTTAAGTTTTTCTAGGAGTGCGATTGTTATTATTGTTATTTCGATAATGCACTTGTACTTTTATAGTAGTAACTATATAGAAAAAGTTGATCATAAACTCTATGATTTAACAAGTATTTTATTCAATCAAATTCAAGATGAAAAAAGTGCCACCTACAGTGTTATTGTTGATATAGATGAAAAAAGTCTTCAAGAGTTTGGACAGTGGCCTTGGTCTCGGCTTATTGACGCTAAACTTATTAGTCTAACACATGATATGACACCCTCAGCAATAGGGATTAATATTCTTTTTCCTGAAGAGGATAGCTTATCTCCATTGTCTATGCAAAAGTTTTATCAAAAATATTTTGATACAACGATTGATTTAACTGCCTTACCCCTTAAACTCCAAGATAACGATAAGTTTTTATGGGAGATTATTAACAGTTCAAATGCAACGCTTCCTATTTATTTACAGAACAAATTTAATTCAGCAGAACATTGTGAAGAAATGAGCTATAAAAAGAATCGTTTTTCTGATATTAAGAGTAACTTTGTAGTAGAGGAGCTTCTTTGTAATCATCCTTTTATACAAGATAAAATTGAAAATTTTGGTTTTATTAATGCATGGAGTGATAGTGATGGTGTCTTCAGGAGAGTGCCTCTTTTTATGAAATATAAAAACGAGACCTTTCCTTCTTTTTCACTCGCAACGCTGTTAAGTTTTTATGAAGCGCTTCTCTTTGATACGAGAGAAGATACGGTATTGGTTAATTTTTCTTTAAATAGACCAAAAATATTGTCTGCTTCAGATGTATTGAATGGTAAAGTCTCCAAACAAGATATCCAAGGTAAGGTTGTTATATTAGGTTCCTCGATAGTTGGCTTAAATCCAAGATATAAGATTGCCAATGGAGAGTATATCTCAAATAATATGATACATGCAATGCTTGTGGATAATATTTTAAATGATACCTTTTTAGTTCAACCAGAGTATTATAAAAAAATCAATATTATGCTGTCTTTTTTACTCTCCTTGAGTGTCCTTTTCTTGTTATCGAAAAAACGCTATTCTAAAATAGTACTTTTTTTGTTATTTTTTGGGTTTACTAGTATTCTTTTTCTATTTATAAGCTATATGAATGGGGTTTAT
The DNA here is from genome assembly GCA_902727895.1 of uncultured Sulfurovum sp. Taxonomy (GTDB): domain Bacteria; phylum Campylobacterota; class Campylobacteria; order Campylobacterales; family Sulfurovaceae; genus UBA1140. The sequence continues at coordinate 27,048 of CACVAP010000068.1, forward strand.
ATCTCTATTGGTTATTTATGGGTTTCATTTTTATCATTTTTTATTTTATTGATTTTTTATCATTTAAGGACGCTCAATAAAGAACAAGAAGAGCAAGAAAAGTTTTTAATTCGTCAAAGTAAATTGGCTTCCATGGGAGAGATGATTTCCTTGATTGCACACCAATGGAGACAGCCTCTCTCAGCTATTAATGGGATTGTTTTAAATATGGACATTGATAGTCGTAAAGAGAAACTTCATGGACAAAGACTCAATCAGTATTTAGATGAAATAGAAGGAACCACAGCTTATTTATCGAAAACTATTAATGACTTTACAGACTTTTTCTCAACCAATAAACAGGCACAAAGCTTTGACCTTCAATCTGTCATTGAGCAGGCAAAGCATTTGTCAGCACTTTCTTTAACACAAAAGGTTGTGACAATTTACCGAAGCAGTGAAGATATTGAGGTTAAGGGATATCCTTCTGAGCTTGTACAGTCTCTCTTGGTTCTTTTTAATAATGCTGTTTCTATTTGTCTTGAAAGATTAGAAGTCATAGGCGAAGGAAAAGTCTTTATTGATACGAAGAGGGTCGGTAAGAATATTGTAATATCTGTTGAAGATAATGGAGGAGGAATTGCTAAAAAAGATATGAAAAAGATATTTAATCCGTATTTTACAACAAAAGATAAGCAACATGGGACAGGTTTAGGACTTTATATTTTAAGACTCATCGTTGAAGATAGTATGAATGGTAAAGTCTCTTTACGTAATGGTAAAGAGGGTGCTATTTTTAGCATTGAGATACCTATACATATAAAGTAAAATAAATATACTAAATGTTAATAATAGTAATAAGATGAAGAACTCTTGAAAATAATGTAGAGGGAAGAGTTGAATTAATAAAGAATCATTGGAAAATATCCAAGAGTTATTTTTGAAAAATAGGTTATGAAAAAGTTCAAAACTTTTTATAAAATTTAAAGAAAATACAATTAATAATATATTTATGCTGATACCTAGCGCAATAACAGACTTAATTATCTTTTTGAAAAAAAATAATAAAATAACAACACTTAAGAGAGTAAAAATTATCCATAAATCATAAGTTTTTTCAAATACCTTTTTTACATCTAAAAGATGTCTTTTCTCATAAATAGTATAGGTATCAAGTTCTATAAACCCCATATACTTTTGATGAATTAGATACGTCCATGTAGCTTCTTGTAGAGTAGGGTTTTTTATAGTATTTCCTAATGGAGAATGAAAAGAATATAATAGAAGTTCAAAAACAGATAAGTATAGACTAATTAGGACTATTATAGTTAGTAGAAAAAAGGATAGTCTTTTTACCATGTAAGTGCTATATTAACCTCATATTTTCGTTCTTTCTTACCCCTATAGTCTTTTAATTTGTAACTATGAAGAGCAATACTAAAGAGTGAATATTGATAGTCAAATCCGTAGAGTAAACTGTTATAGAGGAGACCAGTATTGATTTTTAGCGTATCATTAAAATATGATTTTGAAAGATTAATCCTTAGTGAATCTTCCAATTCATGATTAATTTCTTTTTCAAAAAGGTCTAGATAATTAATTTCTAGAATAGTATTACTATAAGGTTCTAGTGAAGTACCAATATTAGTGGTAGTAGGAATTTTCCCAACGTTTTCACTTAAAGTATTTCTAATATCTAAGACAGCAAGATTAAGTTTATAGTTTAGCTTACTATCTAATACTTCATAAACTATACCTGTATCAAGAGCAATAGTATTTTCACTATTTGACTGTTCATTATTGAAATAATCTTTTAAACTATCATTATTAATCATATCACGAATAGAGTAGTTGTAGTTCTTTTTAGTCTTTTTAATGGATTTTAAATTTAATCCGTAGTGCAAATTTTCTTGTTGCATTGCTAGCGTACCGACAATCATTTGATACTTCTCCATAGAACTTTCCATGGCACCTTTGGAACCAAAACCACTATGAGGAATAAAGTATGCATCAAGGCCATTGGCAATACCTAGAGACCAAGAAATATTATTATTTGTCTGATAGATAGAAGAAAAGTTATTGGCTGATATACTGATGGTATTCCCGATATTTTCATTCAGTAGCTCTGAAATCTCTTGATTTTTATTTGTACTAGAAGATATATGATCTAACGCTTTCAAAAAATCATAACTTTGCTTATCTACAACAAGGGAAATATCAGTAAATGTTGCATGTAACTTTTCGTCTTTACTTAAAGAAGAGAGTTTTGCAGGATTTAAAAAGACGGCATTATGGTTGCCACCTCTTTGTGTTAAAGTTGAGTTTGGACTTTGAGCTTGTGTTATGGTCACTAGCAATAAGGGTAATAATATTTTTTTTAGCATGCTAGTTGGTTCTTAGATAGGTTGAAAGGTTATCTAAGCCTATGGTTCCATTACTTGACCCAGTAATATTCTCAAGATAATCTTCTACCGTTGTTTTCGTTTCATCTCCATCTGGAAAAAGATCTTGAATATTTGCTACTTGTTCTAGACTTTGTTTAATGCCCATTACATCCCCATTATCATCTAGGGTGGGACAAGGAAAGTAGCTTTTACCATCTATTGCATTTGTAGATAGTTTAAAGTCTTTATCACAAGTACCAGAAGTTAAGATAGGCGTATTATTATTTGCATTGGCACTAACCAATTGATAAAAACTTTGGTACCCATTACTTGAGTTACCTACATCTACTTCTACTAGGGTTAAGTTATGCTCTATACCATTTTGATTAAAGGTAATTTTACCTTTGTAGGAGTGAAATGTTCCATCTTGACAACTATCATTTGGATCATTGGCATAAACCACAGCACAGGCAGCAGCTTCAGAATTATCTAAAACACTATTGCCATTTAAGTCATCAGATGAGTTTATGTCAACACCATTTGCCCATTTTTGAACCGTATCAGCATCTCCTCCAAAGAGTAGCTTCACTGAATTTGTTAATGAGGTTAATCGAACTAGTCCAAGGTTATAACAACTATCTTCTTCTATTTGTGTTAAGGTCGTTGTGTCAGTACAGTCAAGCCCTTGTACTATATTACTATAATAAGTATCAGCTGCGTTTAGTTTACTAATGGTACTAACTGCATCATTGTCTTCCGTAATATTATTTACAAAGTCATTAAAGTTACTAGTATTGCCTTCACTCATAGCTGCTGTAATGTCAAACACAGTATAACCACTGCTTCCTACATAGGCACCTGCAATATTCATATTGACAGTATCATCATCTAAGTTAGGATAAGCATCTCGATTATTGAGTAATTGGTTAAGGACAAAGGAGTAGTCTGTATTGTCTAAGGCATTTTGAATACCATTTTCGGTTTTAGGATAATCAGAACCTGAGTTTTCAAATATATTTGTAATATGTATGGTTAAGTTAGCTCTTTCACTTTCTCCAGCATCATTATACGCAGTATATTGTAAATAGTATAAGTTCGTAGATTCATAGTCTAAATAACTTAATACTGTAAGTTTAGCACTTGTATCTGCTTGAAACTTATTACTTCCAGAGCCATAAAAATTAAACCCTGATATATTAGAGTCTCCACTACTCGAAATGTTTAGTTGTCCAATAAAACTTCCAATAGAGCGATTTTCAGGAATAGTAATACTTTTATCCAGCACAATAGGGGTGATATCAGCTATATCATTAATTTGGATTTGAATTTCTACTTCATTACTTTCGCCAATACTATTACTGGCTTGTAGATTAAAAATATAATTATTTTTAGTTTCATAATCAAAATTTTGTGTGGAAAAGATTTCTCCTTCAGGGAAGATAGTGAAGAATTGACTATCTTCGCCTGAAAGCGTGTAAGTTGTGATTGGCGTTGTTCCCTCATCTTCAAGTAGCACAGTCCCTATAAGTATATTTGTTCCATTATTTTCATTAATAGAAAGTGTTGAACTTTTAAGAGTTGGAACTCGTAAAATAGTCTCATTGACATCTAATACTTGAATAAAGATATTTTGATTACTTATGTTAAAGTAACTATCAGTAGCTTCAATATTTAATTCAAAAATATTATCTTTATTATTGTCTTGTGGATTTTCAAAATCTATTACTGATAAAAAAGAAAGTTCTTGAGTCGTTTCATTATAGGTGAAGTTACGAGCATCAGTACCTAATAACTTAATAGACATTGTTGAGATATCAGTAATCTCTATTTTTTGTATAAATGTTAGGTTTTCATTGATTTGAATCTCTGTATTATTGTTTTCAAATATTGGTGCAATCAAGTCAGAGTCTTGATTGTTAAGAATATCATTAATAACTTGAGAGAGTTTATTTTGGTACTCTTCTGATAATTTTGTTTGGTCACTTATAGGATTGTATTTTAGTACATCTTCTATGCCGACAAAGCCATCACCATTAATATCTGTTTGAATAAGCTCTTGAGCAAGACTTTCTATTTGATTTGTAAGTTCATTGTTGTCTAAAGAAAGAGAGGTTATAAGCTTTTGATAAATTATTTCACTAATAACCGTGACATTGGCTTTTTGTATACTTTTAATGTGAGAGCCTAAGACTAGAAGATGAAAGGTACCATGGTTTATTGTTCCTTGTTCATCAATAATTCCATCATCATTAACATCAAAGTCTGTTCCTCCTGTTATTTCATAAAGGTAAAACATCTCGTTGTCTAATTTTTCTAAATAGAGATTGAAGTTTCCAATACTCTCTATGCTATCCCCTTCACTGGTAAGTGTAGTTGCAAGTAGTTTTCTTTCAAGTTTATTTAACTCATAAAGTTTGACAGTTGCTTTTGAAAGAACACCGAGCTGTGCTTTCCCATTTGTAGTTGTTATACTTGAGTTAGTATCTATACTATCATTGTCAGATGTATTCGTTGTGTCGCTTGCTATGTCTGGACTTTCTTCTTCAGTAGTATCATTACTTATTTCAGTATTTTCTTCTTCATTCGTATTGTCAGTTGATGAATTAGTCGTTTCGTTAGCTGTTTCAGTACTTTCTTCTGCATTAGTATCATTGGGAACTTCCGTATTCTCTTCCTCAATACTCTCACCATTTTCTATGCTAACTGTATCACTAAGTATATTATTTATGTCTTCTTCAGTGTTGCTAGACGAAGTACTATTGTTTTCTGAGTTCTGAAGTTCAGAGGTAGTACCTGTACTACCTCCTCCACATCCCATAAAACCAATAAGAATAAGTAAAATATATATTTTTTTTTGCATACTTTTTACTCTTTTGGTTCAATAACTAAAAATGGTGTAGCATAATTTTGATAGTTATCAATATAGTCTTGTATCCAGTCAGGAATGATAACTTTCTTTTGAATTTTTTGTATAGGGTCAAAGTTAAATGTTTCTACAGGAGTATTTAAATCTTTGTTAAATCCATAAAATGCCCCATCTTCAGCAACAACAATCGCACGTACATTGGTATAGTCATTGGCATTATAGTCGACACCATTAATCGTTGTTTCTTCAAAGGAAAAGTCAGTTAAGCCTTTAGCTTTACCAGTTACGAGGTTAAGAACATTTAATCTATCCATACCTCCGTTGACAAATTTACTCATAAAGGTTGCCTGTCTCCATACATACACTCCAATGGTATTTCCTCCATCAAGAAGTTTGGTTCGCCATTCAGGTACGACAGTATTTTCATTTGCTTCCCCATTACCTAAGCTTACATAAAAATCACCATTTTTAGTTTTACTGAGTTTAGATTCTAATAGTCCTTGTAGCTCTCCAGCACGATAACCTTCCTCTCCTAGCGTTCCCTCTGCTGGACGCCACCAAAGAAGATACATCGTTTGTTTATGTAGAGCAGTTTCTTTGTTAGGTGCATGATTGATTGTAATGTCAAATAAAACTGCTGAAGAGTTCTCTTCCACAACATAAACTTTTTGTTCTTCTTGGTTTAAGAAGTAAAGCCATCCTTTATCAGCACGTCTATACATTGTTGTCCAATCTTTATTGAATCCATCAATCTCTCCTATATCTTGGACCGTCCCATTGGTATCTAATTTCTTTAACATAGAAGTATTTCTATCTGTAAAATAGAGATAAGCAGGAGGTAACGTTTCATTTGGTTCAGGTACGACATAATCAGAAATAACCTTAACAGGAACGGTTTTAACCGAACTTGGACTTAGTCCATCCGTCACAGAAAATGTAAAGTTCTGATCACCTCTATCTCCTAATATTGCATAAGCCTTGAGTTTTGCCGATATCAAACTTTGATACTCTAAGGCAAGCATAGAATCATTGAAAGTATGTTCAGTTGTACTTGAACCTGATATAAAGGCTTGTGAAAGTTCATCATCAGGGTCAGCCCAAGTAATATTAACAGTAAGGTTATTTTCATCCTTGATATAGTCTGGCTCGGCATACTCTCTAAGTACAATGGATTGAATAGGGTTAGTCATATTTGCTTCTTGATTTAGCATCGTTATATTGTTAAGCCAATTAGATACAGCAGTGTATCCATCTGTGCCTTCTGCCATATAACCACTGTGTGCTTTAATCGTACTATTAAGAGGTATTTGATCATTATTAGTTGCTTTATAATAACCACGTGCATAGACTAAGAGTTCCGAGTTGTTAATATCATTAAAATCAATTCTATGAAGAGCTGATCCTAGTGTTTTACTCATTGAGTTTCTTAGATTACTTTCCCAAGTATATTGGGAGTATTGTGTATCACCTTTATTGGCTAAATGCTTGTGAATAACAAAACGTGTCTCAGTATCTCTTAAAAATATACTGTCATTAAAGCGTTTTTCTTTTGGGTTGATATTTTCAAAGCTACTGTCATTAATTCCACCACTTGTATGATTATTATGACATTCATAACAATTTTTTACCAATGATTGATAGGCTTTTTGAGCTTGAGCTGTATTGGTACTTAGGCTATTCTTGGTAAATGTAATTTTATCAGATAGTCCAGCAGCCAGTCTTGTTGAACCATAAGTAATCATTGCTTGGGTATCTTCACCTGACCAATGTTTAGAGTGATCGTAAAGTGCATTAATTCTAGTGATTTCTGTATTCACATTCTCATTATACTGAGCACCATAATCCTCATCTCGGTCTAAATCCCTACTTGAAGAGTTTGAATGATCTTCATCTTCTGGAACACTTAAATCATCATTGAGAAGAAGACTCCATAAAAATGGTGCAGGGTGGTAGTCATTATCCATTCCCAAAGGGTTAATAGATGCATAGTTATATGGGAAAATCTCTTCACTGTCTGGCATTTTATGTGCACCTAAAACAAAGTTTCTATAGGTCGCATTCATAATAGATATACCTGTCATATTAGAGAGGTTTAGTTTATCTGTTGCATTATGACAACTGATGCATGAACCACCACCATCTAATGCAGCTTTAGAAAAGAGTGGTGCAATGTTTTTGTGAAAGTCAGGAATCTCTTCAGTTGCATTATATTCACTAATATCTTTATCAGTTCCAATAATATCTGCTAAATTTCCTTTCATTTTTGTTTGTGCTGTAGAGACATAGTTTTCAAAATAATCAATAACATCTTGGTTTCTATCCTGATGACATTGATTACAAGCATTAACACGATTTCTTACAAAGGAAACTTCTTGACGTTCAGCTCTAATTGGTAACCATAAATTATTTGCATTACCAGTACCATCAGTAAATTCAAACTTTTTGTTAACTTTCCAGACATAAAGACCTTCTTTTAAAACAACACCTAAAGAGCCATCAGCTTCAGTTTGAATCATTGGGCTAGATGGAATGCTTAATTCTTGTGAGTTTTCAAGTCCTATTGCATAAGAATCTGAAAAATGATGAGAAGGTATAAAAAACTGCATTCGAATGTCATGTGTATCAATTCCATTAAGTTGGTTTTGAACACCGTTATTTGAACGTCCAAGTGTTTCAACCAAGAAACCAGCTTTATCATTTAGATTATTATTAGTAAATGAAATTCTATTTTCACTTAATTCTGTAACCCCTGGCGCAACAGTTTTACTTACTGGTGGATAAAAGCTTCGTGGTTGCATAAAGTGATAACTATCAGAGTTTATAACAAGCTCACCTGATGAACTATTTACTGTTGAATTGATATCTTCAGGATAGTCTTTAATATAGATTCCATAAGAACTGTCAACATCAGCTCTATAGGCATAGACAAAGCTTTCGTCATTATAGTGTTCTGGGTTTCTTGCAAGATTATATTCAACTCCTGAACTACTATCAAGTTTAGAAAGCGTAATGCTTGGGCTTCGTAAATCAAGTACTTCACGTTTGGTCATTAAAACATCACCTTCACCAATAAAGTTACCCATATTTCCTGTGCGTGTTGCCTGACCCATTAAGATATAGTCTTTATATTTACCACTTTTAATTTGACGCGCTTGATAAATATTAGCTTGTGATTCATCAGGACGTGCTTCTTGTCCGTAAAACATAAAGTTATCACTACCATCTATTTGCATTTTCCAAAGTGAAAAACGGTTAACAGTAGCTTGGTGTTCCCATTCAGTAAAGACAACTAAGGGAATGTCTCCATCTTGATTGATAACTACTGGTTCTGTTTGGTGTGAATTGTTAAATCCAATTCTTGTTACAGCTCCAGTTACGGTGTCTAATTTATGAATTAAGGGAGCAGGTGCACGGTCATATTCATCAAGCATTACAGCAGAACTTTTATAGTTCATTGGAATGTCATCTCTTGTTACGGTTTTTGAGATAAGTAGCATTTCATGATTGTTGTCTTCATCATTTCCTATATAAGTAGGATAAGAATAACTTACTGAATAATCATTGGTAATGGCTGTGATTTTTTTAGTAGAGATATCCATTTTAAAGATACCTAAGTTTCTGTTTGGATTTAAATCATTTGCTTTGAGTGTATCATTAGGATCAAAGACAGGTTTACTCATAGAGATGTAAAGGCTTTTCCCATCAGGAGCAACATCAAAACTTTGGATTCTTACTTTCTCTACATCTGAACATTCATTGTCCAGTTCAGGATAAATCTGCCAAGTCTTATACGTTCCATCTTGTTGTTTTCTTGAAACTAATAGTTTGTCTTCAAACCCTGTGTCGTCATAACCTTCTGCAGGGAAACGTAAATCTGTTCTTGCATCTAATTGCGCCCATGCAATGTAAAATAAGTCAGGATGTGTTCTATCATCATCCTCATGATTTGAAATGGCTGTTTTAGGTATGAAATCAGCTCCATCTAGTACGCCCTCAATTGGTGCACATTCTGTGATATCAGCTGTACCACCTTCAACAGTTTTATCTGAACTTGAAATACATCCTATCAGTAATATTCCTTGGAATACTAAGATAAGTATTTTATAAAATTTTTTCATTACATCTCCCACTTTATGTTTAATATAATAGGGTGATATAGGTTTAAGTTATATTAAATGTGTCTTTTTTAATCGCATTTAACAATAAAATAAAATAAAACAGTTAATCTTTATATATTAAAAAATATAAACAATATATTTATATTTTTTTGTAAGTTTATATCCAAATGTTCTTATTTTTCACAATATAATCCCCAACCCTAAAAGAGTTAGCATAAATTGTCCAAGTATACGTAACTGAACCACCCGTAGGCATAAATGAGCCATCGGTTACAAATAGGTTTGAAACTTCATGCGCTTGACAATGTTTGTTTAACACAGAGGTTTTAGGGTCATCTCCAAAACGACAACCTCCTGCTTGTAAGTTAGGTGGTGGCGCAGGAGAAATGGATGACTTAACTTCTGTTGCACCCATTTTCTTTAGAACATCTTCTGCTTTTTTAGCCAAATATTCTCCAACTTCTAAATCTCGCTTATGCGCACCAATACGGATGTTAGCCACAGGAACACCATAGGCATCTTTGTATTTGTCATCTACTGAAACAAAACAGTTGTCTGTGGGTAACCAGTCATTAAAAACTTCAAAATTTAGTTGTTTGGTTTTGTTTAGTTTATGGTAAATTTTATCTTGAAGTTCTTTTCCCCACAGAAGTTTTCCATTGTCAAAACGTTGTTTGGTAGCTTGGGTCATAGGATTGGCATGTTGAAAAAGAAAGTCTACAATGCCTCCCTTTACTTCTTTCCCATCTTCTTCATAAAAATACCAATCACAGAGGCTTCGGTTGACAAACAAGCCTTCAACCATCAGTTTGTTGAGTGCCATTGAGTCTTCATCGAACTGTCCAGAACCAACGCCACCTGCTGAGAAAAGTAAGTTTTTACCTACTTGTCCAGCATTGTTAGAAAGACCATTTGGAAAGCTTTTAGATTTTGAGTTTAAGAGCAAACGAGAACTCTCTACAGCTTGACCAGCCACAATAAAAAGTTTGGCTTTGATCCTTTTGTCTTCTTTTGTTTTGGTGTCAACATAAAGTGCTTCAACTACTTTCCCTTCTTTTTCAACAAGTTTTTTGACAAAAGCATGAGTAATAATACTAAAGTTTTTTTTGCCTAACATCGGCTGTAAAAGAGAAGCCCTAGCAGATCCTTTTGCCCCAGAAGAACAACCATAAGATCCACAATAGTTAGAGTAGTAACAATTGTCACGCTTTCCTTTGGCTTTTGAAAGAATAGCACGAGGGGTTTTGTATGGTGTGAAGCCTAGTTTTTTACAGGCATCGTCTATCTTAGCTGAGATAGGGTGTTCATCTAAAGCAGGGTAGGGAAAGTTCTTAGTACTTCTTGGTTCATGGTGTTCAAAATGGGTTACTTCACCTGAGACACCAACCAAACGTTCTACTTCTTCAAAATAAGGTTCAAACTCTTTATAGTCTGAAACCCAGTCAACAACATTTGCGCCATCAATAGCCCCATAAGTAGATGCTAGTTTAAAATCTTTTGGCTTCATTCGGTGAAAGTATCCAGACATAAAGTTAGATGATCCACCCACAATGTTTCCGTTAAAATAAGTACGTTCTGTATCTCGGGTTGAACTTTTAACCCACTTCCCACTTTCCTGTGTTTCTATGGTGTGGTAAGAGTCTTTAAATGAAGGGGTGACTATTTCACGTTTACAGTAAGCCAGTTCATCTTTAGAAAAGTCTTCTTCTTTGTAAAAACCACCACGTTCTAACATAACAACGTTCATGCCAGCTTCTACGAGTTTATGGGCAACACCAGAAGCACCAGCTCCTGTTCCTACAATACATACATCATACATCATATTACTTCTCCTTGTAGGTTTTGTGCATAAGGCACTTTTGGTTGGGGTACACCAGCATTATGGTTTAACCATTTCCATCCAGATTCATTTTTGTTACCCCCATAAATAGGATTGGCTAATAACGCTTCAAGGGTAAAGTAAAGTATAAATGAAATCCAGTTTTCGCCCATTTCATGATTCTTTATAAAAGCTCTAAGTGTTTCGTCTTGTTCTTTAGGGCTTTGGCTTAAGAAGTCTGGGTACTCAGTCATAAGTTTTTCTGCACCACTTTGCAAATAAACCAAATCTGAGTCTAAAAATGAGGAATGTGTTGCAACATTGGCAAGGTAAGCTGTTGCCCCAAACTCTATGGCTGAGGGAGCAACTAAGCCTTTAGGAAAGAGTACTTCCTGAACAGCTGTTAGGGTTTTAAAGAGGTCTATTTTAATATTACTCTTCGCCTCTTGTGGTAGTAGGACTAGGGCTGTTCCTGCAAGTACAGAAGAAGCTATAAATACACGTCTGGTTATTTTTTTCATGTAAAAAGTATAACGAAGATGTATGTAGAACTTGTTATGTTGAATGCCTTTTAATGCTAAATAAGTTATATATTAGTATCTTTAATTTAAATCTAAAAAAACTTGGTATAATATTTACTTATTATAAATATAGGAAGTAATTATGAAAATATCAAGCACTCTATTTTTAAGCATGTTTTTAATAACAGCAGTTTACGCAGAAAAAGAAGAACACCATGAACATGTGGGAACTACGAATATAAAACTTAATTATGAAATTTTAGATTTTGAAAACTCAAAAAAGAAAACAGATGGAAAACGTTATGGTGTAGAAATAGACCAACAAAGTAATGCCCATCACTATAGAGTTTATTATGAACGAACCGACACAGAAACCACGGCTGTACTACCCAAAGACTTAGAAGTGAATAAATACGCCTTGAAGTATGATTATAGTTTAAACAAAAAAAATAGCCTTTCTCTTTCGTATATTAATATAGATGATAATTTGATGAAAGAAACAGATGGTGGGAATATTTATGGTATTGGATACAAGCATAAAGCTCTCACATTAACACAGTATTTGAGTGATTATGATAACTTTGATGTTTATCAAACCGACTTAAAATTTGGTATGAAAAAAAAGTTTGATAAGCTTGTTGTAAAAGGTGGAGTCATTGGTAAATATATTCACTTAAAAAACAAAGACTCAAACAACTTTAGTAAAAAAGCAAAGACAGACTATTTTACTACGGGGCTAAAAGTTCATGCTGACTATGGTGATTATCATGCTTCGGCAGGTACTTACATGGGAACACGGGTGTTTGCTGTTATGAATGAAGGCTTACAAGTTCAGCATCATGCTATGGAGTTTAAAGAGAGTTACATGGTTGATGTAGGAAAAAAGTTTGACCAAGTTTTAGTGCATCTTCGTTATGCCAAACATAATGCAAAAGAGATACCCATCGACAACGACCATGTTAAAGTTGAAAACATTGCCTTTGATTTAGAGTATCAGTTTTAGTAGACAGAGTCTTTGTCTAAGTTATTCTGCTTTAAGTCTAAACTATTATACTTATAAATAAAAATAAGTCTAATATACTAGACCTAAATGGATAAAGATGCAAAATATACTTAAAAATGCTAAACGACTTTCACTTCTAAAGCAAAATCAAACCATGCCAAAGTATAAAAGGTATCTTTTTCAAGAGGTTTTTGATTCACAAAGTAAGATTATTGGTGTTTACGGTAGTAGGGGAGTTGGTAAAACCACCATGCTTTTACAGATACTTGGAGCTTTTAAGTTAGAAGCGTCTAAAAAACTTTATATCTCTTGTGACCATCCTATTTTTAAAGGGGTTTCACTTTTTGATTTTGTCGATGAATTTGTTAAACGGGGTGGTGAATTTATTGTAATAGATGAGATTCATGAAGCTGAAGATTTTCAAGCTCAACTCAAATCTATTTATGATTTTCTAGAGGTAAAGATACTTTTCTCAGGTTCATCTGCCATTGAAATTACCAATCCTGATTTTGCACGACGATACTCAATGTATAGGATGCCCATATTTTCATTTAGGGAGTATTTAGAGATTACTCAAGGGGTAGCTTTAAAGGCGTATAATTTAGAATCCTTACTTGAAAATCATGAGAATATTGTTTATGATGTTATGGCGCAACTTGTAGACAAAAAGATACTAAAACTTTATGATGAGTTTATAGATGTGGGTGTATATCCCTTCTACTTTGAAGATAAACTCAAATATGTGGACAGAATAAATGAGACCATTAATACTGTTTTACATAAAGATTTAGGACGACTCTTTAACATACAAGCAGATAAAATAGATACACTAAAAAAACTTTTATTGACTGTCTGTGTTTCTGAACCCTTGGAACTTTCCATAGATAAATTAGCCACAACGGTAGGTATTAGTAAGATGACGCTTTATAAATATATTGACTATCTAGGTAAAGCAGAACTGATTAATCATATCTCTCATGAAGCAAAACGTTTTAAGTCCATACGAAAATCTGACAAGCTTTATCTTGCCAATACCAATCTTTTTTCAGCACTGTGTATGAACTCAGCCATAGGAACAGTTCGTGAGACTTATTTTGTGAGCATGTTACAAAGTAGCCATAGCCTACACTATGTAGATAGGGGAGACTTTTTGGTAAACGAAAAGTTTACCTTTGAAGTAGGAGGTAAAAACAAAACTTTCAAACAAATCAAAGATATTCCCCATTCATATCTAGCATTGGATGACATAGAGATAGGCATGGAGGGGAAAGTTCCTCTTTGGTTATTTGGGTTTTTGTATTAGCCTAAAGATGTTTTTAGTTTTCAAAGATATAATCTAAGCATCTATTGGAAATAGGGAAATAGCATGTCAAAAATCACCACCAAACTCGACAACTCCATGCCAATTTTTGAACGTTTGGCGAAAATTAAAAAGCTTTTTTCATCGTCCACGACTTTTTGGACAGTTACACGTATATTCCCAGTTTTTATTATTTCTCAATTTATTGCTTTAGCTTGGAATGAAAAATTTTCTGAAAATGTAATGGGCTTTTTTAAAGATGCTCCTGAGTGGTCGAAATCATTTATTGAACTATGTATAGCCTATTTTGAAAAGAGTGGAGATTGGTTGTACGTGGGTATTTCTATTTTTATCATTATTTTATTGTTAATAGGAAAGTATTTTGATACTAAAAGTATTCCATCTGAGGAACTTAAAAAGATAAGTGATACACAAGAGAAAATATTAGAAAATAAAAATACAGAAAACTATCTAGTTAAACGAATAGAACAATTAGAAGTTCAACTTCTACAAAGTATATCAGTCCAAGAAACAGAGCGTTTAATCGATGAGGTAAGTAGCTTAAAGTTAGAACTCTTAGCCTTACAAATTAACGATAAGGTCATTAATGAAGCTCAAACTATCATAGAATCAGAAGCTAAAGAGGGTGTACCTAAAGCATTAGAGCTTATAGAAAAAAACAATCCTAACAGACAAATAGTCAAGCTACGTGAACAAATGCAAAAACAAGCAAAAATCTCACGCTATAAAGCAAGTTTATATGAGTGGATAAACCAGTGGGAAAAAGCAGATACCTCCTACCAAGAAGCAATAGAATTTGCTCCTAATAATGATAACTATTTTGAGTATGCTTATTTTTTACAAGTTCATAGAGCAGATTTTAAAAAAGCAGATAAGTTCTATAGAATGGCTTTGGATAAGACAGAGTCATTAGTTAAAAAAGCAACTATTTTAAATAACTTAGCAAACTTTCATGCAGAAGATAGCACAAAACGTACAGAGGCATTGAGTGAGTATGAAGAGGCATTAAAGATATATAGAGCCTTAGTAAAAGAGAATCCTAAAGTCTACTTACCTGATGTGGCAATGACTTTAAATAACTTAGCAAATTTCCATTCAGATGATAGCACAAAACGTACAGAGGCATTGAGTGAGTATGAAGAGGCATTAAAAATAAGAAGAGCCTTAGCAAAAGAGAATCCTAAAGTCTATTTGCCTGATGTGGCAATGACTTTAAATAACTTAGGACTTTTTCATGCAGAAGATAGCACAAAACGTACAGAGGCATTGAGTGAGTATGAAGAGGCATTAAAAATATATAGAGCCTTAGCAAAAGAGAATCCTAAAGTCTACTTGCCTTATGTGGCAGGGAGTTTAAATAACTTAGCAAATTTCTATTCAAAAGATAGCACAAAACGTACAGAGGCATTGAGTGAGTATGAAGAGGCATTAAAGATATATAGAGCCTTAGCAAAAGAGAATCCTAAAGTCTACTTGCCTTATGTGGCAGGGAGTTTAAATAACTTAGGACTTTTTCATGCAGAAGATAGCACAAAATGTACAGAGGCATTGAGTGAGTATGAAGAGGCATTAAAGATATATAGAGCCTTAGCAAAAGAGAATCCTAAAGTCTATGGTGAAGATTGTGCTAAAACTTTAGTTATGGGTGTTTATTTGTTTGGGGCGAATAAAATGCAATTAGATGAGGCTTTAGAACTGCTTGAACCTTACCCTGATAATTATGGAAGTGTAGGTGGGTTACGTCAAATGATTTTGCAGTTAAAAGAAGCAAGGTAGGTTCGATTTTATCGAACACTTTTTATTCAAGACATTATTATAAGTTCGATGCAATTGAACCTACGGGACTATTGGACTTTGATTTTCATCAAATCCTCAGCCCAAATAATATTGCCTTTGTAGTTTTTACGAATGAGTTCTAAACTCTCTTCTTCAGAATCATAAGTACGTTTCATTCTATGGGAGAGTACAAGGTTTTTTACGCCAGCTTTTCCTGCGACTTCACCAATGCGTGTTGGGGTAACGTGTAATTTTTTAGCATAGTGTCCTGCATGTTCGGCTATGGCATGATGTACTACTAAATAATCCACTTCATCGGCTAGCATGGTTAGTTTTTCACTTTGTGCTGAGGTATCACCTGCAAAGAGTATCTTTTTACCTCCTATACTAAGACAGTAAGCAATGGCAGGAATAGACCCATGGTTTACACCAGCCATACCCACAATGATGTCTCCATAGTTACGAGAGTTAAATCCTTGGTCAAACATATGTGGGACAATTTGAAATGAGTCGCTTTGCTTGGTTAAGATGTCATCCATGTAAGCATAAGCACCATTTTTCCCAAAGAGACGTTTTAAATAGACTTCAATGTTCGGAAACTTTCCAGCTGCTGTAGTTCCTAAAATTGGTAAGGCTGCTGTTCGTTCTGAGAAGAATCCAGCTTTCATAAATGCAGGTAAATCAGCAGCATGATCAATGTGTAGATGCGTTAGGGCAATGAAGTTTAAATCTTCTATCTTCGCTTCTGCTTCTGCAAAACGGGTAAAAGCACCACCTCCAGCATCTACTAAGGCTTTTGCTTTGCCATCAACCCAAACAATATAGGAACTAGAAGCACGTTTTGAAAACTCTGGTCCACCTGAACCCAGTATTTGTAAGGTGATGGTTTGGGCAGTTAGAAAGAGGGGGAGTAGAAAGAAGAGTAGTATTTTCATGGAGGTTCCTATGGGTTATGTTATTAAAAGCATAGCATATAGAGTGTTTAGTCTTTGTATGCTTAGACAAGCTCAGTAAGCTTTTGTTAAAATGTTAAAAAACATTATATAAGGAAAGAACATGGCAAAAGATCACTACTTTGATATTACAGCTAAGCTAGACATGATGGAGATGAAAAACGCTATTATTATGGCACAAAAAGAGATAAAAACACGTTTTGATTTTAAAGGGGTTGTTGCTGAAATTTCATTAAATGAAGCAGGAAAAGTTGTTTCTTTGAGTTCTTCTTCAGAAGACAAAGTAGATGCATTAAAAGACATACTTATCTCAAAACTTGTTAAACGAAACATTGCTGGAAAGTCATTGGAAGAAGTGAAAACAGAAGGAATTTCTGGTGGTAATACCAAGATTATTTATAAGATAATAGATAGCATTGAAAAAGATGAAGCTAAAGAGATAGTTAAAGCCATTAAAGCCATGAAGATTAAAGTGACACCATCTATTCAAGGTGATGAAGTACGTGTAACTGGTAAAAAGATTGATGATTTACAGGCTGTTATGACTGAGATTAAAACGCTTGAATTAAAAGCACCGTTGGTGTTTGGGAATTTTAAGTAGATTTATTTACGTTGGCAAAAGCCAACGTAAGTAGAAACTGTGGGTTAGCCTAAGGCTTAGTCACAGTGTCCACCACCACAACATCCACCAGTAGGCGCAGCTGCTTGTACAGGTTGACCCATAGTAATGTTAAAGTTTTCACCATCTTCACTTAAAGTAAAACCATGTTTGCTACAAAATTTTGTATTCATGTGGTTTACCATTGCTTGTGCTTGCATTAATGCATCGTCTTTTGATGCAAAACTTGTGTTGTTCTCTAAGTTACTTCTTCTGAAACATCCACATTCTCTATCTAAGTTAATTGTTGACATGTATATCCTTGTTGTTTATTTTCGGATAATACTCAATTATGCTTAATATAATCTTGTCTTTAAATAAAAATAAGAGCATTTACAATTATTTGCCTACTTAATGATAAAAAGAATTTTTGGTTATAATTCAAAAATTTTTTATAAAAGAGGGATAAGTATAATGAACGTAAAGAATCGTTGGTTAATTGTTTTGGCTGCAATGGGTATACACATATGTATTGGGTCTGTTTATGCGTGGAGTGTTTATGTAAACCCCATTAAGTCAGCTATGGAGTGGAGTTTAACAGATGTTACCATTACTTTCTCAGTAGCAATTTTCTTTTTAGGGTTGTCGGCTGCCTTGATGGGTAAATTTGTTGAGAAAAATGGTCCAAAAGCTGCTGCTACATTAGCAGCTGTGCTTTTCGGTTTAGGTACAGTAGGTTCAGGTTTTGCCATTGCTATGGAGTCTAAATACTTACTTTACTTTACTTATGGAGTATTGGGTGGAGCTGGTTTAGGGATTGGTTATATTTCACCCGTATCTATGCTCGTTAAGTGGTTTCCAGACAGAAGAGGAATGGCAACTGGTTTAGCCATTATGGGATTCGGGTTTGCTTCAGCTATTTCAGGACCAGCGATTAAATTACTTATTGATGCGACGGATATTCCAACAACCTTCTATGTTTTAGGATCTATTTACTTTGTGGTAATGTTTGTGGCTTCACGATACATGGAGAATCCACCAGAAGGTTACATGCCTCCGAAATTTTCTCAGGCAATTGCTGAGGGTAGAAAAAAGGTTAAAGTTGATTTAGCAAACCTAAGTAGAGATGAAGCTGTTAAAACAGGACGTTTTTATGGGCTTTGGATTATGCTTTTCATTAACGTAACGTGTGGAATTGCTATTATTTCTGTGGCATCACCTTTATTACAAGAAGTTGTAGGGATTTCTGCTTTGGCTGCTGCTTCTGCTGTAGGTATGATGGGTATTTTTAATGGTGTAGGACGTATTGCATGGGCAAGTGTTTCTGATTATTTAACCAGACCTATTGTGTTTATTTTATTTTTTGTTACACAGATAGTTGCCTTTTACCTTTTAACAACGGTAACTTCAATTATAATTTTCCAAGTATTACTTTTCTACATCATGATGTGTTATGGAGGAGCTTTTGCTTCTATCCCTGCTTACATTGGTGATATTTTTGGAACCAAAGAGTTGGGTGCAATTCATGGTTATATTTTAACAGCATGGGCATTAGCAGGTCTTGTTGGTCCAATTATTATTGCTTATGTTAAAGATATGACTGGAAGTTATGTTGGTACACTATATGTATTTGTTGGTCTTTTCTTTGTGGCGTTAGTGGCTTCATTGTTAATGCTTGTAAATATTAAAAAACTTCAGAAAAATTTGGCATAAATTTTAGCGAGAAGATCTAAAATAAGCTTTTTATTTTAAATCTTCTTGTCTTGATGTCATCTCTGCGTTAAACATACTAATTTAGTATCTTCTTTATAAATATGTCAATATGACATATTTATACCTATTTTTAATAATTATATTCTATAATGAAATAAAAATAAGGATACCTCATGAGAAATGAACTTAATAGACTAATTGGTAATCAAAATGAAGAACTTGCAGCTACTTTTTTAGAGACTGAAGACTTTTCAATTGTGGCACGAAATTATTATGCGCGTAAATTGGGGGAGATTGACATTATTGCTATGCGTGATGGGGTATTACACTTTGTAGAAGTAAAGTCGGGACAGAAAGACTTTGATCCTATTTATAACTTTACTCCTTCCAAACAACGTAAGATGATTAATTCGGCTTATTACTACATGAAAAGTCATAACTTAGATGTGGTTTTTTCCATAGATTTGATAGTAGTTCGTTGGGGAGAAGTTGAGTTTTTAGAGAATGTCACGATGTAAACATTTTCTATAAGACTACTTAGGCTTAATAACAATGGTACATTTTCCTTTACTACGTCCAGACCCTGTACTGACAGAAAAAGGAATTTGATAGTTTTTTTTGAACGCTCCATGTTCAAAAAGCCAAGGTGCTGTAAAAGGCTCTTTAAAATTGCCTATGCCAAGAAAAATAAAATCAGATAGTGCTGGTTCTTTTTTAATACGTTTGGCTATCTCTTTGTTAGCATAACGCTTTATTTTCTTAAGACACTTTTGACAGTTAGAGTGACTGACAGAGTTAATGGGTAGGTTTAATGCTTTTGAATAGTAAGTAAAAAAATCTTCTTCTGAAATACCCCAAGCTTTTAAAATGTTTTTATTTAAGGCTAAGGATTTTTTCTTTTTATAATACATAGAGGCTCCAGTAGCCAAGATGTTTGAGCTAAAGAGTTTTTTAAAAGAAGAAGGTGCCATTTTTATGATTTGGTATTGGGTAGAACTCTCTTGTTTAATAGAAATACCTGTTTCTTTAATGGGCAGAAGTTTAAATGTTTTGACATCATCTTCATTTAAAAAATAACCGTTTAGTTTTAAGTAGTTTTCGGGGATGTTACCTTGTGCTATGAAAGCATCTGCTTTTGCCCAAACCTTTCGTTGGTTGACTGTTCCATACTTTTGGTATTTGACTCTAATAGCATAGTGATTTATTGGCTTTAGTCCTAATGTCTGCCAATGGTTTAGATCCTCTTTTTTGTTAAGTGTTTTTACAAAGTCAATTTCTTGGAGTTCTCCTAGGTTTATTTTGGCTATTTTTTTAATGTCTTTTTTTAGTCCACCCCATTTAAGTTGAATAACACCCCGTTTTTTTTCAGACTTTTTTTTGCCTTTTAGATTTCTATTCCATGCTTGAAAGGTAAGTTTACCAATGTGGAGTACACCTTTAGCATCATGTCGACTAACCCAACTTAGAACATCTTCACTTTTACAGACAAGACCTTTTTTAACCGTACCATAGTAAATGAACTCAGCAGAGGAGTTTGAGTTAACGCCTTCAATCAAAAAACGTTTAATCAAGGGTGCTTTAACTTTGTTAAAATATCGTTGTATTGCTTCTATCTCTTTTGGGTTTCTTTTTTTAAATTTTCTAGCAGAAATCCTCTCTTTGATTTCTCCTGTACCATCTATGGTTCCATCTGCCCAGATAAAATGTTGAAGATATTCTTTGATTTGTTTGTCGAGTGCATGTTGATTTTCTAAGTATTCTAAGAAATTGTCTAAAGGCTCTTGGTGGACACTGTTGCCTTTTCCCATTTTAACAGAGTAGGTGTGTGTTTCATTGGCAATTTTAACTTGAATATCACTTTTATTACTTCCTGCCAAAAGTGTACAGTGGATTAATCCTTCATATTCTTTAAAGCTTTGTGTTATGAAATTCTTTAAGTTTTTATTTAATTGATGAAAGTATTTTTGGTTTAGAGCAGTAATTATGCTCTTTTCGTTCTTGAAACCATTGTTTTTCATCGTATTTATTCCTTTAGAGAGTATTGTTATAACATATATTAACCATATAAAGCATTCTAAATGCTTCTCTGTATATTGTATAATATAAATTGTACAATAAGATTTATTTTTTAAGATATTTTTAAAGAATATTAGTTTTCTTGCTTTTATTGACGATTTACTAGCTATAATATTCCTATGAGAGTTACATTATTTTTCCCTTTTTTTAGTAGCTCTCATACGATGACTTTTAACTTCATACAATTTACTCCCTATTTCCCTAGACTCTTTAAAAGAGACTGTTAGAAGTTGTCGAATTCATAAATCACTTTTTCAAAATCTTACTTTTTTGGCTATAATAATTTAAAATACTATTTAGGAATAGACCTTGAAATATTTAATAAATTTTATAGAAGCAAAAAACGTTACCAAAGCAAAAATTTTCCCCCATTTAAAATCTACACGACAAGAAGCAAAAATTTTACAATACATTTGTAGACGCTATGTAAAAGGAATTGAAGAGACAGCCGTTCTTGATATTTTACAAGATAACTTTGAGTATGAGAGCTATGATTACTTAAATTATCTTTCTGTGATTAAGAAATTAATGGACATGGGATGGATTGTTCAGATTTCTTTTGGACAAGTAAAGGTACAAGAAGTATCTCAACTGGAAGTTTTAAATACCTCGGTTGCCCCTACCATGAGTTTACTACGTTTACTGGAAGAAGGTTCACTGGAAATTTCTTTACCTGACATTAAACCCTATACTGACCATTTAGAGTATTTACAAGATCAATTTGATGTAATAGAACTCCTACATAAGATGTCTACTTCAAAACAAGGATTTCTTGAGTCTTCGCTTTCTGAAGCACGTTTAAAAAGTAAACTTGTATTACTTTCTGGACGTATTGTTGAGCGTTTGAAGATGACTAAAGAGCCAATTGGTGTAGAAGAGTTTTTTAAAGAGCATGAGTTTGATGAGAAAGAACAACGTATCTTTTTAGCACTTTTAAAAGAAGAATATTCAGGTGGAGAAGGTCAATTTAGAGATATGAATACGCTCATTGAGATTATTTCTGTTGATGAGTATGACAAAATTAGAAATCGATCTTTACTTGAAGATGGCTCTAAACTGCTTAATAAAAACATTATTGATTATGAAGAGATACTTAATATGTTTGGAGGAATATCACGTTCTTTTTACTTGCAAGAAGATGTTTTACAAAAGATGATTCATCCCAATAAAAAGAAAAAAGTTACCAAGTTAAAACTTGATAAGTTGGTAGAAGAGCAAGATTTATTTGAGTATTTAGAGCCGACAACAGACTTAAGTGATGTGGTGCTTCATCCTAAAACCAGAGAGGTTTTAAATACAGTCATAAAGCAAGTAGACAAAGATGTTTATGCTAAATTAAAAGCATGGGGAATTAAAGACAAGCGTAAAGGAATTGATGCGCGTATTATTTTTTATGGATACCCAGGAACAGGTAAGACGATGACAGCTGTCTCTTTAGCCAAAACATTGAAACGACCAATTTTATCTTTTGATTGTTCGAAGATTTTGTCAATGTACGTAGGAGAGAGTGAAAAAAATGTTCGTAAGATTTTTGATGATTTCAAAACGCTGAGTAAAAAAGCAAAAGTAGACCCTATTTTACTGCTTAATGAAGCTGATCAGTTTTTAAGTTCAAGAACACAAGGTGCAGGCTCTTCAGCTGACAAAATGCACAATCAAATGCAAAATATTTTTCTAGAACAGATTGAACAATTTGAGGGGATTTTGATTGCCACAACCAATTTACTAGACAACATTGACAAAGCATTTTCACGACGTTTCAACTACAAGATTGAATTTAAAAAGCCAGGAAAAAAACAACGCTCTCGTCTTTGGCACTTTATGTTACCTGAAAATGCAGACTATGAAGAAGGTTTTGATGTTGAACTATTGGCACGACATGAACTAACAGGTGGACAAATAAATCTAGTGGTTAAAAATACAGCTTATGCCGTAGCAGTACGTGATGAAAGTGTATTTGCAATGAAAGATTTTTTAGGTGAAATTGAAAAAGAATTAGGTTCATCGTTTGAGGGTGAAAAAAGTATGGGATTTAAGGTTTCCTAAACTCCAGATATTAATATTTATTATATAAAACTTTAATAATTAATTACTAACTTTTTATTAATAATTCATTTATGTTTGATTCACTATCTATACATGATTTCTGACTATAATTACATCAGTAGAGAATATGACATGGTGTTTCTTTGTTTTTCTCCATGTATGGTTGTTTTGTGTAGCTCTTAACTATAATTGAATACTTTATAATCTCCTTCCTTTCTCCTGAATTGATATATGAGACAGCACTCTCTACTACAAATATTTTAAATTTTAAACTATAATAAGCCAAAAGATTTTATAGGAAATTTATATGCAAAATATTTTACTCTCCATGACACTTTCAACCCATCTTCTTTTTTCAGCAGTTGTTGTACCTGACGACTACCTTATCGCAGAAGGTGACGAACTTTCTTATGTTTATACGCAGGAACATGATGCTGTTATTCCTAGTATGAAAAAGTATCAAGAAGAGATTATTACTGGTTATGAAAAAGAGTTTGGTTATAAGTTAGATGATAAAATGCACGTAGGCTTAGCTTCAAGTAAAAACCAAATAGCCAATGGTTTCTCAACGCAAATACCTTTTAATATGCAACTTTTTTATGGCGCAGGGGCTACACATATTGATTATTTTTCTACTTCTTCATGGTTAAAGACCTTGGTCATTCATGAAACAGCTCATAACTTTCAGTTAAATCCCAAAGAGAACTTTCTTTCACGTACGAGTCACAAGGTATTAGGGAACACAGCTGTTTCTTTTTTAGGTCCTTTGGCATTATTCCCTATTCCTAATATATTAGAAAATGATTTTATACTTGAGGGTAACGGGGTTATGAATGAGTCTCGTTTTGGAAATGGAGGGCGACTTTTTTCTGGTTATGCTTTAGCAGAGTTAGTGGCTTTGGCACATGCAGGTGAGATAAAGCCTGAGCTTATGACTAATCCCACCGTAGAATTTCCCTATGGGGAAAAGTTCTATTTGTTAGGTGGGTTTTTTCAGCAGTTTTTAGTGGAAAGATATGGCATAGAAAAAGTAAATGGATACTTTAAGACTTTTGCAACACAGCCTTTTCCTTTTTTTACCTCTGCGATGTTTAAAAAACAGTATGGAAAGAGTTTTAAAGTATTGTTAGCTGAGTTTGTGGAAGAAGTAAAAACTAAGCATAAAGACTTTACAGCGACAAAAGGACAAATGCTTGCACGAAGCCAAATCTTTACGCCTTTAAATAAAGAAGGGACTGAAGTTTACACTTTAGTGGGAGACAACAAGTCAGCACCTAAAGTTTTTAAGTTAAATACAGAGGCGATGACTTCAAACTTTGAGCAAGGCTCATGGAGGGTTGGAGAACTCTTTAAACGTAATGGACAATACTATTCTCAAGCTTCAGCAAAAACTTCTCCCACAAAAATAGAGATGGGTCTTTTTGATAAAGATGGCTTTATGCAAAAAGGTTTTGAATCTAAAGCGATGCAAGGGTTTACGAGTTCTGGAAAAGAGGTTTATTTTGATGTTCCAAAATCCATAGAAATACCACAGGTTTATGTAGATGGAGAGTTTTATACGCAGTGTCATTCATCTGTGTATGTTGACAAAGAAGATTTATATTATTTTAAACAAAAAGGTTCTCTGCGTACACTGTATAAGAACAAAACACCTTTAGTTTCTATTGAAGGACATTATGGTTTTGTTACCGATGTTGATACTGAAGGTTCGGTTTATTTTATTGGAACTTCTCAACACGGAAGTACAACGTATAGAGTAAAAGACATGAAAATAGAACGTGTAAGTCTGGCTGATGATGTTATTGATTTTAAATTAATGAAAAACAATGAAGCCATAGTAGTAAGCCTTGATGCTTATGGATATGTATATAGTAAAATAAAACTGGATAGCAGTAGGGTTGGCTTTAGCCAACGTTTAGATTTTCCCAAGCAAGATGGTAAGTTAAATCCGACCTTACAGGAAGCTAACTTTTTGAGTACTACAAAAGCATTAGATACAGAATCGTACAATGCATTGAAAGAATTAAAATATAGCTCTTTAAATCAAGCTTTATCTTATGGTAGCTACACAGGTTGGGGTCTTGATGTACAAGCAAACTTTGTTGACCCTCTTTTTCAGAATTCTTTGTCTGCTGTGGTATCTCATGATGATGACCGAGATGTAATAGGGTTACGTTATGACAATGTGGCAAATCAACTTGAATATGGTGGAGCAGCCTATAAAGTTTTTAAAAACAATGAGTTGAGAACAGCTGACAATCGAGAAGCTGGATATGATGTGTATGCAAAATTACCATTTTTAGCTTCGGGGTATTGGTCTGCTGATACAACTTTAGCCTATACGAGAGATTATGATTCTTTTTACCGAGAGCCTTTAACGATGTCGTTAAATATTTCGAATGCAAAACAGTTTGGGTACAGTAAATATGTAAACGCTTTAAATGCCTTGTCATTGTTTGGAAGTTCAGACAGAGATGTAATTATGTGGGGTGGAAGTTATGCGTTTAAGCATGACCTAGCTTGGCAAAGTTATGTGGGCGTAAGTGCTACTTACATGAAGAGTAATAAAGTGAACTTTTTTGAAGACAAAGGAATTGAACTTAGAGAAGGTTTTAGTGCATTACAGTCAGACAAAGCAACGCTAAATGTACCAAGTTTCTCTGCTACTACTTATGCCCAAGAGGTTAAAATGGCTGAGTTGTCTTTGGCAAAAGTTTTTGATGGCTCTTTATACTTCTTCTCCTTTCCACTTTCACTACAACGAGAGTCATTGTATGCTAAACAACGAGTTTATGACATAGATTTCTCAGATAGCATACAAAGAACGTATTATGAAAGTATTGTTGGAGGGGAATTAGACTTGGTGTTATTTAATAAGTTGGAGATTCCTCTGAGCTTAGAATGGATACATAATAAAGATGTCGTAGACCAAGATAAAGTTAGGGTTTTAATTGGTGGGAGTTTTTAATAGATACTGATGAGGTAAAGGTTATGACAAAAGCCTAACCCTTTCCTCCTCAATAGGTTTACTTATTTATCTCAGCCACGACAACACCTCTTAAATCTCCTAATTGAAAATTCATTGCTTTGTCATTAGGATAATTTTTAGTAATTACTTTTTGAACGTCAGGATGTATACTTTTTTCATTACCATGACATTTCATACATGCTGGAGTAATAAAAAGAGGTTTATAGACTCTATACACACTGGGTGTTTCAACCATCAGGGGTTTAGCTAAGTTGACATTTTTTTTGTCCATATCATTGATAATACTTTCCATAACAGCACTGTCTAAAGTATCAGGTTTATTTTTATCGGTTCTTGTTTTAAGTGCTGTTCTTCGGACTGTCACACCTTTTGGCAGCTGACTGTTTATTTCTTTGGTGAGTTCATCTGCTTTTGTAGTACAAAAATCAACGGCTTTTAGCCCCGTTTTATCAGCTTTCATTTCTGATTTAAGATGTGTTTTTAGTGTTTTCCCTAACATCTTGATGTATTTAACACCTTCTTGTTTTTTAGAGATTTGGCTTGTTACATTGTTGTCTGCATGAAGCATGCTAAGGCAGAGAAGTGAGCTTAGTATTAGTGTTTTTTTCATTATTAATCCTTATTTCTTGAATGCTGAGCTAGTGTTTACTAACGTCTATTCCTAGGCTACTGCTAGTCCCAATATAGTCTGATACAGTGTCGTTTGTTACTTTAATTATACTAAGACCAATCATAAATATTACTAACCCAGCAATAATTAAGTAGATGGTTTTTCGTTTTTCTGGACTTTCATTATTATTATAATCATCAATAGTATCGAGTGTTGGTTCATCATCTATTTTCATGATTTATCCTTAAGCGTGTGTATGATTGTGTTCATGAGCAGGGTGCCTTTTTTCATGATGTTTGATAATACTTTCCATATTTTCATCGTCAACTTTTATTAAGAGTTCTTGCTTGAACTTTTCTAAAGCATCATTAAGTAAATTGCGTTCAAACCCAACATGATAGAGGTTAATATTTCCATAAGACTTTACTTTTTCATAAGGGTTTCGTCCCATTTCTTGCATAAGAATGGTATCAACATTCATATTGGCTAACCATTCAATAACAGCTTGCCCACCTGAGTTTTCATTTGTCATAATACTAACTTCATTGTTTTCCACGATGGCAAACCATTTTGCTTTTCCAAAGAGTGGTGCAATGGCTGGATTTTCTTTATTCATCTTAACGGGGATGGCTATTTTCATTAATTATCCTTGTAGATAGTTTTTTTGGTCATATGACATAAATATATCACTTTTTTGGTCATATGTCAAGTAAATTAAAAGAGTATGTTATACTTTTGACCATGGGACGTGATAAATTAAAACGAAATTTACAATTCAAACCACACTACACAAGCTTTAAAGCAAGTGATTCTACTAATACAGAGAGTATTCAACTGCTTCATGAGGAAATGGAGGCATTGTATTTAATGGACGCTAAAGAGCTTTATCAGGCTGATGCTGCAACGCAAATGGGGGTTTCACGACCAACTTTTGCACGTATTTTAAAAAATGCACGGCAAAAAATAACGATGATGCTTATTACTGGAGCAAGACTAGAGATTGAGGACGAAAAAGACTATGTCTTGGTAATGGTGCCAAGTGAGGAGAAAGAGGCTATTGTAAAAAGTACGCCACAGTCAAAGTACCTCTTGGTTTTTCATGTGGAAAACAGAGAGATTGTTAAAAGAGGACATTTAACAAATCCTATTTACCAAAATAAAGCACGTCCAGGACAAGCTTTACCTATGTTATGTAGTACACATAAAATCAACTTTTTCATGACAAATGCTTTAGGTATAGGGCTTAAGAGTGCTTTACTTTCAAAAGGTGTTTATGCCTTTACAAAAGAGAACTTAACGGAAGAAGATGTTACAAACTTTTAAAAAAGAAAGTAGCTTTTAAAGAGCTACTTTCTGAAGAAGGGTAAGACTAATTAAAGTCGGGTTTTGGAAATAATTAAGACATTATCTCTTCAATAGTTATGTAGTCACCAACCCTACCTGTCATTTTTTCAGAATCAGTATTTACAGGAAGTGTTTTCTTACCTGGTCTCCAACCTGCTGGACAAACTTCACCTGTTTCTGTAGCGTGTTGCCATGCTTGTACTTGTCTAATGAACTCATGCACATTTCTTCCAACCATTGGAGCTTGTACTTCTTGTGCTACTACAGTACCTTCTGGATTAATAAGGAATCTTCCTCTAAGCGCAATACCTTCTTCTTCAATCATTACACCAAATGCTCTACTTACTGTACCTGTTGGATCTGCACCAATGGTAAGTTGTAAACCTTTTAATATAGGTTCTGTTTCAACAAATCTTTTATGTGAGAATTTAGTATCGGTAGATACGGCTAAAATCTCAACATTTAAGTCTTGAAATTCGTCATACATTGCATTCATAGCTGCAATTTCTGTTGGACAAACAAAAGTAAAGTCTGCTGGGTAAAAACATACTACTGTCCATTTACCTTTATAGTCTTCACTTGATACTTCTGTATAGTGACCTGTTTTTGAATCGTATGCATCCATTTTAAACTCTGGTGCTTTTCTTAATACTAATGATGAACTCATTTTTACTTCCTTATTATTTTGAATTTCGTTATTTGCTTCTTCTGAAGTAGCCTCAGTTTCTTTGATAGGTTGTACTCCTGTGTCACAAGCCATTGATGCTCCTTAGGTAGATATATTTAAAAATTTTCTATACTAACTATTTTAATTAAAGGATAATAATTATCACTTGAGGAATTATATCAGTTATAATCTTAAAATATAATAAAGATAATAAAAAATTATATAATTATCTTGATAGGGTTTTAATTGGAAGTCTTTAAGTGTATGTGTTGAATATGGAGAGAGGAAGATCTTTTTTAGGAAAGACCTTTCACTTTGAAAGAACGTCGATGTAAATCACAGTAGCCATGTTCTTTAATGGCTGCTACATGTGCTTTTGTTCCATAACCTTTGTGTTTCTCAAAACCATAAAGAGGGTAAAGCTTAGAAGCTTTGACTATGGCATGGTCATGGGTAACTTTGGCTAAGATACTTGCTGCTGAGACTTCAGGAACTTTAGCATCAGCTTTTACCATGGTAGAGACACCTAAAACACCAAAAGTCTGATTTCCATCAAAAAGGTAGACTTCAGATTCTAAATTTTCCATTATGGATTCTAGTCCTTTTCCTAGACATTTACTTAAGCCATCTTGGTCTATTTGTTGTGGTGAAAAAGAAACTATGTGGTAGAGTGAGTTTTCAATTATTTGAGGGTAAAGTGCTTCACGTTTTTTTTCACTGAGTACCTTGGAATCCATTAAGCCTTCTATATCATTTTTTAAAATAACACCAGCCATAACCAAGTCACCAGCTAGAGGTCCCCTTCCTGCTTCATCTATGCCACATAGTTTATGTTCCCTTCGGCTACGCTCAGGGGACGAATCGGTGACTGAGCTTGTCGAAGTCCGAAGTCTAGGCATTTGCTATCTCCTCAATAAGCTCTAAAAATTCTCTACCATAACGCTCAAACTTGACTGCACCAATCCCATGGACTGCTAACATTTCTGTTTTGTCACTTGGCATGGTGTTGGAAAGTTCTTTGAGTGTTTTGTCTGAGAACACAACATAAGGAGGTACTTTGTTTGCTGAAGCAATTTCTTTTCGTAAGGCTCTAAACTTGTCAAAGGTTTCGACTTCATAGTCATCAAAGTATTCAACCTTTTTCTTCGTGGCTTTACTTACACTTAGACGTGACTCTCGAATGTCAACTTCTTCATTTCCCTTTAAAATACTTATACCTCGGTCTTTTAAGTGGTAAACACGGTATTCACCAATGGCAACAGCTCCTAGCTCTAAGAGTTTATCTGCGATGCTTAGCCATTGAGATTTAGAGTAATTTTCGCCAATACCATAGACAGAGAGTTGATCATGAGCATTGGTTAAAATTCGTTGCTCTTTACTCCCTCGTAAAACATCTATTACATATTGTAATCCAAAAGATTGATTGGTTCGGTAGATGGCTGAGAGTAGTTTTTGGGCATCAGTGGTGATGTCTATTTTATTTTCATCGGGGTTAATACAGTTGTCACACTTGTCACCACAAGCATCGATTTTATCATCAAAATAAGTGGCTATTTGTTGGTGTCTACAAGACTCAGAGTTTGAAAAGCGTGAAATGGTGTTGATTTTTTCAAAAGCATTGTCTTTGTAGGGAGAGTCGGGTAAGTCTTCTATGAAAGATTTTTGTTGCACAATGTCTGCTGTAGAAAAAAGCAATAAAGTTTTAGCTTCAAGTCCATCACGTCCTGCTCGTCCGATTTCTTGATAGTAGTTCTCTAAGGTTTTTGGTAAGTTCATATGAACGACAAAACGAATGTTGGATTTGTCAATTCCCATTCCAAAAGCAATGGTAGCTACGACAATGTCTATTTCATCGGCTACAAATTCTTTAAAGACTTTGTTTTTAACATCGGTGGGTCGTCCTGCATGATAAGCTTCTGCTTTGTAGCCTTGCTTTTTTAAGTACTCAGCTGTGGTCTCTGTTTGTTTTCTTGAAAAGGCATAGACAATACCAGCTTCGTTTTTGTGGTCATCTAAGAAAGTTAAGAGCTGTTTTCGCCCATCACTTTGTCGGTGCCTTGCTGTTATAGTAAGGTTTTCTCTAAAAAGTGACCCTGTGACTACTTTGGGGTTTTTTAAACTTAAGTTATTTAAAATGTCTTCACGTACCAGCTCGGTAGCTGTGGCTGTAAAGGCAGCAATGGTTATGTTTGGAAACGAGATTTTTAGTTGTGAAAGCATACGGTAGTGTTCTCTAAATTCATGACCCCATTCACTTACACAGTGTGCTTCATCGACCACAAAAAAGTTAATGTTTAGGTCAAGTAAAAAATTTAAAAAATACTCATTCATCAGTCGTTCAGGTGCAACATAAAGAAGTTTGATTTGATTGGTTCTTAGTTGTTGTTCTATCTGCTTAGACTCTTCAAGGGTTTGCATGGAACTTAGCATGGCTGCTGAGATTCCATTACCTTTTAAGGCAACGACTTGGTCATGCATAAGTGCTAAAAGAGGAGAGATAACTACGGTTACACCTGACATAAGTAAAGAAGGAAGTTGGTAACAAAGAGATTTTCCTCCACCTGTAGGTAAAATCATTAGTAAGTCTTGTTGATTTAGGATGGCATCAATAACTTCTTCTTGCTGTTCTCTAAAACTATCATGTCCAAAGTAATGTTGTAGGGTCTCAATTTTATTCATGCTGACATGGTAGCCAAAGCTTACTTGAAAAGAAAATAATCTTTCAAATTGTAATGTTTGTATGATTTGTGAGAGATTAAAACACTATTTTAACCAGTAATAAAGAAAATTATATATTATTTTTAGAACTTTGTGAAGAATATAGACACTATACAGAGAATTCTAGGTGAAAAAAATCTATTTCCAACAATATATAATATCATAACTAATTTGAATAATTAAATTTGTTATAATAAAGTTGAAATTTTAGAACTTCTTAAGAAATATATATTATTTGCTCTTTCTAATACTGAAATATATGTTAGTATTTTCTATTAATAGAAGGAGTTAAGATGTATAAAACAATAATGTTGTATTTAACAATGACCTTAACAGTACTCAATGCTAGTAACATTGAACAAGAGATTGGAATTAATATTGGTTTAAATTCAACCAAAAATGAAGATGGTAATAAATTTAAAAATCCAACAGTTGGACTTACTTATCAAAATAATAAGTATGTAATTTCTCCAAGAGTTGACATAGATTATACTAAAGTAAATAATGATCAAGCGTCTGCACTTGTTAAAGCTTCGGTAAATGGTGTATATGAGTATGAAAACCATACTGTGGCAACACCTTATGCTCTTGCTGGAGTCGGATATGAATATGTAAGTGGTGCTACTGAAGGTGCATTTGAAAGTCATCCCTTTATACAAGGTGGTGCAGGTGTTAAAGTAGACTTAGAACAAGGCTTCAAAGCACGTGTTGAAGGAAAAGTATTACAAATTATTGGTGGTGATGATGAAAACAATGAGTTTATGCTAACTGCTGGTGTAAGTATGCCAATTGGTAGAGAAGAACTTGTTAAACATCAAGCTCCTAGAGTTATTAGAGCAGCTCCTGTGATGGCTAGACCGACGCCTGTGATTGTTAGAGAACCAATTAATAGAGTCTCAGTTTTTCATAGTAATAATAATGAATGTCCTATTAAAATCTCTGCATCTGATTTTGATAGAGATGGGGTACAGGATAGTATGGATCAATGTCCTGCTACACCTTGTAGTTTTACAGTAGATACTTATGGTTGTCCTATTAAAACTACGCTAAAAATAAATTTTGCATCAGGCTCTTCTGAAATTAGATCAGTTTCAAGATTTCAAGTAAGTCGTTTTGCTCAATTTCTTTTACAAAATAGAGGAAGTATGGTTAAGATTAAAGGTCATACAGACAGTCAAGGTTCTGCTGCTAAAAATTTAACACTTTCAAATCAAAGAGCAAATTCTGTTGTACAAGCTTTAGTCGCACAGGGGGTGAGTGCTTCTAGGTTAGAAGCTTCTGGTGAAGGTGAAACTATGCCAATGGCTACCAATAAAACAGCAGCAGGTAGAGCGCTAAATCGTCGTATTGAAGCTGAACTTTTTTACGCTAAAGGAAGATAATTATGTTACAAATTAAAAATATAATATCTATTTTAATTGTAGGGTTGTTTTTAACTGCCTGTGGTTCAGATAGAGCAGGAAGTATTGCTAGTGAAGATAATGGTTCAAGAGGTGTTTTAGGTGTTGTAGATATTGATAGCGATGGTGATGGTATTACAGATATTGATGAAGAAAATATTTATGGGACTAATCCACAGAGTAAAGATACAGATAATGATGGTCTTTTAGATAATGAAGAAATAAATACCTATGATACCAATGTAGCCAACCCCGATACAGATGGTGATGGTTTACTTGATGGTGAAGAGATAAATACCTATGATACCAATGTAACCAACCCCGATACAGATGGTGATGGTTTACTTGATGGTGAAGAGATAAATACCTATGATACGAATGTAACTAACCCCGATACAGATGGTGATGGTTTAGTTGATGGTGAAGAGATAAATACCTATGATACCAATGCAACAAATTCAGATACAGATGGTGATGGTTTATTGGATGGTGAAGAGATAAATACCTATGATACAAATGCAACAAATTCAGATACAGATGGTGATAGTTTATTGGATGGTGAAGAAATAAATACCTATGATACGAATGCTACTAACCCAGATACAGATGGTGATAGTTTGCTTGATGGTGAAGAGATAAATACCTATGATACGAATGCTACTAACCCAGATACAGATGCTGATGGTTTACTTGATGGTGAAGAGATAAATACCTATGATACGAATGCTACTAACCCAGATACAGATGGTGATAGTTTGCTTGATGGTGAAGAGATAAATACCTATGATACCAATGCCACTAACCCAGATACAGATGCTGATGGTTTATTGGATGGTGAAGAAATAAATACCTATGATACGAATGCTACTAACTCAGATACAGATAATGATGGACTATTAGATGCTGATGAAATCAATATATACAATACAAATGCTAATAGTTCTGATACAGATGGCGATGGTTTATTTGATGGTGAAGAGATAAAAACGCAGGATATGAATGCCACAAATTCAGATACAGATGGAGATGGTCTACTTGATGGTGAAGAGATAAATACCTATGGTACCAATCCAATAAGTTCTGATACAGATAATGATGGACTGTCAGATGCTGACGAAATTAATATGTATGATACGAATGCAACAAACCCAGATACAGATGGAGACTGTCTGTTAGATAGTTTTGAAATTCTTAACTACGAAACAAACGCAACAAACCCAGATACAGATGGAGACAGTGTTAATGATGGAGTTGAAGTTTATTCATATGATACTAACGAGTTAAATGTTAGCTGTCTTAGTAGCCCTGAAACATTAGATACAGGACATAATACTAGTCCAGCTAAAGATGCTCTTCCTGATTTAACTACTGATATTATAAATGTTTTAGATCCAAGTAATGATAGTGATGGTGATGGACAATCAAATACTTATGAAAACAATTGTACGGAGGGGGATGCCTTAGATACAACACAACTTTGTGAGTATATTATGGACAGTGAAATAGGACAAATATTGACATCACATGGGTACTCTTATGTACCTGGTGGATTTGATGTTGATGGAGATGGTATTAATGAAGGTGGTTTTTGGATTTCACGCTATCAGGCAAGATCATCAGGTATAGAAATTGGTAGTGAAGATGTTATTTCTGATGTTGGGAATGTGAATCAGTACCTTTCTAAAAAGTTCAAAGTTTTAAATAGAAATATTGATGTGTTAAGTTATAACGAGGCACTTTTAGGGGAGACGGATGTTGTTGCTGGAACTGAATTAGTTTTTGATGAAGAGAGTGTCGCTGGAATAGAAAGAATATCTGACTTTACACCGTACTTAGCAGAGGTCTGTTTGAGTCGATATGTTTTAAACGATGCTAATGGTGATAGACTTGATATTGATATTACTATGCCAACACATAAACAATATATGCATGTTAAGATGCTACTAGATGCAGACTTAGTAACACCTAATGCGAATGGGTTACTTGGAGATGGAAGACATATCCGTAATGGAGTCTTAGGCATAGATCCAAATGTTCCACTTTTTTCATATAATTTAATTATTGATGAGTTTGGAGAGGATTTAAAAGAGTATGTACGAAACCTTGTTCAATTAAGACAAACAGTTAATACCAATAGTTTTGTGGATACTTTTACTTTTGCTGATGATGTACCAGAGTGGTGGGAAGCTAATAGTACAAAGTTTAAAGCTTTTGATACAGGAGCGAATAGTACACAAAACTTAGGTCATGGAATTGGTCCAGAAAAAGATTCTTATGCAGTTATTGTAAGAGGTGGAGCAATTTTAAATGTTACTCAAGGAGTTTCAGGAGCATTAACAGATGATGCTGGACAAACAAATGGGATTAGTTTTAGAGCAGCTACAGATTATTTGTATTAAATATTAAATTAGGAACTAAAAATGAAAAAGACTTTAGTAAATATTTTTTTATGGGCATTTATACTTTTAAGTATACTTTCTTGTGGATCAAATAGATCAAATAACAGTAAGTCCTTAGGTGTTTTAGGTGCTATTGAGATTGTAGACAGCGATAAGGATGGCATACCTGATGGCGTAGATGCTGATGTAGATGGAGATGGCGTTAATGACAATGGAACAGATACGGATGGTGATGGAATAATTGATGTTGCTGATGTTGACATAGATGGAGATGGTGTTGCTGATAATGGAACAGATACAGATGGAGATGGGATTAATAATACTTATGATTTAGATGATGATAATGATGGTCTTTTAGATGAAAAAGATCCTAATGATGCGAACTATGATAGTGATGGTGATGGAATCGCTGATGGTGTAGATGTTGACGTAGATGGCGATGGTGTTAATGATAATGGAACAGATACAGACGGTGATGGGATAAATGATATTTCGGATGCTGATGTAGATGGCGATGGTATTATTGATAACGGTACAGACTCTGATCAAGATGGTGTTAACGATGAGTTTGACACGATTGATAATCATTTAGACAAGGATAAAGATGGTTTAGTAGATGCCATTGATCCTGATGATGATAATACAGATATTGATAATGATGGCATACCTGATGGGGTAGATGCTGATGTAGATGGCGATGGTGTTAATGATAATGGAACAGATACAGATGCTGATGGGATAAATGATATTTCAGATGCTGATGTAGATGGCGATGGTGTTAATGATAATGGAACAGATACAGATGGAGATGGAATTAATAATACTCATGATTTAGATGATGATAATGATGCTCTTTTAGATGAACAAGATCCTAATGATGCGAACTATGATAGTGATGGTGATGGAATTGCTGATGGTGCAGATGTTGATGTAGATGGCGATGGTGTTAATGATAATGGAACAGATACAGATGGTGATGGGACAAATGATATTTCGGATGCTGATGTAGATGGCGATGGTGTTATTGATAATGGAATAGACTCTGATAATGATGGTATTAATGATAGATTTGACACAATAGATAATCGTTTAGACAAGGATAAAGATGGTTTAGCAGATGCCATTGATCCTGATGATAATAATGCCGATATTGATGGTGATGGGATAGCAGATGGCGTAGATGCAGATATTAATGGTGATGGTGTCATTGACAATGGAATAGATACCGATGGTGATGGGATAAATGATATTTCTGATGTTGACGTAGATGGTGATGGTCTTACTGATAATGGAATAGATGCAGATGGAGATGGGATTAATAATACGCATGATTTAGATGATGACAACGATGGACTCCTTGATAATCAAGATCCTAATGATAGAAATTATGATATTGATGGTGATGGAATAGCAGATGGCGTAGATGCTGACATAGATGGCGATGGTGTTAATGACAATGGAACAGATACAGATGGAGATGGGATAAATGATGTTTCAGATGCTGATGTAGATGGTGATGGTGTTATTGATAATGGAATAGATTCTGATCAAGATGGTGTTAACGATGAGTTTGACACAATTGATAATCGTTTAGACAGGGATAACGATGGTCTAGCCGATGCTATTGATACTGACGACAATAATACAGATATTGATAATGATGGTATCCTTGATGGTTCAGATGCAGATATTAATGGAGATGGGATTATTGATAATGGAATAGACACTGATCGTGATGGGATTAATGATTTAAATGATACAGATGATGATAGTGATGGCATTCCTGATACTTTAGATCCAAATAGTACAAATGGAGACACAGATGGGGACGGAATTCCTGATGGAGTTGATTCAGATATGGATGGTGATGGTGTCATTGACAATGGAGTAGATACCGATGGTGATGGTATTAAAGACAGTGCTGATGTCGATATAGATGGTGATGGCGTTATTGATAATGGTATAGACTCTGATGCTGATGGAATTAATGATGAATACGACAATGACGATGATAATGATGGCTTAAGTGATGAAGCCGAACTTCACTTAGGAACAGATCCCTTATTAGTAGACAGTGATGGTGACGGTATAAATGATTTTGATGAAGGCATTGAAGATAGTGATTTTGATGGTATTATTGATGCATTAGAATCAAGTATTTTAGATGCTGATAATGATGGTGTTTTTGATGATAAAGATGTGAGTAACAATAATCCAAATA
The DNA here is from genome assembly GCA_902727895.1 of uncultured Sulfurovum sp. Taxonomy (GTDB): domain Bacteria; phylum Campylobacterota; class Campylobacteria; order Campylobacterales; family Sulfurovaceae; genus UBA1140. Next base: position 64,569 of record CACVAP010000068.1, read on the forward strand.
ATGACAGTGATGGTGATGGACAAGCCAATATTAAAGAGATAGAATGTGAAGATGGTGACCCTTTAGATAGCAATAGACGTTGTCCCTGGTTATATGAAGAAGCAGGTAGTGTTAAGATGCTTGATGATGGATTTGTCTATATTCCTGGTGGATTTGACGTGGATGAAGATGGCGTAAATGAAACAGGGTTTTGGACATCAAGGTATCAAGCCAGAGAGACAGGGGTTGAGATATCTTCAGCAGAAGTAATTGATATTGTTGGTAACTATAATAGTTTTATTGATAAATATTTTACCTTGTCTAATACGACTAGCAATCTAGTAGGTTACATGGATGAAAATTTAGTAGATACACTGAAAGGAAAAGATTTATCTTTTTCAAGTTCTTATGCAAAATTAAATAGCAGAAGTTCATCTATGTCAGCCTATCTTGCAAGTACAAGTTTAAGTAAGTTTGAAAGTTCAAAGGTTTTGGGTTTATTGACGCATAAACAGTATGCTCAGATACAGAAACTCTTAGCAGCGAATGTTGCGAATGGTGGAGATGGAAAAACTTTAAAAAATAATCTTTTAGGAATTGATATAAATATACCACTTGATGAATATAGTGATGAAATTTATGAGTTTGGTGCAGGTCAGAAGGAGTATTTAAAAGAGTTAATGTGGTTGGTTGATAGTGCTGGTACGGTTAAGTTCTCGTTAGAACATATAGAGGACTGGTGGGGTGTTGACATGGACATGGTACATTATAACTATGAAAGTCCAGACTATGGTGCAAATTCTGCTCTAGATGTTGGTATGGGTGTTGGGATATTTAAAGATAACTATGCTGTGCTTGTTAGAGGTGGAACACTCCTTTATTTACTACAAGGAACAACAGGGAGTGACTCTGACCTAGCAGATACCAGTAATGGAATAGGGTTTAGAGGGACAAGCGATTATTTACCATAAGTAACTCAAGAAGTATTATTAAATACTTCTTTTTCATATTAAGTGATTTTTATTTTAAATAAGAGTAATATACTCCTAATTAAAATTTCACAAGGATTTCACCATGATGAGTATACCTCAACCGGCATTTTACATGTACAAATGTCAACAATCAGCACCTCCAGGAATGCCAAAACCAAGCTGTGTTACAGAACAAAATCCAGAGTCAAAAGAACTTATGCAACACTTATCTATGACGTTGATGCAAAAAGGAATTATTGGCGCTGTTCAAGCCATCCAGACTGGATGTTTAGGACGTTGTTTACAAGGACCAGTAATGATGGTTGAACCAGGTCACGTAATGTATGTTCAATTAACTAAAGAAAAAATTACACGTATTATTGAAGAACATATTATTGGTGGAAACGTAGTTGAAGAGTACGTTATTCCTGAGCAAATGTGGGGCGATCCTGTTGATGTTGCTAGCTTGGCAAAGTAGTCAAAGAGAAAAAGTCTAAGGACTTTTTCTACTTCTACTTCTATTTCTTCATTTTTTTCTTATTTTTCTCTATTGCTTTTAGAACACCATCCCAAAATTTAATACGGGCTTTAATGGCATGAATGGCTGTTACTTTAGCCTCTTCAATTTTTTTTGGGTCATTGTCACAGAGTATGTCAATCATACGTAATGAAAGTGGTCCATGATGATCTCCATCTAGTTCAATATGTCGTTCTAAATAGTAATGAAAAGCTGTTGCTTCTTCTCTTGATATCTTCATTTTTTCTATCAATGCCTGAAACATGGTGGGAATGATATGTTCTCTACCAAAAGCAAATGCAGATGCAATAATATGAGGTTTATCAGTTTCTATGAAATCAAAGGTTGTTCGCATAAACTTTTTCGCTGGAGGAGGAGCTAATTTTTTCTTTAATGTTTTTGTTAATGAACCTTTTTGAACTTTTTTAATAAATCTTTGAATGTTATCTGAAGCGTTTGGTTTTACTTCTTCCATTGCCATCATATACAGTTCAAAGTGACTAATATAAGTGGTAGTTCCATCAGCTAAAGGAACTCCTTCATCTGATTCTTCTTCAAGTACAATGTCGTTGATAAATCGTCGAATCATTGGGTCACCATGGGGCATCCATGGGGTGGTTGCTGGTGCAAATTCATTTTGAAGATACTTAACAAGGGACATAAAATCCCATACAGAATAGATATGATGTTGCATAAAAATGCTTAAGTCATCAATGTTTTGTACAGCATCATACACAGGGTGACTTGAGAGTTCTTTTTGTAATTCGCTTATTTCTTCAAGGGGGAAATTGGACATAATTATGTTTACCTTCTTCACTTTTTTGAATAATACATATTATTTTTAATAAGATAGCTTGAATATTTAACATTGTTAAAATTTTTTTTTTGTTTCATTCTTTTTATGTAACGTTTATGCTATTTATTTTTAGCCTTGAAAAGAAAAAAAAATATGAAGTTTCAGTAAATATTAATTTGGTATAATACGGAAAATAGAGAGTATGTCAAGTACAACTCTATAGGAGATTATTTTTATGAATATTACAATGCTCTACAGTAAACTTCACAGAGCTACCGTGACTGAGGCAAACTTACACTATGTAGGTTCTATTACCATTGACCAAGAGTTAATAGATGCTGCTAACATGCGTGTGGGTCAGAAAATAGATATTGTTAACATTAATAACGGTGAGCGTTTTTCAACCTATATTATTCCCGGTGAAGCAGGGAAAAAAGAGATGTGTTTAAATGGTGCAGCTGCTAGAAAAGTACATGTTGGTGATAAGATTATTGTTATTGCCTATGCATCTATGACAGAAGAAGAAGCTGATACCTTTGAACCTAAGATTGTGATTTTAGAAGATGATAATAGCATCGCCCAAGAATTTAAAGGATTAAATTAATGTTTGAAGGTATGGACATGAGTAAAATGGCTGACATGATGAAAGATCTTCAGTCAAAAGCACAAGAAATGGAAGAACAATCTAAAAATATTAGCATGACAGCAAAAGCTGGTGGTGGAATGGTTGAAGTAACAGCCAACGGTGCTAATGAAATTACAGATATTACCATTCATGAGTCTTTAATGGATGACAAATCTTCACTACAGATTTTGTTGATGTCTGCGACCAATGAGGTACTTAGAATGGTCGATGCCAACAAAAAGTCTCAAGCTATGGGAATGATGGGTGGAATGAACCCTTTTGGTGGAAACTAACCTCATTTTTTAGCCACATTGGGGTACTTACCTCAATGTAAAATTTATACAACTAACACACTTTTATACTCCTCAAGGAAAATTCATTATGATTATCGTAAATTCTATCGAAGAACTTTTTGAACAAACATCAGCGTTTAATGGCTCAGTAGGTTTTGTCCCAACCATGGGTGCTTTACATGAAGGACATTTATCTTTAATTAGAGAAGCAAGAGCCAAGAGTGACTTTGTGGTTGTTTCTATTTTTGTGAACCCCACACAGTTTTTAGAAGGTGAAGACCTAGATGCTTACCCTAGAAAAGAAGATGCTGATGCAAAGATTTGTGAGTTAGCAGGGGTAGATGTTATCTTCATGCCCAATGCAGAGATGATGTATGAAGAAGATGAACTAAGTATTATGGCGCCTGCTATTAGAGGCTTTGTTTTAGAAGGTTCAAAACGTCCAGGTCATTTTGATGGGATGTTACAAGTGGTCATGAAACTTTTAAATCTTATAGCTTATAACAAACCAACAGCTTTTAGAGCGTATTTTGGTAAAAAAGATGCTCAACAATTAGCACTCATTACTCAGATGGTAAAAAATTATTTCATCAATGTAGAGATAGTCCCTTGTGACATTGTTCGAGATGCCGATGGTTTAGCATTGAGCAGCCGTAATGTTTATTTGAGTAAAGAAGAGAGAGTAAGAGCTTTGACCCTTTCTCGCTCTTTAAAAAAAGCAACTGAACTGGTTATGCGAAAACAGTTTGAGGTTGTAATGATAAAAGAAGCAATGGCAGAGGTTTTAAAAGAGGTGGATGTTCAGTATATTGCTTTGGTTAACCGACAGTTTCAGGCTATAGATGAGGTTGAGATAGGTAATACTATTATTTTAGTGGCTGCTGGGGTTGGGAGTACTCGACTTATTGATAATTTGTGGATTTAATTTATCTAGAATTTTTATCTTAATAAATTTAAATACTTAAATTAACTTTAATCATATTTACTATATTATTTACATAATATAATATTTATTTAAAGGAGACTAAATCAATGATAATTAATCACGCGTTTCCATGGGGAAACTATATTGGTGACCTTACTTACCAAAGAGAAACAATACCTTTATGTCTAGATAATACAGATGGTGGCTTTTGCCTATTGTATGACCAAAATAGTGAATTAAATGCTAATAACTTTATAGAAAATATCGCTTTAAATATAATAGAAGCTGTGCCTATTGGAAATGTAATTATAGACATATTGGACACAACGCATAAAAAAAGATTTAGGCACTTATCTTGTTTACAATCTGAGAAACTTTATAATATTGCCTATAATCAAACAATGATAATTGATAAATTTAATAAATTAGAAGCACTATCTTTAGATAGACACCATAATATATTATCATTAGATACAGAGACAATCTCAGACTACAATCAAAAGAATGAGCAAAAAGAAGCTTATCATCTTCTTTTAATTAATTTAGACTGTTTTATTGATAATACTATCTCTCACAAAAGAATTAAAAATTTTTTGGATTCAGCCTATGATATAGGTTTTTATATAATTTTTTTCGGTTCTGATGAACTCTTGGATAATGATTCAAATGAACTAGAAAGTATTTTAAGAAAATTTTCGCAGATTAAGATAGAAAATAAAACGACTGTATTAACAAAAGATTTTTTTGAATTTATTGATAAAATACCAACGCATTCATTTAAACAAATATCTAAAGATAAAGATCAAACTATTGCAAACTTGCTTAAGAAATTAGAACTTGAAAAAGAAGAAAGTAATGAGCAAGATTTTTTATCAATTCCTATTGGGACTACTAAAAATGGTAAAGATAGCATTAGCTTTGACATGGGTGATAAATCATCAAATTATCATGCCTTTATTACGGGTGTTACAGGTTCAGGAAAGACGACACTACTAAACCACATTATTTTAGGAATTGCTGAAAAATATACTTCTGAAGAGTTACAGCTTTATCTTATGGACTACAAAGATGGTGTTGAATTTCAAGTATTTAAAGATCACCCAAATTGTCAGAAAATCTTTTTAGATAACTCAGATGTGGATGCTTCAATAGGATTATTACAGCAGTTCTCAGATATTCTAACTACGCGTTCAAAAACTTTTAAAGAAAAAGAAGTAAGTAGTATTATGGATTATAATGAACTTGATGGTATCAAAAAAATGCCACGTATTATTCTTGTCATTGATGAAGTTCATAAATTATTTGTTGGAAACTATAATTATGTGAACCAGTTTAGTACGATTTTAAAAGCCCTTATGAGACAAGGAAGGTCTTATGGCTTGCATATTATCCTCTCAACTCAATCTCTTGCTGGAACACAAATTGATCGAGAACTTATGGGACAAATTATGTTAAGAATTTCTTATAAGGTTACTAACCCAACTGATAGTGAAAGTATCTTTACCTATGGTAATACAGATGCCTTGCATTTGAATAAATATGAACTTATTTATAATGATAATGCAGGAAGTAAAAAAAATAATATTCTCTGTAAGGTTAACCCTCCCGTTGACATTAAGAGGCGAATTCATAATATTCTTTATACAAGAGCCCAGAGTTTAATTTTAAAACCAACTATCGTAAGTACAGAGAAGCCTGACTCCATACAACCAATCAACTTTAGAAAAGAACAACAGAGTCAAGTCAATATTTCCAATAAACGAGGATTCAATACACAAAGAGAGCAAGCAGCTTTAAAACTATTAGAGAAACAAGGAATAAAGGTATCAAACTTATGAAAACTAATATCTTAAATAATTACAACAACTATAATGAATACAAACAAGGTTTACTTTCAAAATTAGATGATAATAAAGTAGAAAATAATAGAATACAAAATAATACTTATGACCCACTACATGAAAGTTTTTCACGAATTATGCAAGAGAAAAGAAGTTCTTCTGATTCTATAGATAACAAGAATGAAGAAGCTAAAAAAATTGAAATTAGTGATATTAAAAAGAAGATTTTTGGATTTGCCAATATTGCTAATGTAGAAAGTATAATTAATACAGAAAATATAAAAGAAGATGAGACAGTTAATACCTTAGAAATAGATAAACCTCAAGGATTAATTGTTGAAGCGTTTGTCATACCTGATAGACCTATTGTTGAACGACTTACATAATAAATCACGAAACCTTGATATAAATTACATATTAATACTATTTAATGTCATATAATGTTTAAATAGTATTAGTTTTTTTATTAATTTTTAAAATTTATTTATTTTTAATAAATTTATTATACTTTAAAAAGTATTATTAATATATAAAATTTAAAAATATTAAGGATTAGAAATGGAAAAAGACAACTACGAAAATCATATTACTATGTTACTTGATTTTAAACAAAATCTTGTAGCACTTCAAAGACACATACAAGTTATTAAAGAAAAATATCAAAAGCAGATAGATGTAATGGAAAATGCTGGTTTTGTTGAAGATATTATCTTGTCACTAAAGCACAGATTCCAAGCATTCTCTTCTCAAATAGATGAAATAGATCGACAGTTAATGGAACACAATCACAAAATAGATGTACAAAAAGAAACGCTAACAACGCTTCGTAGTATTGCAAGGATGAATTAATATGGAAAATCAAAATTTACAAAGTTTAGCCAATCAAATTAATTGGTGTAAAACAACAAAAGAATACTTTATCTCATTAAATAATGAATTACACTCAGTGTCTACAAACTACCAGACAACGCTAGATGAACTTGCTAAGAGAGGGTATATGGCAGACCTATTACCACAACTCGAACAAATGGAAAGAGAATTTCAAAAGAGTAGTGAAATTTTAATAGGACACATTGAACAAGAACATTTATCTTATATTGAAAAGCAAAGTGATGGAATTCTTGGTGCATTAGAAATGATTACAGGTCAAAGAGAGTAGTTGAAGCCCTTTCTTCTCTATTTCAAAATAAAAGAGGATGTGAGATGAGACTAGAACTTAGGATAGCATACATCAAAGTATCTAATCCTCTTTTTTATCTTTTTCCTCTTCTTTATTCTTTTTCTTTTTTTCGTTCTCTTCATTTTCTTCTCTAAACTTTTTAGTCAGTAGCGAAGTAATAAAAATAGCTCCATAAAAAACTGTAAAGAAAAGTAAAATCTTTAGGACAATGTCTAAGATACTCATACAAGTTCCTTTAGTTCCTTTAGTTCTTTTTGTTCTAGTGAGAAGTGTTTGTTACAAAGTCTTGCCATCTCTTCGTCATGGGTGACGAGTACAAGTGCTGCATTTTCTTTTTCGATGTATTCCAATAAAACATCCATAACAAGTTTCGCTGTTTCTTTGTCTAGGTTTCCTGTTGGTTCATCTGCAAAGATAATTTTTGGTCTTTTTGAAAGTACTCTTGCAATAGAAACACGTTGCTGTTGTCCACCTGAGAGTTCACCTATTTTTTGTTGCATGAGTTCTTTTATTTCTAAACGTTCTAAAAGATTATTGTCTATTGTCTCATTTGAAAGTAAGGTAGCTATTTCAATGTTCATGAGTGTTGACATTCCTTTAAATAAGTAATGTGCCTGAAAAATAATCCCTAATTCATGTCTACGTAAATCTTCAATTTTAGTTTCAGACAAGTTATAGATATTTTGATCAAAAAGAGTAACACGACCTTCATCGGGTTTGATGAATGTTGAGAATATATGTAAAAGGGTAGACTTTCCAGAACCACTACGTCCCACAATAGCTATGCTCTCTTTCTCTTTAAGGTCAAAGTCAATGTTAGAGAAGAGTTGGTAGTCAAATGAATGGGCTATGTTACTTGCGTTTAATAGGGTTTTAGACATATTTTTGTTCTTTATTTTGAAATTAAAAGATTATATATAAAATTTGGTTAGAGGTGTGGTAAATATGCTAAAATAAAAGTATGAGACAGAATGAAGAAACGTTAAAAAAATATCAGAACTACAACATAATTTTGTTTGATGGAGTTTGTAATCTCTGTGAATCTTCCATACAGTTTATTATAAAACATGACAGTAAAAAATATTTTCATTTTCTTTCACAAACATCAAAGCTAGGACAATATTTATTGGAAGCGTATGCATTAGATAATATTGACAGTATCATTTATGTGAAGAAGGGAATTGTATATACCCATAGTGATGCTGCCTTAGAAGTAGTAAAAAACTTAGATGGTTGGTATAAACATCTTTATATCTTACGTTTTTTACCTAGAGGGTTTCGTGATGCACTTTATAAGTTAGTGGCTAAATACAGGTATAAAGTATTTGGGAAAAAAGAGCATTGTTTGATGCCAAGTGAAGAATTAAAAAATAGATTTTTAGACTAAATAGAGAATACTTAGTTTGAAAGATATCAAGAAGGGTGAATTATCAAAGGAGTGTTATACAAAGGCGTGTATGGGGGGATGGAAGTCTCTTCATATCTTTCATGATGGTATTATATAGACCTTTGGTGTATCGGTAGATAATCAAAGGTGAATGGTTGGTTAATGGTGAGGTCTTTAATTTTATGAGCATAAGAATGATATAATAATAAAAAGACTTTAAATGACTTATCCAACATTTCCCAAAGATTGTACTTCTATGTTATGCAAACACTTAAGCCCAGAGTTGTTTGAAACTTTAAAAGATAAAGAAACAGCCAATGGCTTTACACTTGAACAAGTTATTAATTCAGGTCTAAAGAACTCTGACTCAGAGATTGGTGTTTATGCTGGTGATGAAGATTCTTATGAAGTTTTTGCACCACTTTTTGATAAGGTTATTGAAGCGTATCATGGTTTTTCTCAAAGTGATAAACATCATAGTAATTTGAATGCAGATGAATTAAAAATAAATGGGCTTGATGAAGGTTATATTCTCTCCACACGTATTCGTGTGGGAAGAAATGTGAAAGACATGCCTTTAGGCTCAGCCGTTTCAAAAGAACAACGCAATGAGATAGAAGAGCGAGTTTCGAGTGCTTTAAATGCATTAGAAGGTGAGTTAGAGGGTGAATATTATGCTTTGTTAGGCATGAGTAAAAATGTACAAGAAAGACTGATAAAAGAGCATTTCTTATTTAAAGATGGAGATCGATTTTTAGAATATGCTGGACTCAATCGTGATTGGCCTCATGGTCGAGGGATTTACCACAACCATGACAAAACATTTTTGGTTTGGTTAAATGAAGAAGATCAACTGCGTATTATCTCCATGCAAAAAGGTGGGGATGTTTTAGAAGTTTTTAGTCGTTTGGTTCTTGCCATGCAAAAGATAGAAGAGAAAGTGCCTTTTGCTTATTCTGATCGTTTGGGTTATATCTCTTCTTGTCCTACCAATCTTGGAACAGCCATGCGTGCGAGTGTACATATTAAGTTACCAAACTTGGGTGAAAATATGGAGCAGTTTAAAACCATTACCGAGAAGTATTTTCTACAAATTCGTGGGGTTAATGGAGAGCATACTAAAAGTGAAGAGGGCATATTTGACATTTCTAATCTGCGTCGTTTGGGCATTACAGAAGTTGAAGCTGTTCAAGACATGATAGATGGTGTAGCCTCTTTGATAGAGGCAGAAAAAGCACTTGCAGAAGTTGTAAAATAGATGAATTGGTTAGCCCATGTTTTCCTTTCTGAAGAACATATTGAACATCAGTTAGGAAACTTGTTGGCTGACCCTTTAAAAGGTAGGTCATGGGATGGGGCTACAGCAATGTTTGAAAAAGGTTTAGCAACCCATTTGGCTATTGACACTTTTACGGATGCGCATCCTTTAGTACGTCAAAGTAAACGAAGACTTGAAGGACGTAAGTATTTAAAAGGGGTGGTCATTGACATTGTCTATGATCATCTGTTAACAAAACATTGGAGGAAATACGCTTCTAAAGATTTTGAAGAGTTCACAGCCAATTTTCGCGCACAAGCTCCTTTGCAAATAGACCAATATCCTGCCAAAGCTAAACGCGTTATAAATAATGTAGTAAATATTAAACTCTTAAGTTCCTACGCTGACTTAGAAGGTCTAGGTGAAGGGTTTAAAAGAATAGACAAACGTTTGTCCCAAAGAGTCTTAGCCAAAGAGACTACTTTTGGGTATTTACCTCTTGTAACTTATGAGATGCATAACATAGAGCAGGACTTTTTAGCGTTTTTTCCAGAGCTTATGAATCATGTAGAAAAAAATCTTGAAAAGCAGTATTTGACTCATTGGATTTAAGGAAGCTTTAGTATGATAGTAAAACGTACTTATATAGATTTCATATGATAAAGGAGAGATATATTATGACTACTACACATCAAAAAGCTTATAAGCTAAATAAATTAGCCAACGAATACGCAACACAAATGCGATACTCACAAGCCATTGTTCACTATAAACAAGCACTTTCACTCTATGTCTCTTTAGCTAAAGAAGATCCTATCGATTATTGTTTAGCCATTGCTCATATTTTTTCTAATCTGTCCATTATTTATTTGAGTTTAGAGCAGCCCAGAAAGTCTAATGAATTTCATCAAAATGCGCTTAGAATGCATCGGGTTTTGTGTAAAACAAATCCAAAAAAATATGCTCTTGAACTGGCAAATTGTCTTATAGATGGTGTTCGCTATTTAAAAGAGCATCCCTTTACACTGTATGAAGCTGAAATGGTATTAAATCATGTAGATGACACACGAAGAATTGATGAACTTGTTCGGGTGATTCGTAAGTTACATGCACCCGTAGTTGAATCTTAGCTAAACATAAAATTTATACTTCTAGACTATAATCCTTATTATTAAATAGATAAGGATTTAAATTGAAGAAAATTTTACTCACATTATTAGCCATCCCATTTATGCTCTCAGCATCAGACTTAATCATTAAAACAGCTGAACTGAGTGTTGATGACACCATTAAGAAAATAGAAAAAATAGTTGAATCAAAAGCTAAAGCTGGTTTAGGCATTTTTACGGTTATAGACCATAAAAAAGGTGCTGATAAAGTAAAAATGGAGCTTTCAGAGACAAAAGTTATTGTATTTGGTAATCCGAATTTAGGTACTAAACTGATGCAAAAAGACCCTCTTGTAGCACTTGAACTACCGATGAAAGTTTTGGTTTATACTGATGGGAATGAGACCAAAATTGTTTATCGTGACCCTCAGAGCTGGCGTGAAAGTTTTGATTTAAAAGATTGTAAAGTAATCGATAAAATGACTAAAGCCATGGATGGTATAACCACAGCTGCTTCTAAAAAGTAGTTCGTTTACTGGTATTCATCGTATTGCCACTCTTGTAAGCCTACCTCTTTCTCTTTATAACGATGTTGTAAAGAGACTCTATATCCTTCAGAGAGTTTATCACAGCCCAGTACTTCTTTGATGTTCTCTTGATTGCTTTTAGCATTAAAAGAAATCTGATTAATAAACTCAATGCTAAACTTTGGATAGTCACGTGACAGTAATTCAAGTTTGTCATTAGGGCTAACATTTCCACCTTGTAAAACACGTAAGTAAAAACCAGTTTTGTTCTCTTTGACAATCATGGCTGTCAACTTTTTAATACCAATAATAGAAGAGATTTTCCAACAAGGTTGTCGTGGTTGTGAAACCTCTACAATGAGTTCTCCATAAGCAAATTGATCACCCAAACATATGTCGCTATCATCTGCCCCAAGGATGTTTAGATTTTCCCCAAAAGCACAAGCTGGAAGAGAAATATCAAATTTGTTTTCAAGGTAGCTATAATCGTCTAAAGAGAAAACACAAATAGCCTTGTCAACGCCTCCATGACTTTCTTTATCACTTTGGTGGTCAAGTAAAAATCCATTTTCATCGACTTCATAAGTAGTTAGATTTTGAGGAGTCTTTTGGTAAGAAGAGTGATAAGCTTCGCGTTTACCATCGTTAATAGTTTGTTCTTTGCCACAGTAAATATTTTTAACTTCTATCTGCATAGTATCTCTTTTTGCTATGATTATAACAAAATTGAAAAAAGGAAGGAATAGTTAGTGTTAAACTCATTATTAGAAGGCTTTTTATTAGGACTAGGTGCTGCTGTACCTCTTGGACCAATCAACATACTCATTATGAATCATGCACTTAAAAGTTATAAATCTGCTGTAAGCATAGGCTTTGGTGCTATGAGTGCTGATATGATTTATTTGTTACTCATCTTACTTGGTGTGGCGACTGTTCTAAATAATACTTTTTTTACAATAGGACTAGGAATTTTAGGCAGTCTCTTTTTAGCTTATATGGCATATTCCATTTTTAAAGGTCGTCATAATAGTTTAGATAAGTCAGAGAAGATAGCCTCAAAGAAAAGTCTTATTAAATACTATTTACAAGGTTTAGTATTGACAGGGCTTAACCCCTATACCATTGCCTTTTGGTTGAGTATTGCAGGGTATACGGTCAATCAAAACTTGAATCCAATTTTTACTGTAGTAGGTATGTTTTGTGCCATTTTACTTTGGATTACATTGATGCCCTATTTGGTGCATAAATCCAAACATAAAATCTCAGCTAAAGTCTCTTACTATATGAGCATGGGTTCTACGGTATTGCTTGGTTTCTTTGCCTTGTCATTACTCATAAATCTTTGTTGATGTAGGTTTTGGTTGTTTCACGAATTACAGATAAATGTATCTATTCACTCAGAAATACTGGGTATCAAAAAGTCTATAGAGATAAAACTGAAAATATTCATATAGAGAGTTTGGAGCAGTTTTCTAAGGTTTTAGAAGAGGGTCTACATTGTTTTCTTTTAGAGATTGAAAAAGCTTATTTTTATAAAAAATTAAAAAGAATTTAACCTCCTAATTTCAAGTTTAAATATAAATTTTCCTTCTTTGATACAGTTGTGATACATTTCAATAGTAGAATCCTCTTCGATTTAAATAAGCCTAGTAACAATCAGTTAGTGACATTTATTGACTAATTTAATCTATACTTCGTTTTATTCAAAAATTAATCTTTAAATTAAACTCTATAAATAGGAAACAAACCATTGAAAACATTAGCTCATATGCTACAAGAAAACAAAGATAAGCAGAGGGATTTTCCTTTAAGGCTTTTAACTTTAAGGCTTTTAACTTTATTAAATCATTTTAATAATATGAGCTTAGTAAGAAAAATATTATATATATCATTATTATATACAAGTACACTTTTTTCTGGTTCACTAGTTGAAGCCTTTAACCATGCTAACATGCATAATCATAATATGAAACTTGCTCATTCTCAACTGAATATAGAGTTAGCCTCTAAAATTTATCAAAATAAACGAAAAAACATTAAACTAATTGCTGATGGATTTGGACGTTATTACTTTCCACAAGCTTCTGGTTTAGATAATACTAATTTTAATCTACCTAAAAAAACAGTTAGAGAGTCCTTCCTTAAAGGAAATGTAAATATAACCCTTTCTAAGGAGCTTTATAATAAAGAAAAAGATGCTTTATGTGCTTTGGCTATCGAAAACGTGAAAAAAGCCTCTCAAAATATTAATCAAAATAGAAATCATTTACTTTTAGATTTGATTCACCAATACTTTAAAGTTTTAGAAAATTATGATACTTTTATTTTAAGTCAAGAACGTTATATATTTTCTAATCAAGAGCTAGAAGAAGCAAGAATAGAATACAATGTTGGTGAACTTGATCATATCGCTTATCAATTAATTAAATCTAAAAACCTTGAATTGAAAGTTGCACAAAATATTTATTTTAATAGAGTTAAAAATGCTATTGACGATTTTGAACTTATAAGTCAAGTCAAACTTAAAAGCTTTCAGCCTTTAGAAAAAAATATTTTTTATAATAAAAAAAGTATTCCTTCACTACAAAGCTATCAAGAACATATTATCTCCACTAACCCTAATCTTTTAAAACTTGACAAAGATATCACTATTTCTCAAAAAAATATTGCGTTAACAGAAGCAAAATACGAGCCATATCTAACAGCAAAAATGGGATACGAATATACTAATAATTTTACGCCTATATTTTTAGGAAACACTTATGAGTCAGGAGTGTTTATTAGACTTTCAGGAACAATTCCTATCTATACAGCTGGACGGTATAAAGCTGAAATGCAGAAGGCAAAAGTAGCTGTAATTGAAAAACATGGTATTAAAGATAAAGAAGAGAATCAACTCTTAGTTGCTTTAAAAAAAGAGTACCGTTTATATCATTCTATTCCTTTAGAGATAGAAGCGTTAAGATCTCATCTACAAACACTTAAATTACTAGAAAATCAGGCAAAAAGAAAAATTGAAGTAGGAACAATATCCTTTTTAGAAAAAGAGAGAATATCACTTCAATATTCTGAACGCTTTAATGATTTAAAACGTTTAGAATACAATTATTTTTTAGCTGATACAAATATTAAGTTCTTAAGTGGGACACTCAATATTAGTGAGTTAAAAAAATTAGAAAATGAATTAGAAGCAACAGAAATATCTATAAAAAATTTAGATAATCTTATTATTTAAGGAAAACCTTGAAACATCCAATTGCCTACCTTTTAACTATTCTACTTTTTTCTCTTTCTCCTGCTTATGGAGAAGAGAATTATATTCTCAAAGAAGAAGTACATGATCTATATTTTGAAAACCATGGTCGTGTAGAAGCTATTCAAAGAGCGAATCTTTCAGCAGAAACTGCTGGTGTGATTGAATATTTAGGAGTAAACATATCAGAGACCTTTAAAAAAGGAGATGTTCTTTTAAAAATTTCTTCTGTTTTACAAAATGCTAAAGTGAAAGAAATTAAGCATACTGTAGTCAGTAATCAATTAGATGTAAACGAAAAAAAAAGAAGATATTTACGAATAAAAAATTTACGAAAACAAAACCTAGCAACAAAAGAAGATCTTACTCAAAGGGAAACAGCTTATACTAGAGCCAAACAGACTTTAGCACATAGTAAAGAACAACTAGTTCAAATGAATGAAATATTTTCTTATACCAAGGTCACTGCTCCTTTTAATGGGGTAGTCGAGCAACGGCATATACGTCTTTCTGAAAAAGTTTCAATTGGTCAAGAACTTTTTTCTATTTATAACAAAAATAAAATGCGAGTGGTTGTGGCTGTACCTGAATCAATACTTAAGAAAATTAAAAAACATCAAAAAGTATTAGTTGAAGTAGAGAGAGAAACCTATGAGATTGATTTTGAAAATATTGTTATTTTTCCTACTTCTTATAATTATTCCTATACTTTTAGGCTTATTATTCCTAGGAAATTAAGTTCTAGTTTTCATGATGGAAACTTTGTTTCTGTTAAATTTAAGATAGGAGAAGAAAAAGCACTATACCTCGACAATAAATATATTCATAGAAAACATGAAGTTACTATGGTTTATTTAAAGAAAGATGAAGAAATTATTACACAATATATTCGTTTAGGTAAAAAAGAAAATGAAAAACGAAAAATTTTATCAGGTTTAGTAAGTGGTGATTGTGTGGTAGTAAATGCAAAATAAGCTTTCTTTAGCTGGTAGATTAGCCAAAAAATTCATGGACTATAAATTAACACCAATCTTGGTAGTATTTGGACTTTTTTTAGGTTCTGTAGCACTTTATTTAACCCCAGCAGAAGAAGATCCACAAATTCCTATTACAATGGTACATATTTCAACAAATTTTATAGGTGCAACTGCTTCAGAGGTTGAAATGCGTGTAACTACCCCTTTAGAAAATTTTCTTTCTAAAGTAAGTGGGGTTAAACATATTTATTCAAAATCTTCTCAAGGAAGTTCTTCTATCTCTTTAGAGTTTCATTTAGGTGAATACAACACTGAGTCTGTCTTTAAAGTCTATGAAATCATTCATGAACGTATTGGAAAACTACCCTCAAATATAACTCAGCCCATTATTACAGCTATGGAAATAGATGATGTACCTTCTTTGGTTTATAGTCTTTATTCTGAGACAAACAATTATTCACGAACAGAGCTTAAACAATTTGCTCAATCTTTAAAAGTGTCCCTTTCTCAAATTAAAGATATTCGACAGACTGATATAATCACAGGAGTAAGCCCTGCCGTTAGGATTAGTTTAGACACACATAAAATGGATTTTTTAGGTATAGATAGTCAAATTATTAAACAAAAAATTCAGGCTGAAAATAGTTCAAGTTACCTTTTAAAAGATATTCAAAATAATAAGATTAATGAAGTATGGATTGGAGAGTATTTAGAGTTAAATGATATAGAAAGACTTAAAAACCTTCTTGTCGGATTTAAAAATAAAAATGCAATCTACCTTAAAGATGTTACTAAAGAGATTAAACTGGCTAATGATTTAGCTGATACCTATGTGAACTATTATAAAAATGGTAAATCTCATCCTTCTGTAACGCTTACTGTCTCTAAAAAGCCGTTAACTTCAGCAATTTCATTAGAAAAAGATGTACGTTATATTCTTGAAGATGAAATGCAACGTTATTTACCTAAAGATTTAAAACTTGATATTACTCGGAATTATGCTAAAAGTGCAAGCAGTAAGGTGAATCATCTTACTCAAAAACTGTTAATTGTTATTGGGATTGTTATGTTACTGGTACTTGTAACTATGGGATATCGTTTTGCTATTATTGTTGCTACTTCGACTTTAGTTACTTTAGCATTAACCCTTTTTGCTTCTATGGTTATGGGTTTTACTTTTAACCAAGTTTCACTCTTTGCACTTATCTTTTCAATTGGGATATTAGTTGATGATGCCATTGTTGTTGTTGAAAATGTACATAGGTATCAATTAGAAAGTAATGAATCGATAAGAACTATTATCCCAAAAGCTATTTCAGAAGTAGGTCAACCAACTATAATAGCAACTTTAGCTGTTACTATTACTCTTTTACCCATGGTATTTGTTACAGGTCTTATGGGTCCTTATATGTCACCTATTCCTATTAATGCTTCAGTAGGTATGTTAATTTCATTACTTATTGCATTTACAGTTACACCATGGCTACTCTATAAGTTTTCTGCTAAGCACACTCCAAAGTCAATAGAGAAAGAAAGTTCATTAAACTTTTTTATTTGCTTAAATATGTTTTTTTTAAAAACAAAGTTTCGTCAACTTTTTCTTATATTTATTATTTCAGGTATGGTATTTAGTAGTTTTTTATTGGTCACTAATAAACTTGTAGTACTAAAAATGTTACCTCATGACAATAAAATGGAAATGCAACTCGAAGTTAAGCTTCCATCAGGGTCAGCATTAGAAGCAACGACAAGACTACTGAACAAAATTGCTTTGGATTTAAGTGCTATCCCAGAAATAAGTTCTCAACAACTCTATGCAGGTCGCTCAGGTCCTATTAACTTTAACGGTATGGTAAGAAGCTATCAAGTTCGTCGTGGTTCTCATAAAGGAGATATACAAATCTCTTTAACGCCGAAGAGTATGCGTGAACGAAGTAGTCACGAAATCGCTGGAGAAGTAAGAAAAATTGTAAGTAAATATTTAAATGAAGCTCATATTAAAATAGTAGAAGTCCCTCCTGGACCACCTGTACTTTCTCCTATTTTAGCAGAAATCTATGAGCATGATACTGCAAAACTAAACAAACTAACACGAAAAGTTGAGTCTTACTTTAAAGATACAGAAGGTATTTGTGATATTGATACCAAATTAGTAGAAGATAGAGTGAAAAGTATTATTGTTATAGATGCGAAAAAATCCGAACGTTATGGTATTAGTATTCACGAAATAAATCAACATATTAAAGTGCTAAGTTCAGAAAAGATTGGCTATATACATAACGCTAGAAATATTGATGGAATTCCAATTATTATGTCATTGAAAGATAGTGAAAAATCATTGGACTCTTTACTTCAATCACAAATCAAAGGTATATTTCTTTATGAATTAGTAGAAATAAAAGAAAAAAATATTGAAGCTAAAATCTATCATAAAGATCGTCGTAAAGTAAACTATGTGAGTGCTGATGTGTTAGGTGAAAATGAAAGTCCTCTTTACGGTATGTTTGAGATTAGTCAAAAGATTAAAGATATTGAGCAACACTTCATATCAACACCACTTAATATTAATGCTCAAATAAAATGGTCAGGTGAATGGAGAATTACTTATGAAACATTCAGGGACATGGGGTTAGCTTATCTCGTAGGAATAATTTTTCTCTATTTACTTTTAATTAACCAGTACAATTCATATTTAGTTCCTTTGGTCATTATGTCACCTATTCCTTTAACAATTATAGGTGTTTTACCTGGACACTATTTCTATGGGTCAGCATTTACAGCTACCTCAATGATTGGGATGATTGCTTTAGCAGGTATTATTGTTAGAAACTCTGTTTTGTTAATTGATTTTATTCAAGACAAAGAAAAAGAAGGCTTTTCTATAGATGAAGCAGTAATTCAATCAGTAAAAATAAGAACAAAACCTATTATGATTACAGCAATAACAGCTGTACTAGGCTCACTATTTATATTAAGCGACCCTGTATTTGAAGGTATGGCAGTTTCTCTAATTTCTGGTGTTTTTATTGGAACAATTCTAACACTCTTAGTTATTCCAATCTTGTATAAGTTGACTTCAAGTAATAAACTCTCTAAATAACTTAATATTATTTAGAGAAGATACATCATTTAGCTATATTTTATAGATACAATTCTAAAAAAGGAATAAATAAATGAAACTACTCATATTTGGTTTAATTTTCAGTACCGTTATGTACTTGTTAAACCTCTACATTATCAAACGCTTTATTAACAAACTGCACATTGAGGAAAAGTACAAACGCTATTTTAAAATCTTTTTGATTGTTAACTTTGTGGGAATCTTGGGCTATCTTTATGGACGTTACAATCCTGACATACCCAATTGGTTATTTTTACTGCTTTCTTTGCCTATTGGGATTATATTTCTTACCTTTTCAACGGCTGTCATTTATGACGTGTTACAACTCTTTCTAAACAAAGCACCCATAGAAGAGAACCGACGAGCATTTCTAAAAAAAGGATTGGATTATTTTTCAGTGGCTACAGCTGTTGGGCTAAGTGGTCGTGCAATGTATGAAGCGACCCATATCGTGATTGAACAAGTAGAGGTTAAATTAAAAAATCTCAAACAGCCTTATAGTATTGTACAGTTAAGTGATGTGCACATTGGAGGGATTATCGACCAAGTTTCCATTAAGGATATGGTTGAAAAAACCAATGCTTTAAAGCCTGACTTGGTAGTTATAACAGGTGACTTGGTAGACATTGCTTTAAAATATGCCATACCAGCATTGAATGAGTTAAAAGGTTTAAAGAGTAAATATGGTACTTACTTCATAGTGGGAAACCATGAGTATTTACATCAAATAGAAGATATATTAGTTGCTGTAAAGTCACTGGGAATTAGAGTTTTAGAAAATGAAAATGTTTACATTGGAGAGCAGGGAAAAGGCTTTAATTTAGCAGGTGTTTACGACCACATGGGCTACAGATTTGAACACCACGAACCTAACTTAGAAAAAGCACTTTTAGACTGTGACAAAAACTCTCCTACTGTACTGTTAGCTCATCAACCTCTATTTATAAAAGAAGTGAAAGAGGGGGTAGATTTGGTTTTAAGTGGTCACACCCATGGTGGTCAGCTCTATCCTTTTAAAGCTTTAGTCAAAATAGTACAACCTTATTTAGCTGGACTTTACCAACACAATGAACAAACACAGATATATGTTAACAGAGGAACAGGTTTTTGGGGTCCACCGATGAGGTTGGGGTCTAGTAGTGAGATAACTTATATGAGGATTTCTTAATCTAAGGTATTGACTGTTTCTCACAAATAGTACACAATGCAGATATATAGTTTAATGTTTTAAATTACATAAAAAAAGGATTAATTGTGAAAAAAATAGTAGCTGGAATCATTACGGCAGGTTTGTTAGTATCAGGAGCATTTGCTAAAACTGATGCACCTAAGAAATATGATGTTCAAAAGGACAAAAAGTCACAAATAACTGCACTTAAAAGCAAAGTGAAAACCATAGAAAAAAGAATTTCTTGTATTGAAGATGCAAAAAGTAAAAAAGACTTAAAAGAGTGTGCTAAAAAAGCTCCCTTGATAAAAGTAAAAGCTAAAAATTCAGCCAAAAAAGAAACTAAGAAAGCAGACAAAAAAGTAGCTAAGAAAGAAACTAAGAAAGAAACTAAGAAAGTAGAAAAGAAAGAGACTAAAAAAGTGGAAAAGAAAGAAGTTAAAAAAGAAACTAAAAAAGTAGAAAGTAAAAACTAAGCTCCTCTAAGACGTAAATCTTCAATACAAATGTATTAAATTATAGGAGAGTGTAAACTCACTCTTCTTATCTCCCTTTCAATCTTTAGCTTTAGCGATATTAATAAGTA
This sequence comes from uncultured Sulfurovum sp., assembly GCA_902727895.1. GTDB lineage: Bacteria > Campylobacterota > Campylobacteria > Campylobacterales > Sulfurovaceae > UBA1140. Next base: position 85,082 of record CACVAP010000068.1, read on the forward strand.
ATCACTATACGTAGAAAAAATGCGTTGAAATATGCTTTTTTACGTGAACTGAGGAACAGGTTTTTGGGGTTCACCGATGAGGTGGTGGGGGTCTACTAGTGAGATAACTTATATACGAGTTTTTTGATTGTATTAGATAAAGTACTTATTAGCTTAGTTAGCAACTTGTACACAATATAGATATTTTATGATACTTTTCTGATATTTTTATGATAATGTTGATTTGATTTATCAATGATTAGGAGTATTCATGAAGAAAAATTTTATGTTTTTATTATGTTCGAGTATGGTATTTGCACAAGAGGGTTTACCTACAGCAAGTCAACATGCATTAAGTAATTTAGCGCCCAAAGGAAACTTTGTACTGAGGGTAGAAGGTAAGACAAGAAATACGCAGTTTTCGTATAACAACAATGGTGATAAAGTTCGCTTAGGAAGTGAATTGGATGCTGTGAGTTTAGATCAAAGTATTTTTTCTTCATTGGCTCCTTTTGGAGTAGGAGCCAGTTTAGGAACAACTTCCTCTTCGATGGAGTTTGAGTCAGAACGTGGTGAAATTTCTTTTGGTTATGGGGTTACAGAAGATTTAACAGTTGGGATTATTTTTCCTTTTGGAACAGTCAGAAATAAAGTAGATTTTTCTGTTTCTGGGGGAAATCTTGGGAAAAACCCATTTTATAATGCTCAAGTTGCTCCTTCGGCTACAAATGTGCCTTATTTACCAACAAGTATGGGGGTTGCTCCTCTTAATACAGCAGATATACAAGAAATTTTAACTTCTCCTACTTATGGCTACAAACCCATAGCATCTACACGTACCACAAGTTTAGCTGATCCGACCATTGGATTACTTTATCAAGCTGCAAAAACTAAAGATGCTTCTTTAATTATTTCAACAGGTTTTGACATTGGTATTGCTAAAGAGGATGACCCTGATAACTTAGTAGATGTACCCATTAACAACGGAAATTCAGCCTTTCGTCTTAGGGCTGAATATTATAAAAATTTAGATTATGGTTTAGACCTTTTTGCAAAAGCTGAGTATGGTGTGGAATTTGAAGATAAGGTTACTAAACGGGTACCTAAAGAGGGTGAAGTTTTAGCACCTAAAAGTAGTACAGAAAAACTTAGTAGGGACTTAGGAGACTATCAAAGCTATGAGCTTGCCTTCGGTAAATCTTTTGATAACTGGAGGGTTGCTGGACATCTATATAGACTTGAAAAAGAGGGAGACAACTATACATCAGATATTGGAACAGATGTCTCAGCTCTCGAAAAGAATACCAATGGTTATGTTAACCAATGGGAACTAGAGGCTTCTTGGTCGGGTATTGAGGCATGGTCAAAAGGAAATTTGGCGATGCCACTTATAGTCTCTTTAGCATATAAAGATACTTTTTCGGGAAAAAATGGATTAGAGTGGAAAGAACTTTATTTTAGGGTTACTAGCTTTTTTTAGATTACTTAATGGTCGGTTTAACGACCATTAATACATTAGAGTTTAAACACCAATTCATACCGTGTTCCTGATTCAAAACTAAACTCACTTTTAGAAGCATGAAGCTTTTTAGCAAACTGTTTAATGAGTTTGAGTCCAAAGCTGTTACGTCTCTTTTTCAAGTCAAAGCCTTCACCATTGTCTTGTATGACTAGTAAGATTTCATTTTTAATTTTTTGACAGTTTAGTTCAATGGTACATACTTTATCTTTTTTAAAATGTTTAACAGCATTGGTTAACAGTTCATTGACAATAATTCCTAAAGCTAGGGCTTGGTCAGGAGTGAGGTTAAAGTCATCGATGTTATCTTGTATGGAAAGGGTTGTTTTTGTATAGCTTTTTTGTATTTCTAAGTTAATTTGGTGAATATACTCTTGGGCTTTTATCTCGGCATAGTCATCCATTCCTAAGAGGTATTGATGAATGAGTGCCATGGATTTAATACGGTTGATGAGTTCAAGTAGTGAATCATCGTCATCTTGGGCTTTTTTGTTTTCATTTTCAATCCAGAGAAGACTGACCACCATTTGAAAATTGTTTTTAACTCGATGATAAACTTCTTTGAGGAGGACTTCTTTTTCTTTGAGTAGTTGGTTAACTTTACTTGTTCGTTCTGTGACTTTTTTCTCTAGGATTCTTTCATTGTTTTTTTGAATTTCAAGTAGCTCGCTTTGTAGTTTAATTTTGTCATTTTGCGTGGCATAGAAACGGTTTACCAATACAAAAGAAAAAAATAGAATTTCTACATAAGAGAAGAGGGTAAAGATATAATGGGTACTTTGAGTATGAGGAATTATGGCTCTAGCCATAAGTGGTACCATACTTAATGAAATCATTTGAAGAATAATTCCTGGAATGTAGTAGGTAGCTTCCTTATGACCTTTATAAACAACATAAATAGCAGAAAATACGAACAGTGGAACAATCATAACTATGCTTAATGGGGCTATTGTTGCTAACCATCGATCATGGTCATAAAAGAAATACGGGAAAGAGAGTAATATAAAAATAATAAAATAGTTTAATATTTTGTGAATATAAGGAAGATAAAGTTTAAGTTTTAAGAAGTCCTTTGAAAACAGTGTTAAAAAGATGATAAAAATAGGTGCTGATACGGTGAGTTCTTTATACCAAGGTGCAAGACCTGTATGTAAAAGTATTCCTGAATAAATACTAATATACACTGCTAGTGCCATAATATAGATTGAATAATATAAATAGATAGTATCATGAAACTTTATAAAAAGAAAAAAATTGAAAATGACAATGATAAACATACTTCCAAATACAAAGAGATAAAAAAGGTTCTCACCCAAAGGACTGGAATGATTATATTTGGTTTGTGTTTCAAGATTAAAATGACCAAAAGAAGAAGTTTTTTTCCCTGCTTTGGGGGTAAATTGTACATAAACGGTTGAGCTTGTGTTAGGTTCAATTTCAAATGAAAAGAGTGGACTTAGATTTTTTTCATTTTTATCTTGTTTGTAAAGCGTAAGTCCTGCTTCTTGATGTTCCCATGTTCCATTTTTTTTAGCATAAAAGTGAACATGTTGAAAAAAGGGTTCTACAAGTTGAAAGATGAATCGTTTTGTGTCACTTTGATTGGTCACTTTTAATCGAAACCATGTGTCTCCATCAATATAGCCAAAGGTGAAAAAATTAGAAGTTTTTTCTTTAAAGTCTATTTTTTGAATGCTGTTGATGTCCAATGACTTATTAGCATCATAATAGTATTCTAATTCAAAACCATTTATGTTTTGCATCTCATTGTAAACGGTTACATTTGCATGTAGTGAAGTATAAAATAGAAGGAGTATAAAAATCTTTTTCATAAAATCATGACTTGTTTAAAGCATAACCTAATCCTGAAATACTTCGAATAGCTAGATCAGGAATTTTTTTACGAAGTCGTAAAATGGTATCTCGAAGTGCTGAGGGAGAGACGCTTTTGTTATTCCAGACATATTGATTAAGGTATTCTGCTGTAACAGTTTGATTTAGGTTAATAAATAGGTAGTAGAAAATAGCAGACTCTTTTTTTGTAAGTTCTATAGGTTTTCCATTTTTTATTAATGTCTTAGTTTCAACATAATATTGATAGTTGTCATTTATTTGTGTAAAGAGTTGAGTATTTTCATTTAAGGAAACTTGTTTTTTTAGATAATTTTGTTTAATGGTAAGGTTTAGTACAGCTTCTATATCTTTATAGTCATAAGGTTTAATAAGATATCCAAAAAGATTGGTATCGGTTGCTTCGTCAATGGTTTGGCTGTCTGAAAACGCAGTGGTGTAGATAATGGGGATACTTTTTCTTTGATTAATATGTTTTGCACAGGTAATGCCATCCATACTACCTTCTAAATTAATGTCCATAAAAACAACATGTATGGTTTCTTCGTTGATAACTTCTAAAGCCTCTTGCCCTGTCTCTACGCTATCTATAACATTATGTCCTAATTTAAGGATAGCTTTTTCGATGAATTGGGCATTGATAAATTCATCTTCAACAATTAATATATTGTATTTATTCATTAGGACTCCTTTTATAAAATAATTTTATTTAGAAATAGTATACAATATTTAACCAAAAGGAAAAATATAATTAAAAATCACTTTACTGACAAAAAACTGATAACTATTGTTTATTATTAAACTTGGAGTTAGAATAAAAAATTTTAAAATTTTTAAGGAACTATCATGAACCATTCATTTAAACAATTACAATTCATAGGGGTTTTACTACTGTTTATGCAAAGTTATGCTTTTGGAATCACTTCGAGTACTACAATTAGTATTCCTACTTTTAAGGGATCTAAAACAAATACAATATCCAATAAAGATTTCAAAATCACAGCTACAGGAGGAGGCATGGCTAAGCCCTTTATTGTAGGAGGAGGTGTTGCCTATGTTGCTGATAATACAGATAATCTTGATTGGGTCGTGACATTTAGTTCAAATGCTAGTTCTATAAGTTCTTTTGAATTAATAAATGTCAACTTTTCTGAATTCTTAAATAGTAATAATCATACCGATCTTATTTTAGTTGGTTATGTCTTAGGAGGTGGAATTGTTTGTTCAACTCTTTTTTTTAGCCCTGAGAATAATGGCGAAGTAGATATATTTACAGGTGAAGACTTTGGTATGGAAGATTTTGAAGGAGTTCAATTAACCTCGTTTGAGTTTAGATTTCATTCAAGATTATCAGGAGGGGAAGATATGGAGTTAAACTCTTTTATTGTTGCTAATCCTCAACCTCCTATTAATGAAGAGTAAATTAAAAAATATGTTAAAATTTTAAATTAATTTATGAATAGGCATGACAAATAGAGTTATAAAATGTTAATATTATTTGGTATAAAAATTAAAAAAGGATTTATAATGAACATATTTAAAAACGATGATTTAGGTAAGTTGATTTTACGACTCATGATCGGTGGGCTCATGCTTTTTCATGGTGTGGCTAAACTACAAAACGGTA
>CACVAP010000069.1 GCA_902727895.1 uncultured Sulfurovum sp.
TACGGTTGTTGCTATCTCGGTTGTACAGTCTTTTAGTAAAGAAACTTTAATTCCGTTAGCTCCTTTTTCTGTCTCATCTTGGATTCCATCTCGGTTATCATCGTACCATACTGTGTCGCCTAGGCTTCCTAACTTATCATTATAAATACCCATATCAACATCAAGTCTATTTTCTCCAACTACTAAAGTAATAGCATCTGTTTCTCCAGTTGCTACATTCGCTGTTGAATCATTTACTTTTGGGGTAATAACATACGCTGCTGGTAAATCTGTAAACTTAACGGTATAAGTTCCAGGTACTACATCTCTAAAGATGTAAGTTCCTTTTCCATCCGTTACCGTTGTTGCAACAACATTTCCTGCTGTATCAAGTAAAGTAACTTTTACGCCCTCTACACCTTTTTCTGTTGCATCTTGATTTCCATCTTTATCATCGTCATACCATACGGTATCACCTAGCGTTGCTAACTTATCATTATAAATACCCATATCAACATCAAGTCTATTTTCTCCAACTACTAAAGTAATAGCATCTGTTTCTCCAGTGGCTACATTCGCTGTTGAATCATTTACTTTTGGGGTAATCACATAAGCTGCTGGTAAATCTGTAAATTTAACGGTATAAATTCCAGGTACGATATCTCTAAATAGGTAGGTTCCTTTGTCATCCGTTACGGTTGTGTCAACAACATTTCCTGCTGTATCAAGTAAAGTAACTTTTACCCCTTCTACACCTTTTTCTGTTGCATCTTGATTTCCATCTTTATCATCGTCATACCATACGGTATCACCTAGCGTTGCTAACTTATCATTGTAAATACCCATATCAACATCAAGTCTATTTTCTCCAACTACTAAAGTAATAGCATCTGTTTCTCCAGTTGCTACATTCGCTGTTGAATCATTTACTTTTGGGGTAATAACATAAGCTGCTGGTAAGTCTGTAAACTTAACGGTATAAGTTCCAGGAACTACATCTCTAAAGATATACGTACCTTGAGCATCTGTTACCGTTGTTGCAACAACATTTCCTGCTGTATCAAGTAAAGTAACCTTTACACCTTCTACACCTCTTTCTGTTGCATCTTGATTTCCATCTTTATCATCATCATACCAAACAGTATCGCCTAAGGTCGCTAACTTATCATTGTATATACCCATATCAATATCAAGATTATTCTCTCCTACTACTAGGGTGATAACATCCGTTTTACCTGTTGCTGGAGTAACATCTGAATCATTCATCGCTGTTGAACCTATCGCACCTTTTGGTGAAATAACATACGTTGCTGGTAAATCACTAAAACCTACGGTATAGTTTCCTGCTACCAAATCTCTAAAAAGGTATGTTCCTTCAGCATTAGTTATCGCTATTCCTACAACAACATCATTTGTATCATAAAGGGTAACTTTTACCCCTTCTGCACCTTTTTCTGTTGTATTTTGAATACCATCTTTGTTATCGTCATACCATACGGTATCACCCAAAGTTGCTAACTTATCATTGTAAATACCCATATCAACATCAAGTCTGTTTTCTCCAACTACTAAGGTAATAGCATCTGTTTCTCCAGTTGCTACATTCGCTGTTGAATCATTTACTTTTGGGGTAATCACATACGTTGCTGGTAAATCTGTGAATTTAACGGTATAGGTTCCTGGAACTATATCTCTAAATAGATAGGTTCCTTTCTCATCCGTTACGGTTGTTGCAACAACATTTCCTGCTGTATCAAGTAAAGTAACTTTTACGCCCTCTACACCTTTCTCTGTTGCATCTTGATTTCCATCTTTGTTATCGTCATACCATACGGTATCACCTAGCGTTGCTAACTTATCATTGTAAATACCCATATCAACATCAAGTCTATTTTCTCCAACTGCTAAGGTAACTTCATCCGTTTCTCCTGTTGCTACATTTGCTATTGAATCATTAGCTTTTGGGGTAATCACATACGTTGCTGGTAAGTCTGTAAATTTAACTTTATAGGCTCCTGCTACTAAATCTCTAAAGATATAAGTACCTTCTCCATCAGTTACGGTTGTTGCAACAACATTTCCTGCTGTATCAAGTAGCGTAACTTTTACGCCCTCTACACCTTTCTCTGTTGCATCTTGATTTCCATCTTTGTTATCGTCATACCATACCGTATCACCAAGCGTTGCTAACTTATCATTGTAAATACCCATATCAACATCAAGTCTATTTTCTCCAACTGCTAAGGTAACTTCATCCGTTTCTCCTGTTGCTACATTCGCTGTTGAATCATTTACTTTTGGGGTAATCACATACGTTGCTGGTAAGTCTGTAAATTTAACTTTATAGGCTCCTGCTACTAAATCTCTAAAGATATAAGTACCTTGTGCATCGGTTACAGTTGTTTCAAGAACATTTCCTGCTGGGTCTAATAAACTAACTTTTACCCCTTCTACACCTTTCTCTGTTGCATCTTGATTTCCATCTTTGTTATCGTCATACCATACCGTATCACCAAGCGTTGCTAACTTATCATTGTAAATACCCATATCAACATCAAGTCTATTTTCTCCAATTGCTAAGGTAACTTCATCAGTTTCTCCTGTTGCTACATTCGCTGTTGAATCATTTACTTTTGGGGTAATAACATAGGTTGCTGGTAAGTCTGTAAACTTAACTTTATAGGTTCCAGGGATTACATCTCTAAAGAGGTAGGTTCCTTCTCTATCAGTTACGGTTGTATCAACAACATTTCCTGCTGTATCAAGTAAAGTAACTTTAACACCACTTACCCCTTTTTCGTCTTCATCTTGATTTCCATCTTTATTATCGTCATACCATACCGTATCACCAAGCGTTGCTAACTTATCGTTATAGATACCCATATCAGCATCAAGGTTACGATCACCTGCTGCTAAGATAATATTTCCTGTTTTTCCACTTAAAGGGTCAACATCAGAATCTAAGTCATCTGTTGTTTTATCTTTGTCTGAAATTACATAGGTTGCTGGTAAATCACTAAATCCTACTGTATACGTTCCAGGAACAATATCTCTAAAAATATATGTTCCCTGTGCATCTGTTACTGTTGTGTTTACTATCGTTCCATTAACATCAAACAGCGTAACTTTTACACCATATACACCTTGCTCTGTTGCATCTTGAATACCATCTTTGTTGTCATCATACCAAACGGTATCCCCTAAGATAGCTAAATCATTTTTATAAATTCCCATATCAAGCGTAAGAATATCATCAGGCGTATTTACTTGAATAATATCTGTTTTTCCAGTGGCTGGATTAACATCTGAATCCTTTGCATCATCACCCACATCTTTAGGTGAAATACCATAAGCTGATGGTAAATCTGTAAACCCGATCGTATAATCTCCAGGAATAACATCTCTAAATAAATAAATACCCTCTTCATCAGTAATAACAGTTTCCACTATGGCAGAGTTAGCATCATATAAAGTTACTTTAACCCCATTGACACCAGATTCTGTATTATCTTGGATCCCATCTTTATTATTGTCATACCATACGGTATCACCTAAAGTTACTAAAGCATAGATTCCAGCATCAACAGATAATTCATCTTCATCAACACCTAAGTCAATAATACCAGTTAACCCACTAGAACCAATGTTTGAATCAGTATTACTATTTTCTCCAGCACCTTTAGTGGTTCCTACAAATCTCTCTGGAAGCGTAAACTTAACTTTGTATTGACCAGAATTTAATTTAGAAAATAAGTATTTCCCATCAACATCTGTAGTAACAATATAGTCTTCATTTGGATTTGAAGGATTAGGCACAGGATTACCACTCTCATCTAAAAGTGCTACTTTTATATTAGGCACACCTATCTCATCACCATCTTGTATTCCATCTATATTTTTATCATACCAAACATAATTACCTAAAGATGAACCTACAATCGGTACAGCCAATGAGTTAGAAAGTACAGGTAACGTAATTCCAGTAGCTGATGCTCCTGCTGAGTTGGAATAGTTGTCACCTGCTAAGTTGTCTTTTACGCTTACCGACACTTTTAATTGACAAATCGCTTGGGCTTCCATTGTTGGACCACTTGCACGAACAGCTGTTACATCTTCTTTGGCAATACATCCTTCACCTTCACACCAAATACTACTTGCACCACCAATTATATTCGCGTCTCCTACCGTAGGTGCAACATTAATGGTTGTTGGATCAACATCTGTATAATAATATTTAACGCCACCATTGGCTGTTAAATCACAAAGTGTTGCTGAAAGTGGATGTGCTATCATCTCCATAGAATCATAAGCCATCGTACCATGAAAATCAGTCGCAACTTTACGTTTAAGCTCTAAGTCATTAAATTTAATCGCACTATCATTAGCATCACCCTTAAATGGTAAAATATCAATAACATCTAAATCTGTAATATCTCCTGCTTTACCATTACGCATGTCCATCACAAAATCAATATTTTTAGCTGTTGTTGTTCTCTCTCTTAGTGAGGGATAGTCAGCATTCTCTTCAGTAGTTTTAACAATATTAATAGAAGCTGGAATCGTCACCGACATACCAATTTCTGATTTACGTTGTGAAATTATTGAAGCATCTGTAGGAGCTTCAATCTTAGCAACATTTCTGATGGTTCCAGCATTTACTTCAACCCCAACAACCGTACTATAATTAATATCAGGAAAAATTTCTCCAGCTTCCCTGTTACCTAAGTCCCAAATTAGTACTTGATTTTCAACATCGGTACAAGGTGTATTAGTGTTGTTTATGTCAACAACATCAGCACAGGTTCCAATAACAGGTTCAAAGTAAGGATTAGTAACAGACCCTCCAACATATTTAAGACCTTTAGGTAATAAATCTACAACCTTTACATCACCAAATTCTACAATGCCTGTATCATTCGTAAACGACAGTTTTAAATTAAAGGCTACCGTATCTCCTGATGTTATGGCTACCTTATCAGCATCTTTAATGATTCTTACTTTAGGTCCTGAAAAAATAATTCTATCACCATGTGAACCTGTTCTAGGTTCTGGGTAATTACCCGTAGTAAAGGTAGCACCTGTCCAAGGATTACCGTTAAATGAGTAAGCTGAAAAGTTTGAAATTTCATCCCCATTTTCTAAAGCTTGACCTGTTAGTAAATCTGTTGCACGAATTTTATGATTTAACCAAAAGTAAGTGTAGGAGTTAGCTGGGTGTTCAATCCCTGCTCTAAGTGTCATTCTAACTTTGGTTACAGCTCCTATGCCTCCAGCATCAGCTCTGGCTTCATCTGCTGTTGCGAACCATTTTGAAGCAGAAGCATTACACTCTGTGACAATCTCGCTGGCATGACTTACCGTGTTGTCACCACCACGAGAAGGTAACCAAGAATTGTCTTCATAAGATGAAGCATACTCTACAACATAAGGCTCTACAGCCAAACCATTGTTGTAATCACCTGTTCCACCCCAAGTATAGTAAGTGAGAGGGTTGGCACTATGTTGAGCACCATTATAAGATGTTTGAATTGCTGGGTAATTCGTATTATCCTCAATATCTTGTACTTCTAATCGGTAAGCATCCACCACATCACAAGCTTTACTCTCAGAAAAAGGGGTGACTCCTCTAGTATTTTGAAGAAGTAAAACCGATGAAAATTCATAGCCTGCTGTTCCAAAACCCATACCAGACTTGTGAGTGCTTAATCCAGAAGTTACACTGAATACATAAGCTTTATCTCCTCTATAATACTTATCAAATGAACCTCTCGAAGTATAGTACAGTGTATAACCTATTTGATTATCTAGTTCACTCTCCCTTGCTCCACCAAAGTTTTGATTACCTGTTGGGGTTACAGGATCAAAGTCTCTTAGTTTATTTAAAACATACAACTCTTCATCATCAGCTGTTCCTCTTATGCCATCTTCTCCATCTTGTACATCCGAAACAGGAACAAAAATATAAATAGAACCAATAGCTGCGATACCTCGATTAACGGGTAAAGCACGTCCATACCAATCCTGTGTTGGATAAAATGATAAGGTAGCATCTACATTATCAACCTGTATAGCAATATCTGTACCTGTTTGAGTACAAGAAACTTGCTGTTCCCCTTTTGGTTGAGGTATGCTTCGTTCAGGATATCCAGCCCAGTCATAAGTTCTTGGATCGCGTCCTCCTGTATGTCCATCTCTATTCTGATAACGTCCATCCATTGAACAGCCAACAAGTTTTGCATTAGGCGAAACCTCTGACATATCATCTCTAAAATTAAAGGTTGCAGCATCTCCCATAGACTCATTTCCTACTAAAGCAGAAGCATTATCAATTTCTCCAGATACTTCATCTACTTCAATGTAAAACTTGTAGTCCATAATCCAACCCTGAACCCCATCAATCTCTTGTCCAGAGATAACAGTATAATAAGACTTTTGTAAGTTCCATCGTGGAGCTGCTGTTACTGTTAAAGAGTATCCATCTGTATCATCAGTAATAGTTGGTGCATCTTCAGCTGAAACCTCAAAAGTAATATCTCCGGGTTCTGTCTTAGAAAGTGTTTCTCCCTTAACAATAACATTAAAGGGTAAATCTTCAGAATAGGTTCCAGCATCATTTCTGTCAAAATCTTGTCGAACACAAATCATGGTCTGTTTGTCAGCAGAGATACTTGATTCATCAGCCAAACAAGTACCAGGAAGCGTATCCCATTTATAGGATTCTGTTGTTCCAGTTGAGCCATCAGGAAGAATACCAGTACTAGGTAGTGTCCCTACAATCGTGACTTTCTCTTTAGAGCCACCAGCTTCACCACTCCAAGTCCAACCTGCTACAGCTTGAAAACTATCATTGGTTCTAACAATTAAATCTCCAGAGTAAGAATCATCTGAAGGATCACTAACCGTACCATTATTATCAAATAATGGATCATCAGCAAAGTCACACCCAATTGTTGGGTTAACAGGACAAATGGTTCGTCCATTTACTACTTGAGTAGTTGTATTAAGTACACCAACAATACCTCCAGTGTTACCATAGTACGTTGTAACATTTACATTAGCTGCTTGAACAAGCATCATAAATGAAAACATTAAGAAAATTAACTTATATATTAATCTCATATTCAATCCTTTTATTATAATTATTAATCCAATAATACATAGATTAGTTTAAACTTAAACTATAGATATAAAAAAATAAAGTAAGTTAAAACTAAAAAATATAAATTATAATAAATATTATTAACACTAAAATAAAATAAAATATTTAATATTTATTTTTATTAAGCTAAAATTTCAAAACTATTTCATGCTAAAATAAGCCCCTCTTTACTATAATAAAATCATGAAAAATGTTCAATTTTTAAGCAATTCTGCTAATATCGATAAAATTATTAAGGGTTTGAGCTTAACAAAGTCTCTTTCCGTCTCCTCCTTACTCATTGGTGAACCTCACACTGGAAAGTTTTCTTTAATTCAATCTCTATTCCCTAACAGTGTTTATGTTGATGCAAACAATGAATCTGAACTTTATACAGCACTTGAAGCTAATAACGAACTCATTATTTACAACTTCGAGAAAGTTATGAATACTGACCATCTTAACTTTGAGAATAAACGTATTATTGCTATTTCAAATTCTCTGAAAGAGATTCAAAGACTCAGTAAGACTTTTGCTTTTATCTATGAAATGCCAACCCTTGAAAAAAGAGAAGACTTAAAAATACTCGCACAAAGTTTTCAAGAAGAGATTAAAAAAGATCTTATGCTTGAGCTTGATGTTCATTTAGACATTACAAAACTTGACCTTAGTCAAAACGTAAAGTCTTTAAAAGCTTCTATCTATAAAGAGCTTATTTTAAAAACATTTAAAAAAGAAGATATTCAAACGCTACTTTATAACTACCTTTTTGAAGAATTAGAAGGAAATAATGCGTACAGGGAGCATCTTGGACTTTATGAAGAGCCTCTCATAAAAGCTGGACTTAAAAAGTACAAATCACAACTAAAACTTGCTGGAGTTTTAGGACTCAACAGAAATACATTACGAAAGAAGATTCAAGAATATGACATCAATTAACTTTAAATTTTTCATTGAAAATGACTCTAATCCTTTCATACTGTTTACAAATACAGGAAAAATAAAATACCTCAACAACTCAGCTGAAGTACTTATGGGGTCTTGCAAACCTAAAGAAATATTTGATCTTGCCCTTGCCTACGCACCACAAACATTTGGGGTTAAAAAGTCAGCGCTTACCCTGAACTTTAACTCTTTTGAATTCTATGGTATTAACGTCTTGTATGAGAATGATGACTTTATTGGTATTCATCTCTACAACAAAGCCCTTGATAAAGTAGATAGACAAATGGTTTTAGATGGCTTTACTGCTACCGACATCAATATGCTTCTACAAGCAAATATTGAGTTATTTGACATGAACTATGAAGGAAAAATTAGTCTTTTAACTGATTATCATATTCCTGAGTTTCAAATGCATCAAAATAATTTTTCACTCTTTCTTCGTACCCTGTTAGCGCAATACACTAACAGTAAAAAATTACAAATACATGTCAAGATTAAATTGGGAGAGCAAGTAATTATTAAAGAAAAGAAATATTCAATTATTGTTCTAGAATTAAAAGGTAATGAAAGAAGTCAGGAAACAGACAAAGAGCTAAGTACTTTAGCCAGTAAAAACTGTATTAATGTAAGTTTACAAAAAGAGAGTGTAACCTTGGAAATTCCAGCTATTAGTTAAACTGAAGAAATAAGAATTCCCATCAATAAAGATGGGAATAAAGAGAAAATCTGTTTGTTTAGATTCTTAGAAAGATGTTCCAGCACTTACAATAACATTGTTCTCATCAGAAGAAGAAGTTGTTTCATGATCAAACGAGCTATAAGCTACAGAAAAATCAACTTTATCAAATGACTTCGAAACACCTGCAGAGTAACGTGTACCAAAAGTATCATAATCACCATACGCTAAGTCTAAACTATAATCTTGCATTACTGGAATAGAAAGATCTACTGCAATGTCATCAGGTACTTCAGTAGTTGTTCCTCTAAAGTCACCCATACCCATAGAGTAAGTAGCACCTAAACTAGCAACACCAAAGTCATAACTAAGACCTAAATAAGCTTCATCAAAATTACCTGATGGAGTATCAAGGTAACCATATTTAATATACCCTAAATCATACCCAAGACCAGAAATTTCACCAGCATAACCAGCGTAACCATCTACTTCTGTATCACCAGCACCTGCACCACCACTAAAATCAACATTAGAAGCCCATGTACCTAAATAAAACCCACCCATAGCTAAATCAACACCACCTTGAACAGCTGCTTGATTATTAGTTTGACTCATACCTCTCCAAACATAGTTATTAGTTGCTGAAACATTTGCAGATAATTCTACTTCTGCCATTGCTGATGTTGTCATTGTGATTGTACTTGCTGCTACTGCTGCGATTAACGATAATTTTGTAAATTTCATAAATTTACTCCTTTGTATTTTTGTTATGGAAGTATTATAATCAATATTTTTTGAGAAATAAAGGCTTTTCTGCCTATTTTTTAATCAGGGGGTTGTTTAGACTATTTATAAATTATTTATCTATTTAGGATAAACTATATTTAATTAAAGAAATTAAGGTTATAAAATGAAAAAGATTTTTTCGCTACTCTTATTCGTCTCTCTACTACAAGCTGCTACACCTCAAGCCAATGTAACAGCTGTGTTTTCAAAAAAAGTAAAAGAGAGCTATCGTTTTGGGGTTACCCTAAAAAGTGATGAAACAGGCTGCGACCAATATGCTGATTGGTGGGAGATACTTAATGAAGAAGGTCACTTACTTTACCGAAGAATTCTTATACATTCTCATCCAGACACTCAACCTTTCACCCGTTGGGGAAGTTCCTTTGAAGTCAAAGAAGATCAAACACTTTATATACGAGCACACATGAATAAGCTTGGTTATGAAGGAGATGTATTTAAAGGTTCTATTATACAAGGATTTAAAAAGGCAAAGGAAATTCCTGATTTCAATCAGAGTATTGAAACCCAAACTCCTCTACCTCAAGGCTGTTTGTATTAACACTATGTATCTTCGGTACGCATCCTAAGATGTTTATTCATACTCTTTTAATGTCGATTCATAAAAATTTGTCACTATTTATAATATTTTTCAGCAAAAACAAATCTCTACTAAGTTATAAATCTAATTCATCTCTCGGGGTGCTATTCTAATAATAGCTGAGATAGCCTATATGGCTAGTCCGTTGAACTTGACCCAATTAACATTGGCGTAAGGAAGAGAACTTATTTATATTAAATATCATTTTTTAGGCTTATTCCCTAATTTTCTGATTTTACTAAAAAACTTTCCCTCCCTTTCCCTTATACAAAAAAATAAAGGAATACTATCCATGACAAAAGCATTTAAAGATAAATTTTCAACCTCAAATGACGAGCTTACACGTGAACCGTTTCCAGCTTCTACTAAAGTTTACTTAGAAGGTGAAATTCACAAAGATATTCGTGTACCAGTAAGAGAGATTTTACTAGGAGACGAATCGAAACTTAGAGTTTATGATACCTCAGGACCTTACACCGACCCTACAGTAGAGATTAATGTAGATGAAGGAATTCCAGCAATTAGAAAAGAGTGGATTTCTGGACGTGGAGATGTTGAAGAGTACGAAGGTCGTATTATGGCACCTGTGGACAATGGGTACAAAACAGATGAACAACTTGAGTTTGTAACAGCTGGAGCAACAGGGCTTGTAAGAACACCTCTTAGAGCTAAAAAAGGTAAAAATGTTTCTCAAATGTGGTATGCACGTCAAGGGATTATTACTCCTGAAATGGAATTTATTGCCATTCGTGAAAACCAAGATGCTGCAATGAATGAGCGTTACCTTCAAGATGAAGAAAGAGAAGCAAGACTAAAAGGTGAGAGCTTTGGAGCAACCCTTCCCGACCAGATTACAGCTGAATTTGTACGTAATGAAGTAGCATTAGGTCGTGCTGTTATCCCATGTAACATTAACCACCCAGAAGTAGAACCAATGATTATTGGTAGAAATTTCTTAGTTAAAGTAAATGCAAACATTGGTAACTCTGCTGTTACTTCAAGTATTGCTGAAGAAGTTGAGAAAATGGTATGGTCAACACGTTGGGGTGGAGATACAGTTATGGATCTTTCTACAGGTAAAAACATTCACACAACACGTGACTGGATTTTACGTAATTCTCCTGTACCTATTGGAACGGTACCAATTTACCAAGCACTTGAAAAAGTAAATGGTGTGGCTGAAGACCTTACATGGGAAGTGTTCCGTGATACATTGATTGAACAAGCAGAACAAGGTGTTGACTACTTTACCATTCATGCTGGTCTACTTTTACACCACGTACCAATGACAGCTAAACGTGTAACAGGTATTGTTTCAAGAGGTGGCGCAATTATGGCTAAATGGATGATTCATCACCATAAAGAGAACTTCTTAAACACGCACTTTGAAGATATTTGTGAAATCATGAAAACTTATGATGTTACCTTCTCATTGGGTGATGGTTTACGTCCAGGTTCAGGTGCTGATGCAAATGATGAAGCACAATTTGGTGAGCTTGAAGAGTTAGGAAGATTAACAAAAATTGCATGGAAACATGATGTTCAAACACTAATCGAAGGTCCAGGTCACGTACCAATGCACATGATTAAAGAGAACATGGAGAAACAACTAGAAGAGTGTCACGAAGCACCATTCTACACACTTGGACCCCTAACTACAGACATTGCTCCTGGTTATGACCACTTCACATCAGGTATTGGTGCTGCGATGATTGGTTGGTATGGTTGTGCAATGCTTTGTTATGTTACGCCAAAAGAACACCTTGGTCTTCCAAATAGAGAAGATGTAAAAGAAGGTCTTATTACTTATAAAATTGCTGCACATGCTGCTGATGTTGCCAAAGGTCACCCCGGTGCAAGAGCTAGAGATGACGCAATGTCATTGGCAAGATTTGAGTTTAGATGGGTAGATCAGTTTAACATTGGTCTTGACCCTGAAAGAGCTAGAGATTACCACGATGAAACAATGCCAATGGAAGCTGCTAAAGTTGCACACTTCTGTTCAATGTGTGGACCAAAATTCTGTTCTATGAAAATTTCAGCTGATGTTAGAGAATATGCTGACAATTTAGGAACAGACGTAGAAACTGCCAAACAAGTTGGAATGGGCGAAATGTCCATGAAGTTCCAAGAAATGGGAAACGAAGTTTACGTTGAAGAAACCAAAATAGAAAAAGCTTAAATCTCTAAGTAACATATCGAATAGGCTGTAGTCTGAGACTACAGCCTACTTAGGAATCAATAATAATATCTTGCTATAATTTTGCATTAAAAAGATTATAACAAAAGGTTAAAATTGGAACTTCAAAAAACTATTACTAGAGAAAACCTCGAAACATTGGTAACGTTGTTTTACCATGGAGCCATGAAAGATGAAAAAATAGGGCATTACTTCACACTTGAACTTGGTACCGATATTACTAATTATGAGTGGACTAAACATATTGATATTTTAGTCGATTTTTGGGCGAAAGTATTTTTGGATGATCCTCTTTATAATAGCGATCCCTATGGACCTCATTTTACCATTGTTGGGTTAGAAAAAGAAGACTTTACAAAATGGGTAGAACTTTTTGCAGAAGCAGCTGATAAAGTCTATGTAAAAGAAGTATCCAATCTTTTTAAAGAAAAAGGAATTTCTTACGCTGAAGAGTTTATAGAAAGATTAAAAATGAATCCTGAAAGTTCAGAATTATTCTGGTAGTGAATTTAACAAAAAAATTTTACATAAAGAAGTTTTATCAAAAAGGAAATGGGAACACATGAACATAGCAATCGCAGGCGCAGGTTTAGTAGGAAGAGTTTTAGCTTTAAATCTCTTGGCACAAGGACACACACTCACACTTTTTGACGAAGACAAAGCAAATGGAGACAAAGCAGCAGGCATGACAGCAGCTGGAATGCTCGCTGTATTTGCTGAGCTTGAAACAGCTGAGTCAGCCATATTTGACTACGGTAAACGTTCCATTGAGCTTTGGTTACCTCTTTTAAAATCCATAGGAATTGAAGATGCTTACCAACTGAAAGGAAGTATCATCACAGCCCATCCACAAGACTACTCTGAACTTGACCATTTTATCTCAACACTTAAATCAAAAGTAGACGAAGCTAAAGATATTCAACTGCTAGATAAAAATGGAATCATTGAACTAGAACCAGATTTAGAACAACACAACAAGGCATTTTACATTCCTCATGAAGGTCAAGTAAATGCACAACTCTTTATGGCAACTGCTACTGAGTATCTTTTAAATCATGAATCAGTAACATGGAATGAAGAGACAAAAATAGACGATGTTTCAGAAGGTACTGTAAGCTTTAACAATCAAACCCAAGAATTTGACTGGGTATTTGACAGTAGAGGGTTAGGGGCAAATGAACAAGTTGAAAACCTACGTGGTGTGAGAGGTGAAGTTTTTTGGTTAGACGCTCCAGAAGTAAACATTACCCGTCCAACACGTATGCTTCATCCACGTTATAAAATCTATATTGTCCCACGACCCAACAATCTTTATGTTATTGGTGCAACAGAAATAGAAAGTGAAGACAAAAGTCCAATGTCCGTTCGTTCTTCTTTAGAGTTACTTTCAGCAGTCTATTCTATGCACAGTGGTTTTGCTGAAGCACGTATTGTCAACATGCTTACCAATTGTCGTCCAACACTTAAGGACAATTTACCTAAAATTGAACAAGGTAATAAGCTAACAAGAATCAATGGTCTTTATAGACATGGTTACTTATTAGCTCCTGCCATTGTCGAAAAAGCTTTAAATGAAGGAATAAACAAATGATAAAAGTCTCTGTAAATGGTGAAGTAAAAGAACTGGATGAAAATCTAAACATTAAGCAACTCATAACAGCCCTAAACTACAAAACAAAAGGTTTTGCAATTGCTGTTAATACTACTTTTGTTTCAATTAAAAGCTATGAAGAAACCATCATTCAAGATGGGGACACCATAGACATCTTAGCACCAGTACAAGGGGGATAAAAGATGACTAATCAAACTCATGCAGATGATAGTTGGGAAATAGGTGGAAAAACTTTAAAAAGTAGAATGCTCATCGGTTCAGCACTCTATCCTAGCCCTGCTAATATGGAAGATGCCATTAAAGAAAGCGAAGCGCAAATAGTCACTGTAGCACTTCGTCGTCAAGCAGCTGGAGAAGGTGGAGGAAACAACTTTTGGGACATTATTAAAGAATTAAACATTCATGTTCTTCCAAATACAGCTGGTTGTCACTCAGCCAAAGAAGCCATTACCACAGCACAAATGGCAAGAGAAGTTTTTGATACCAATTGGGTAAAACTAGAAGTTATTGGAGACCAATACAATTTACAACCTGACCCATTTGAAACAGTTAAAGCAGCTGAGATTCTGATTAAAGATGGGTTTGAAGTTTTCCCTTACACTACAGACGACTTAGTAGTAGCTAAACGCTTGGCTGATGTAGGATGTAAAATCCTTATGCCTTGGGGTTCGCCTATTGGTTCAGGTCAAGGACTCATGAACCCTTCTAATCTAAAAGCCATTAGAAAACAGTTTCCCGAACTAAAACTAATAGTCGATGCAGGAATAGGAAAACCTTCTGACGCAGTAGAAGCCATGCAGTTAGGTTATGATGGAATCTTACTAAACTCTGCCATCGCCCTAGCCCAAGACCCTGTTAAAATGGCTATTGCCTTTAAATATGCAACCCAAGCTGGTCGTTTAGGGTATGAAGCAGGAACCATGCAAGAGCGTGAATTTGCTAGCCCATCTACCCCTACGGTGGGTACACCTTTTTGGCATCAGTTTTCGTAAAACTCTACTCCTTACAAGTAGAGTCTCTTTAACTATCTTATATTAAAAAGGATAATCCAATGAACTTTAACTTAAAAATAATGTTCGTATTAACAGTAATTCTATTTACAAAATTACACGCTGAAAACTTAGGACATCGTCTTGGTGGAGATGTTTATGGTGCAGAAAATACTATACAAACTTATAAAAAAGCTATAAAGTACTTACAAAAGAAAAAACTCTTCAAATATGTAGAATTAGATATTCAAGAGACAAAAGATTCTCAGATAGTTCTGTTTCATGATAGGACTATAAAAAAACTGGTTCCCAAAAGTAAACATAATTTAAAGGTTTTAAATAAGATTTTAAAAAAGAAAAAATTTCATAAAATTGAAATAAAAGATTTAACACTAAAAGAAACATCTCAACTTATATTAGAGCAAGATAGTAAAATCCCTACTCTCAAAGAAGTGCTTGATATTTCAATAAAATTAAAAGTATATAAGCCTATACATATAGAGGTTAAAAATTTATATTCTGATAAAGCCCGATTAAAACTTATTGAGACTGTGTCTAAATATACCAAACTTCAAGATATATCATTTATAGCTTTTAAAAAGAATTTTTATAAATCTTTTCCCAATACACAACGATGGTTAAAAGTTTTTCAAGAACATAATTTAAAGTTTTATCAAATAGATAAACATGAATTTACAAAAGAAAACTTAAATAATACACCTAGAGAGTATCAAGTACTTTTAGAAGAAACAAAATTTAGCATTAGAAATAAGAATCAAAGGACACAAACTTTTACTTTTGAGATAAAAGAAAAATTAAAAAAGAATCATTATATAAATGTAGGTATTTATAATGGACATGATAATACGGGAGATAACGGACTAAATTTTAAAATTGAAAATCAAAATGGTAAATGGCTTATGGCAAACTTTTCTAAAAAGAAAGATTGGGAATGGTTTCGAATCAATATAAAAAATAATCAAAAACTTATTTTAACGATAGAAGATGCCGATACCTCATTTAAAGGGAAATTCCCAGGAAATGGTGGTCTTATAAAGGTTCTTTTAGAAAAGAATTAATAGTCGTACATCTCCTTCTACCCCTACGGTTACTACGCCTTTTTGGCATCAGTTTTTGTAGTGTTGTAAGTACCCATTTCCTAATGGGTACTCTATAATTATTTGAAAGAAGTTATTTCTACTTTATTAGCATAATTCTCTATTATTTCAATCTTTCCATCATTATCAATATCAGTAATAACACGACTTGGAATAACACTCTGAACTTTAAATTCATTCATTTTAAAATTATCTTCCTGTAAAAAAACTCTTAAGTCTCCTGCATTTTCATAAAAAATCTCTTCTTTTTTATCATTATTCATATCTATAATTACAATTTCACTATTAGTACTACCATTCTTATAAGTATCTAAAGTCTTTACTTCATTAAAATTAAAATCTTTTTGATTCTCAAATAATACAAAATCTATAACAACATCATTGAATCCATCACCATTAACATCTCCAATACTAATAGTCTCTCCATAAATCCTTTCATCAAGAGAATATTTTCTACTTTCACTTAGGCTATTATTTTGATTTTTATGTAAAATCACAAAATATGCATCAAACGTATTATTATTGTTAGTTAGGACAATAAAATCATCAGTACCATCACTATTAAAATCACCAATACTCAAAGCATTTGATATACCATCATGTTCACAAGAGTCTACATCATATTTAATCACCTTCGTTGAATCATTAAAGTCAGTAAAAATATTTAACGTACAATCAATTAGTTTAGCAGTATCTGTAATACCATCAGCATTAAAATCATCCATATAAATAACACCTCTGTTCAACTCAATTTCAAGAGGGTCTTCAAATGAACCATCTAGGTTTTGTGTCATTACATATCTATTGTTATCACCAATTAAGATTATATCAACTCTACTATTTCCATTAAAATCAACAAATTCTATTTTATCACTTGTATATATATTCACTATATAAGAAATAGTAGTACTCTCACCTTTTAAATTAGACGTTATATGTAAGAGACTGTTCCCTGTGTAATCTAATGGGTTTCTAGTCAAAAAAATAAACTCTTTTTGACTATCATTATTTAGATCAAATACTTTTACTGTATTATATGTCGATTCATATAGGTCATCTTGATTTGGGAAAAGAACTTTAGACTGTGTTCCTTCTTCTATGGAATCTAAAGCCCCATTTGTTAGAGAAACTTTAGCTTCATCACTTGCTAAGTCATCATCGAAAACAATACATTTAACAACATGTTCTCCTTCTGAATTTACTTTATAGATTGGTTTTTCAATAGAAGTATCATTAAAATATTTACTAGCATCTACTTTATATAGATTGTATTCAGGGAGAGATAGTGTATCCTCTCGAACAAGCTCACCTTCTGCCTCACCTGACTCTGACTCATGTACATATTTATACACTTCCCAATTATATGTTAATGGGTCATTATCTTTATCAATTGTCTCCGATACATCAAATTGTATTTCATCTAATGCACTAACTTTATTGTCTATAGCATTTGAACTTATCGATGCAATTGGTTTACTATTCAATACTTCTTGCTCTTTACTTTTAACGCCAATTTTTACATCACCAGCTCTATCATCACTAGCCATCACTTTTAACTTTAAAGTTTCATGTTTTTTAAACAATTCATTAGCAATAGTTAGAGAGGTACTTTTTACACTATCATCAACACTCCACTCATATTCAGTAGAAAAAGCATCTAAATCAGGGTCATAAATATCTACTTTCATGTCGGACATATCAGTATCAGTGTAGATATTCTCAGGAAAAGTAATACTAATTACAGGTTCTCTATTCTCAATAATTTCATATGTAGCACTATTATAAATTGCTACCTCATCAACACTACCGTTACTACCCTCATCTATTTCAACTCGTATGCTGTTATCATATGCCGTTTTCTCTTTTACTGTGGTATCTTTACCCACATAAAGTATTTCCCCACCAGCTTCAACATTACCATTATCATCATAAGTCAGCTCAACAGGTGTACTAACCGTTACATATCCAATATCTGAATTATAAATTTTACCACTATACGAAAGTTCTCTATCATTACTATCAAGAGTAATAATAAATTTTTCAAACTTTATCATGCTATTATCTTCAT
The DNA here is from genome assembly GCA_902727895.1 of uncultured Sulfurovum sp. Lineage (GTDB taxonomy): Bacteria > Campylobacterota > Campylobacteria > Campylobacterales > Sulfurovaceae > UBA1140. The sequence continues at coordinate 18,110 of CACVAP010000069.1, forward strand.
TATTTTCAACAACTATATTTTGAGTAACTGTTTGTCGTCCAGTACTATTATCAACAACTATTTTAATCAAACCATCCATGGTAATATCAATATCATTATCTTTTATTTCTAATAGTTCAAAATCCATATCCATACTACTTATAACTTCTGCCTCTACGGTGATAAGATAAGTGATTTTTCCATTTAAAGTCTCTTCAGAATTATCGTTATAATTAGAAAATGTAGCAATAGTCTTTGTTTTTGCACTATTTATATTGGTTGAAGTAACATCAATACTTCCACTCACACTTCCATTAACTTGTTTATTAGACTTTTCTAATAAATTAGATACTTTCTGAATATTATCAGTCGAATCATTTCCTACATTAGTAGTATCTGATATGTCCAAAGACTTAATAAACTCTTTAGCCATAGCTTCATCTAAATCAGCAGCTGTAGTTTTACCTTTATATGTCAGGGAGTTTGTAGAAGTAGTCGTTCCTCCACTTCCCCCTCCTCCACATGCTGTAAATAAAAGCATACTGGTAACAACAGCTAACAGCTTAATAATCTTCTTCATATAAATCCCTTTTAATTTTATACATTATAAGGGATAAAACTTAATAAAAACATTTCACTAGCATACTATTCAATTCACAATAAATTTATTATACAATGGTGAAAAAGGTAAATCATGACTTTTCCATCATGTGGAAATACTCCCCTAGGTATATACCCCCTAGTAGACCGAGCAAACAAATTAGAAACTTTATACTCACTAGGAATTACAACAGCCCAACTCAGAATAAAAGACTTAAAAAATAAAGAACTAGAAAATGAGATAATCCAAGCCATTCAAATCTCTGAAAAATATCAAGCCAGACTCTTTATTAATGACTACTGGCAGCTAGCCATAAAACACAAAGCCTATGGAATTCATTTAGGACAAGAGGATTTAGTGGAGACAGACTTGGAAGCCATACATAAAGTAGGCATTCGGCTAGGGGTTAGTACCCATACAACTAAAGAGATAGAAATGGCATTAGAAATTGAACCTTCTTATTTAGCTATAGGACCGATATTTCATACCAATTCTAAGGTAGTAAACTATGATACTGTAGGTATCACTGAACTGGCTAAGTGGTCAAAGAATGTACCATACCCTATTGTGGCTATTGGAGGAATTAATTTAAAAAATATACAAGACATTATTAGCATTTCAACAGTAGATGGCATCGCAATGATTTCAGAACTATTAGAAAACAACAGAATCTCAGAAAGTAAAACAAAAATGCTATTAAAATTCTTTTAAGAACACCAAATTTAACCATAAAATGTTCGTGCTAAGCCCATTGAAGTGTTACTAAAGGTTACCAATGTATAATTAGGTTACATTTTCAAAAAGGAAAAATATTGGGTGATATTACGCTTATTCTTTTAGGTGCAGGTTCAGCTTCTCGCTTTTCTTTGCCTCCTAAAAAGCAATGGCTGTGGATTGGAGAACAACCACTTTGGCTAAAAGTTACTGATGATTTTCAAAAAATTCATAACTTTCAAGATACCATTATAGTGTCTTCTAAAGATGATATTAACGTGATGTCAAACTTTTCAGAATACAATTTTGTTGAAGGTGGTCATAGTCGACAGCAATCACTAAAAAATGCTCTTAAAAATGTAAGTACCCCTTATGTTTTAGTCTCAGACATTGCACGATGTTGTTTAGATTCGTCTATGGTAACACGTGTAATTTCAGCAAAAATAAACAGAGCCTGTGTAGTTCCTACACTTAAAGTTGTAGACACACTGTATTTTGAAGAATCACCAATAGACCGTGAATCTACGAAGATTATTCAGACCCCTCAACTCTCTTGTACTGAAACGTTGAAAAAAGCGTTAAATTCAAATCAAGAGTTTACAGATGACAGTTCAGCTGTTGCCTCTATGGGTGGGGAAATTATTTTTGTAGAAGGTTCAGTAAAAGCACATAAGCTTACAACGGTTGAAGACCTTAGTAAGATGACATGCTTAGAAGCACCATCATCACTTGCGTTAACAGGCTTTGGTATTGACATTCATCCTTTTGAAGAAGGAAAAAAAATGATACTGTGTGGCATTGAGATAGATTCACCTTTTGGATTTAAAGCCCACAGCGATGGAGACGTTGCCATTCATGCACTTATTGATGCGTTGCTTGGTGCAGCTGGCTTAGGAGATATTGGTGAATTTTACCCTGATACCTCAGATGAATTTAAAGGTGCTGATTCACGTGAACTACTTTTAGATACCGTACAAAGATTAAAAAACTTGGGTTATGTGATAGGCAATGTAGATTTAGCCATCATAGCACAAACACCAAGACTTTTAACCTATAAGAAAGCGATGCGATTTAAACTTGCTAGCTTACTCAACCTAAAACCTAACCTTGTTAATATTAAAGCTACAACAGCTGAAAAACTTGGTTGGATTGGACGAAAAGAAGGTGTAGCTGTTGAAGCTGTAGCCACTTTATACTATTATGATTGGACTAAAAATGAAAATTACCATAATTGAAAATGAGCTCTATTTAGCTCAGAGTATCTCTGCAAAACTGGGACAGGCAGGTTATGAAACTGAAGTTTATTCTTCTGTTAAAGAAGCCATGTC
>CACVAP010000070.1 GCA_902727895.1 uncultured Sulfurovum sp.
TAATTTAGAGCAAAAACTTACCGAAACATCTAAAAAACTCAAAACAATAGAACAGAATGCTATTTCACTTAATCTAGCGAAAGAACGTGAACTTATAAATAATGAAATAGTATCAGAGGCTTTAAATCAAAAAGTTTTAGCAAATGAAAAAGATAAGACTCGTCAAATTAACCTACAAATTGACCAAAAGCTGCTACTTTGTCTTGCATCTTTACAAAAAGAAGAAAGTGAAAAGTCACTTAATTACCTTGCCTCAGCAAAAGAAGATTTCAGTATGCTTCCAGCAGATATTCAAAAGGGCTATAGCTATAAAAGTACCTTGATTAAAAGCATATTTAAAGAGACAATAGGAAATGTTGCATTAGCATTATCAAGTGTGGAAGATAGTGCTGAAGACATATACGCATATACCTATACAAAACTTACAGAAAACCTTTTTGTATTTAATGAACAAGGTATTTCAGCTTTTGATATTGGAAAAGTACTTTTTATTATTATTCTTGGGTTCATGTTTGCAGCTTTTTATAAACGAAAAATCATGAACCTAGCAATTAATCGTGAAAAGATTTCTATGTCATCAGCAAAAGCCATTTCAAGTATTGGATATTACCTGATTGCATTTATTACCTTTATTGTTGCACTTAACAGTATTGGGTTAGATCTTTCTAACTTCGGGATGATTGCAGGGGCACTTTCTATAGGTATAGGTTTTGGGTTACAAACCGTTGTTTCAAATCTTGCAGCAGGTATTATTTTGATGTTTGAGCGAACCATTCGTCTTGGAGACTACATTGAAGTTTCAGATACCATAAGAGGAACCGTAAGCCATATGAGAATGCGATCTACTACTGTTACCACCAATGACAACATAGATGTTATTATCCCAAATTCATCTTTTATTCAAAATAATGTTATTAACTGGACACTAGAAAGTGATGTGAGACGTATTCATATACCATTTTCTGTTGCCTATGGTACAGAAAATGCAAAGGTAGAAGAGGTCATTATGGAGGAACTTAAACATACTTCTATTAATTACGTTAAAAATGTTCAAAAGTATCCAACAGTGATTTGGATGACTGCTATGGGAGCAAGCTCAGTTGACTATGAGCTTATCATTTGGATAAAAGGAACATCAACTACAAAACCTTCAGGTACAAAATCAGATTTTTTAAAATTTATCTATTACACGCTCAATAAACATCAAATTGAAATACCGTTTCCTCAGTTAGACTTACATCTCAAACCAGCTACAAAGGAACTAATGATTGATCCAGAAAAAAATATTTTGAAAGAAAATTAAATAATAAGTGATAAAGAAACTACTTTACTATTATTACTTATAATATTTTATAAGATAAGTAATAATATAATCACAAGAAAATAGAATAAGTATATATTTATAAGGTAAGAAATATGAATTATCAATTGATTTTAAATGAGATTGCAGAAGAGATCATGTCTATCAAGAATAAAGGAAAAGTAGCCAACTATATTCCTGCATTAGAGAATGTTGACATTGAACAATTTGGAATGTCCATAACACTTTTTGACGGTACAGAATATAGTACAGGTGATTCCAATACACTATTTTCCATTCAAAGTATTTCAAAAGTATTTACCTTTACTATGGCACTTAAACTTTATAGTACAGACTTATATAAAAGAATTGGACGTGAACCATCAGGAAACCCATTTAATTCTCTTGTTCAACTTGAATATGAACAAGGTATACCTAGGAACCCTTTTATTAATGCTGGAGCTTTAAATGTTACAGACTCTTTGATTAGTCATTATCACAACAGTATAAATAGCTCAAATGCGATATTTCAATTTATCAAAGATATTGCCAGTAATAGTTCTATTACTTATAATAAAAATGTTTCAATATCAGAAATGGATCATGGTTTTCGTAATATAGCCTTAGCAAACCTGATGAAAAGTTTTAATAATCTTGATAATAATGTAGATGATGTTGTAAAAACCTACTTTAAACACTGTGCTATTGAGATGAATACAAAAATGCTTTCAAGAGCGATGCTTTATCTAGCTAACCATGGAGTTGATCCAATTAGTGGCATAAAATATATTACCGAAGAACAAGCAAAACGTATTAATGCCGTAATGTTAACCTGTGGACACTATGATGCTTCTGGAGATTTCGCATTTCATGTTGGCTTGCCAGGAAAAAGTGGTGTTGGTGGAGGTATTGTTGTTGTGGTTCCTAAAAAAATGGGGATTTCTGTTTGGTCTCCAGGATTAAATGCCCAAGGGAACTCGCTTTTAGGAACTAAAGCATTAGAATTGTTTGCAAAAAAAACTGGTCTATCAATTTTTTAATATAAATTGTAGGGGATAGATTAGTTTAGACACTTTTTGAGACAGTATCCTACTTTTCACACAATCCCAAAGTTAAGTATCTCATAACAAGTCTCACTATAATGTCTCTATAAGTCTAAAGAATTAAAATACACTTTAGATTTAAAAAGGTTAATGATGAAAATAGGATATGCAAGAGTAAGTAGCAGAGGACAAAACTTAGAAGCTCAAATTGAACTTTTAACAAGAGCAGGATGTGAGAAGATTTTTCAAGAGAAGAAAAGTGGTACATCTTTAACAAGTTGTGTAGAACTTGAAAGTGCTTTAGATTATGTTCGTGAGGGTGATATATTATGGTTACTAGACTAGACCGATGTTCACGGAGTACTTTAGACCTTTATAAAATTCTTGAAATACTTAAAGAAAAAGGTGTTGAGTTTAAAGCAACCCAACAAGATTTTGCTACAAGCTCTAGTACAGGTTGGTTAATGATGGGATTACTTTCTGTTATTGCAGAGTTTGAAACAGATTTAAGAGCTGAAAGACAAGCTGATGGTATTAAGTCAGCATTAAAGCGTGGTGTGAAGTTTGGGGCTAAACGGAAGATGAGTGACGAACAGGTTGTTGAGGCTATGGCGTCACAGAAAAAAGGTGAGATGACGAATCAACAGATCGCTGATTCTTTTGGAGTAGGGCGTAGTACATTACTTAGATACTTGGCAAACTATAAAAATTCTTTGAGTTCTTTCTGATAGGTGAAGTTGAAGTTTATAAGGATGTATGAATTTAGGTTACCACATCACTTTTTTAGTCAAAGAGTCTGTTTGTACGGTTGGACAGGACAATTTAAAATCTATAAAGTAAATGTACATGATTACTACTTGAAGGTTTTTAGAGGAATCAGATAGCTAGTTGTTACCTGACGCTAAGATTTGAATATTATTCATTGTTTTTTTATATAAAATTCACTAAAAGTATTCTGAGATTGTTTTCCAAAAGTTTTTCTACTCTTGAACTTACCCAAATACCTCCACCAGAAGAGGGCTTTGCATCTTCTCTTTTCATCGTTTTAGTATTAAAAACAACTAAATTATTTGTATAATTATCTTTAATCCATTTTCTCATCTTCTTATATAGCTTTTCACATCGTTTATTATCTTCACTCTCGTTTCTAGTTTTAATTCCAAACGAACCTATAGTAAGTATTTTATCAAATTGTTTAGAAAAATAAAACTGAACACTATAATGCTCCACAACTATAAAATATCTGTATAGGATAATCTTTTTCATCTAAAATATCATAATCACTATCTCTAAATTTATTAAAAACCTCTTCTTTATCTTCTTTAGTCATAAAAAATCGTATGCTACTATTCATTACTTTACTTCTTTATTATTCATTTTTTTTCATAGGGTTCAAACTCTATATTCATACCTTCATTTCTTAAATCTTCTAATGCTTCTCTTTCTCTTATAATAGGGTCAACATCATTTTTTTCTGCATTAGGTCTTGAGTTTTTAGTTCCAGTTTGTTCATTTTTTCTTCCTACATTAACCCAAACTGCTAATTAAAAGCCAATTCTTGATGTTGTTTAGAAAGTTTAAAAAACCTATCAATGGAGTAAGCTAAAATAAACAGTTTTAGCTTAACAAGAAAGCCACGAATAGAAGTAGCTCG
>CACVAP010000071.1 GCA_902727895.1 uncultured Sulfurovum sp.
AAAGAGCTGCTGCTGGTGGTGTTCAACAAAATCATGGACGTGGTGGACAAGGTGGTCGTCGTAGACCATCTGGACTAAGACGTGGTGGTAAACGTAAAAAGTACATGAAAGAAGAGAATGTAGGAATTATTACTTCTATTGAAATTCCAGAAAATGTAAGAGTTTACGAATTTGCTGAAAAAGTTGGTCGTTCAACTGGTGACGTAATTAAAGTTCTATTTACTTTAGGAACAATGTTTACACAAAATGACTTCTTGGATAAAGATTCTATTGAAATTCTTGCAGAAGAATTTGACGTCGAAGTACATACAATTGATCCATTGGATGCACTTGACTATGTTAAAGTTTATGATGCAATTGAAGATGAAAACCCTGAAGAGAGAGCACCAATTATTACAATTATGGGGCATGTCGATCATGGTAAAACTTCACTTCTTGACAGAATTAGACAAACTAAAGTTGCAGACAAAGAAGCTGGTGGAATTACACAACATGTTGGTGCTTACCAAGTAACTAAAAATGGTAAAAAGATTTCATTTATAGATACTCCTGGTCACGCTGCCTTTACTGAAATGCGTTCACGTGGAGCTCAAGCGACAGATATTGTTATTATTGTTGTTGCTGCTGATGATGGTGTTAAGCAACAAACAAAAGAGGCTGTATCTCATGCAAAAGCTGCTGGTGTACCTATTGTTGTTGCAATTAACAAAATGGATAAAGAAGCTGCTAACCCAGAGTTGGTAAAAGGTCAATTGGCTGAACTTGAGATTACACCTATTGAGTGGGGTGGAGAGCATGAATTTGTTCCTGTTTCTGCACATTCTGGTGAAGGAATTGATGAACTTCTTGAGACACTTCTTCTTACAGCAGAAGTACTTGAACTTGAAGCTGATCCATCAAGAAATGCAAAAGCAATTGTTGTTGAGTCTTCTTTAGAAAAAGGTTTTGGTGCAACTGCAAATGTTATTGTTCATAATGGTACATTAAATATTGGTGATGCTTTTGTTGTTGGTACAAAATTTGGTAAAGTTAAGACGATGATCTTAGATGATGGTACAAGAGCAAAATCAATTGCACCTTCAACTCCTGCTGCAATTGTTGGTCTTTCAGAAGTTCCAAATGCTGGTGATGTATTGGTTGTTATGGATTCTGAAAAAGAAGCCAGAGAATTAGCTGATAAAAGAGCTGAGTATGCTAGAACTAAAGAACTTTCTAAGAGTACAAAAGTTACGATTGATGATCTTTCTGCAATTATTAAAGAGGGTAACCTTAAATCGTTACCAGTTATTATTAAGACTGATGTTCAGGGTTCTCTTGAAGCAATTAAGGGAACATTGGCAGAGCTTAAAAATGAAGAAGTTAAAGTTAACGTTATTCATGAAGGTGTTGGTGGGGTTACTGAGTCAGATGTTCAACTTGCAGATGCATCAGAACACTCAATCATCTTAGGATTTAACGTTAGACCTACTGGTGCAGTTAAGAAGAGAGCTAAAGAGCTTGGTGTTGAGATTAAAACATACTCAATTATCTATGAACTACTTGATGATGTTAAAGCACTTCTTGGTGGTATGATGTCTCCTACAATCTCTGAAGAGGTTACTGGTCAGGCAGAAGTACGTGAGACATTTACTGTTGCTAAAGTTGGAACCATTGCTGGTTGTAAAGTGTCAGACGGAACGATTGTTCGTAACGCTGGTGCAAGACTTATTAGAGATGGTGTTGTTGTTTACACAACGACTATTTCATCTCTTAAGAGATTTAACGATGATGTTAAAGAAGTTAAGAACGGTTTCGAGTGTGGTATCATGCTTCATAACTACAACGACATTAAAGATGGCGATGTAATTGAAACGTTCAAAATGGTAGAAGAACAAGTACAGTTAGACTAGTCTAGCTGTATCACAGGGGTGACTCTGTGTCTACCCTCTATATTCAGGAATATAAATGAGAGAAGAAGAGATAAAAAGAAAAAGAACTGAGTCTCGCTTAGTTGAGTTACTTCCAGAGGCTTTTTCTGGATTGAATGACAATCGTATTAATGCATTAGCTGTAACAGCTGTTGTATGTTCACGTGGACGATATGATGCAAAAGTTTACCTTGACAAATCATACTTAAGTGAAAAAGAACAAGGCGAAGCCTTAAAGCAACTTAGAGCTGTTTCAGGTTTTTTGTCTACTTATGTTCGCGAGAGTGAAGGTTGGTTTAAATCACCAAAATTTACTTTTGAATTTGATAGTCAGTTAGAAGATATTTCAAAAATAGAAGCACTATTTAAAGAGATAGGTAAACGTCACGAAAATGATGATGAGGATAAAGCAAATGAATCTTAATGAACAGATAGAAAAGATTGTTAAAGCCAATGGTGCAAGTTTTTATGGAACTGAAACAGCCCAAGAAGATAGCAATACAATTTACCGAGTATTTATTACTAAAGAGGGAGGTGTAAACCTTGATCTTTGTGCAGAGATTTCAAATGAGCTTTCTGTATTTTTTGATGTGAATCCTCCTATGCATGGAGCATACTTTTTAGAAGTATCTTCTCCAGGTATTGAGCGTAAACTTGAAAACCCTACACACTTTATTGCTGCAGTTGGTGAACGTGTTAAGTTCAAAATCAACGGTGGAGACAAAGAAAGAGGTGAAATGGTATCAGCTGATGAAACTGGATTCAGTATAGAAAAAAAAGGTGAAGCTGTACGTTTTGACTACTGCAATATCTCAAAAGCGAAGACTTACTTTGAGTGGAATAAAACTAAATAAGTTTTCCACTCAAGTCCTACAATTTTAAAATCTTTTACTTTCAATATCACCCAATATTTTATCTATTTTAGTATTCGTAGAGAAACATTTTTGCATCGTACATACTGAAAAATCATCTACTTTAACAGCCTTGGTAAGTACATAAGGATAGTAGAGTTCATCTATCTCTTTTTGATGTGCTAACAAGTTTTCTTTATTAGCTTTTATAATCACCACACCATTTTGTAGCATGAGTGAAATTTTTGTAGCGTAAGGAATGGCACTTGGTACTTGGTTGATTTGTTTGGCATGGAGTGTTAACATATTTGAAGCTAGGTCATAGGCATCGTAGTCATCAGTTAAGTGTGCTAGTTTTAAAATGTTTTCAATACTCACAGCTATGGCTGAACGGTATGGAGTATCATTGAAATCTGCTATGGCTTTGAAGTTGTCATCTGACATCATCCACTGCTTTTCTTTATAGAACTTCTTGATGCTTTGTGCATTTAGTTTTATGGCTAAGTCTAAGTATTTAGCGTCAAAATTCGCTTGGTAAGCTTCGATGAGTGAGGAGATTAAAAAGGCATAGTCTTCTAAGTAACCCTTTACTTTAGGTGTCTTACCCATAATCACTTGGTGGTAAAGTTCATCTTTTAAGTAGAGCTTTTCAATCAAGGTATCCAAAGATTTTAGTGCTTTTTCATTTTCTCCAGCTTTCAAAAGTCCATTAATAAAAAGAGCATTCCAAGATGTTTGTACTTTGTAGTCTACAAAAGGGTAGTTTCGCTCTTTTCTAATGTTTAGGAGTAGTTCTTTTATTTTAGCTATATTTTCAGGCTCTTCATGGCTTGTTAAATAAGGATTATTTGTTTCTTCTTCAAAATTCCCATCTTCTGTGATGTTAAAGTAAACAAGAGCTACCTCAGCATCGTGTTTAGAGAAACCTTCTTTTTCTAAAGCTTTGAGTGTTTTTTCATACTCAAAGACAAAGTATTTTCCTTCTACCCCATCGCTATCTGCATCGGATGCTGAGTAGAAAAGATCTTCTTTTTCAAAACGTGCATAGATATTTTCGATGGTTTCATCCATGGTCTTTTTGAAAAACTTATTACCAGACATCTTGTAGGCGTTAGCATAGGTTTCAAGGAGTTCAGCATTGGTGTAGAGCATCTTTTCAAAATGAGGAATCATCCATGCTTCATCCGTGGAGTAACGATAAAAACCACCTTCTATTTGGTCATTTATCCCCCCTTTAGCCATGGCTGTTAGGGCATCATCTGCCATGGTTTTTGCATCAAAGTTCAGGGTAAGTCTTGCAATGTCTAAAAGGGTGTCAAAAGTTGTGGCATGTGGGAACTTTGGCTGTTCCCCAATACCTTTAAACTTACTATCAAAACTTTCTGTTATTTGGCTAACAAATATACTAGAAAGGTTTTCATCAAGCGTTATGGAAGTATTCTCTTCTAAAAGAGATTTCTTTTTAATAGCTTTCTCAATGTTGTAAGTCATGGTCGTTATGAGTTCTTTTCGGTTGTGGTACAAGTCATAAAGGTCAGGTAAAATTTCATCTAAACCTTTGTTTTGGTATTTGGCTTTAGGAGGTAAATAAGTTGCAGTAAAATAAACTTGTGCATCAGGTGTCATAATGACTGTTAAGGGCCATCCACCAGATTTTTGATTCATCATTTGGTAGATACCTTGGTAGTATTTATCAATGTTTGGATACTCTTCACGGTCAACTTTTATGCTTATAAAGTCTTTGTTAAGTACTTGAGCTACCTCTTCATTTTCAAATGATTCATGTTCCATAACATGACACCAATGACAGGTACTATACCCAATAGAAAGAAAAATAATCTTGTTTTCTTTTTTCGCTTTTTTCAAAGCCTTCTCTCCCCATGGTAACCAGTTGACAGGGTTGTTGGCATGTTGGAGTAAATAGGGTGACTCTTCGTTTTTAAGTTCGTTAGCTTGGGTATTCATTAGTATTAATCCTAAAAATATTATCTTTTTTAACATGAAGTGTCCTTGTTAATTAAGTGATAATAGCTAGATTTATTTAGAATTGTATTAAGAGAAGAATATATGTTTAAGTAATTTTGAAATGGGTAATAAGTATAGAGATTTTACTAAATTATAAGTCTAAGAACTATTTTCCTACTTCTTTCCATTCTCTTTATGAATCTCACCCCATAAATATAATTGCTTCAACAAAGGCTTCAAAGTTTCTCCATACTCAGTTAATGAATATTCAACTTTTGGAGGAACAACAGGGTAAACTTCTCGGTGGACTATGCCATCAGCTTCTAATTCTCTTAGTTTCTGGATGAGCATCTTTTGAGTGGTTCGTGGAAGTAGTTTTTGAAGTTCATTAAACCTTTTTGTTTCAGACCTTAAATACCATAAAATAAGTATCTTCCATTTTCCAGCTAAGGCATTTATGGCTGTTTCTACCGGACATATTTCTAGCTTTATATTTTCTTTTTCTTTAGTCATTTTTGTACCTTTTAAAGCTTATAGTATCTTTTTAGATAGTACCTTACTTTTTAGTAAGTTCTTCCTTTTATGTTGTATTTTAGCTAAACTCTTATTCAAATTAACCATAAAAGGAAAAACATGAAAGCATTTATTGTAGAAAAAATAGAAGATAGAAAATTTAAATCTGGAATTCAAGACATAGAGGTTCCTGTAATTGAAGAGAATGAAGTACTCATAAAAACTTCATATTCATCGTTAAATTTCAAAGACGCTTTAAGTTCTGTTGGAAATCCTGGGGTAACAAGAGTTTTCCCACATGTGACTGGTATTGATGTTGCAGGAATAATTGAACAGTCAAATTCTACTGACTTTGAAGTGGGAGAAAAAGTTTTAGTGACAGGATATGACATGGGTATGAATACCAATGGTGGTCACAGTGAATTTGTAAAAGTTCCAGCCTCATGGGTTGTAAAAATGCCAGAAAACATAAGCGACAAAGAGATTATGACCTATGGAACGGCTGGACTTACGGCTGCACTTAGTGTTAATGAACTCTTAGCCAATGGGGTTAAAAAAGAAGATGGAGAGATACTTGTAACAGGTGCAACAGGTGGTGTTGGTTCTATGGCTGTTGCCATCTTGGCTAAGCTTGGGTTTGAAGTAGTGGCAATCTCAGGAAAAGAAGAGCAAATTCCATTTTTAAAAAAAATAGGGGTAAAAGAAGTAATACTCAGAAAAGATTTTGATATTGAAAATAAAAAACCAATGGTAAAAGAACGATTTGCAGGTGTTGTGGATACAGTTGGAGGAAATATTTTAGCTGAAGCACTAAAGGCTGTAAAGTATGATGGTGTTGCAACTTGTTGTGGATTAACAGCTTCGCATGAGTTAAACACCAATGTATTTCCATTTATTTTAAGAGGGGTTAGACTAATAGGAATTGATTCAGTTGAAGCAAAACTTGAAAAGAAAATTGCAGCTTGGGAAAAAATAGCAAATGAATTTAAAGTGTCAACACTTGATAGTTTAACAAAAGAAATATCATTCGATGAAATAGCTGATGCCTATGAGAAACTACTAGCTGGAAAAGCAGTTGGAAGATACTTGGTGAAAATATAATTTAAACTTATGCTAAAATTAGCTTCGTAAAATTTCATGGAATGGATAGACATGCAAGAAGAACTACTTTTAGGAATACTTAGCTTTTTTACCTCAACAATCGCTGGGGTTGTTGGACTGGGTGGAGGTATGATATTGATTGCTATCTTACCTTCCTTTTTACCGTTGAATGCGATTATCCCAGTACATGCCTTAACACAGATGTCAAGTAACTTTTCAAGGGCTATCTTTGGGTATAAAGATGTACAGCTAGAAGTTATCCCTAAATTTTTACTGGGTTCTATTTTGGGAATCTCTGTTTTTGCTTCCATTTTATATTTTATATCTTTGGAGTATGTTCCGTTATTTATAGGTTTTTATATTTTACTTTCGTTGTGGAGCGAAACATTTAATGAAAAAATAAAACGCTATGAATCTTATGTGGTCATTGGATTTTTTCAAACAGGTCTCTCCATAGTTGTGGGTGCAACGGGACCATTAGCCAATACTTTATTGGTTAAGGATTATGATGATAAACATGTCATTGTTGCCACAGCTGCTGCATTAAAGAGTATTACCCATATATTAAAAGTTATTGTTTTTATATTCTTTGGTTTTGTATTCTCTGAATACATTACACTTTTAACAGCGATGATTATCGGAGCAGTTGCAGGAAGTTATGCTGGAACGAAGCTTAGGGATATAATAGATGGTAAGAAGTTTCTTACCATCTTAAAAGTTTTACTTTCACTGTTGGCTGTGAAAGTCATTGTGGGTGTTTTTATTTAGCGTTAAAACTCTGAAGCCAATACAGCTTCCATTCCTTCTTTGTTAAGTAGTCGAATCAAGTTACTTGAACCTTGTTCCCCTGTGGTTGAACCAATGGTTACAATGAAACGTTTGTCTTCACTTACACGTTTTTCATCTAAAATCTTTTTAACAAAATCATAGAGAAGTTTTGTTGGGTTTTTTACTGGATCCATAATAAACAGTGGACGTACTCCCCAAACAAGGCTCAGTTGTCTATGTGTTTTAAGTGAGTGTGATACAGCATAAATACTTTGTTTGGGTCTATATTTTGAAAGTGTTTGTGCTGACATACCTGACATGGTAAAAGGAACCAAGGCTTCATGTGATAAGTTCTTAGCCAACTCTACAGCTGCTTTAGAAACAGCTTCACCTTCACTTACTTCGTTAAACTCTTTGAAGTAGGGGTAGTCTTCTTCAACATCTTTAATGGTGTCATGTAAAACTTCTACTGATTGAATAGGGAATTTACCTATGGTCGTTTCATCACTTAACATTACAGCATCGGTTCCATCGTAAACAGCATTGGCAATGTCACTTACTTCTGCTCTGGTTGGGAATGGATTGTCTTTCATACTGGTTAACATTTGTGTGGCTGTGATAGAAGGTTTGTTCATTCTATTGGCTACAGCAATAATGTGCTTTTGTATTCTAGGAAGTTTTGTTACCCCAAATTCTGCACCAAGATCTCCCCGTGCTACCATAACACCATCGGAAACCTCAAGAATTTCTTCTAAGTTGGTAATAGATTCACCTGTTTCGATTTTAGAAACAATGAAGGGATTAAAGTCATGTTTTGCCATGATTTGTTTTGCTTTTAAAATGTCTTTTCTATTTTGAACAAAAGAGAGAGCGACAATATCAATGTCATGTTTTGAACCAAACTCAATGTCTTCTTCATCTTTTTTAGTAATGGCAGAGATATTTAAATTGGTTTTAGGAAAGTTTACTCCTTTTCTAGAAGTAAGTTCACCGTCATTAAGTAGTTTTAATTTGAGGCTGTCTGCATCTTTGTCAATTACAACAGTTTGAAGTGTTCCATCAGCAAAGAAAACTTCTTCACCAATATTGACCATATCAATAATGAGTGTATAAGAGAGTGCTAGGTTATAAGGGTCACTTTCATCTTCTTTTTTAGAAAGTGTTAGTGTGTCACCTTGCTTAAGTATAAGTGTACCGTCTATTTTACCAATACGTACTTTTGGTCCAGAAATATCTTGTAAAATGGCAACTTCTGTATCTAAGTTTTTTGATGCTTGACGGATTAGAGAGATATTATTTGCATGTGTTTCATGGTCGCCGTGTGAAAAGTTTAAACGAAAGACATTAACACCACGGGCTATAAGTGTTTGAATCATGTCTAATGTAGAGGTTGAGGGCCCTAAAGTAATAACAATTTTAGTTTTTCTCATGGTAAGGTTAAGCCTTTTATAATAGTTGTATTAGAATTATCTCTAAGGACTGATTAATAAGTGCTTTTTTACTTGTTATAATTATGTTATTAGTTTCTACTATTAGACTATAGGCTTATTTAAAGTTTTTCATAGCCTGTGCAGCTTCACGTAATTGGGTTTTACGCTTCATCGTCTCACGTTTGTCATGAAGTTGTTTCCCTTTAGCCACAGCAATACTTACTTTCATGTAGTTTCTTTCATTAAAGTAAAGCATAAGAGGAACTATTGTTAATCCATCTTTTTGTACTTTTTCAAAAAGTTTATCCAGTTCTTTTTTATGGAGTAATAGCTTTCTTGGACTTCTTGTGTCTCTTGCAAAATTTGCATTGGTCGTGTCGAGGTGGGCTATGTGTGTGTTCATAAGATGAAGTTCACCTTTGATAAAACGACAAAAAGCATCACTTAGGTTGGCTCTTTTGGCACGGAGGGCTTTTACCTCTGCACCTTGTAGCACAATACCTGCTTCAAATTTCTCTAGTATTTCATAGTCATGATAGGCTTTTTTATTTTTTGCGATTAAATTTATTGGCATGATAATATTCTTTTTTAACTGTAGTTTTAAGAATTATATCAAAAAAAAAGAACTTGAATGATATAATTTCAAAAAAAACAGAAGGTCACGACAGATGTTAAAACACAATTTTATAGAAGCAATGATAAGTGAAGACATAGGACGTGGTGACCTTTTTTCTCGCATTTCTGTTGGCAAGGAAGTTAGAGCGTATATTATTGCTAAGTCAGATGGTGTGTTTGCAGGTCGTGAGTACATAGAAGTTGCTGCTAAGATGTATGATTTAAAACTTGAATGGCATGTTGAAGATACTTCTACTTTTAAAATAGGTGAAAAAGTTCTTTTTATTTCTGGAAATTCAAAATCTATTCTTGCCTTAGAACGTACTCTTTTAGACATTGCTTTACATGCCTCTTCTATAGCTACTTTAACAGCTAAGTTTGTGGAGAAAGTAAAACCTTATGGGGTAAAGCTGCTAGATACACGTAAGACCAGACCATTGCTTAGAGAGTTTGAAAAGTATGCTGTACGTTGTGGTGGGGGAGTTAACCACCGTATGGGATTAGATGATTGTTTGATGTTAAAAGATACACATTTAAAAACCATTGATAATCTAGGTGAGTTCATGGTTGAAGTACGTCAGAAAATTCCTTTTACTTCTAAAGTAGAAATTGAGTGTGAAGACTTACTAGGGGTTAAAGCTGCAATGGAGGTTGGAGCTGACATTGTCATGTGTGACAATATGACTAATGAAGCCATCCGTGAAGTGGTGCAATTTAGAAATGAAAACTACCGACATATTTTATTGGAAGCGAGTGGAAATGTTACGCTTGATACCATAGAAGAGATTGCAAAAACTGGGGTAGATGCTATTTCTTCTGGTTCATTGATTCATCAGGCAAACTGGATTGACTTATCTATGAAAATGGAAGGTTAATTGTTTGACCGAAAAATTTAAAGTACTCTTAGAAAAGTATGACAAAATAACAATTTTGACACATAGACTACCTCATGCAGGTACTTTGGGAACAGGGTTAGGACTCTATAGTGTGCTTAAAAGTTTCGGAAAGCAGGTCGAAATCTGTAATCTGGATAAAATGTTACCTAAGTGCTTAGATTTTTTACCTCATTTTGCTAAAATAAAAAATCAAATTGACTTTGATAATAGTTTAATTATAGCTTGTGACTCGGGTAGTATTGATATGCTTGGGTTTGATTTAAGTTTAAGAGAAATAGTGAATATTGACCACCATCAATCTAATACCAATTATGGCACTTTAAACATTGTAAATGGGTCTTGTGCTTCTGCTTCCATGGTCGCTTATGAGTTATTAAAAAATGATTTTAAAATAACTAAAGATGCAGCTACTTGTTTTTACGTGGCTTTGCTAACTGACACTCAAAACTTTGTAACATTAAATGTTAATGAGCATGTTTTTAGAGTCGCTTCAGAATTAATTTCTTTTGGAATAAATCTTGAAGTGGTGAACCGAAACTTAACACAACGAAACTCTTTAAGTTCATTAAGACTTTTAAGTTTTGCTTTGAACAGTTTAGAGCTTTGGGATGATGCACAAGTTTCGTCTATGATAATTACTAAAGATAATTTAGAAAAATCTGGAGCAGATATTAGAAATTTAGTTGGAATCATTGATCATGGTATGGCTTTAGCAACAGTGAAAATTTCGATATTACTTGTCGAACTTGATGGTAGAATTAAAGTTTCATTTCGTAGTGACGCAGCGAATGTCTCTGCCTTGGCTGTACGTTTTGGTGGAGGAGGTCATTTGATGGCTTCTGGATTTAGTTGTCACACAGTAGATTTAAATAAATTATTAAATGAAATAAAAATAGAGATAAAAGAAAAAGGGTTGTTGAATGAGTTATAGAAGAAGAGGTTATGGCAGTGATAAGAGTTCAGGTTCTCTATGGATAATAATGTTAATTGCATTAATCGCAGGAGGAGCTTTTGTTTATACTTCAAAGAGTTTTGAACGTAATGCCCCTAGTTTAGATGCTGAAGAGTTTATTTATTGGAATCGCAAAGATCCTTTACAGATTAAATTAAGTGATGAGAGTAATTTAAAATCATATAAAGTTACAGTTAATGATGGTAAGCATGAAATAATTGTTGCCAATGAAATGATACTTGAAAGTGTTAATGAAAAATTAGTTGAAATTAAATATCCTAAAAAAGCTATTAACGGTGTTTTATTAGATCCTCGAGCAACAAAACTACAGCTTACTTTTACAGCAACAGACAAAAGTAATTGGAATTTTTTTCAAGGAAATACAGTAGTTAAAAGAATTAATGTACATGTAGACTATAAGCGTCCAGACATTAACATACTTTCCAATTCATACTCTATTACTAAAGGTGGTTCTGCTTTAGTTGTTTTTCAAGTAAAAGATGCAGCGTTAAAGAGTTTTGTAGTAGAAGCAGCTGGAAGAACATTTAGAGCACAGCCTTACAAAAAAGAGGGTTATTATGCAACACTGATAGCTTGGCCCTTTAATGTTGAAAATTTTGTAGCAAATATTAGAGCAGAAGATATGGCTGGGAATAAACGTACTTCTAACATTCCTCTTTATTTGTTGGCAAAAAAATATAAAACTTCTTGGATAGAGGCTAAAGATAAATTTATTGATGGAAAAATTTCTGATTTAATTGATACAGAACCAAAGTTTTCTACTATAGATAACCGTTTAGAGAAGTTAAAGACCATCAATGAAACAATGAGACTGGAAAATGAAGATATTATTCATACGCTTTCTAGAAAGGTTTCAGATGAGATGTTAGATTCTTGGAAGATTAAGAAGTTTTACCCATTGAAAAATGGTGCAAAAGTTGCTTCATTTGGTGATGAACGTCATTATTATTATGAGAATAAAGATCAGGAGATTTCTCAGTCCTATCATGTTGGTTTAGATATGGCAAGTACAAAAATGGCAAAAATTGTCTCATCAAATCCTGGTACGGTTGTTTATGATGAGTATAATGGAATTTATGGAAACATGCCAATGATTGATCATGGTTTAGGGCTTTATACACTTTATGGACATTGTTCAAATGTTTTGGTTCAAAAGGGTGACAAAGTTGCATCAGGTTTCTCAATTGCTCAAACGGGTAAGTCTGGTTTGGCATTAGGGGATCACTTACATTTTGGTATTTTAGTTCAAGGAGCTGAAGTACGTCCAGAAGAGTGGATGGATAGTAAATGGATAAAGGACAATGTCAATAAAGTTTTTAAAGAAGCAGATAAAATTATTGATGCTAAATAGACAGTAGATTTTTTTGTCTATACAATTACATCAAAGTTTAAACCTTTTACTATTGTTAGTAATTGGTTTTTTTACAGCTAATGTCTATCTGACTTGGATAGACATTGTTTTTATCTTATGTTTTACACTTGTTATAGAACATATCTTTTTATATTTTAATTCTTCTAGAGAATTTTATGTTTCTTATTCAGCCTTAACAACAGCCGTTGGGGTTATGGTACTTATTTATGCCAGTTCTATATGGATTTATTTTCTTATTATCACTTTAGGATTAGCACAAAAACATTTTTTGACTTTAAGTTCTAAACACTTCTTTAATCCTTCTAATTTTGCATTAATCATAGCTCTACTCTTTTTTTATGAGGATGCTCGCTTTGTCACAGGTCAATTTGGGGATGAAGTGCTTTTTTCCATGGTGGTTTTTGTTTTGGCTTTAAGTATTTTAGTACGGGTAGGGCGAGTGCTTATTCCTTTTTTGTTTATCTTTTTTTATTTACTATTACAATATCTTCTTGTCGTCTATTTTGATCCTACTATTACCTTTCAACAGATATCTCATCGTTTTTACTCTGTTACCTTTATGTTATTTATCTATTTTATGTTGACAGACCCATTAGTCACTCCTGCTAAATGGCAAGAGCAAGTAGTATTTGTTTTTTTTATAGTATTGGGGGCAACACTTTTAGATAGATTTTATGGTTTTAGAGTACAACATCTATTTATGTCAGTTTTTCTTGTTTCTTTTTTTGTACATTATAGGCGATATAAAAAACTATCACAGCAAGAACTTAAGCTTGTAGTCACTATACTTTTTTTAGTTATAGTGAGTTTGATTTATATTGAATATCAGGCACCTTATTATTTTGAAATGAATGGATAAAGTATTGAGTAGAGAAACAAAAATAAGTATTGTTATTTTGGTCTTTGGTTTTTTAGCCATTGGGGTTTATTGGTTTAGTGGTGAACGTGCTGGTTATACTTTGGATTCTGAACGAATTGTATTGCCTAAAGATGCTAAGGAAAAAAATGAATCTTTACAAGAAGTTCAAGAATATTTAGAAGATTTGAAAAAGCATAAAGGTCTGTTACCTTTAGAGAATGTTGAGCTTGATGAAAAAGCTAAAAGGGTTCAAGACTTTCTTTTAAAAAATAGAGAATTTTTGAAAGATACACGTAATACTAAAGGTCAGATTGAACACAATGATATGATGAGCATTCGACCAGCCATTGTTTCGGTTCTAAGCGACAGAAGTAAAAGTATTTGCCAAAAAAATCCTTGTTATCAAGCTGTGAAATACAACTATGTGACTAATACCACAACAAGAGCCATTGTGGATGCCGAGCAGATGCAACTTTTGGAACTTAAACATTTTAAAGACATGCAACCAGATATTAGTTTACGGCTTAAAAAAATAGCCCAAGCCATTGCCCTTAATGCTCCTGAAGTGAAAAAAGAGTTAGGTGAAGCACCAAGTATTAAAGAGATGAGTATGGCAAATGTACGAGGCTCACTTAACAACTCTCCTTGTGAAAATAAAGAACACCTTTGTGTTGCACCGACTTTTTCTTACCATGATAAAGCAGAAGCCCTTTGGGCTATTGTAGATTTAACAGATTTAAAATTAACAGCTGCAAAATGGGCAGGGCTTGGAAAGACAGCTACTCCTGCTTGTATCTCTGAGCGTTCTTTGCAAAACCGTGAGATTATGGAGAATTACTGTCAAAAAGATACAGTACATGAAGAAGATGGTTGGAAACTTGCTTATCGTATAACAGGTTCTGATGGACTGGAAGTAGTAGATGCTATTTTTAAAGGAGAAGCTGTTTTAAAATCAGCAAAGATTGTAGACTGGCATGTGGCATATGAAGGTAAGGGAAGTGTGTCTGAGCAAGAGAATGTGGTCTTAGCTGGGCGACAAGTAGAGTTTGTAAGCGAGGAAGACAAGTTTTTATTTGGTTATAACGATGCGATGGGTTGTCCGATGTTTTCAACTTCGGTAGTTTTACCTTTTAATGCTCCAAGAGTTTTTCCTTTAAAGCAAGAGGGGAAAAAAGTTGGTTTCTATTTGTTACAAGATTATCGTAATCCTAAATGGCCAATGGCATGTAATTACCGTTATGAAAATCGTTTTGAGTTTTACAATGATGGCTCTTTTAGAGTAGTAGGAGTAAACATTGGTCGTGGTTGTGGTGAAAAAGCAATCTATAGACCTGTGATGCGAATAGATATGGCATTAAATAATGAATCATTCTATAAATACAGTGGAACATGGGACAAGTGGCTCACTGAAGGGGTAGATTTACAATCTGAAGCTAAAGTTTATGCTGAAAATAAGTATTTGTATAAGATTCAAGGAGCAAAGCAAAAAGGTTATTATGTAGAGCCTAACAGAGGACAGTTTAATGATGGAAGCAGGGGAGACAATGCCCGTGTCTTTGTCACTCGCTTTAAAGAGGATGAGGGAGATTTAGATTTACTCACTTTAGGTTCTTGTTGTAAACTGGATGAAGATGGGGTAGAACGTTACTTGGAGACTAGAGAAAATATTGAGGGTCAAGACTTGGTCTTTTGGTATGTACCCAAAATACAAAATGATGCACGAGCAGGTCAAGAGTATTGTTGGGCTGATACAGTTTTGGAAGATGGACGTTTAGTGGTTAAAGAGTTTCCTTGTTCGGTTGGTCCTAAATTTGTACCCATTAAATAAGTGAGAAGATTATGAAAAAATATTTACCGATTGTTATTTCCCTTTTGCTCGTGCTAGTTGTAGCTTTTGTTACTATTTGGCAAAAAAACAGTACTGTGGTTGAGAAGGAGAAAGTTAATGACATTGGTACTTTTTCAAAACAACAGTCTTGTGCGAAACATCCAAACTTTTTAAATAAGTTGAAAATACCTCAACCCATTGCCATTGACCTTTCTCAACAGCAACATAAAGGTTTGGTTTTTTTGTATGGGCAAGGGCTAGGTAAAGCTGTACATCTGAAGACATGGGAGAAATTTGACCATTTTTCTACGTATGCTCTTGATCCTAAAGGAAATATGTATTTAACGCCTATGCCTTATATTTCTGTTAAAGAAAACACATTTGAGTTTCAAAAGAGTATTTATAAGCTTGATACCAATTCGGGGAAACTCTCAGTGTGGATGTCATTGGATGAGGTGAGAGCTGGAGGCAATAACCCTTATGGCGTAATTTCTTTAGATTATGATTGTGATGACCATACTTTATGGGTATCTGCCATTGATGAGACTGACTATGATACTAATCGAGGAGTGATTTATCATATTGATGTTAAGTCTAAAAAGGTTTTACAACGTATTGAAGGAGTAGATGCTTTAACAGTACGACTTCTTCATAGTAGTCAAGGGAAGTATCTATTATATGGGTCTGCACGTCAAAGTGGGCTTTTCGCTTTAAAAATAGAAGATTCTATGCTTGCTGCTAATAGTATTCAATTAGTAGAGTTATCTAATGCTAATGAACATATACGTAAAATAAAAGTACGTGCTAATAATACTTTGGAGCTTCAAACTATTCCTTTTTCTTATTCGCTTATTGCCCAAACATCCCGAGGTGAAGATAGAAAGTTTTATGGACTTTCATGGGATACAAGTAGTTCTTCATGGGAACTTTCTTCTAAATAATATTTTTTAATTCTTTTTGTTAATGAGTATTTTAAAACTTAAAATATGGCTTATATATTAAATAAATAATTATATATTTAAGTTAATTAAATTTTTATATATGTTAATATTAAGCTAATAAATTAATTTAGGAGTTTAATATGAATATAATAAATAAAAATATCTTTTTAAAATTATTAGTGACATTAGTTTTAATGAGTATTCATTTATTTGCTAGTGTATCAGGTACTGTTTTTAGAGATTTACCAGTAAATGGTACCGTACTTAATAGCTATGGGGTTAAAGATGCGAATGAATTAGGGGTTGAAAATATAAAAGTCACTGCATATCCTGAAAATATTTCTACCGTTACAGCCAGTGATGGTTCTTGGAGTTTAGCGACAACTTTAGATTCTAGAATAGAGTTTTCAGATATTCCTGATTACTTGAAAGAGAGTCCTGATGGTCAAAATAAGAACTCTTCTATTCGCTTTGTAGCTAATGGAGGTACAGCCGATTTCGCTTTACATAATCCAAATAATTATAGTCATACTGTAACACCGAAGATATTTACACCAGTATATACTAACGGTGATGGGCAAAAAGGTGGTACATCAGCAAGTATGAAAACGATTGGTTTTTTAACTTATGGAGAAAATACAGCAATTGGTGATTCAGGTGAAAGCTTAGGCAATATGTTATCTACGAATGCTGAAGTAGGTGCATTATGGGGTATAGCATTTAATAAGACTGAGAATCATCTTTATACATCTGCTGTAGTTCGTCGTCATGTTGGTTTTGGAACATTAGGTATTGGGGGTATATATCGTTTAGAAAATGCTTTGAGTAATGCACCTACAGTTGTACCATGGCTTGATTTAAATACTTTAGCAGGTATTGATGTGGGTACGGATCCTCGTGATGGTTCAACTGCAAATTCTATTCCTGCTGATTTTATTGATCCTAGTTGGGATGCAACAGCATATCATGATGTTGGACGTAGTGGTTTAGGTGCGATTGATATTTCTGAAGATGATAAGATTTTATATGTTGTAAATTTAAATAATAAAGAGTTGATTGCTATTGATATAGAAACTAAGACTATGCATTCAGGATATCCTATACCCATTCCAGCACCTGCTACTGGTTGTAGTAACGGTGAGCATAGACCATGGGGATTAGAAATTCATGATGGAGATATTTATGCTGGTGTAGTTTGTTCGGCTGAAGCAGGAGGGTCAGCAGACGACTTAAGTGCTCATGTGCTCAAACTTAATGGTGCTACATTCGATACTACACCAGTTTTGAGTTTAGATTTAGATTATGCTAGAGGTAATATTGCTTGGGGTAATCAAGGTGAATGGGAACCATGGACAGTAAATGATTATGAAGGATATGTACACCCTCAAGCAATTTTATCAGATATGAAAATCGATGAAAAAGGTGATATGATTTTAGGCTTTTTAGATAAGTTAGCCATGTCAACAGGTGCTAATAATTATGATAACTCAGGTACAAGTACTAGTGATCCTTCAGGGCAATCAGGTGGAGACCTTTTACGAGCATGTTTAACCTCTGGTATCTGGGTTATGGAAAATAATGGAGAATGTGGAGGGATAAGTACAGCAGGTGTAGATGCAGATCCTGGTAGTGATACTACTCATGAAGATCAAGGAATTGGTGGTGGTGAATATTATTGGGGTGATGATAAAGGTACTCCAGCAGTTCATGTATCTGAAGGAGCTGAACGTCATACTGAAACCAGTTTTGGAGGATTGTCTTTACTTATGGGTTCAAATGAAGTCCTTGTTACGGTAATGGATCCTCTTGAATATGATAGTTCAGGAGTTAAAATTTTTAATAATGATACAGGTGCAAATACAAGTCAATATTCAGTGACTTCAAGAGATGCTGCAAGAGCCTCTGGACGTATGGGGAAAGCAGCTGGTATTGGTGATGTCGAGATTCTTTCGAATCCAGCACCAATAGAGGTAGGGAACCGAGTATGGGAAGATATTGATAGTGATGGAATTCAAGATGCTAATGAAAGTGCTATTGCCTCTGTTAGTGTTGAGTTAGTATGTGGAGGTGTTGTAGCTTCAACAGCTGTAACCGATGCTAGTGGACACTATATCTTTTCTAATGATCCAGATGGCGTATCTACAGGAAGCCATAAATATAATGTAACTGAACTAGTTTTAGGAGTTAGCAACTGTTTATTACGTGTACCAAATGTTTCTGGTGCGAGTAAACAAGTCTCATTAGGTACTAAAATATTAACAACGCAAGATGTAGGTGAAGGCTCAAATGCAAATTTGAATGATAGTGATGGTATAGCTGTTAGTGATAATGCAGATGTTAGTATATTGGCAGCTGATTTAGAAGGTTCAGGAGCCAATAATCATACATTTGATTTTGGATTTAAACCGGATGTTCCTACAGTAGTAACCGTTGGGATAGGTTCATTAATATGGGAGGACTTAAACGGAGATGGTAATCAAGATGATAATGAGCCAGGAATAGAAGATGTAAATGTAACATTATTAGATAGTACAGGGGTAGCAGTAGCAACATCTGCAATGCAAACAACATTGGCAGATGGACGTTATTACTTTTCTAACTTAACAGATAATGAGAGTTATGCTGTTAAAGTTTCTCCACCATCAGGATATGTAGCCTGTAGTCAGCAAACAGATATAGAAGATATAACCGAGAATGATTCAAATATAAAAACACAGAGTGGTAATGAATATACTTCAGCTGTTTTTGCACTTCAGTCAGACACAGAGCTAACAGAGAGTAATGGTAAGACAGGAACAGATGATGCCGATGATGCAGATGATGACAATGGTGATATGACAGTTGATTTTTGTTTTTATAAACCAGTGTTAACACCTGAAATAGATATTGAAAAGGCAACAAACGGGAATGATGCTGATACCACATCTGAAGCAGTAGCTTTAAATGAGGGAGATGTTGTTACTTGGTCATATGTTGTGACGAATACAGGGGCTGTAGATTTAACAACAATAGCTGCTTTAGATGATAAAGAAGGTGCCATTGCTTGTCCAAAAACAGCATTAGTTGTTGGTGAAAGTATGACCTGTACCAGTAAAATAGGAACAGCTGTAGCTGGAGAATATACCAATGAAGCTTGTGTTAGTGCAACAGATGGAAGTACTACGGTGAATGATTGTGATAAGAGTAATTATAAAGCAAGTGTAATACTTTCAAGCTTGGGAGATACGGTCTGGTATGATGATAATAAAGATGGAGTACAAGATTCTACAGAGAAAGGTGTAGAAGGGGTAAAAGTTACTTTATATGAAGGCGACTGTAGCACAAAAATTTCAGATCAAGTTACCAATAGCAGTGGAACTTATATTTTTAGTGATTTAACTCCAAGTGATTACTGTTTAGGGTTTACAGACTTACCAAGTGGATATCAGATTTCTCCAAAAGATAATGGAGGAACCGATTCAACAGATTCAGATGTTGACCCATTAACAGGGAAGACAGTTCAAATTACTTTACCTTCAAATGTACATGACCTTATATGGGACATGGGAATCTATGCTGATAAACTGGCAAGCCTAGGTGACACAGTATGGTACGATGATAACCAAGATGGAATCCAAGATGCGACAGAAAGTGGTGTTAATGGGGTTCAAGTTACGTTATTAGAAGATTGTGATGATGGAAAAGTAGTCTCGACAACAGTAACAGATGAGAAAGGTACATATATCTTTAGA
>CACVAP010000072.1 GCA_902727895.1 uncultured Sulfurovum sp.
ATATGAGAACTTCTGATGCACAACAAGAAGCAGCACAGAGTATTGGAGACACAACGATTGCTACTTCAACTGCAAGTACAAGAGAATTGACACGTGGTGTTGGTAATAGTTGGGAAAAATCAGCTGGTTTAGGAGATATTGAGTTCTTAAATGATGCAGGAGTACCACCAGTAGCAACTGATGGAAGCTGTTATGCTTTAAGTACTACTGGAAATCTATATACAACCTATTTAGATTCAAGTGCAAACCCACTACCTGAAGCATCACAAATAACGCTTGATTTTTCTACTGTTCCAGTAACTCAAGTAAGACCTATTGATGGTCAAGCTGGTGCATATTATGCAAAAGATGATCTCATCTACACCTTTGCCAAAACTGATGATGATAAACTCTATTTCTACTCTATTAATCCAAGTAATGGAAAAGTAGCATACGTTAAAGAATTTACCAATATTAAAAGTGATATAGCTGGTGCTGCATTTGGAAAAGACAAACTTTATGTTGTTGCTAGAACATCAAGAGCACTTAATGATGGTACACTTTATACTATTGACCCTACAGACTGGTCTGTAACTTCTAGTAAAGTATTAAGTGGAGACATTAATATGTTATCTGCTTTAGCTATTAATAAAGATGGATTCGCCTATGGACTTATTGATAGTCATGGAGGACTTAGTAAACTTTATACAGTTGATTTAAATACAGCAACAGTAACGCATAAAGTTAATTTACCAAATATAGATGGTAGACATATTGGAGCAGAAGGTCTCTCTTTTGCTAATGATGGAAATCTTTATGTTGAAAACTCAGATATTGAACTTTCTGTGGTTGATGATAAAATTTATCAAATCAATATTGAAACTGGTGCATTAACAGCTGCTGCACAAATGCCAAACTATTTAAACCCTCGTTTAGATATTCAAAGTTTGTCTTGTAATGTTGAAGTTACTAATGTTCCTGTTGTTGTTACCCCTGCTCCAAGTTGTGACAGTGGTGTAGCTGGTACAGGAAACTATGTAGCTGGTTGGTGGCATAATAATGCCACGGGTGATACTGCTCAAGCCGACCGATATTGGGAAAGCTATCCAAATGATATTAAATCTGGAAAAGATGACACTATTATCAATGAAGCATTTGATGAAACACATGGTTCAGGTCTTCAAGCTATTCCTGCAAGTAGTCGTTTAAATATAAATGGTGTTAACCAAACTACTTTAGAAGGTGCGATTCAAGACAATGACTACGTTGAATACAAATTTACAACAGCTAACTTTACAGGAACAAAATACATTAGTAACTATGTATTTACTGTGGCAAAAGGTGAAGAAGTTGCTTACTACCCGTATAAATTCTCTATTTTAACCTCAGACACGGAGGACTTTTCTAATCGACTTAATAGCTTGACTGATGCACAACATAAAGGCTATACAGAGGGAGAAGTAGACAATCCAAACACTCCAGGGTCACACCAAACTTATGAATATGCCCCAACAGAATTTATGCTTGTAGAGCCAAATAAAACTTATTACATCAGAATTTATGTTTACGATGACCAGAGTACTGGTTCAGATGGAATTGTGATGGATGACTTTAACTTTGCTGTTGACTGTTGTGGTGGATGTACTGAGACTACTGAACTAATAGCAGAATACCGTTTTGATGAATGTGACTTTACAAACTTAAAAGTCAAAGACAGTAGTGGAAATAATTTTGATGGAAATATTGAAATTGCTGATAGAGATGTAAGTGGTACTGTAGTAAGTAGTGATAGTGAAAAAATTATTAATCGTGCTGCAAAATTTGAAGATGGTGTTATTACAAGAGACTTTGGAGATACAACACTAAACTCTGCTGATGGAGGAAATAACTCTGTGTCTTTCTGGATGAAGTGGGATGGTTCAACTTCTTCAGATGGTTATAACTTGGGTGCATCACTTGTCTCATGGGGAGAATCATTAAGTAGATATAGTTTCTATATTAAAAATGATGGTAGACTAGGATTCAATACTGTAAATGGAGATGTATGGGGAACAGACTATAGCTCTTATGCTAATGAGTGGCATCATATTGTTGCTATTTTCAACAATGGAGATGTAACAAAGTCAAAACTTTATATTGATGGTCAACTCCAAACTCTAACCCAGTCAGGAACACCAAAACAATACAATGCATATATTCGTTCTAAAGTTAGTATTGCAGGAAAAACAGATACCCCTGTAGGTCACCCTCATTATCACTTTAAAGATTATATGGATGAAGTAAAAATCTTTAGTGGTGAATTAGATGAAAACACTATTCAAAAAATGTATGATAATGAAAAAGCAGGTAAAAACTGGGATGCTCTAGAATCAGATGAACCAAGAAGTGCTTCTACTTGTGCTAATACTCCCTTTAGTTGTAATGACACATTCTATATATCAAATCAACATAACTTAGAAACAGGCTCAAATAATACTGATAAAAACTGGTTACATCATGTAAATAGAAGCACAACACCTTACAGTTTTGAAAGTATTGGAGAAGGATTTAGTAGTCAAAATGGTGGATATAATGCTATTGGTTATAGAGTACAAGATGACTTTATTTATGGTATATATGGAAAGATACTAGTTAAGATTGATAGTACTGGAGTAGTACAAGAACGAGGAGAAGTAGAAGGCTTTACTTCAGGACAACTTTATACAGGTGAATTTGATAGAGATGGATACTACTATGTTACAGGTAGTGGTGGAGATGACAATAAAATGTATAAAATCGATGTCATTCAAAATAAAGTGATTGAAACAATTACGCTTTCATCCTCTGTACGTTTTTGGGATATGGCAATAGATGCAACAAATACCTACTTTTATGCCATGTTGATTTCTGATGGGGACAATGATAGTACTTACAACAATGATAGACTCGTTAAAATCAATAAAGACACAGGAACAATGACTACTATTGGAACAAGTAAAAGTTCTTTAAGTTCTTATATTTCTTTAGTCTTTTCTGATATTGATGGTGATATTTTCATGATGTCCAATGAAAATGGTTTCTATAAAGTTAATACTTTAACTGGAGAGTTAGAACTGTTATCTTCTACTTCCAATTTAACCTTTTACAATGATGGAACATCTTGTCCCAATGCTAATATTATTGAGCCTTCAAGAATCTATATTTCTGATAGCAGTGTCAAAGAAGGTAATTCAGGAACAACAAACCTCACATTTACTATAGCCTTAGACCAAATATCTAGTTCAAACATTTCATTTGACTATCAAGTTTTTGATGGTAATAGTACAACTGAAGCGAATGCAACTTCTCCAAGTGACTACACAAATAGTGGTTCATTAACAAATGTTGTAATTAATGCTAATGCTCAAACTTATGAAATCACTATTCCTGTTAATGGTGATACCGAAATTGAACCTGATGAAACATTTACCGTTGTTATAAGTAACATTCAAGGTGGAATTCTTGGTAATACTTCGGCTATAGGTACTATTATCAATGATGATTTTGATTTAGATGCAGATGATGATGGTCTTTTAGATACAGATGAGAAAGGAAGTGTTAATGACTTACAATTCAAATCTGTAACACCTACTGTATTGAAAGCTATAGGTACGATAGATAATGCTGAACTAGGAGATAAATTTCTTTATACTGGTGCATTAACCAATGGTGATGACCTTAGCTTTGACCTTATCTATGAACTTCTTGATGTCTCTTCTGATGTTGAAAACGTTGCTGTGAAAACTTATGGACTAGAAGTTTATGGTGCGCCAAATAAGGATATCTGGGCAAAAGTAAAAATGTCTATTGTTAAAGCTGGTTCAGCCACAGTAAGTAATCCTATAGGAATACCTGTTGTTTTTCAGAACTTTACTTTTGATATTTATGGAATCAATAGTGGTAATGGTAAGGATTATACTGACTTAGTAGGTATTCCAACTTCAACAAAATATTCTAATCTTCTTCAAGGAGATGCCATTGAAAAATATGGATTTATACATTCAAATCCATTTCCTGACCATGTGTTCTTTCGTTCAAAACGAGATTATCTAGGTGCTACAACCGATTGGAAAGATGAGTACAAATTACCAGAAGAAGCCTATACTGTAAACTTAACATTAAAGAACTTTTCTTCTCAAGAATTTGTTATTGGTGCTACAGGTCATTATACCCTTAAAGAACGTCGTGGGTTTGGATTTAAAACCTCGGGAACAACGCAAATAATTTATGACCATGATGATGATAAAATTCCTGATTATCTTGACCTAGATTCAGATAATGATGGAATCCCAGATAATATTGAAGCTCAAACTACACAAGGATATATTAAACCGAATAGAGTATTTGATGCTGATGGTGTAGATACTGCCTACAATGGTGGATTACAAACTTTTGCAGATACTGATGGAGATGGTATATTTGATCATCTTGACTTAGATTCAGATAATGATACTGTTCTTGATATTGAAGAATCAGGACTTGCTAATAATGATACTGATGACGATGGAAGAACAAACTCTGAAGTTGGTATAAATGGATTAGATTCTATGAATGAACATAATGACACTTATACCGATGTTAACGGTCTAGCCTATGAGAATCTTGATTTCACATTAAAAGATACTGATGGAGATATGAGCTTAGATGGTTCTAATGCTGCACCTATGGGAACAGATTTTGACTATAGAGATAATAGTTATGACTATTTAATCATAGATGTAAATGGATTGGAAAAACTTGAGGGAGACGAAGGAGAGACAGAATTTGTTATTCCTGTTAAGTTAAGCCAACCAGCACCTATAGGTGGAATTACTATTGAATACATCCCTACAGGAGATAAAGTCTATAACGATGACTTTGCTGATTTACATGTACAAGAGTTCTTTGAAGACAATCCATATAATAATGCAAGTCGTACTTCAGGTACAACGGAGAATGATACCCTTACTGTTCCTGTTCCTGATTCTACTACGCCTAGTAATATTGATGTACACCTTCATAACCTTGGCGACGGTGATGATACAAACGCATATATTTATGAAGGGGACTTAGGTAGTACAATCTTAGAACTTGAAGTTAAATTAAATAAGAAAGCTCCAGCAGGAGGGGTAACTGTTTATGTAGGTGTAAATAATATTACAGCCACACTTAATGAAGACTTTACAATTAGTGCTACTTCTGTACATTTTGCTGAAGGTGAAGAGATTAGTATCATTAACTGTGCAATTCTTGGTGATGTAAAATATGAAAAAGAAGAAGTATTTGAAGTCTACATTTATAACCCTCAAAATGCTAACTTACACAAAGACCATAATAAAATAACTGTTACCATCAAAGAAAATCTAACAGGCTCATACACTGAAGATCATTCTTCTTATAAACGTTATTATAATACTTGGTTTTGGTTTTACAGATCATATATTTTTGATTGGAAACTTAAATATTTGTCAGAATATAGTACTTATGAAGACTACTACACTCAAAAGTTAGGGAAAACACCAAATAGTGACTATCCATTAATTATTGATAATGGTACACCAATAGTTAATGCTAAAGTAAGTAGTAAAGGTTCAAGTCATAAAACTTCATCTTCTAAAATTGAAGAGCTAGAACCAATTACTCTGTATATAAATGAAGGAGAAACAGAAGGAAATATTACTATCTATATTCAAGGTGATACTTCTGTTGAAGATAATGAACCTTTTATCCTAAACTTAACAACACCAAGTGATGCAATGTTTTTAGAATCAAATGTAAGTAAATCTACTAATAGTAAAAGCACTAGTAACAAAGGAATCAACTTTAAACAAGTTAATGCTAAAGGAATTATTATTGTTATTATAAATGATGACAACCTTACAGATTCTCTTGTCGCTGACTATAGATTTGATGAATGTTCTTGGAATGGAACAGCTAATGAAGTAGTAGACAGTTCGGGTAATAACTTCCATGGTACAGCCAATGCCACTACTAAAACCATAGTAAATGGGAAAATTCAAAGAGCTGGTAGTTTTAATGGTCTTAGCTCTATAGTTACAGTTCCTAATAACATAGAGTTACAACCTGAAAAAATCACCGTATCTGCATGGGTTAATCCTTATAACTTAACGAGTCGAAATTCTGTAATAAGTAAAAGTTCTACAGAATCTTGGGATGATGGTTGGGGGTTAGCTACCTATGACAATAGCAATGAAATTAATTTCTATATTAATAAGTGGGACGAGAATAGTGTTTCAGCAACTTTAGCAAGTGGATGGTCACATGTTGTTGGGACTTATGATGGAACGAGCATAAACATATATGTTAATGGTATATTGCAAAGCAGTGCTGCTTATTCAGCTCCTATTAATCACTCAGCATCAGATTTATCTATTGGACGAAATAATGACAATAATTCTTCTTGGGAAGGAGACATTGATGAAGTTAAAATTTTCAATCATGCCTTTGAATCTACTGATGTCAATACTACCTACAACAATGAGCTAGCAGGATTTAACTGGGATGGTACAGTAAGAGATGCAGTCTCTTGTTCAGCCCTTAACAATATTATTGCAGACTATAGGATGGATGAATGTTATTGGAATTCTGGAGCGAATGAAGTTTTAGATTCATCAGGAAATAATCTACATGGTCAAGCACATAATGGTGCTAATACCATTTTTGATGCAAAAGTTGGTCGTTCTGGTATATTTGACAAAGCACAAGGCTCATATATTTCAGTTGAACACAATGAGCTACTCAACCCTACAGGAGACTTTTCTGTTTCTACATGGTTTAAAGCTAAAAGTTATGATCAATGGAATGGAGTTGTAACTAAACTTGAAAACGGTAATGCAACTATTAACAAAAGAGATGGATGGAATATCCAAGCTGGTAACACACAAAATATAGCTTCTCTTCAAGGTGATACATCAACTGGATGGTCTTATTTAAGATCAACTACTGTACCACAAGTAGAGCAATGGTATCATGCGATTATGGTACATACTGGTAACCAAAGTAAACTATATATTAATGGTGTACTGGAAACAACCATGAACCGTATTATTGAACATAATGATAGTCCATTACATATTGCAAAATTCTATACCGATTCTACTGGTCTTACTTTTGATGGACAAATTGATGAAGTAAAGATTTTTGATGGTGCATTATTAGATGATGAGATAACAGATATTTACACAAATGAAGACAATGGAACAAATTGGGATGGTACAGTAAGAGTTCAACCTACTTGTGTTGTTCCTAGTGCAAGTATTTCAGACTTGTCAGACAAAGAAGGTGATTCAGCTACAACAGAATTTACCTTCCTTGTAAGCTTAGATAGTGCGCCTTTAACAGCTGTTAGTCTTTCATATACACTTAGTGATGGAATCAATGCCATAGCTCCGATTGAGAGTGCAACATCAAATAACAATGATTATATTGGAAATACAGGTACTGTTCACTTTCCTATAGGTGTTAGAGAAGCCAATATAACTGTTGAAGTTGTTGGAGACTTAATCATGGAAGCTCATGAAGAATTTTATGTTAATTTAATCATGCCAGCTCGTTTAAGTATTCTAGATAACCAAGCTGTAGGAACCATTATAAATGATGACATTGTTTCATTTTCTGTTGAACGTGTAAATAGTGATGAATATGTAGCACCATCTAAAGATAGAGACTTTGCACTAAAAAGCCAATTTTATACCCAAGTAACCAGTAAAGACTTCGATTACTCTGTTGTAAGTTATGAAAAGAACACAACAGACCACCATGAGTCATATATTAAAGATGTCACTTTAAAAGTAGACTTATATGATCATAACTCTACTAACGTAGATGATATTCTTTATACTGAATATATTTATTTTGATACGAATTCAAGTAGAGTATTTAATACCAATACAGAGGACTTAAAAATCCAACAAGCAACACGTCATGCAGCCTTTAAAGTAACTGCCTTACTTGATGGAAATGGTTCATTACTATATGGTCAATATAACAATGAGGTTGATTTCAATAATGCTGAAGCAACCAGTGGAGGTGAAGCACTAGGAGGTAGTGATGCCTTTGCTATTCGTCCTTTAGCTTATAGAGTTAAGATTGAAGATTCTAGTGAATATAATAATACGCACTATAAAGACAATAACAATGATGCTGACCCAGTATCCCTAGCTGCTGAGTATCGTTATACCCTTAATACAAGTGCTGTTACAGCTGAAGATGACAACATATCTACGCATTATAAAACTTTAAATCCACAAGAACTCAATGCAACATTGATTTTTAAAGATAAAGATACAGTTATTTGTAAAGAAGAAGATGACATAGATGATATTGCTAATGTAAAGAATTATAGTTTCGAGGATGGCTCTCTAAAAAATGCTGAACTTACGCATAATAATGTAGGAATTTATTCATTTGAAATAACAGATATAAACTGGACAGATATAGACAAGGATAAAGATGGTGATTTAGAGCTTAGTGGATGTATAGTAAATAGTAGTTCAAATGTACTTAACGATCATCGGTATGGTTGTGACTTTAGTTCTAATACCCCAGAGAATGATGACTATGCTGCTATTAATATAGAATTTGAAGCATATGAATTTAACTTAACCAACACTACATTAAGAAATATTAATGGCAATGGAGAGACGTACATTTATATGAGTGATTTAAGTCTAAGTAACCAAATGGGAGTAGAACTATTTACCGATGTTATTGCACAAGGAAAAAACCATACACCATTAACAAACTTTACTGATTCATGTGTTGCCAAAAATGTTCCCTTGAATCTTAACTATCTGATAAGTACTGAAAATCTTGAAAATAATGTAAGCTATACAAATATACTAACACGTAATGGAACACCTCAGTCGTTTAAACGTATCATCTCACTAAATGATACTAACTCATCAGTAGCAGAAGTGACACATTTAGATACTAATGTTAATCTTCCAAGCGATGCTTTTTTTAATCATAATGAAGGTAATGCCTCAATAAGGATTTTATATAATGTTGACAAAAACTTAAGTGAAACAATGAACCCTATAGATGTAAACTTCCTAACTATAGATACAAATGCAACAGAAAGTGAAGCTAAACGTGAAGGGAAAGATAATCCAGCTCTAAAAACAGAGAACACAGGAATCATCGCAAATGGAGAACGAAAGTTTTACTTTACTAGAGTAGCTCCTGACATGGAAAACTACCCTGAGAGTTATGATTTAAAGCAAAGCACTCCATTAAGTGTAGAGATTTTTTGTGAGTTAAATAGAACATGGTGTGCAGATATGGTTCCTTCTTCTATTGGACTTAATTCTAAGCATACTAAATATGGTTGGTATACAGCAACAAATCATGTTACACCAAGAGACGGAACAATTACGCTACTTTCTCCTGATGATAATGTAAACTTCACTATAAGTCCAGAGGATACTAACCTAACGGCTCAAGATGGAAGATATCATAATGTTCTTACAAGCTATACGGGTAATGCTCTAGATGATAATACTACTCGAAGTGTTGGGGTAGAAGTCACTGTCTCTACTAGTCCATGGCTTAGATACCATGATAACAGCAGTCTTAATGGTAATCCTTTTTATAGAGCGACCTATAAAAACAAGAGTTTTGGAACCATTACAGGTATTGGTAAAAGTGGACATGGAATAAACATAAAAGCCAATGAGACAGAATCTAAGAGGTTGTCATGGTAAAAAATAACAAAGCAGTTAGACATGTAAAACGAGGTATTGCTATGGTAGAGCTTATATTCGCGTTGGTTATTATGGGTATTGTTTTACTTTCAGCACCTATGTTAATTCAACAGTCTATTAAAAGTTCTAACGTAGCACTTCAACAAGAAGCCATAGCTGCTATTGCTTCGCATACAGGAATACTACTCTCTAAACACTGGGATGAAGGAGACACTAATCTCTCAGGAGGAGTAGCACCTATTATTACCCTAACTACTCCAGTAGCTGATAGTCCATTTAATTTTGCTGGTATTGATTTTGACAACAATACCTCAGGAAGAACATACTCTATAGCAGATCAAAATATCACAGCCTCTGCTTTAGGCTCAGATACAGCAGACCGTGATGACATAGATGACTATAACAATCTAGAGATCAACCTAACAGTTTTCAATCATGAAGAATCAAGCAGTGGTGAACTAGGAGACTATATTGATACTGATATTATTATTAATACAAGTGTAAGTTATGCCAATGATAGACCTATAGGTGTAGGACTCAGTCAAAACACTGATGCTGGTCGATTTAATACACCTGCATTGGGAGCTAATCAAAGTCACATTAAATTTGTAGAAGCAACACTAACAACAAACAGTCCTGTTCAAGAACTAAATAAGACCATTGTATTACATGCATTTTCTTGTAACTTGGGAACCTACTCTTTAGGAGGGAGCCAATATTAATGAAAAAAATCTTAATTAAAAAAGCAAAAAAAGCTTTCTCTTTAATAGAAGT
Source organism: uncultured Sulfurovum sp. (assembly GCA_902727895.1). Lineage (GTDB taxonomy): Bacteria > Campylobacterota > Campylobacteria > Campylobacterales > Sulfurovaceae > UBA1140. The sequence continues at coordinate 10,476 of CACVAP010000072.1, forward strand.
TATTTTTGTACTTGTTATTTTAGGGATTGTAGCTTCAATTTCTTCCCAAATTATCATACAAGTTTATGAAAACTATATTATGCAACGTGCTATTTACAATGTTAGTACTAAAACTGAATTGGTAGCAAATCAAATTGTTAACCGTTTAAGCTATAGAATTCAAGGTACAACCATTTCGAAAAGGCACCAAGACTTCCTCTCTTCACCTCAAACTGTTTCTGCTGATTCATGGTTACCTCTAAGAGACACCCCAACAGGAGAAGAGTATACTACCATTGAGTGGATAGGCTATGACAATGATAGTTTTGCAGCTAATCAACAGCCCAACTGGAGTGGTATTGCGAACTATGAAACCAATGCTTCAAGAACTGGATTTACAAGCCCTGGTTCCAACTTAAATAATGTTGCAACAATTATGACTAATCTATCCAATGGAAAAGTAAACTTAACAAGTACTAATCCTGCTGCTGTGATATTTGCAGAAGATGATAACTTTTATGTGGACTCCAATGAATATAACCCTCTATGTATGGGACTAATTCCTGAAGTACTAGAGAATACCGACTGTATTTTTCCTGTTGCACGCAATGGAACCGATGGCTTCACCTTTAGCAGAGATCAAGATAATAATAATATTGGTCTTCTACCGAAAATCATAACAGAACGTTATAAGTTAGCATGGTCTGCTTATTCTTTAGCTCCAGAAACAAATGCAGATGGTCAAACTGACTTAATGCTTTATTCAAACTATCAACCATGGAATAATGAAAACTACATAGAGCATGGAAGTAAAAATATTCTCTTACCCAATGTAACTGTCTTTAAGTTCTCAGAAAATGGAGGAGTTATAAACTTCAAACTCTGTGCCTCAGAAAATATTGGTCAAGACTTTAACGTAACTACATGTAAACAAAAGGTAGTGATAAGATGATAATTAAATCTAAGAAAGCATTCTCCATGGTTACAGCCATTTTTGTTATTGTTATTATGGCAACGGTTACTTCACTCATTATGAATGTAACAGGTAAGACCATTAAAGAAACTACCCAACAATACCAAAAAGAACAAGCTGCACTTCTTGCACGTTCATATACTGAACAAGCCATACTTTATGCATTGCATTATGATAGAGTAGTAAATGGAAATTGTGTCAATGAAGTCAATGCAACTTTTGGACCGAACGATAATCTTTATAGTATACAAACTACCATTCAATATGCTGGTAATAGTTCTCAACTCCCTGCTGGATGTGATACAATAGGCACTCCATGGGCAGACACAGGAACATTTGGATTTCAATCTACCGTTTCTCTTATTATTGATGTTTATGTAAGATATAAGGATTTCGATGACCCTGCAAATAGAGACATTACATTTCATAGAAGAACATTACAAAAACTTTAAAATTAACTTTTTCTGTTTACTGTTTGTTAACCTTTGAAGTGTACAATTAAGGTACTTAAAGAGCTTATCTTACAAAGTTAATCACTTTAAATTATAAAAAACAAAAGGATAAATTATGAGTAAAAATATAGTGGGAAGACATTATGACCTATCAGATTCTATAAGAGAACATATCTCAAATAGTATTGATGGATTAGACAAATACAACTTAAATATTATTTCAAGTAACACAATTATTACAGCTGACAACAAAACGAAAAAAAACGTTTCTGTTGAGCTAGTTCTAAACCTAAAAGACAAGAACACTATTGTTATTACTCAAAGTGACAAAGATGTTTATGTAGCAGCAGATTCTGCTTTTTCAAGAGCCCAAAAAGCACTAAGAAGACATGCTGACAAAATTAAAGATCATAAAGTTATGTCATTTAAAGACTTAGGTGCAGAAGCCGAAGCAGTACTTGAACTGAACACAGAAGAAGTTGAACTTGTTCCAATGGACTTAGAACTACATAAACCACTAGATTTTGAAGAAGCAATTGAAGCACTAAAAGCTGAAAAAAAGCGACAATTTATCGTGTTTAATGACCATGATGGTCTTATGAGAGTTATGTATAAAAGAGCAGATGGGAAATTTGGTCTTTATTAATAGTAAGTTGCTATTATGGTGTAAGAATATTTATTCTTACACCAATTTAAAAGTTAGAGACTAAATGAAAAAAACAATAAAATATCTTTGGTTACTCCTTGGTCTAAGCTGTCTTGGCTTAGCATTTTTAGGCGTTATCTTACCTCTTTTACCTACCGTACCTTTTCTACTATTAGCAGCATTCTTTTTTGCAAAATCATCTGAAAAACTTCATACTTGGTTAATCAACCATCAACTTTTTGGAACCATGATTTCTGATTGGCATGATAGAGGGGCTATCAATAAAAGAGCAAAGTACTTTGCTACGCTTTCAGTTTTACTTGTTTTAGGTATTTCAGTTTTTCTTGCACTAAAACCTCTGATACTTACTATACAAATTATACTGTTATCATTAGTAATGCTTTTTATTTGGACAAGACCAAACGAATAAATTGAGATTCCGTAGGTTCGATAAAATCGAACTTACAAGTTTGCAACCCTATTTTTCGCTACTTTAACAATATGTTCATCTTCTCCTAAATTTAACCACTTAAATTGCATTCCACTCTGAATGGTTCCATCTAAAATATCTCCTGAGTTTCTAAACTGTAAATCCAGCTTAGCTATCTCAAAACCACTCATGGTTTGGGAAAAAGACTTTAGACGTTCATTTTTTTTATTTTTTGTAAACAAGTAACACCAACTTTTAAGCCCTAATCGCCCTACTCTTCCACGTAACTGGTGAAGTGTTGCTAGCCCTAAACGTTCTGCTCCTACAATGACTATAAGCGTTAACCTCGGTAAGGAAATACCTACTTCAACTACCGTAGTTGCTAAAAGAATGTCACCTTTTTCTCTAAATTCATGTAACACTTCTTCTTTTTTCTTGTCTTTACCATGCGTTACATAAACATTGTCAAACTTCTTTTCCCAAAAACCTCGACTCTCTTCTAATGACTGATAAGGAATCTCCTTACTCTCCTCTACTAAAGGATAAATAATCAACACCTGATGCTTTTGTGCTATTTCATCTTTAATTGACTCCAAAAGTTCGGGAAAGTCTTCTTTTACAATCACTGAAGTTGTTATGTCTTTTTCAAATGGTGTAGACGTAATGAGACTGACATCAATAAGCTCTGACTGCATCATGGCTTGTGTTCTAGGAATGGGTGTGGCTGAAAACTGTAAAAAATGTGGTTTTTTCTCTTCTTCTGCCATCATGTTTTCCAGTACAGCACGTTGCTTGGTTCCAAAACGATGTTGTTCATCTACCATAACTAAGGACGCTCTGGGTAAATCTTCTTTGTACAAAATAGCATGTGTACCTATAACAAAGTCTGCTGTTAGGTAATCCCCTTCATTTTTCCCTTGCATAACCAGTGCTACAGACATGTAACTTGGTAAATGACTTATGGCTTCTTCATAGAGTTGAATCGCCAGTAATGAAGTGGGTGCCATTAAAATACTACGACTAGGATAAGCCATAACAGCAGCAGCTAAAATAACCATTGTTTTACCCGAACCAACATCACCAATAACCAGACGTTTAGCAGCTTTCTTTGCTTCTTTTAAATCTTGTTGTACTTCATAAATAACACTCTGTTGCTCTTTCGTTAACTGAAAAGGCAAACCTTTTGTAAAAGGCATTAACTCTCCCGTTAAAGCTTCAAGTGCTGGAAAATCTTCTCGTTTTCCTTTTAACTTCTTCATATGATTAAAAGCTTCTACAAACTTTAAAACTTCTTTGTCATAGCCTTCTACATCTTTCATATTTTGAGGATAATGTAAACCTAATAAAGTTCTAACTTCCAGCTCATTTAAGCCTTCGGCATATAAGCTCTGTTCATTCACATAACACTCAATTAAAGAACGCATACTGCTCTCTTTTACAGTTGTTCCATACTTAGGAATGAGCTGACCAATACGTTTCAAGGATTTGGGCTGATTCATCTGTAAAGAACCCTTATAATCTTCTACTTTTCCTTGAATATAATGTTCTGAACCTAAGGTAAATAATTGACGATGATAAGGTGTAACACGAAAAAGCATTGAAGTTAAACGCGCATTAAAATGGGGTAACCAAAAAGAAACACGTAACTTCCCATTGATATTAGAAACCTCATCTACCTTTCCTTCAAAAGTATGTGTCTTTCCCATCTCAATACTATTTGACAGCATGGTGTTGTTATAAGAAGAGGGTATAAGTAATGCTAAGTCTAGAAGTGAAATAATTTTTAATTTTTGAAATAGTGCTTTAGCTTCTTTCATACATACTCCTTTTTATTTTGTTTATTATACATGAAGATTTAAAATAAAAATAATAAAGCATCAAATTGTCATACAATTTAATACTATATTGTGACTTAATAAAATAAAGTAAAATAATCTTCAAAACTTCTTGTTACATAGCGTAGCACTATAGTTCTAGAAGCATACTATAGTAACAATATCATAAAAAAATCTTATTTTTCCATTATAATTTTGTAAAAAATATCTATCTAAGAAGGTTTACTTATCCCTTTACCTATACAATCCTCTCAATTTAATATTTTATACATAGAAGATGATAAACTAACCAGAGCATTAACCTCTCATCTACTTAAAAAATACTGTACAAACCTTATTCTTGCAGAAGATGGTCTTGATGGTTTTGTAAAATTTAAAGCAAATCCTATCGACTTAATTATTACTGATTTATCTATGCCCAATATGAATGGTTCTGACTTTATTAAAATGATTAGAGACATAAACCATGAAATACCTATTATAATTCTTTCCATAGACATTAGTAATAAAGTACTTTGTGACAGTATTAACTATGGTATTCAAGGTTATCTCCAAAAGCCTATTAATGGAACGCTTCTATTAGAAAAAATCAACAATGTTAAAAATGAAATTCATCAAAAATATCTTACAAAAGAGTATCAAAATATCACCAATAGCTCTGCTATTATTTCAAAAGTAAATACAGAAGGTATTATTACCTATGTAAATGAAGTTTTTTGTAGCATCTCGGGTTATAAAAAAGAAGAACTCATTGGTCAAAGCTATAGTATACTTAGAGTACAGGAAAAATCTTCTCTTTTCTATACTATATTATGGGACAAAATAAAAAATAAAAAAGAAATATGGAATGGTATTTTAAAACAAAGAAATAAAGAAGAAGAACTCTACTACTTAAAAACAACCATTCAACCCATTATAGATCAAAATGAAGAAATTATAGAATTTATTAGTCTATCTGTTCTTGTTACAGAGATGGTACACCCTCAAGATCAATTAAATGACTACTTAAAACAACAAAAGGATTCTATTCTTTTTTTAATAAAAATAGAAGAGTTTAAATATCTAGAACATTCTTTTACCGAAAAAATTACAAAAAAACTTCAACAACTATTTGCTAATGAACTTTTAAGACACATGCCTGAGGAATGTGGCTTTTCAAAGATTTATCTTTTAAATAAAGGTGAGTTTGCATTCGTACAAAAATATAATGAAGATCTTGATGAAAAATATATTATCCAAACGCTAAAGAGGTTTCAAAGAAAAGTCAATCAGGAAAAAATTAAAATTGGTATCGTTGACTATAGTCTCTCTATAATATGTTCTTTAGCCTATGGAGAAGATAGTCTTATGAATGCTAAAATTGGACTTAAAAAAATCTTTAAAAGCAAAAAAAACTTTATTGTTGCTAATAATTTTTTAGAAGAACTTACAAGAGATGCTAATGCCAAGCTCAACAAATTTATAATGCTAAAGACAGCTATTGACTCTTATAATATTGTCTCTCATTTTCAACCTATTGTAAACAACAAAACACGTAAAATTGAAAAATACGAATCTTTGGTTAGACTCATAGATACAGAAAATAATATTGTCTCACCTTATCATTTCTTAGAAATTGCAAAGGAAGGACAATATTATCATACTATTACCTCCATAGTATTACAAAATTCATTTCAAGCACTTTTTTATATTAATATAGACATTAGCATTAACCTCTCTGCTTTAGACCTACAAGATGAAAGTACAAGAGACTACTTTATATTATTACTTAACAAGTATAAAACTGAAGCTCACCGTATTACCATTGAACTTGTAGAAGATGAAAGCATCCAAGACAAACAAGACATACAAAAATTTATTCAAGAAGTAAAAAACTACGGTGTTAAAATTGCATTGGATGACTTTGGTAAAGGCTTTTCAAACTTTGCACGTATTCAAGCCTATCAACCAAACTACATAAAAATTGATGGTAGCCTCATACGTAATATAGAACAAGATTCCCTTTCACGTGACTTAGTAGAAACCATTGTTTTTTTTGCGAAAAAACAAAAGATCAAAACCATTGCTGAATATGTTGAAAATGAGAATATCTATAAAATACTCTTAGAACTAGGTATTGATTACTCGCAGGGTCACTATTTTGGTAAAGCAGGACTTTTAAAAGAATTTAATTTGCGTTAAATAGTGTTTTATGTTTTATAATATTTATTATTTATTTTTACACAATTAATTAAGTATAATCTCTAAATAATTTAATAAGTGAAAAAACAATGAATATTAATATAAATGAATTAACACTATTATATGTTGAAGACAATAGTGAAACTCGTGAATTAACTACAATTATTTTACAATCGTATTTTAATAATGTTATCACAGCTAAAAATGGAGTAGATGGGCTTCATAAGTTCCAAAACTACGCAGTTGACCTAATTATCACAGACATAGAGATGCCCGAACTTGATGGGATATCTATGATAAAACAAATTAGATCCATTAACAAAGATATCCCTATTTTAGTCATTTCAGCATACAATGACACAAATTATCTAATGGAAAGCATTCAACAGAGTGTCCAAGGGTACATTATTAAACCCATACAAAGAAAACAGTTTAAAGAAGCAATTAGTAAAATTAAAAATACTATTGTTCAAAAATATTCTCAAGAAGAAAATAATTCCTTACTTAAACAATACCAAGAAATAACTGATCACAGTGCCATTGTTTCGAAAACAACTTTTCAAGGAATCATTACCTATGTAAACGATGCTTTTTGTAAAGTTTCGGGCTACAGTCGAGAAGAACTCATAGGACATAATCATAATATAGTTCGAGATACAGAAGAACCTCTAGAAATTTTTAAAGAATTATGGAGAACTATTTCTAAAGAAAAAAAAACATGGAAAGGTGTCCTTAGGAATCAAACAAAACAAGGTAGCTACTACTATGTACACACTAGCATTAAACCAATACTTGATAATAATGAAAAAATTAAAGAATTTATTTCCTCAAGAGTAGTCATAACGGATATTATTCGTCCAAAACAAATAATTCAAGAAAAAACATCTGCCATAAATAAGCATGTAGTCACTATGGTAGAAGAAGCGATTAGCACTTCTAATATTATTTCCTATTTCCAACCTATTGTTGATAATAAAACCCTAGAAATTATTAAATATGAATCACTACTTAGACTGATAGACGAACATGAAAATATTATTTCACCTTACTTATTTTTAGAAGATATTAAAGATTTAAAGTGCTATCTTCAAGTAACATTAATGGTTCTTGAAGATACAAATGCTTCTATCTCTATCAATATATCTATGAGTGATATACTAAACAAAAAAATAAATAAAAAAGTTTTTGAACTTCTTGAAATATACAAAGATCAATCTCATCGAATTACCTTTGAACTACTTGAAGATGAGCAGAGTAAAAAAATCAATCTTATTAGAAACTTTATTACTCAAATAAGAGCCTATAATGTCCAAATTGCCATTGATGATTTTGGTGTAGGGTACTCAAATTTTGAAAGAATTATGCAGTACAAACCTGATATCATAAAAATTGATGGTAGTTTAATCAAAAATATTGTTTCTGATGATTACTCCAAAAATATGATTGAAGCCATTGTAATGTTTGCAAAAAAAGAAAATATTCTAAGCATCGCTGAATATGTAGAAAACAAAGAAATTTTTGACATAATCTCTGCCTTGGGGGTTGACTGTTCTCAGGGCTATTATTTTGGTAAACCAGAGAAACTTACATGATAAAAAGACTCATATTTACACTCTATGCTATTCATCTATTTTGCACCACTTTATGGAGTAGCCCCTTAGAAAAAGTTTCTCTTCAACTTAAGTGGAAATATCAATTTCAATTTGCTGGCTTTATTATGGCAACAGAGAAAGGATTTTATGAAGAGGTAGGACTTGATGTTAAGCTTAAAGAGTTTAAGGCTAATTTAAACGTTATCAATGAAGTACTAACTGAAGAAAGTACTTTTGGTATAGATGATTCTCAGTTAATTTATTATCGCCTACAAGGTAAACCTCTTGTTGGACTCATGACAATTTTACAAACTTCCCCTGTTATGTTCTTAGCATTAAAAGAATCAGGCTTCACTAACATTAAAGATTTAGATGGTAAAAGACTTGAAATTACTAATAACTCTACCTTGAATATTTCAACCCAAGCCTTATTAAGAGCATTTCATATTAACACCCTAAAAACGAGTCCCACTTTTCACCTTGACAGACTAATAAATCATGAAGTAGATGCGATGGTTGCCTATGATTCAAATGAACCTTATGCATTAAAAAAATTAGGATATGAACCTCAAGTTTTTTCTCCAATGGATTATGGTTTTAATTTTTATGGTGATATTCTATTTACCACAGAAAAAACCATCCAAGAAGACCCTCAATTAGTCAAAAGAATGCATGATGCATCAAAAAAAGGTTGGGAATATGCCTTTACTCATAGAGATGAGACCATTGATATTATTTTGAAAAAATACAATACTCAAAAGCATAGTAGAGAATCCCTAGAAAATGAGGCAAAGGTTCTTAAAAAACATAGTAATGAGGAACATGAATTCTCTTTTCTAGATCATGATAAAGTTGAAGCCATAGCCAAAGCTTTTGCTATTTTATTCCCAAGCAAATATGATTTAAGTACCTAACAAAAATTAATTTCAAACTTATTTCCAGTACCATAATTAGCCAAAACAAGATGAATATAGTTTTCTAAAGTTAGAGTAGAAGCATAGTCCTTAATTTGAATCCAGTGATACTT
>CACVAP010000073.1 GCA_902727895.1 uncultured Sulfurovum sp.
TTCTTAAAATAGTTGCAAATTTATTGTATTTTTCTCCAATATCTTTGGATGATACAGGTTGTAAATCTAGCACAGAAAATTTTGATTTACCAATATCATAAGGTTTGTTGGATTCAAAGAGTCCTAAAGTGTTGTACTCTTTTTCATAAGTCTCACTCCAAACTTGATAGATTTCTTCAACTGTTGTAGCTTCTTTAAAAGCTTTTAAATTGGGTTCATTTAAAAGTAGCTCTTCATTGTCTGTCACAGAGATAAGATAATAATCTGCTTTTACTTTAGCATCTACAAAATCACTGGCATAGAGTGCAATAAACTTTGTACTTTTGGTTTGTTGCACATAAGAAAAAAGTTGCGTAGGTTTATGTTGTGTCGTTTTCCAAGCATTGTCAAATTCTTTTCCTGCTGTTTTACACTCTATAATCAGTAAAGCTTTATCATCATTGTCTTTTACAAGTATATCAGCACGTCCACCACTTGCTCCATGACCTACTTGCCATTTTGGTTCAAGTTCTATATGTTTGGGATGATAACCTTGACTTAAAAGTCTATGAACACACTCAAAGACGACAAAGTTTTCTGCTTGTTTGAAGTTACACGTTTGTCTTTCGTTTACTGTAAAGTCTTTGTCTTCGGGGTATATCAAAATTTTCTTTTTAAAATCTGCTTTTAATTCAAAATCTAAGGCTTCAAATTTTTTACTGTAAACATCATCATTCTCTATAAACTCTAAATTCTTTAATACATTTTTAAAATTATTGCTTGTTATCATATTTTCCCTATCGGTTTTAACTGTTGATATTTTACCTCATTTCAAGAACTTTTAGAAATTAAATTTGAATAGAGTGAAAACTTATGCTTTAGAAGATATTTTGAAGAATCATATAGTTTAGTAACGATACGTTTATCAATATCAAGATACTCTCCCATTTAACAAAAGAATGTAATTCTTTTAACTTATTTTTACCTATTTTCTATAAAATCCCAAAATGATATCTATAGCCGAATTAAGAGAGACCCTCGCCCTTGTAATTTATAATAAATACTTTGAGTTTTTTATGATGAGTATTATTATCTTGTCTGCCCTATTAGTAGGGATTGATACTTTTGAGTTAGACCCTTTTTACCAAGAAAGTATTTTTATACTTGACCAAATGATTACCATTATTTTTGTAATGGAAATTATTATGCGTATCACTTCTTATGAAAAGCCATTGGAGTTTTTTAAAGATGGATGGAATATTTTTGACTTTGTTATTGTGACTGCCAGTTTAATTCCTATAGATGGAAATGAATCCACCATTGCTAGACTGTTACGAATTTTTAGGATTTTACGGCTTATTACGATTTTACCTGAGCTTAAAGAGATTTTAAATGCACTTTTTAGGTCAGCAAAGTCTATTGGGTATGTGTTGCTATTGATGTTTATTATTTTCTATATCTATGCTGTAATGGGAAATATCTTTTTTGCAGGTCTTCCATCAGGTAGTTGGAACGACTTGGGCGTTGCTCTTTTAACGCTATTTCAGATTATGACTTTTGAGGGTTGGACAGATATTATGGCTGAGAGTATGGAAGTTTATCCTACGAGTTGGATATTTTATGTGACCTTTATTGTCTTAACAGCGTATACCTTTTTAAATATGATTATTGGGATAATTATTGAGACACTTAATCAAGAGCATAAGCAGGATGAACTCATAGAGGCAGAAAATGAGAAAGAACTTTTAAAAGAGTTGGTAGCGCAAAACCGTCTTCTTATTCAAAAGGTAGAACATTTAGAAGAAGTCATGGAAGAGAAAAAGGTATCGGTTATATTTAGAGATAAAAAATAAAAGACCATTTTTATGGTCTCGTTAATATTCGTTAATAAAACTAGACAACTCTGTTAATGTTCATGGTTCATAATACGGTTATCAAAACTTAAAGGACTTAAAATGAAAGTTTTAAAAACATTAGCAATCGTAACAATATCAGGAATTATGGCAACAACAGCAGTAAGTGCAATCAATGCAGAGAATATTAAGACAGACTGTAAAAGTAGTAAGTGTGAAAGAGGTGGTGATAAGCATGAAAGAGGTGGGAAACATCACAGAGGTGGAAAACACCAAATGAAAGCAGCACTTAAAGCAGCAGAAATTACATCAGAGCAAAAAACAGCTATTAAAGAAGCGCGTAAAGCAATGAGAGAAACCATGAAAGCAAAACGTGCAGAGATGAGAGCTTCAGGGACAAAACCAGTATTTGTTACTGTAAATGGTGTGGATAGAGAAGGAATGATTAGCAAGTCAGTAGAAAGAGCGACATTTAGAGCAAACATGAAAGCTGACATGATGGAAAAAGTTTTAACTATTTTAACACCTGAACAGAAAGTAAAGTTTGTACAGGCATTAGCAGAACCTAGAAAATAGTAAACCAATTAGTTATAATGTCCCATGACAAATATATTAATGATAGAAGATGATGCTGAGTATGCCTCTCTTCTCAGTGACTTTTTAGCAAAATACAATTTAAAAGTGACCAACTACGAAGACCCTTATTTGGGTCTGAGTGCTGGTATCGAAAAGTATGATCTTCTCATACTTGATTTAACCCTTCCAAACATGGATGGACTTGAAGTTTGCCGTGAAGTGGTGAATAAATATGATATTCCCATTATTATCTCTTCTGCTCGTTCTGACCTTTCTGACAAAGTCTTAGGTTTACAACTTGGTGCAGATGATTACCTTCCGAAACCTTATGATCCTCAAGAGATGTATGCAAGAATTGTCTCTTTACTTCGTCGTTATAAAAAAACAGTAAGTAGTACAGAGCCAACTTTTGCCTTGATGTTAAATGAAAAACAAGAAGAGGTGAGTTTAAATGGCAATCCTTTGGAGTTAACTCCTGCTGAATTTGTAGTGGTACGTCTACTCATCAAAAACCGAAACAGTACAGTTTCGAAAGAGCAGATACTCTATGACTCAGAAGTGTTTGAGTATGGAACCGATGGCTCTTTGGCTGTGATTATTAACCGTTTACGTAAAAAATTAGGAGATGAGGTGAGCATAAAAACCGTTCGTGGTGTGGGGTACAGGTTACTTTCATGACACTCTACAGTAAAATCCGAATTATCTTTTTAGTGGCGACCTTGTTGTTAACAGCTTTTTTTGGTGCTTATGCTTACATTCAAAAAAATCAACAGATACAGACAATGGAAAAACGCTACATGCAAAGCGCTCGAATTGTTATGAAACATTTTAGAGAAGCCAAACGAAATCAAGAAGAGGTAAACTTTAAAGACGAAGAGTTTTTACATATTATTCAAAATTATCTTTTTGAATCTGTCTTAGCTGAAGATATAGGGACTATTGAAAAGACTGCAAGTGTCATTATAGAACATTCAATGGCGAGATCAAAGATTCAAATACTTCGTAATAAGAAAGATTTTTATTTGTTTGTTAAGAATCGTCATTTTGAATTGATGTTTAAAGATTTAGAATCTAAAAAGATGCCTTTTGAACTCATTGCTCTTTATATTTTAGCACTCGTATTTTTACTTTTACTCTACTTTTGGTTAACACGAAGTTTAGGTTCTTTAAAAGTTTTACATCAGAAGATTTTGAGTGTGGAAGAGGGTGATTTGTCTGTCTCTTTTAAAAGTCAAAATAATGACGAAATAGCACAAGTTTCTAACGCCTTTGATGATGCCTTACGAAAGATAGAATCGTTAATGCACTCTCGACAACTTTTTTTACGTACCATTATGCATGAACTAAAAACACCCATTGGCAAAGGAAGACTGCTTAATGAGTTTTTAGAAGATGAAAAGCAAAAAGATCAGTACGACATGGTCTTTGAGCGTTTAGAATTACTCATAGAAGAGTTTTCTAAAATAGAACAGATGTTAAGTTCCAGCTATACTTTAAAACTGAACAACTACAATGTACAAGAGATGTTAGACCAAGCCTTAGAACTGATGATAATGGAAGAAGATGAAATCGAAGAGCAAGTTGAAGTAGTCGTGGTTGAACCTTTTGTGTTAAACACCGACTATGAACTTTTTTCTTTGGCATTGAAAAACCTTATAGACAATGCTTTGAAGTATTCGACTAATAAAAAAGTGAGCATCAAAATTTATGCTGATAAAATTGAGATAGTTAATGATGGTAAAGCTTTTATGGAGAACTTAGAAGAGTTTTCACAACCGTTTAATACTAAGGGAAATGGGCTTGGATTGGGGCTTTATATTGTGCAAAATATTATGAAGATGTTAACGCTTCAGTTAAGTTATGAATATGATGAAGGGAAACATGCTTTTACTATCTTTAAGTAAGAAGTCTAATCTGCTATAATCCCAACATGAAAAACCAAGTAGATATATTAATTTTAGGAGCAGGAGCCAGTGGGCTTATGCTAGGTTCTTTACTCAAAGGTAAAGATTTTTTAATAATAGATAATAACCCTAAAATAGGTGCTAAGATTTTAATTTCTGGTGGGGGTCGATGTAACATTACCAATGGTAATGTAAAACCTAATAACTTTGTGGGTGAGCAACGTTTTGTACGAAATGTTATTAAACGTTTTGATCAACATGCACTTTTGGCTTGGTTGGCTGAACGTGAGCTTGAACCTATTGTCCGTAAGGATCATCAATATTTTTGTAAAAGCTCTGCTAAAGAGTTAGTTTATGTATTTCAAAAAGAAATTTCTTCTCGTAACATTCAATTAAATACGAATATAGAAAACATAAAAAAAATGGGAAATGGGTTTGAAGTTTTAACTTCTAAGGGAAAAATAAAAGCAAAAAAAGTTGTGGTTGCAACTGGTGGACTTTCTTTTCCTAAGCTGGGGGCTACGAGTATAGGTTATGACATTGCCAAAAGTTTTGGACATGAAGTTACTACACTTTCTGCTGGTTTGGTTGGCTTTACAGTACAGCCTGAACAGTTTTTCTTTAAGTCTTTAAGTGGTGTTGCGACTGAAGTCAAAATAACAGTGGGTGAGAAAGAGATAAATGGTTCTTTACTTTTTGCACATAAAGGAATCTCTGGTCCAGCTGTTTTGGATGCGTCACTTTATTGGCAAAAAGGTAAAATTGAGATTGATTTTATGCCGACTTTAAATGTAAAGGCTTTAAAATCATCTAAGAAAAATGTTTCCAATGTCTTAGGGTTGGCTACAAGGGTTGCAAAAACTTTTTTAGAAAAGCTTAATATTACAGACAAGCCTTGTAATAAGTTGAGTTCTGATGAATGGCTGAAAATAGAAAGTTTTAAGGCTTATTCTTTTGCTCCTGCTGGAACCTTTGGTTATTCAAAAGCAGAAGTTACCAAGGGTGGGGTGATGTTAGATGATATAGATGCTTCTTCAATGATGAGTTCTAAAGTAGATGGTTTGTACTTTTTAGGTGAAGTACTTGATGTAACAGGAGAGCTGGGTGGTTATAACTTTCAATGGGCATTTTCGTCAGCGTATGTTTGTGCTAAAGGATTAGAATGAAGTATGGGGTAACTTTTTTACTAAGTATGTTTGTTTTTGTAGGGTGTTCGACGACTCAGCCAAAGGTCATAGTTTCTGAGGATAAGAAAGAAGTAGTAGAGATTAATAAAATAGAATCAGTTGTCGTAGAAAACAATGTTAGTCAGGTAATGCCTGTTGAAGAGCATGTTCCCGTGATAGATGATGAAAATGTTATTCTTAGTGTTTTTTCTGATGAGTTGTATTTTGAAAAAGACAAAGTGGGAACTGATAAAACTAAAGTGATTATTAAATATTTGGATGCTTTTGATTGGGAAAAAAAGGCGTTGAGAAAGGCTTATGCTAAAAATAAACGTCTTTGGTCTAAAAAACAGTCAGAGAGTTTTTGGAAAATTCTTGAAGAAGACAAATACTTGTCACTCTGTTCGAACCAAAGGTATTGGGACAATTTACAGTTTGAAGAGAGTGAACCTGAACGTGATATTTTGCATTCTATTTTATTCATTAAATATTTAAATAATTTATCGAATGGTTGTCCTCAGTGGGTTGAGTCTAAAGTTAAAAATGAAAACTCTAAACAGTTTATTAATACAAAAGAGATATTTTCACTTTTACCTCATGAGGTAATTATTGAAAAGTTATTTTATTTGTACACACCACATAGTAAAAAGTTTGATACTTTAATGAATGAGTATAGAACATTAACAAGTAGTGAAATGAAAGAAGACACACATAAGGCTGAACGTTTACAAATTGAAGAATATAAACGTAATAGAAGTAAACCTCAATACAAGAATAAATGAAAGTAGAATTCAATGGCAGCAAAAGAGATAAATTATAAAAATAAAGCATTTAAATTAAGTTATGAAATTGTAAATCCAAGTGAAGAGAAAGCTATTATTATTCTTCATGGTTGGGGATCAAACAAAGAGATTATGAAACAAGCTTTTTCTAAAGAACTTAAGTTATATAAACATATTTATTTGGATATGCCTGGTTTTGGAGCCAGTACAAATGAGATGATATTGACGACTAAAGATTATGCTGAAATAGTGAAGTTATTTTTGGAAACTTTAAGTGTAAAACCATTGCTTTCAATGGGTCATTCTTTCGGAGGAAAAGTTGCAACATTACTCAATACTGAATATTTAGCACTTTTGTCATCTGCAGGGGTAGTTACAGAGAAGCCATGGTCAATAAAAATCAAAATTGCTACGTTTAAGCTATTAAAGCCTTTGGGTTTTAAAAGAATTCGTGAACTTTTTGTCGCCCCAGATGCACAAGGAATGTCACATGAAATGTATGAGACTTTTAAAAATGTAGTAGATGAAGATTTTGAAAAAGAGTTTTCAAAGTCCGAAAGTAAGGGCTTCTGTTTTTGGGGAATTGATGATACGGCAACACCTCTCTATACAGGAGAAAAAATTTCTGGGCTTATTGAAAACTCAAAATTCTATCCATTAGAAGGCGATCATTTCTTTTTCTTAAAACATGCAAAGTTTATATCCACAGAGCTTGAAAAAGCATTGAAAACAGCTTAAGAACTTTTTAAATCTACTAGATTATGGTATTATTCCCCTAATTAAAGTTATCGGAGCGAGTAGAATGAATTTTGCTAATATTTTTTCTAATATGATGAATAGTACAGAAGTAAAAGACGAACAAAGTAGTTGGATTAAATGTCCAAAATGTTTGGCTCTTATGTATTATAAAGAAGTAAATGCTAAGTCAAATGTATGTCCAAAATGTAATCATCACTTTAGAATTGATGCTCAAAAACGAGAACATCTTTTATGTGATGAAGGTTCATTTGTTGAACATGATGGATCGTTAACTCCTATTGACCCTCTTAAATTTACAGATAAAAAATCATACAGAAAACGTTTAGATGAAGCGAAGGCTAAAACTGGTAAAACTTCTTCTGTTATTTCAGGTGCTTGTACGATCAATGGTGTTGAAACTGAACTTGTTATCTTTGACTTCTCATTTATGGGTGGAAGTTTAGGTTCTGTTGAAGGTGAAAAGATTGTTCGTTCTATTAATCGTGCTATTGAAAAGAAATGTGGATTTATTATCGTTTCTGCATCGGGTGGGGCTAGAATGCAGGAAAGTACTTTCTCTTTACTCCAAATGTCTAAAACCTCAGCAGCACTAAATAAGCTACATCTTAAAGGTTTACCGTTTATCTCTCTTTTAACTGATCCAACTATGGGTGGAGTTTCTGCTTCTTTTGCAATGTTAGGTGACATTATTATTGCTGAACCAGGTGCCTTGATTGGTTTTGCTGGTCAGAGAGTGATTAAGCAAACTGTTGGGGTTGATTTACCAGAAGGTTTTCAGCGTTCAGAGTTTTTATTAGAACATGGTTTAATTGATATGATAGTAGATAGAAATGATTTAAAAGAAACCATTGCAGGACTTATGAAATTATTTTTAGAGGACAATCCTAGAACCGTTTAATTTTATGAAAATCAACATCTATATTATTGACAAGAAGTCAAAAGAAAAACTTTATACTCCACTCATTGAACACTATCTAAAAATAGCAAAGCCATTTGCTAAGGTGGAGGTTTTTGAAATATATACTAAAGATATCAACAAAGCACATGACATTTCCACAGAAGCTTCACAGAAATCGTATACAGTAGCACTTAATCAGTATTTAGGTGGTGCATATAATATAGCACTGGATCCTGCAAGTAAAGAAGTAGATAGTTTTGACTTTTCAAAATTACTTAAGGATAGAGGGCTTGTAAACTTCTACATTGGTGGAGCTTACGGGCTTGAGAGCCATTTTCTAGGGCAATGTAATAAGAGCATTTCTTTAGGTAAAATTACGATGTCACATAAGCTGGCAAAAGTAGTATTATTGGAACAGATTTTCAGGGGATTAACCATCTTAAACAATCATCCATATCATAAATAATATCAGGAGAACAAATAATATGTTAAATATAACAGAAATAGAATTTTTTAAAGAAGCACTAATCGAAAGAAAATTAAAAATCGAAACAAACTTAAGTGTAACATCGGGTGAGATGAATGCAATGAGACACAATGAGCTTAAAGATGAAGGTGATCATGCTGCCATGTCTTTGGAGACAGCTGTTGATAATGCTATTTTAGGACAACAATCTAAAGAATTAGGAGAAATTGAACTAGCTTTAGATAGAATTAAAGAGAAAACTTACGGTGAATGTGATATGTGTGGAGATGACATCAATATTGAACGTTTAAAGGTTAAAAACTTTGCACGTTACTGTATTACATGTAGAGAAGTTGTAGAAAAAGGTTAAGGAGTATTTGATGCGTTTAGGTTTGTATTTTATAGCTTCTATTATATTAATGGTGATTGTAGGTATCTTTGTATTTACAATAAATCCAGATTATTATAGTATTAGCAAGTTTGGGTTCACGATTAACATTCCTATCGCAGTATGGATTGTTCTCCCTATGTTAGCATTGATGATTGCATCAGCTGTACATATGATGTTCTACGGAACTAAAAACTTTTTTAAATTTAAAAAGTGGGAAAAAGATACGGCAAGTTTAGACGATGCACTCTACTGGTCATTATTGAATGAACCAAAAGCACATAAATTTAATTTACCTATTCTCAAACAAACAGTATCTCTTTTAGATGTAGCTTCTGTTAAAGTAGATGGAGCTGTTGATGATATTTCAGATAAATTAAGAGGTGCCTTAACACTGGTTAGTGAGATTAACCGTGGAGAGTATGTTGACTTAAAAGCGCATAAACTAGACAGAGTACTTTCAGCTAAAAATCCTTTAGTTGTTAAAAACTTAATGAATCGTCTTGCTAAAGAGCATACTTTTGCAGAAGAAGTATTACAGTCTAAAGGATCATATGAACCTCATATTTTTGCTGAAGCATTAAAAATATTTTCGTCAGAAACAACATTCCCAAAAGCTAAAAAGTATATAGATCTTTATGATAAAGAAAACTTTTTTGTACTGCTTACACGTATTAAAGGTGAAGATAATTTAGGCTTAACAAAAGATCTTTTAGATGACTTCATTGTTGCTCTTGAAGAAAAGTTAAGATGTGCCGATTATTTGAGAATTGCTACTTTTATGATGCATGAGCTTTCACCAGATGAAAACTTAAGATTATGGTCTCAGTATGAGAAAAAGTATTCAGATGCACAGGTGGCCTACCTTTATTTATTATTTGATTACGAAATGATTGATAAAGCAGGAGATTACCTTAGAGAGCATGGTGAAAATGACTTTAAGCGTTTCAGAGCACTTTTTGATTTGAAACAAGAACATAAAAAATACAAAATTACAGACTTGATGAATATTCGTCATATTTGTGATGCCTTATAATCAGTAGGTATTAACTTTAGTGCCTACATTAGACTTTTCAAAACCTTTGTTTGCCCTCGCTCCTTTAGCAGGGTTTACAGATCTTCCTTTTCGTTCCGTTGTTAAGAAATTTGGAGCAGACTTTACTGTATCTGAAATGATTAGTTCAAATGCTTTGGCATTTAAAAGTAAAAAGACTTTTAAAATGTTAGAAAAGAATGAGCTTGAAACTCCTTATAGTATTCAAATAGCTGGTTCAGACTTAGGTATTGTACGTAAAGCTGTTGAACTTATTAATGAACGTGATGGTGTTGATATTATTGATCTTAATTGTGGTTGTCCTGCTCCAAAAGTGGTTAATAACCTACAAGGTTCTTCTCTTCTAACGGACTTACCTCAGATGGCTAAAACAATTCAGACCATTAAAGAGTATTCTAATAAAGAGTATACTTCTGTAAAAATGCGTTTAGGTTTTAACGAAAAGAATCATATTGAACAAGCAAAACTTTGTGAAGACTCTGGGGCAGATTTTATTGCTGTACATGGTCGAACGAGAGCAGGTAAGTATAAAGCAGCTGTTGATTATGATGCAATTAAAGAAATAGTGAACGCTGTAAATATTCCTGTCTTAGCTAATGGTGATATAAATAGTCCAGAAAAAGCAAAATGGGCTTTAGAGTATACAGGTGCTGCTGGTATTATGGTTGGACGTGGGGCTGTGGGTAGACCTTGGATGTTTCAGTTAATGAAAAATTATATTGATGGTAAGGGTAGTGCAGAAGTTACTTCTAGCTTAGTTGAACAAGTTGTGTTGGAACATTTTGATCAAATGATTGCACACTATGGAGACCATGGTGCACTTATATTTAGAAAACATCTACATACTTACTCGAAAGCTGGATATGAAGGTGCTTCAAAATTTAGAGACTTAGTTAATCGTATTGAAGATGTATCTGAAATGAGAGCTGTAACAAAAGAGTTTTTTGGGCAAGAGTACGCTTATTAGTACTATTATTTTTTAAAGACTATAGCACTTTTTATAATGATTATTAGTAAAATTAATGCCATTGTTTCATAGCCTATTGTCCATGAAAGCATATATAAGTCAAAGTTAAATGTTGTAAAATCTTTCAATGTTTTATATCCCATAACTACTGACATAATGAAGACTCCAAGTATATAGGGAATCAGTATAAAGGTAGTGAGTAAAAAAAACTTTTGAAGACTTTCTGGTAAATGAATATAATCACTTAATATAATATTTTTTGTAAAAAAACTTTTTGACTTCGGCTCTGTATTCTCAACTTTCTTCTTACGCGTTTTTATTTTATCTTCATTTAGGCCTCTTTGTATGGTATTTAGATATGGATCATGTTGTTCTGGCATAATGAGATTTTCCTTAAAAAATATTTAATATAATATTATACATATTTAATATTAAATTAAGTAAAGATTTTAAATTATGAGCGTTAAAAATAAGGCTATAACAGAGAATTAGATAAAATCCTTTTATAAAATTACTAGGCTTCCTATTTTGAAAACATTAACAATTATTGATACTTTTGGCTTCTTTTTCCGTTCATATTTTGCACTTCCCCCTCTTAAAAATTCAGATGGTTTTCCTACAGGATTACTTACTGGTTTTGTAAACCTCATAGACTCTTTACATCGTGATCATAATACTGACTATCTAGTTTTTGCATTAGATTCTAAAGGTCCTACTTTTAGAAATAATATTTATGCTGATTATAAAGCTAACAGAGATTCGCCACCAGAAGACTTGGTAAAACAGCTTCCTGTTGCGATTGATTGGATTTCTGAAATGGGTTTCGCAAACTTGGCAAAAGAAGGTTATGAAGCAGATGATATTATTGCTACTTTAGCGAAGTATGGAAAAGAACAAGGTTTAAAAGTACGAATTGTTTCTCATGATAAAGATTTATATCAAATGATAGAAAATGGTCATGTAAGCATGTATGATTCTGTAAAAAGAAAAGAGATTACTGAAGATGAATGTTTTGAAAAGTTTGGGGTTTATCCTAAAGACTTTATTAACTTTCAAGCCATCATAGGGGATGCTTCGGATAATGTTCCTGGTGTTAAAGGGATTGGAAAAGTAGGTGCTTCTAAACTTATTAATAAGTATTTTACTTTAGAAAATATTTATGCTGACATAGAAAACTGTGGTACTGCTAACATTCAAAAGAAGCTCTTGGAAAGTAAAGAAAGTGCTTTTATGTCCAGAGAATTGGTAACCATGGATCAAAATGTTTTTAAAGACTTTGATTTAGAGAGTTTTGAATTTGAAGACAAAAATTATTTAACTTGTTTGTTAGAGGACTTTGAACGTTATGAAATGCGAAAAGCTGTAGAGAAAGCCAAAGTTGGTGTTGACTTTTCAGATATGGAGGATGATGAAGAAGATGAAGATTCTTTTGTAGCCATTTGTCTTGACAGTAAAGAAAAACTTTTTGAAGTTGTCTCAAGAATAGATGAAAATACCATTGTTGCTTTCGACACGGAGACAACGGGACTGGACACAAAAAAAGACAAAATGGTTGGTTTTTCTTTTGCCATGAATGAAAATGAAGCCTATTATGTACCCATTGCTCATGCATACTTGGGGGTAACAGATCAAGTACACATAGATGATGCAGTGGAAGCCATAAAACTTATACTCAAAGCCAAAGTACTTGGTCAAAATCTAAAGTTTGATTTTTCACTTTTATACAATCAATATGGTATAGAAGAAGTTGTTCCTTTTGCAGACACCATGTTAATGGCTTGGTTACTTAATCCTGGTTCAAAAGTAGGGCTTGATGCTTTGGCTAAGAAGTTTTTTAAATACGAAATGAAACCTTTTAAAGCCTTGGTGAAAAAAGGTGAAACTTTTGCCAATGTAGACATAGAATCAGCCACATTTTATGCAGCAGAAGATGCATGGATGACTTTTGTACTTTATGAAGCATTAGACAAAGCAATGGATTTAGCATCAATTACACATTTAAAAGAAGAAGCTAAAAATGTTGAGTATCCATTTGTTAACACATTAATAGCCATGGAAAACAGAGGTATAAAGCTTGACCTTGAGAAATTAGAAGTTTTAAAAGAAAGTTTGAGTACTAACTTACAAACATTAACCAAAGAGATTTATGAGCTCTGTCAAACTGAGTTTAACATCAAGTCTACGCAACAACTCGGTAATGTGCTATTTGAACATTTAGGGTTACAAGGTGGAAAGAAAACTAAAACAGGTTTTAGTACGAATGAAGCTGTACTTTCATCACTTAAAGATGAACATGCAGTTATTCCTAAAATCTTAGAATACCGAAGCGTACAAAAAATTCTTTCGACTTATGCCGAGCCACTTTTAAAATTGGCAAAGTTAGATGAGTCTAACCGTGTTTATACCTCATTTTTACAAACAGGAACAGCGACAGGTCGTCTAAGTTCAAAAGAGCCAAACTTACAAAACATTCCTGTACGTTCACCACTTGGTCGTTCTGTTCGTGAAGCATTTATTGCTAAAGAGGGTTATAAACTACTAAGTATTGACTACTCACAAATAGAACTTAGATTACTAGCACACTTCTCAAAAGATGCAGCTCTTATGGAAGCTTTTAACAATGGTTTAGACATTCACATGGCAACAGCCATTAAGCTTTTTGGAGAAGAAGAGGCTGCTGCTAAAAGGTCATATGCTAAGTCTGTGAACTTTGGTATCTTATACGGAATGGGTCAAAAGAAACTTTCGGTTGAGCTTGGTATTACGACTAAGGAAGCCAAAGAGATTATTCTTGCGTATTTTGAAAATTTCCCAACCATTCAAAGTTTCTTAACTAAGATTCAAGAGGATGTTAAAACCATTGGTTATGTTGAGACTATTTTAGAACGTAGAAGAATGTTTGACTATGAAAATGCCACAGGTATGCAAAAAGCTGCGTTTATGCGTGAGTCTGTAAATGCTGTTTTTCAAGGTTCAGCTGCTGACCTTATTAAGCTTTCAATGTTAGAGATAGAATCATTCATAAAAGAAGAAAATATAGATGGTCAAATGTTACTACAGATTCACGATGAACTGATTTTTGAAGTAAAAGAAGAGATCATAGACGAAGTAGGAGAGAAATTCAAGCATATTATGAAAAATATTATGGAGCTTGAGGTACCGTTAGAGTGTTCTGTAAGTATTGGAGATTCTTGGGGAGAGTTGAAGTAAATTCCCTTCGACAAGCTCAGGGAACAGTATTCGATAGACTCAGAGAACGTTCACTGAGCTTGTCGAAGTGTGAATTTTAGTCAGTACCAAATATGGCTTTATGCTCAACCATAGCACAGTAGTTTTGTACAACAGAAATTCCAGCAGTTTTTACTTTTTCGGCTGCTTCATTGTTAACAAGTCCTAGTTGTGTCCAATAAACTTTTACATCTCCACGCGCAATAACAGCATCAGCAATAGGACCAAGTGCAGCTGGTTTTCTAAACACAACAACCATATCTACAGGTACATCAATCTCAGCCAAAGAACGGTAAACTTTTTGACCTAAAATAGTATCTTCTTTTGGATAAATAGGAATCATATTGTATCCTGCATCTCTCAAATATTCTGCAACGTGATTACTTGCTTTTGTATCGTCTGGTGAACAACCTACAACTGCGATTGTTTTACATTCTTCAAAATACTTTTTTTGCTCATCGATGTTAGAGTTTACACGTGGTATCTCACATTCCATATTTAATCCTTTTGGTTATAATTCGACCTATACTATAGCTTAGGAAAAATTAATGTTAGATTTAAAATCTATAAAAAAAGCACAAGAAAGATTAAATGGAGTAGCACACCATACGCCTTTTTCTTATGCTCCGATACTTTCTGAAATGAGTGGCTATGAAGTCTACTTAAAAAAAGAAAATTTGCAAGAAACAGGTGCCTTTAAATTACGTGGTGCATTTAATAAAATAGCAACGCTTATTGAAAATGGAAAAAAAGGTGGTGTTGTTGCTGCCTCTGCTGGTAACCATGCACAAGGGGTTGCTTTTTCAGCTAAACAGTTTGGTATTGAAGCGACCATTGTTATGCCTGACTCTACACCAATGAACAAGATTCAAGGCGTTGAAAGATTTGGTGCAAAGGTTATTTTAAAAGGGGCAAATTATGATGAAGCCTATGCTTATGCAAGTGAGTATACTAAAGAACATGAACTAGAGTTTGTTCATCCTTTTGCAGACGATGAAGTGATGTCAGGGCAAGGAACGGTAGCTGTTGAGATGTTAGAAGAGCAAAAAGATTTAGATGCCATTGTTGTTTGTGTTGGTGGTGGTGGACTCATTGCTGGAATGGGGGTTGCAACTAAGGCATTAAGCCCTTCAACCAAAGTCATAGGTGCCTCTGCAAAAGGTGCCCCTGCCATGAAAAATTCTTATGACAAAAAAGAGACGGTTTGTAGTCTAAGTGTTAAAACCATTGCAGATGGGATTGCTGTGCGTGATGCTTCACCTATTACCTTGAAGCACATCTTAAATACGGTAGATGCTTTTGAAGTTGTGTGTGAAGATGAGATAGCAGCTGCCATTTTATTTTTACTAGAGAAACAAAAAGTTTTAGTTGAAGGTGCTGGTGCTGTGGGTGTGGCTGCACTCATGCATGGGAAAATAGATTTACCAAAAGGCTCAAAAGTAGGTGTTGTTCTTAGTGGTGGAAACATTGATGTAACCATGCTTTCACTAATTATAGAGAAAGGCTTGGTGAAGAGTTCACGTAAAATGAAACTGGCTGTGGTTATGGTAGACAAACCAGGGTCACTGATGCATTTTACAGAGCTTTTATCAAAAGTAGAAGCAAATATTGTACACATAGGCTATGATAGAACTTCGGTAGATTTAGAGTTTGGAGATGCCACGGTTTCTGTTTTTTTAGAAACAAAAGGAGTGGAGCATCAAGAAGAGGTTAGAAAAGCATTACGTGAAAATGGCTTTAAATTTAAGGAGACGCATTAATGAAGAAAGAGAAGAGAGATAAAATAGTAAAAGAAGAAGAGGCGTTAGGGAAAGCCCCATTTATTATTGCTTGGATGTCTTTTATACCTGTATTAGGAATATTTTTTGCATTAATAGCCATTATGATTTTTTTGTCTACAGAGAAAGAGGGTAAAAAAAGACTAAGTATTATTGCTTTTATTGGATTCATTTATAGTGTCATTGTTTTTACCATTTTTGCTTATTATGAACTTCAAAGATATACTGTACCTACAGCATAAACTTTTTAACATTTTTAAGTCATTTTACAGAACTTCTTTGTAATATGGCTTTATGAAATTACAAGACTTAAAACTAACAAATCCTTATTTAATACTTCCAAAACTTTGTTATAACAGAGTTGACCCTGCACCTTTAAATAACCCTTTTTTAATTCATACCAACGAAGACTTAGCCAAAAGTTTAGGCATAGATATTTCTGATGAAGAAGCTTTAACCAAGTTTGTAAACGGTGAGCTAAAGCTAGAAGGTTTGGACAACTTTGCCATGTGTTATGCTGGTCATCAATTTGGACATTTTGTACCAAGACTTGGCGATGGTCGTGCCATAAATATTGGGACACTTGAAGATATAAATAAAACAAACCAACACCTACAACTTAAAGGTGCTGGACAAACACTGTATTCAAGAAGTGGAGATGGACGGGCTGTGTTACGTTCTTCCATTCGTGAGTATCTTATGTCTGAAGCAATGCATGGATTGGGTATTCCCACAACAAGGGCTTTAGGACTTATAGGTTCTGAGCATCGTGTTTTTCGTCAGACTTGGGAAAAAGGAGCCATTGTTTTACGTGTTTCTCCTTCGTGGGTTCGTTTTGGAACGTTTGAATATTTTTCTCATTCAGAAAATTATGATGACTTAAAAGAGTTGGCTAACTATGCCATTAATGAGTGTTATCCTCATCTCAATGAAGAGCCACATAAATACTTACACTTTTTTACTGAGGTAATGGAACGGACAGCAAAACTTATGGCTGAGTGGCAAGCTGTTGGGTTTAACCACGGAGTAATGAATACTGATAACATGTCAGTACTTGGGCTAACCATAGACTATGGCCCCTATGCATTTTTAGATGACTATGACACGCATTACATTTGTAACCATACTGACATGGATGGACGCTACTCTTTTGGAAACCAACCACGCATTGGTCAATGGAACTTACATGCTTTGGCATTGGCGTTAGAACCGTTAGTACCAAAAGAACAACTTGATAAAGCCATAGAACATTATGGGCGACTTTATAGCCAACATTTTTTAAGACTTGTGGGAAAGAAACTTGGCTTTGATACTGTGTCAGACAAAGACTTTGAGTTCATGACCGACATGTTCACCATGTTACAGTCTTTACAAGTTGATTACACGCTATTTTTTAGAACCTTAAGTAGCTATGATGGAGAGCGAGAAGGCTTGTTAAGACTTGGACGAATGCACAAACCCATGAATGAAGTACTAGACAGTTATGACAAACGTTTAGAAGAAAACAATACTAGTGTAGAAGAGCGTCATGCAAAAATGTTAGCAGTAAATCCAAAATTTGTATTAAAAAACTACATGCTTCAAGAAGCCATTGAAAAAGCAGAAGAGGGAAGTTTTGAGTTAGTTGAGGCGTTGTTTGACATAGCCCAAAACCCTTACGCTGAACATGAAGAACATGCACGCTGGGCTTTGGCTACACCTGATGAGTTTAAGAATAAGAAGTTGTCTTGTTCTTCGTAAAATAATACTGGCATAAATGAAAGCTTCTGACGTAAGGCTCAACCAATTAGTTATGCTACAGCTTGTAATCGAATACCAAAAGAGTTTAAAACTTTAACAATGGTATCAAACTTAGGTTTTGCTCCAGCATGAAAAGTTTTATAAAGGCTCTCTCGTCCTAGACCTGTATCTTTAGCAATTTGTGTCATGCCTTTGGCTCTAGCAATATCACCTATGGCAGATAAAAGTTCATCCATATCACCATCTTCTAAAACTTGTGATAAATATTCAGCGATAACTTCTTTACTGTCAAGATATTTTGCAACATCAAATGTGTTTAGTTCATTACTCATTTTGATACTCCTTTGCCATCTCTTTGGCTTTTTCTATGTCATTGGATTGGGTTGATTTATCTCCACCCACAAGTAAAACAATAATTTCACTTCCTTGTTGTGTATAATAAACACGATATCCTGGACCTGTTGTAATTCTAAGTTCACTTATTTGGTTACCTAAAGATTTATGGTCACCAAAATTACCTTCTCTTACTCTTTTAATTCTACGGATAATTGAAACTTTCCCTCTAATGTCTTTGAGCTTGAGTAGCCATTTAGAAAAAATGTCGCTCTCTTTGACCTCATACATTGTTAGTGTATCCTAAAAGATACGAATTGTCAAGATTAAAATATTGCATACTTTTACCTTATCTTGGTTTATGAATCATTTTAACCGAAGATGTTTAATAATATTATAAATATGTCAAATTGTCATATTTTACAAAAATAGCTAAATATTTATGTTAGACTTTGGATATGAAAATGAAGAAGGTTTTATGTTATATCAATACACAAATGAAGAGAATAAGGTTTTTAATTTAGCACCTCATAATGACTTTACAATTGAATCTGAAAATATATTTACAACTATTGTTGGGCAAAATGGAACGGGGAAAAGTCGGTTATTAAAATCAATTTTAGAAGATTTAATAGTAGATAATGATACTAGAATAAAGGCAAGTAGCACACATTATAACATGGTAGCAATATCTCCCAGTCCATATGATAAATTTCCTATGCCTAAATATACTAATGGAAATTATACATATTTAGGGTTAAGAGGTCTAAAGAGTGATGATATGAGTGCATCTTATTTATCTAAAATTGTATTTCTTTTGATAAATAAATTTCATGATGATACCTTTAATGTAAATGAATTAATGAGTATCTTGGATTACTTAGATTATAAAAAGAAAATTTCGTTTAAATTTAAAATTATTGGTAGAGATTTTTTAAAGTCTATAGGTAAAGTAGATTCCCTAAAATTTAATAAAATAGATAGTTTTTGGTTGGGATTCGTTCAGGAAAAATATGTAAAGTATTTTTTTAATAATAATTTGGAAGTAAAAAATGAAGAGGACTTAGAAGTTTTATTGAGACTTTCTAATTTAATATCGTATGAAGAACGATTGAAGAAACCTACTTTATCTATTTTAAATGGAGTATTTAGTGTAGGTAGTAATACCTCATTTACTGTTGAAGATATTTTATTTATGTTAAATTTTGAACTATTGAAGTTAGAAGATGTCTCCCTTTATAAAAAAGGATTGAATAAAAAACTTTTAATGAGTGAAGCTAGTTCAGGTGAACAAAGCATAATAATGAGTATGTTAGGAATCGCTTCAAAAATAAAAGATGGCTCATTAATTTGTATAAGTACCTAACAAAAATTAATTTCAAACTTATTTCCAGTACCATAATTAGCCAAAACAAGATGAATATAGTTTTCTAAAGTTAGAGTAGAAGCATAGTCCTTAATTTGAATCCAGTGATACTTC
>CACVAP010000074.1 GCA_902727895.1 uncultured Sulfurovum sp.
AGACATCTTGCAAAACTAAAAAAGTGCTAAAATAGTAAGATGAGAAAAGTAGATAAATTTGAGAATACAAATGATGAGAATTTTAAGCGAGTAGTAGGCGTAAAACGAGCTACATTTGAAGTAATGGTTATAGAGTACAAGAAGTCAGAAGAAAAGAGAAAAGAAAAGCATAAAATAGGAGGACGAAAGCCTAAATTATGTGAAGAAGATAGAGTACTCTTTATGCTTGAATATTATCGAGAATATCGAACCTTATATCATATGGGGCTAGACTATGGAATAAGTGAAGGACAGGCATCAAAAGTAGTCAGAGATGTAGAAAGTGTTCTAATCAAATCAGGTAAATTTTCGTTACCAAGTAAAAGGGTATTATATGAAGCTGATAGTCCTATAGAGTTTGTGTTAATTGATGCAACTGAAAGCCCAATACAAAGACCCAAAAAAAGCAAAGGCGATACTATTCAGGGAAGAAGAAGCAACATACCTTAAAAGCACAGGTTGTTATAGATCAAAACCATAGAATTATTTGTGTAAATACTACAAATGGGAAAGAGCATGATTTTTCTCTTTTTAAAAACTCTAGACTTGCTATTAACGAAACTATTCAAGTCAAGGTAGATTTAGGTTATCAAGGGATTCAAAAGTTCCATCTAAATAGTGAAATTCCAAAAAAATCTAGTAAGAATTATAAGCTAACTGATGAAGATAAGAAAGAGAATCAAGAGAAAGCTTCTAAACGTATTTTTGTCGAGCATATCAATGCTAAGATTAAAACTTTTCAAATACTTAAACAAAAATACCGTAATCGACGTAAACGCTATAATTTAAGAGTAAATCTTATTTGTGGCTTAATTAATTTTGATAGGAATATGATGCTTTGAAAGTTAGTTTTGCAAGAAGTCTATTATCCCTCCACAATCTACAAGCACTTTTTTAAGCTCATATCTACTTGGTAATCTCCCCCCACTGGCACGACAAATATCCTCTGCATCTAACCATTTAGCCTTACATACCCCTTCATTATTTATCTTTCCACCATACCCAACACAAACTTTTTTACTAGAAGTTATCCATTTAGTCTCCTCAGCATAACTTCCTATACTCAACCCTAAAATCATTACTGGTACTAATACAAATTTTAACTTCATCTCATTTCCTTTATTTAGATTTTAATAGTGTAGCACTTTTTCTTTTTACTCTTTACCCAACTAACCTCTACCTTTCCAAAAAATTCTGAACTGCTCGAAATTACTATGTTTACAGTAATCATAGGTCGGACTGCCCTCTGTCCGACACAAATCGGCAAAAAATTATGTTTTGAATTGTAAAATAGAAGTTTATATGTAAAAAAGTTATGGAAAGTTTATGGTATGCAAGTATTTGTCGGACAGAGGACAGTCCGACCTACGGCTAAAGCCTTTTCAATCTCTCTATAGCCTCATCTAACTCTTCTGCCTTTTTAGAAAAACAAAACCGTGCAAGGTTAATACCTTCACTGTCTTGATAAAAAGCCCTAGCAGGTACAGTAGCAATGCCTGTTTTTTCAAGTAAAGTAAGTACTTTTTCTTTATCATCAGCACCTTCAAGTTTAGAGATGTCTGCGAGTACATAGTAAGCACCTTTAACATACTCAGCTTTTAGCCCAGCATCATTAAGTGCTTTTATGAACTTGTCTCTTTTTTCTTGATGCTCTTTTGCCACATCGGTGTAGTAAGACTTTGACAGTTCATTGAGTCCTTTTAAAATTCCATGTTGCAATGGAGCAGGAGGACAGACATAGACAAGGTCATTAAAGGCTGATGCAGCATCAATAACCTCTTTACTCGTAATGGCATACCCAAGTCGCCAACCCGTAATGGAGTAAATCTTTGAAAACCCAGAGATAACCACCGTTCGCTCTTTTAAACTCTCAATACTCAATGCTGAGCTAAACGCTAAACCATCATAAATAAAGTGTTCATACATCTCATCTGAAAACAAAAAAAGGTCGTTCTCATGAATAATGCTTGAAAGCGTTTCTAACTCTTCTTTGGTATAAACTTTTCCACTAGGATTTGAAGGGTTACAAATAAGTACGGCTTTTGTCTCTTCAGAAATAGCCTCTTTCAGTTCATTAAAATCTATCTCATAACTTGGTGGTGTGGTTCGGATGTATTTTATCTTACAGCCAATGGACTGAAGCGTTGCCACATGGTAACCATAGTATGGCTCGAACAATACAACCTCATCACCTTCATTAAGTAAAGACATCGCAGTTGCATAAAATGCTCCCGTAGCCCCAAGACTTACCAAAACATTGTCCACTTCTACACCTTGGTCATAAAAGTCATTTTGTTTTTTAGCAATGGCTGCTCTTAACTTGTAGTTACCATAAGCAGAAGTATAGGTATTATGCCCAGCATCAATACCCTCTTTTGCCCCTTGTACAACAGGTAAAGGCACTTCAAGGTCACAAAGCCCTTGAGCCATGTTAAGTCCTTTTTTTTGATTACATAAAATGGACATTGCGCGTATTTCAGATTGTGCGATGTTGTTTGCACGGTTACTTAGTTTCATGGGTACTCATTTGTGTGATTTTTTTGAAGTATAGTTGAAGTTCTCTTATATCACATACTAAATGATGTTTTAATATAAGTAAATTAATTTTTATGTAAATTATAGTCGGAATAAAAATATCCCGACCTATGAAAGTTGTCTGTCTAACTATTTGATTTTAAGTGCTTCTATTTTACTTAAAAGATGTTCATCAATCTCATTTACAACAATATCTAACGCTCTTTCTGCATTAATAATTTCTAAAAGATGTTCTTTGTTGTAGTATTTCTCAATTTCATCAATAGAATCTTTATAAGCATCCATCTCATGATTAAAAAGATCTTCACTTCTACCTGTTGATAAAAAGCGTTCTTTTGCCAAATCATCATTCACACGAAGCTCTACAACAGAAATAAGTTCAATGTTATCATGCGTAAAAAGGTAGTCACCAAAATAAGCTAACTGTTTTTGTTTTCCAGGGAAACCAGAAAGAAGAACAATGTCAGTCTTAGCATTTAAAATAGCATCAACTATAATATCAAGTACAATCCGTGTCGGAACAAGATCTCCTTTATCAAAAAACTCTTTAGCAATCTTACCAACTGCTGTCTCTCGATCTATCTCTTCCTTGATAAGAGTTCCCGTAGAATAGCTAGTAATCTCGTTCTCGTGTTTTTCAGAAATTAACTTTGCATCAGTTGTTTTTCCACATCCAGGTACACCTATGAGTAAAATAAGTTTTTTTGACATATCTATTCCTTTATTTATCTTTATAAATTGTAGCATAAAAAAGCGTGAAATTATCTAATTAATAAATATTAAAACAACTACAGCTTATCTCTTTTTTATCTACAATCTGAAGAAACTCAATCTCTGCAATATAACACTTTTTATTCTCTTTCAGTAAAGTAAACTCTTTTATAATCTGTTTTTCTGCTAATGGACTCTCAATATTTGTTTGCGTAGAAAGTCTAAATTTTGCAGTAGATTTAAAAAGAGATTCTCCTATAAAAAGTTTTTTTGAGGGCATAATTTGTTGTATACCTTCCTTTGCCTCGCGAATACACATACTATTTTGTTTCAATGAAAAAGCACTTGAATAATTATAAGTCGAATCCTTTGCACATCCCATAAGTGTCAACGCTATTAAGAGCTGACTAAAAGGCATCAATTTCATACTCTAATCCTTTTTGTGGAACTCTTTTATATTCAATACTAGGTGCTTCTTGCTTAGCTGTCTTTTGAACATTTATTGAACATTTATTATTTCCCATAAAATATAATGTCTCTTTTAACATTGCTTCATTTTCATCTCCAAATGGATGGAGAATATCATCCTCTACAGTACAGCTAGGTGCAATTCCATCAAAATAGTCGCCATAGCCTTCTGCATTAACACCTTGAAACTGTATTGGTGAAAGATGCTTTTCACAAAAAGTAAACCCACGCATACCTACAGGCTTACCATGTGTTTTAGAACCAATTAGATGAACATCCAAAAATGGTGTTAATCCATTAATTACATACTCACTTGCAGATGCTGTATTTTCTGTTGTAATCACATAAACTCTATCTAGACTTAAATGATTTATCTCATCTGTGAACTTATAATCAAAGTTCCAATTTGTATATCTATCATTAAACTTAAGTGTATTAAAAACATTTTCATTACTCTTATCTCCACCAATTAAACTCGCAAGGTATTGGGCAATATGCAGTCGTCCTCCTCCATTGTATCTGAGATCAAGAATTAATTCTTCAATACCATCTTTTTTAAACGCTTCAAATGTTTCTGATAACTCTGCTAATGAAGGCTCAATAAATTTATTAAAAACTAAATAACCAACTTTCTTTCCCTCTAACTCTAGCGTTTTACTTTCTATAACAGAGTGAGCTGTAACAATTGCTTTTTTAATACTCACCGTTGAGGTAGTTCCATTAGTCTTTACCTTAAATGTACGTTCAACACCTACTTCTTCAGAACCAAGGATTGTATTCCAAAGGTCTTGCGCTGTTATCTCTTGAATCGTTTTTCCCTCTATCTCCAAAATTTCTGAGCCTCTTTCTATGCCTACTAGATGGGCAGGTGAATCTTTATAAATAAGGCTAATATAAATTTTTTCATCAAGAAGTCGCATCGAAAATCCAAATCCTAAATAAGTTCCTTCTTCAAAATAATTCGTATAACTACTTAAAGAACTAATATAACTCCATCTATCATATTTTTCATATTTTAAATCTTCTAACAGTGTCTCTGTATTAGTATATTCATCATAGGCTAAATCATCTACATGTTCATACCATAAATAGGCATCTTTCATAATGCCGTAAACCAATTTATTTTGTCCCTTAAGTGAACAATCATATGCAACTGAAACTGTTCGTGTTAAGCTACTTTTATTACCTGATTTATCTTCAGCACTGTATGTTATGATATACGTTCCAATTTGAGTACTATCTACTTCCCCTGAAACTCCTACTCGCACACTACCGTCAACATTATCAACAGCAGTTGCTCCTTTATCAAGAAAAGTACTCCCAAAAAGAACTGTCATTTTACTTTCACCATTAAGTTTTATGATAGGTGCTGTGGTATCACTACTACTTTTTGATTCACCACCACATCCAACTACTAAGAAGAAACCCATCATAAAAATAAATAACCTAAACAACTTTCTACATTTAACCATCTAACGCCCCTGTTCATACTTTTTTAATTAACATACTAATATTAACATTAAAAGTTATATTTAATATAAAATATTATTATTAAATTAATAAATTAAATATAATCAGTACTTTTTAGCGCTAAAAAAGTATGATATAATAAACTAAAATAAGGAACAACCCCATCAACTCAAAACAACACATCTACAAATTCACCGTTATGACATCTCCTTGTGAGGTTCATATCTATGAAAATGATGAGCAAAAAGCACGTACATTGGCTCAACATATTTTGAACATGG
Organism: uncultured Sulfurovum sp.; assembly: GCA_902727895.1. Lineage (GTDB taxonomy): Bacteria > Campylobacterota > Campylobacteria > Campylobacterales > Sulfurovaceae > UBA1140. Next base: position 5,505 of record CACVAP010000074.1, read on the forward strand.
CTAAAGAACTAGAGCAAAAATACAACTTTTATAATCCTAACGCTTACCTCTCTGCTTTAAACCAACGAAAAACAAATATTCTTGATATGCAAACAAAAGACTTACTAACACGTGCCAAGCTTTTTTATGGGAAAACTGATGGGATTTTTGATGTTACTAGGGGAACATTAACACAAAGTAGAAAACTTTCAAGCATAGAAGCCATCGAAGAAGCGTGTAAAGGATTAGAACCATTTATTGGCGTAGAACACTTTAAAATCAAGAAAAATAAGCTTATATTTGATAATCCTCATACCCTCATCGACTTAGGTGGTTTTGTGAAAGAGTTTGCTGTTGACCAAGCTGTTAAATTAGTCAAAAAAGAAAAAGTGAGTTCTGCGCTTATAAACTTTGGTGGAGATATTTATGCTTTAGGATTAAAACCTAATGGCAAAGCTTTTAAAGTAGGTATTAAAAACCCACTCAAACCAAGCGAATACTTAACAGGTGTAGAAATTACCAATCAAGGTCTGACTACTTCTGCTTCTTATGAACGTAACCATTCAGTAGAGGGCAAAAACTATTCGCATATTATTTCTTCTTCTAAACTGCAAGATGAGGTACTTTCTGCAACAGTTATTTCCTCTTCCGTTGTTGAGTCTGGTGTTTATTCTACTGCCTTAATGATTAAGCCTACCCTTTCTACAACCTTGACTAAAATCTTAATAGATAAAGAGTTAAAAGTGCTTTCTTAACCACTCTTTTTTGTTATACTTAATAACATCGATAAGGACATAATATGACTTATAAATTTTTACTTATTTTTACACTTTCTTTCTCACTACTAACAGCTACTGACTTTAAAGACATAAACCCAGCACCCAACAAAACAATGTTAGAAAATCAAAGCCATGCTAAAGACTGTACATCACCTGCACCTGCAAATGAAGATATATCTGAAAGTTTTAAATATGGATGCTTTTGTGGAGAAGACTACCCAAAGATGGATGCAAACGAAAGTAAAGACTTTAGAAGACTGCGTAAAAAGGAAAGAATAAAAGTTATAGAATCTTACTTTCTTGTAAAACCCTATGATGACATAGACGCAGTCTGTATGCAACATGACATTTGCTATCTTTACCGTGGTAAAAAAGCCAGAACTTGTAACCGTGCCATCTACAGTGAATTACGTGATTTAAGACATCAATTTAAAACAGAAAATGAACCAAAAAAAGATGAACAATGTTCACACCTAGCGACAGATATAGCTTCTGTTTTTCAAACTATCTTTGCTTCATCAGATGATAAAACAGGTTTTTTTGAATTTGGTTCCTTACTTTTTAATACTACACTGACCATCGCTGAAAAAACACTGGAAGAGTCCATAGACACCATTATAGATCAAGGGAAACGCTACCCTAAAAAAGATGAAAAGTGCATCGTTAGTAAGATTTAGCCTAAGCCTCTTTAGTAATTAGGCAAATTATTTAAGTCTAAATATCTTATACTAATGCAATGATAACAACAGCCTTCCCCTACCTAACAATTTTAATATTTATCGCATCAATGCTTGTTTTTCTTGAACATAAGACAAAAGCCAAACTTTTTGAGTATCTTCCTGCCATTGTCATCTTGTACTTTACAGTTATGACACTCTCTACTTTAGAACTTTGGACAAAAACAGAAGAAATCAATAGCATCTATAAAAGCTTCAAATCCAACCTACTTCCAGCCATGATATTTTTGATGTTACTGCAAAGTGACATTCGCATTATTTTAAAATTGGGTAAAAAGATTTTACTAACATTCTTTTTGGCATCACTCAGTATTTCATTGGGCTTCATTATTATGTTTGCTTTACTCAATGGATTTTTTGAAGAAGGAGCATGGAAAGCATTTGGTGCTTTAAGTGGCTCATGGATGGGTGGTACAGGAAACATGGTCGCCATTCAATCAGCACTTGAACTACCTGATTCTAAAATGGGTTATGTATTACTAATTGACAGCATAGACTATGCCATTTGGGTCATGATACTCCTAGCACTTGTTCCTTTTGCAAAACGATTTAACCAATGGACAAAAGCAGATGGAGACATACTCAAAAAACTTAGTAGCACCCTAGATACAAGTGAAAATAAAAAGAGTATTGACTTTCCTTCCTTGTTTATGATGTTAGGTTTAGCCCTTATGGTCTCTTTCATAGCCCAAGCTCTAGCACCTCTACTTCCTATTACAAACTTTTTAACACAGACAACTTGGGTTGTGATTATGGCTACTTTAGCAGGAGTATTGTTTGGAATGACACCTCTTTCTAAAGAAGCCTCTGCACAACCTTTAGCAAACATCATGCTTTACCTCATTGTGGCACTCATTGCTTCTCGTGCAAACTTTACAGAATTGACCCAAGCACCACTTTATATTTTTGCTGGATTTATTATTATTGTTATTCATGCAAGTATTATGGTTGTTTTTGCCAAAATATTTAAACTCGACCTTTTCTCTTTAGGTGTGGCTTCTTTAGCCAACATTGGAGGAGTAGCTTCTGCTCCTATTTTAGCTGGTGCTTACCATAAAGCACTCATTCCCATTGGTGTTCTTATGGCAATGATGGGCTACATCGTTGGAACATTTATGGGACTTGGCGTTTCCCAAGTTTTAAAGTTTATTTCCATATAATTCAAACATAAGGATACAAATATGGATAAACAAACAGATATAAAACTAACCTATACTCAAAAATTTAAGAACAGAACCATGCAAGGGCTTTTTTGGATTTTACCCATTGCAGCCATACTCATGATAATTTTTTGGCTCTACGAAAAGATTGACCTTATTGTCACTACCTTTTTAGATTTTATAGGTATTAACCCTCAGAACAATGAATTTTTATGGGTAGTTGGGGTTGTTGCTGTTTTTATACTCATTTTATATCTTATTGGATACCTCATCAAAACACAAATTGCTTTTTATGTTGAATCCCTTTTTCATGACATTCCTGGTTTTTCAACTATTAAAGACATTATTGGAATCTTTAACTCATCTAAAGAAGGAGACAACAAAGTCCTAGTCGTTGCCATACGAGGCTTTGCAAATGAAGGTTATAACATTGGGCTTATGTATTCTCAAAAAGAGAGCATCATAAAAGACCACTACACTGTTACCCTTTCCATGACTCCTATTCCAAACGGTGGGTACATGTTTGAAGTCCACAAAGACAATATATTTATAATAGAACACGCAACCTTTGATGACAACTTACAATACCTACTCTCGATGGGTGTTAAAAGTATTGCTGAGGTATTAAAAGTTAAACCAAAAAGTCTTGATGAAATGCAAAGTTTAAATGAGTGGTTAGCAGGAAAATCAAAAGAAAATTAATTTCTGTGTCCACTACACGTTTTCTATACATAAGCTATTGTAATATACCTACATCAAAATAACTAAAGGACAAACATGAAGAAAATCACCATTCTATTAGCTTTACTACTTACTACATTTACCTTACTTAACGCAGCAGAGGCTGAAGTTAAAACATTTCCCGTTATAAGTGAAGAAGGCATGAAAAAATGTGCTACAAAAAGCGCTGATTCTAACGGTACAACTAAAAAATGTGACAGAAAAAAAGGTGTTGATTCTAATTGCACAACCAAAAAATGTGACAAAAAAATGAATGCAGATTCTAATTGTACAACTAAAAAATGTGATAAAAAAATGAATGCAGATTCTAATTGTACAACCAAAAAATGTGATAAAAAGAAATGTACTGATACTAACTGTAAAGTTGAAAAATGTGATGGTACAAAATGTGTAACTCCAAAAGCAAGCAAGTGTGGAGAAGGTAAATGTGGTGGCGATAAAAACGCTTCAACTAAATGTGGTTCAGACAAACCTAAAGCTGAAAGCAAATGTGGTGAAGGTAAGTGTGGAGGAAAGTAATAAGCTCAACTGAACCAAAAAACCTTCTAAACTTCTTCTTTTTTATAAGAGGAGAAGTTACTAACTCTCTAAAATCCAAACTCATATTATGATAATTATGTAAATAAACTGTATAATTCCACAAATAAAACAGACCCTTATAAAGTCTAAAAAGGAATACAATATGATAAACGCACTTAGAGGAATGAAAGACTTAACTTTTGAAGAGAGTGAAAGATTTGTGCATATTGTTAATACAGCAACAAAAGTAGCTACTAGATATGGATACAACTACATAGAAACACCTATACTTGAAGAGACAAAACTGTTTAAACGCTCTGTGGGTGAAAGTTCTGATATTGTCGGTAAAGAAATGTATCAGTTTATGGACAAAGGTGACAATGACGTTTGTATGCGTCCAGAAGGAACTGCTGGCGTGGTGCGTTCTTTTGTTCAAGCTAAACTTGACAGACGGATGAATGAAAAATTTAAATTTTACTACTATGGACCAATGTTTCGTTATGAGCGTCCTCAAAAAGGGCGTTTAAGAGAATTTCACCAGTTTGGTTGTGAAAGTTTTGGCGAAGGCTCTGTGTATGAAGACTTTAGTATTATCTCTATGGTTGGAGACATTTTTAAAGAGCTTGGCATTGGTTATGACCTTGAGATTAACTCTCTTGGTTGTCCTGAGTGTATGCCTCCTTACCGTGAGAAACTTATTGATTTTTTGACAGAATGTAAAGATGAACTTTGTGAAGACTGTAACCGAAGAATAGACACAAACCCTATTCGTGTACTTGACTGTAAAAATGAAAAATGTCAAACACTTTTAAAAGACTCACCAAAGCTTATGACCAACCTTTGTAACACTTGTGACACAGACTTTAAAAAACTAACGCAACTTTTAGATGATGCAAACATTGGCTATAAAGTTGACACGCATTTAGTAAGAGGTTTAGACTACTACTCGAAAACTGCTTTTGAATTTGTTTCTAACAACATTGGTTCTCAATCTGCCATTGCAGGTGGTGGACGTTATGACAAACTCGTAGAATTTTTAGATGGTAAACCTACGCCTGCTGTTGGGTTTGCTCTTGGGATTGAGCGTATTATGGAACTGGTTCAAATGCCAGAGACCCAGCGTGAAGGTTACTATATTGGGGCTATGGATGAAGAAGCCATTGACTCTTTGTTTCCTTTAGCTTCTAAAAAAAGAATGACTGACAAAGTGACTGTTGAGTATGCTCCTAAAAAGCTCAAAGCACACCTTAAAAATGCCGACAAAGCCAATGCACGTTACTGTGCTGTTATCGGTGAAGATGAGTTTAAATCTGCCACTATTTGGGTTAAAGACTTAGTGAAAAAAGAAGAAAAAACTGTTTTACAAAGTGAGCTTTAAAATCACGAAAAGCCATAAACTTTTTAAAAACTTAAATATTTAAATCAATATTTCATATAAAGATGTTACCCTATAATTAAGAGGAACTTATATGAAATCATATTATTTTAAAATCTTACTCCCCATAGCTTTTGTTATGGGTTACTTTACTCATGTTATTTATAAGCAACAAACAAACGCTAATAGCCCTTTACTTACCTCTATAAAACCTTCTAAAGTCACAACCCTACTCGACAAAATAAAAGCTAAAAAGCGTTTAGATGTGGTTATTTTAGATGCGCCTACCGTTTATTATGTTGGGTCAGATGACCATCAAGGTTTTGAATATGACTTACTCAAAGACTATACTGAAAATATGGGACTAGAGCTGAACTTAACCGTTGTACATACAGTAAAAGAAGCCTTAGAACTTACAAGGCGTGGGTATGGTGATCTTACAGCTGCATCACTTTCTGTTGATGAAGCACGATTAAAAGAGTTTAAATTTGGACCTTATTATCACAGTATTAATGAAGAGCTTATTTGCCATAATAGTTTGTACAAACAAAAACTATTTCCTAGAGAGTTAAAAGATTTAATTGAGCTAAATATTACCATTGGTGAAAATACCAGTGCAGCAAAAACCTTAGAAGATATAAAAGCTAAAGTACCTGAATTTACTTACCAAATATCAAAAGACGGTTCAACAGAAGAACTTTTAGCAAAAGTATGGAAAAATGAAATAGACTGTACTGTTGCTGACACGCATATTTTTTCCATTAGCCAACGTTACTACCCTGAACTTGTTTCGAGTATAAAACTAACACCAAAGATTCACTTAGGGTGGATACTTAGAAAAGGTGATGACTCACTCAACGAAAGTCTTTTCCGTTGGTTAAACAAGTACGAACGCTCTGGGAAAATGGCAGAGTTGCATAACTTTTACTATGGTTTTCTAAAAATCTTTGACTACTACGATACGAAAGTATTTTATAAACGTATTAAAAAAACTTTACCAAAATATGAAAAGCTATTTAAAGGTGCAGGTAAAAAATATAACATCCCATGGATTATATTGGCTGCTCAGTCTTACCAAGAGTCTCATTGGAATCCTCAGGCAAAAAGCTATACGGGTGTACGAGGGATGATGATGCTAACCAATGACACAGCTAAACTTTTAGGGGTTAAAAATAGGCTTTCTACGAAACAAAGTATTTATGGTGGTGCAAAGTATTTTGATATGGTTAGAAAAGAATTTCCAAAAGACTTAGAAGGTAAAAACCTTTGGGCATTTACCCTTGCTGCTTATAATGTTGGTCTAGGACATATTTATGATGCACAAAAATTAGCCAAAAAGCTCAATAAAAACCCCTACTCATGGAATGATTTAAAAACAGTATTACCTTTACTAACACAAAAAAAATACTACAAAGACCTAAAACATGGTTATGCACGAGGAAATGAACCTGTACATTATGTGGATGCTATTCAACATTATTATGACATTATTGTAAAGCATGAATTAGAAGAAATGCCAGAGAATGCTAATGGGTCTAAAAAGTAAAACTGAGTATAATATAGCGAAAATTACAAGCCATAAATAATAGGAATTATAATATGAAATTAGGTGTAAATATAGATCATATTGCTGTTTTGAGAGAAGCACGAAAAGTTGCAGACCCTAGCCCATTAGATGCATTAAGCATAGTTAAACGTGCTGGGGCAGATCAAATCACAATACATCTACGTGAAGACAGACGACACATACAAGATATTGATGCTTTAAATATTATCTACCACTCTTCACTGCCTGTAAATCTTGAATGTGCTTTAGCACCTGAGATTATTGATATAGTTTGTGAATTACAACCCCATAGAGTTACCCTTGTTCCTGAGAAAAGAGAAGAAGTAACAACTGAGGGTGGTCTAGATATTTTTTCTAATGCAGAAGAACTTACGAGAACCATTAGACGTTTAAAACAACATGAAATTGAAGTTTCACTTTTTATAGACCCAACTTTAGATAACGTAGAAATGTCTGAAAAGTTTGGTGTAGATTGGATTGAGTTTCATACAGGAAAATACGCCAATGTCTATGCAATGTATTACGGAAACTTAGGTAATACTCATCATAGTATCAAAGAGTTAGAGCTTCCTAGATCTGAACTCAAGGAAATGCTTGAAGAAGAAGTTTCAAACCTTCGTACCCTCTCTTGTGATGCAATGGAACTTGGGCTAAAAGTGGCAGCTGGTCATGGACTTAACTACCAAAATGTTAAAGAAATAGCTGACATAGAAACCATTGAAGAGTTAAATATAGGACAAAGCATTATTGCTCGTTCTGTTTTTACTGGACTTGAACAAGCTGTAATAGAAATGAAAATATTATTAGAAAAATAGGAATATAAATGAATAGAATTTTACAAATGCTAGAGCTTCAACAAGAACTTAACGATGCAACCAATGGCAAAAACTGGGAAGAAGGACTCACTAAGAACAACAAGAAAATTGATTGGCGACGTTGTATCTACCTTGAAGCAGCTGAGCTTGTGGAGTCTTACCCTTGGAAACACTGGAAAAATATTGATGCTTCACCTGACTATGAAAACATTAAGATTGAGATTGTGGACATCTGGCATTTTGTTATGTCTGAAGCATTACGTCTTTATAAGGTAGAAAAGAAAGGAAGTATTTCTGACATTTCCACAGCCATAATAGCTATGGAAGGTTTTGATGCATTTCTTAATGCTGAAAAAGGCAAAGAACTTGACCCTTATGTAGAGATTGAACTTGTTGAGAAGATGATTAAGACACTCTTTTGTAATGATGACATTGATGCACTTGTGATTTCATTTTTAACCATGGCTTCAAAGTTAAATCTAAAATTACCTGAACTCTATACCCTCTATGTGGGTAAAAATATTTTAAATAAATTTAGACAGAATCATGGTTATAAAGATGGGTCTTACCTAAAAGAGTGGAATGGTAAAGAAGATAATGTAGTAATGCAGAGCATATTAGCAACTAAGTCTAATATAACTCCTGAAGAACTTTATACAGCTTTAGAAGAAGCTTATCCTAAAGCGTAGAAGAAGGTTTTAAACCTCTTCTATGGTACATGCTTCATTAGGTCTACTCTTGTAGTACCTTTTCCAGCTGAGATCTGTCGTACTAGACGGTGTGATCTCTTTTTATTATACCCACATGCTTCTCCACAAGATATCGTACCAGTTAAATAGTACTCACCTGCTGGCACACCATAAAAGTTAAACTTTCCAGATCTGTCAGAATAAGTAAACTTCAAATAGTTATAAAGTCTTTTGTCTGTTTTAGACAATTTATAACCACCTAAATAGCTCTCTTGATACCATTGACGAGAATACGAAGTAACAGGGTTTAGCCAAAGTTTTACTTTTTGACCTTTAATCTTTTCTGAGGTATGAGAATTTTCTAAATATATGGTTCCAGAAACTGTACTTGATCCACGTTTCTTAATGTATTTATATTCTCCAGAAGGAAAAGGCATACGCTCTATAACTTCATTTTTTGAAACAGGCGTTTGCTCTTCAATTACAGTAAGCTCTTCCTCAACTAGTATTTCACCTACAGAAGGATTATTAGCAGGGACATTAACTCTGTTACCTAAAGCGTTTGGATTCTTTGAATTATTGCCCAATAAAATTTCTTCTTTAATTACTGGTCTCTGTACAGGTGCAACAACAGCTGGTCTTTGAACTGGAGCTGTAGCCTCCTGATTTACTGTAATCGTACGTCCACCACTACAAGCCAATAAACCCCACACACTCACTGATAGTAATGAGTACTTCATCATTTTTTTTATCATTTCATCTCCTAATAAATTCTATTTTCCTAAACAGAATTCTCCAAACATTTTATCTAAAATTTCTTCAGAGTCGTAGGGTTTAGAGATAGAACTAAGCGCTGTTATAGCATCTTGTAGATGATAGGAAAAGAACTCTAACTCACCTCTAAGTAGAGGTTCTTTTGATTCTAAAATGGCTGTTCTAGTTTTTGTTACTGCTTCAATTTGACGTGTTGAAATTAGCATTAATTCTTCATCTTGACCGATACTATTAAAAAAATCTTCCAGTTTCTTTGTCAAATTTTTAAAATCACCTTTCGCAGAAACATCAATGGTCTTAAAAACTTTTAATTCTTCTAACTCTAATACTGGTTCCAAATCAGATTTATTGAGCGTGACAATTATTTCTTTGTCTTCGATTTTTTCAATAATCTCAACAATTTTTGCATCTTCATCATCAAAGGCTCTACTCATATCAAAAAGAGCAATAACAACATCAGCATCTTTAATAGATTCTAAAGAACGCTCTACCCCAATCTTTTCAATACTGTCACGAGCATCACGAATACCTGCTGTGTCAATCAAACGAATAATATGTGTACCAATACGTACTTGTTCTTCAATGGTATCCCGTGTGGTTCCAGCAATATCTGAAACAATGGCTCTTTCATGTGATAGGAATCCGTTGAGAAGTGAACTTTTTCCAACATTAGGTTTTCCTATAATAGCAACCCTAAAACCTTCTATAAGTCCTTTACGCCGATGACTGGCTTCTACAATATTTTCTATTTTTAGAACCAGTGCATCTAATTGTTTAAGAATATTTTCTAAAATGTCTTCAGGAATATCTTCTTCAGCATAATCAATCATTACTTCAGAGTAAGCAGTAGCTCGAAGCATTGCTTCTCTACTATCATCAACAAACTCTTTTAAATCACCTTTGAGTTGTTTGGCTAAAATCTTAGCTGCATCAACAGACTTGGCTTCTATAAGTTTAGCAATGGCTTCTGCTTTTGTTAAATCTATTTTTCCATTTAAAAAAGCGCGTTTAGAAAATTCTCCAGGCTCTGCGAGTCTTGCGCCATGTACTAAAAGTGTTTCGAGTATTTCTTGTGCAACTATCATTCCACCATGACATTGAAACTCAACAATATCTTCACCTGTAAAAGAATAAGGATTTTTAAAATAAATCATAATAGCCTGATCAATTAAATCATCTTCTTTATTATATAAAGAGCTTAGATGGGCATGTCGAGGAACAATGTTGTCTTTTTTTGAAATGCGTTGTGCGAGTTCTAGTGATAACTCACCAGAAACGCGTATAATAGAAATAGAAGAAATACCACTTGCCGTAGCAATGGCAGCGATAGTACTAGACATTAAGGTACAAACTCTTATTTTTTTCTGGTATTAAAGTCATTAATAATAATAAACTTTTTACCATCTTTACCAGTCTTAATAGCAATGTATTTATTAGGGAACATGGCTCTAAGTTTTTCTAGTGCAATCTGCACTAAAATACCATCAAGAGGTTTTGTTTTACCTTTTCCATGCTCTTTAATATGTTCAGATATTGGTTTTAAATAATTGTCAATCATCTCTTCTTGTGCTTGAATAAATTCAGCAATTTCTAATTTGATGTACAAGTTATACTCAGCATTAATCCAATTAAATAACATGTATGAAAGTGCATTGTATCTATAACCCTCTTTACCAATAAGTAAAGCTGCATCATCACCATCTATAAAGATATGTGCAATACCATTGAAAACATCTACTTCAACAGTATCAATTTCGAAACATCCAGCTTTCATTAAATTTTGCATCTTCTGCTCAATTTCAAGTGAAAGTTCTTTGTTTTCTGGTGCATCTCTATCATCAATAATAGCTTCTTCATCAGAAGTAGACTTTGTTTCTACTTGCTTCTCAGCTACTGTTTTAATGTCATTAGCTTCATTATTGAAAAAACCATCAACAATACTGTCATCTTTAGCCATCAAAGTATCTAATTTGTTTTCTACAACAGGTGCTGCTTCTTTTACTACTTCTGTTTCTATCTTCTTCTCTTGCTTTTTAGGTGTTTTAGTAATATTATTTTGAGAAGCTTCTACCTTTGGTTGAGTAACTTCTTTTGGTTTCTCTTCTGCTACTTCATTAGTAGTAGCAGGAGTAACTTTTTTAACAGCAATAATTATGGCTGTCTTTTTAAACAATCCCATCATTCCAGATGTTGGGTGCTGTACAATTTCATAGTTTATCTCAGTTACAGAACAAGACAGCTCTTTAGCTGCTTTGCTGTAAGCTTCTTCTAATGTATCAGCTTCAATTCTTTTCATTTCCATGGCGCTCTCCCGGGCATATAAATTTTATTTTCTTAATGCTGCTTTAGCAGCTTTTTGTCTTTCGTAAGCACTGTTAATAACAAACTGTTGTCCAATTGTAAAGAGGTTATTCACTAACCAGTAAAGTACAAGTCCAGCAGGGAATGTTAAGAAGAATACAGTCATTACCACTGGTAACCACTGGAAAATCTTCTGTTGTAATGGATCAGTCATTGTATTTGGTGTAAGTTTCTGTTGGTACCACATAGATGCACCCATTAAAATTGGTAATACAAAGAAAGGATCTTTAATAGATAAGTCTGTAATCCATAATGCCCATTCAGCACCTTGAAGTTCAACAGCGTTCAGTAAAACTCTATAGATAGCAAAGAAAATTGGAATCTGTATTAACATCGGAAGACATCCACCCATTGGGTTTGCGCCTTCTTTTTTATACATCTCCATCATTTTCATGTTCATTTTTTGTGAGTCATTAGCATATTTAGTTTTTAACTCTTTCATCTGTGGTGTAAGGTCTTTAAGCTTTTGCATTGACATCATACCCTTGTAAGAAAGAGGGAAAAGAACCAATTTAATAAGTAAAGTAACTAAAATAATAGCCCAACCCCAGTTTCCTACTAAACCATGAAACCATTCAAGAAGTTGAAAAAGAGGTTTCGCAAAGAAAGTAATAACACCATATTCAATAGCATCTGTTAATTTAGGGTTAAGATTTGCTAAGACTGTAGATTCTTTTGGTCCAAGGTAACCATGTAAAGCAAATGATTGTTCACCTTGAATAAATACTAAAGCATTTTCATCTTTTGTTATTTGTGTATAAACCTTTAATGGTTTATCAAAGTCATATAAAATTGAAGCAAAGTATCTGTCAAATGAAGAAGCAAAGTCTACATAAATACCATTAAGTTTTTCATCAGCATCACCATCTTCAATAATATGAATGTCACCAGAAGTTTTCTTAAGCATTGCTCCTTGGTTTACCATATAAATAGTATGATCAGCATTTGGTCTACTACCAGGCATTACAAAGTAAGCTTGAGGAGTAGATAAATTAATATTTAAATCATAGTGTCCATCTTCATAGAAAGTTAATTCCTTAGTCACTGTTGTGCTACTTAATACTTGTGTTAAGGTAACTTTTGCAGTTCCAGAAGACAAATCTATAGATGATGCAGATGTTGTATATGGTACCTTAAGTGCTTCAGCATTTAAATTAATGTCTGAAAAACGAAGTTCTAAAGGTTTAACCCAATCAGGATTTAAAAGTTTTAACTTTTCACCTTCATATTCGTACTTCTTCTCTAACATAGTTGCTTGTGCAATACGTCCTAGTTCATCAATACTGTAAACAAATCTATCAGAGTTAACAGATGTTAAAACTTTAAAAGATGACATTGGAACTGTTAAACTTGAGCTTGGAGCCATATCGGCAGTAGTAGTTGAAGTTACAGCAGGGGCACTGTTGTTTGTACCAGTAACTTGGGGTGCATTTTCTCCTGCAACAACTTGTTGAGTTTGTACAGTAGCATTAGCATCAATAGGTTTTAATGTTTTGGGCATAAATAAATCAAAAGCTATAAATACCACAAAAGACAGAGTCAGTGCTATTAATAGCCGTTTTTGAAGATCAGATTGTTGTTCCACTAGAAAGTACCTTTTTCATATTTCTTTAATAATATTAATTAAGAATTTACTTATGTGTTAAATTATATTAATATTTTAAGAATTATATTTAAATTATGTGAGAAAATTATATCGAAAAGTGTTTGAGATTATCATTTTTTAAAAGCTTTTAAACGTGTTAATGCTTTAAAAATTTCATGATTCGTTTTTTTATACTCATTTGTGAGTAAATTAGGTTTAGCTACGAGAATGTACCGACCTGTTTTTAAATTGTCAATGGAGTTTAAGAATTGAGCCCGAAGAAATCTTTTGGCTCGATTACGGTGGACAGCATTACCAACTTTTTTGCTGGCAACTATCCCAAGCTTATACTCTTCTTCGCAAGATTGGAAGAACAGCACAAACTGTGAAGTATGTACAGTTTTAGAATTTTTATAAATTCTGTTGAACTCTTTAGTAGTTTTGACACTACCAAAATGTTTTAAACTGCTAATCTTTTTCTACCTTTTGCTCTTCTAGCAGAAATTACTTTTCTTCCGTTTTTAGTTTTCATTCTTGTTCTAAATCCGTGAGTTCTTTTTCTTGGTGTGTTATGTGGTTGAAAAGTTCTTTTCATAACTGAGTACCATCCTTATTAGTATTTTACTCAGTCATAAACATGAGCATTAATTTGAAACGCGATTTTATCCCATTTATACTTAATAAGTTGTTAGAATAATTAACAATTTGACTATTCACCCTCATATCATACAAAAATCGTAATTATTAGAACGTTTAGGGTAAAACATCTTCCATTATTTCAAACCAATCTCTAGAAAAATTTCTTCTAATATAGGATTCCATATGAGGTACAAGACACTTTGAACAATCTTGATGAATTCCAGCATCAGTAACAAATTCTCCTCCTTCTTTAGAATTAATACTACACGTGGACAAATACGTTTTACCTTTCATCTCCCAAGTATCATCATCAAATCTAAAGTTAGGACAAGCACAAAGATAACAATTAAGCTCTTCAACATCATGACATTTTTTATTATCTTTATATAAGAGACAAAAGTCTGGTTCTTTTTCAACCATATTATCAAATCGAAAATAAGCCACAATCTCTTCATTACTAAGATGTGTTAACTTGTCCATGATTACTTTATGCTTCTCTCCATGTGCTTGGTACCATTCCATATATGTCATTGTTTTCCTTGTTGTTAAAATAATATTTCAAATTCTCGAATCTTCTCTTGTTTTTGCTTATAGTCTGCCAAATACTTCTCTACCAACGCCCAAAATCTAGCCGAATGATTTTTATGTTCTATGTGTGCCAACTCATGTACCACCACATACTCCACAAGTTCAAGAGGTAATTTCATGAGATAATAGTTAAACGAAATCCTATCACGTGAACTACAAGATCCCCAACGCGTCTTAGCTTTCCTATAACCCACAAAAGTAGGCGTTAACCCCATCTTACTAGACCAAAGCTCAACCATAGGTTCTATCTTCTCTATGGCGTTTTCTTTATAGAACATATTTATATGCCAAACCAGCTCTTCTTGTGTCACGTTAGGATGAGTGTTAATAATAAATTTCGAGTCCCTAAACGCCAACTTACACTTTTTTAACCTAGTATCAACTTGCAATTCAACATAACAACGCTTCCCTAAGTAATAAATGTATGACCCAGTTACTATTTCTCTATCTATCTTTTTAGCTTGTTGCTTCTCTAAATGTTTAACTATCCAAGCAGATTTCTTAGAAACAAAAGCTTTAACCTCTTTGAGACTTGTAGTTTTGTTTGTCTTAACCAATACGCCATCAGATGTTACTTGTATGTAGGTATTTTTAAGTCGGGGTTTTCGTAGTAGTTCAAACTCTATGGTTTGCGTTTCGTGAGTGATGGTATGCATTTTTGGATTATACTTATTTCATATTAAAAGGGTTGTTTCATTTCTGAGTTGAATTCAAGATATTATAGAATACTTTATCTAGTCAGTCTTAAGCAACTATTACTTCATAAGCCTTAACCTCATCAAGAACATCTTTTTTCTTTTTAGCCACTTTATACAAATCATATTGATTTTGAAGATTCAACCATAACTGTGGAGTTGTTCCAAAATATTTAGAAAGCTTTAATGACATTTCAACAGTTATCCCCCTCTTCTCATTTACCAATTCATTAATCGCACGAAATGATGTTCCAAGAGCTTTTGATAAATGGCTTTGTGTCATCTCATAAGGTACTAAAAACTCTTCTTTAAGTATTTCTCCAGGATGTGTTGGCATTCTTTGTAACTCTATCATTTTCTCTCCTTAATGGTAGTCTATTATTTTAACTTCATAAGCATTATTATTTTCAAATTTAAAAATAACCCTATACTGCTTATTAATTCGTATAGAGTAAAACTCATTTAAATCCCCAAGTAACTTTTCTAAACGGTTAGCAGGTGGAACTTTAAGGTCTTCCAGTTCAAATGTACTGTTTAGATAATCTAACTTCCGTAATGCAACTTTATGTATGGTAGATGGAATTTTTCGACTTTTTCCTGTCACATAAAGTTGCTCGGTTTCTTTGTCTGAAAAACTCTTAATCATAGCACAGTATAACAGTTAGTGTAATAGTTGTCAAGTTTTGCATCTGTTACTCCTTTTTAGCTTTAGAAGTAGCTTAACATTAAAAAATAATTTTTGTTATAAATATGTCAAATTGTCATGTTTTAATGGTCACTGAGTGAAGCCGAAGTGTTGGGTAAACTCTTTTTTACTGATATTCTGGTGCTTTTTTACTCTTTTATTGACAAGGTTATAGCATAAACTATATTTATATTAATCTATTATTCATTCAGTTATAATCCACCATAATCAGGAATTTCAATACCTTTATCTATTTTTCCTTTCTTTATCAGCATTTTTCTTTCTATACCAATCCAATCTTCCGTATGTTTCCAACCTTTATTTAAATAAATAGTGTGTGGTTCTTTAGGTATATTTAATGGCAAAGACGTTTTATCTTTATATTCACCACTACAATATTTTTTCCAATCTTTTCTTTTTTGTAATTTCAACTTATGTACAAATTCTCTAGCTTCTTTAAATGGTAAATATTTTTCAACTTTAAGACCTAACCAATTATTATAATCTATCCAACCCTTCGACTTGTAAACTTCTTCTGGATGAGAAGGTATAGCTATTGGTTTTTTAATATTATTTTTCAATGAAATAGCTGATGGACTTTTATACAAAGTACTAGCTATACAATATCCTTTCCATTCTTCTCTAGAGGATAATTTTATGTACTTATGTACAAATTCTATAGCTTCTTCAAATGGTAAATACCTTTCTTTTTCAAGCTCTATTTCTTTGCTTACCTTAATATCTATGCAATCATGTTTTTTTTCTATACCAATCCAATCTTCCGTATGTTTCCAACCTTTATTTGAATAAATATTATATGGGTTTTTAGGTATATCTAATGGCAAAGAAACTTTATCTTTATACTCACCATTACAATATTTTTTCCAATCTTTTCTTTTTTGTAGTTTCAACTTATGAACAAACTTTCTAGCTTCTTTGAAGGGTAAATACTTTGAATCTTTATCTTTTATCTCCACAAACTCTTCATCTCCCATATAACTAGAGATAAGGGTCTTCTCCCCACAAGTACAATCTAAAAATAATTTATTTTTTGTTAGTCTAAAAGTACTCTTTTATGTATGTTCTTTCTTACACTTTATACATTTATATGTAGCTTGTTTAATTTCTTTAACTGAAGCACAATCTTTACATTTCCAATATACTTTTTTATTTTCATAGAATAGCTTTAATTTTTCACTCTGACATTGACTGCATTTGAGTTTATTTTGAATTACATTACCTTCAATTTCATGAATAGGTGCTAAAGGCATACCTAAATTTTCAACAACATTACCACAATCAAGTAGAGTTGCATACTTTTTTTTCTTAGCTATTCGTAAAATTCTACCTACCATCTGTTTATAAAGATTTTGACTTTTTGTTGGTCTTGCAATCACAGCACAGTCTGTATCAGGTACATCAAATCCTGTAGTAAGCATTAAGACAGATACAAGTACTTTGGTCTCTCCTTTTTTAAATGATTCTATCTCTTTATAGACCTCATCCTTTTTCATTTTTGAATGAAGAGCTTTGGTTTTAAAACCATTTTGAATATATGCTTTTGTTAAAAGTTCAGCATGTGTAATATCAACAGCAAATACAATAGTTTTCCTAGAGTCTAAAATATATTTTTCTGTAGATTTTACTATTTCTAAAATCGTATTTTTATTACAAACAACTTTACTTAGTTCATTAAGGTTATAGTCACCTGCTGTAATTTTCACATGAGACAAATCTTGTTTCACTAAAACAAATGTTTTTAAAGAAACTAAATAACCCTTATTAATCATGTACTTCATATCATATTTATCAAGTACTAAATCAAAACCTTTTAATAGTTTACCTTTTCTATCATACGGTGTAGCCGATAAACCTATAACTCTTGTATTGGGTTTTTTTTTAATCAATTTTTCAATCATAGAACCATCAAAACCATAATGAACCTCATCTATAATAATGACATCAGGCTGTAAGTTTTCTCGTCTACTTGCTGTTTGAATCGTACTAACTAAAATTTTATCTTTATTTGTATATTTTGATTGACCATGTACTAGTTTTGGATTTAAACCTTTAAAAACTTCCATTGTTTGTTCCATTAAAACAATCTTCGGAGCAACAAAAAGTATCTGAAAATCAAAATCTCTATATAACTTAAAAATAATCTCTTTAGCAATAACTGTTTTTCCACCACCTGTAGGAATCTGAATTAGTGTTGATTTTTTACTTTTTACAGTTTGCTCAATTATATCTTTTTGATATGGTCTTAATATAATTTTCTTACTACTCATTTTGTAACTCTTTTTCTATGAAAAGTAATCGTTCTCTCGCGTCAATTAAATAACTATGGTTATCATTGTAATTAGAACTCCATATTTCTATAGCTTTATCTTGTTCTACTTTAGCTTCTTTATACTTCTCTCTTTTAAAATGAATAATGGCTAAATTATCATAACTTTCTCCAAAATATTCATGATTCTCATCTAATTCATACTCTGAATATAACTCTTCTCTCATTTTTAATGCTAATAAAATATCTTCTTCTGCTAATTCATATTTCCCTTCCTCTGTATAAAGCTCTCCTCTATTATTGTAAAATTGTGCAAATGCTTTTTTATCGTCAATCTTTAAAGCTAAAGCTTTTTGCAAAAAATCATGTGATTCAGAATAATCCTTTTTATTTCTATAGATTAAAGACATATTGTTAAACACAATAGCCATATGATGAGAGTTGTTCATTTTTTTAGCAATTACTAAACTTTTATTGAAATAGTATAAAGCTTTATCTGATAGTTGAGAATCATTGTTATTTTTTGCATTTATCCAATATATTGAACCTTTATCATCATAACAAGTAGCAACAGACTGATCTTCTTTTTTATCAATAAAAATTTCTAAAGCTTTATTAATATAAGTTAAAGCATCATCCAATTTTTCCGATTTTTCAAATATTCTAGCTAATAGCTGATAAGTATTTTCTATATCATAATCTATTTTTATCTCTTTCCAAACTTTTTCATTTAAAAGGAAATATTTTTTAGCACTCTCATAGTCGCCATACTTATCAAAAGAAACTTTAGCTGTAAAAAAATATAAATTTAAAACTTTTTCACTTTTGAAATTTAATTTTTCTAAAACCTTAGCTATAGACTCAAGGAACTCTATCCAAATATCACCTTTATTTGTATGGCTAGAAAAATACTCTACAATTGTTTCTATCTCTTCTAAAGAAGGAGCATAATTAGCTAATAAAAACTCTTTAACAACCTGATGTAACTTATACCCATCAACACTCTCAATAAGCCATCCTTGAACAACCAAAAAATTCAATCTACTCTTTAATTTTCTATCAAAAATCTCTTCTAAAAAATGCAATTCAATATTAATAGAAGGAAGAATAGCCAACTGTTTTAGAAGCAGAAGATACTCATCTTTTAAACTCTTCTTTTGCATCTCAAAAAGCTCTTTTAAATTCTGATTAAATGAAATTTCATCTCCGTCATCATCTATAAACTCTATTTTAGCCAACTCTCCAAATTTAAATTTCTCTATAATATCATCTAAAGAGTAATCCTCATTCTCAATTGTCTTTGCCACAAGTTCAATAAACAGAGGATGATAATCAAGATACTCTATAATCTTATTAACTTTTTCTAGTTCATTTGTTCTATAATTATCTAAAAAAAGTTTTTGAGCATCTTGTGGGTCAAGTGTAGGCAAAGGGTAAATATTTACATTTTTAACTTTAAGTCGAGAAGTCAAAAGCACCCTATATCCATTATGCTCTAACCCTAAAATCTTCTCTAATTTCTCTTGGTTGTCTTTTATCTCTTTGACATTATCTATAATCAAAAGCTTATTAGTCGTTGGTTCTAATTTTATAAGCTCACGCAAAACCCCATCAAGTCTATCTTGACCTTGTGCAATCTCTAGTTTAAAAGCACCTTCAAGCTCACTCTCAAAACTCTCTAAGCCCTCAAAAAATCCATAATAATCATACTCATCTTTATGACGATGTAAATAGTTACTTGCGATAGTTGATTTACCCACACCACCAATACCCTTGACAAGCAGTGTATTAGAAGCTTTTAATCGTTCATCTATCTCTTGAAGTTCCTTTTCTCTACCTATAAGGGTTGATTTTCCTAGTTTAATGCTTAGTTGTGGAGAGATATCAGAGTCACAAGCTTTATCATGTAGGAGTTTACAGAGTGTTTTAAAAACCTTGGTTGCAATATCAGGATTCGTACTAACTTTACTATTTATATCTTCAATCCCATATAAATGAGATTTCGGTACACCTTTACCTCTAAACTCTTCTAAAATTTTATCAGAAAAATTTGGTTTATTTTTAATGTAAAACATCTTAATTTTATAATGAGCATATTTTTTATATTCATCTTGTTTTACCAACTCATTAAATTTATCAATCGTATCTTCTCTTACTTTTTTAGTTGAAATTTCAGAGGTCACTTGAAAAACAGTTTCATTAACTGTATCAATCAAATCTATAGCAGGAAAGTTGGGCTTTTCTTCATTAGCATTAATCAAATTCCAGCCATACACATCATTTAAAATTTGCATAAAAATATATTCAGCTGATGTATTAATATTATAAAGTTTTTGTTTAGTATCATCTTCAACCATAGACTTTATGTAAGAGAGCTTCCTTCTAATATATTCTGATTTGATTATTGACATGATTATAGTTTCCCTATTTTCTTCTTAAATATATTATAGCAAACATTAGAAGCCTTTCGGCAAAACATTCATTTACGCCAACTCCATTAAACGGTGGGTTAGAAACACCACCCTACGGTTTTAAAATTAAATTATAAGCTGTGAATTAATAGTTTTTTCATGACCCCAACCTTTTATGATATAATCATATATACTAAAAATAAAGAACTAAAAACATATGGCAAAAAAAAAGAGAAAACAATCAATTAAAATAAATAATAAAGTAAAAGAACTAATGGATGGTGAACCTTTTGATGAGGGTATCAAATATTTAAGTGAAGATGTTCTAGTAGAACTTACCATGTTACTTGACCTTCAAGTACCCATGTTGGTTAAAAAAGAAATGGTTCGAGCTTTACGCCAAGCTTGGTCAGAGGGTAATGTACAATTACGGCTAAATATTGTTAACTACCTCGACCAAATGAACATTAAAAAAGTGACTTTAGATGAGACAGATAAAGTTTCTTACATTGTCTCTCTTTTAGACAAGCATGACCATGACAAAGAAGAAGAACAAATGGTACTTTCTTCTTTTATGGACACTAAATTTAACAAAATATCCGAAGACAAAATTGCCAACAAACTAAACTATATAAGACAACAAAAGCTTATGAACTTGTGGGAAAAAAAGATTGATGTAGAGTTTAACACCCTCTCAGAAATGGAATTTTACCACTCTTATGAATTTGTTATGAATGAAGAGACTTTTTATAAATCGCTACTCACCACAACAGGTAGTATAGAAAACAATCTACTTCTACATGAAGATGAAAGTCACATCACAAAAACTTTAGAACTACTCAGACTCTCAGCTATTACAGAAAAAACCGAAGAAATAAACACTTTTTTAGAGAGCGTTAAAAATAATCATAAATACCTTTCTGAAAGTGAAGTCATAAAACTCATTCGTTCTATGCCTCCAGAAGATTCTTTTTATGAAATAGAAATTCCCCTTAGTATTTTAAGAGAGATTGTTAGCCTTATAGATCCTTTGTATGTGCTTACCTTACAAGGTAGTAGCATTATTGTTAGTAAGGAAAAATCTTACTCTCTTTACACCAAAGACATACCTTATACAGCTGTTGTAAACTATGGTCGTCCTTTTATTTTCCACCACATTTGGAAAGCTGAGAAGCTTCCCATCAAAGACGACTTACTACGTGTAAAAAAAGAGATGCAAGAACATCTTGAACATAATATGGCAGACTTAGAAGATGAACTTTATGAGTTAGCAGAGGGTTTAGAGTTAGAAGATTCTGTGGTTGAACAGCATATTATAAAATTTGTGGAACCACAACTTATTTCAGCTCAAAACCTTAAACTCAAAGAGAAAGTTAAACGCCGTATTGTTTACCACTTTATGGAACATATACGCCCTTTAAAAGAAAAACGACGTAAAGAGGAACTTTTAGCCAAAACCATTCGAGACTTTAAAAACCTTTTCCCTTTGGCAAGATTACTTAAACGTGAAATTTTCTTTCATGTTGGACCAACCAACTCAGGAAAAACTTACCAAGCACTTAAAATCTTAGAAGAAGCAGACACAGGTTACTACTTAGCCCCTTTAAGACTTTTAGCACTAGAAGGTTATGAGAACTTAAAAGCTAAAAACGTAGGGGTGTCTTTAATTACGGGTGAAGAAGAAATTATTGATGAAGAGTCAACGCACATATCTTCAACCATTGAAATGATGAACGGTTCAGTAGATGTTGATGTCTGTGTCATAGACGAAATACAAATGATAAGCGACCGTGACCGTGGTTGGGCTTGGGCAAATGCACTCATTGGTGTTCCTGCTAAAAAAGTCATATTAACGGGTTCTGCTGATGTTTTAGAAGCTGTCACCCTACTTTGTGAATACTTAGAAGAACCATTAACAGTAACACACTTTGAACGTAAAAACGAACTTAAATTACTCACTCAACCTACGCCGTTAAAAGAGATAGAAAAAGGAACAGCCGTCATTGCATTTTCACGACGTGATGTCCTAGGACTTCGTCAACAACTTTCACAAAACTTTGAAGTCTCAGTAGTCTATGGAGGTTTATCACCCGAAGTAAGAAGAGAAGAAGCCAGACGTTTTAGAGAAGGAAAATCACAAATACTCGTAGCCACCGATGCCATTGCTATGGGTTTAAACCTTCCCATTAAAACCCTGCTCTTTTCAAAAGACAACAAGTTTGATGGTTTACGAAGACGTGAATTACTCCCAACTGAAGTAGCACAAATCTCTGGACGTGCTGGACGTTATGGTTTAGAAGAAGTTGGTTATATTGGGGCTTTAGATAAAAAGGCTTTAGAGACCATTGAGTCAAAATTTTATCAGCCTTTACCTACCTTAGAACTTCCTTTTTCTGTCATGGCAAACTTAGAACATGTCATGCTTATTGGTGAGATTCTTGAAACTGAAGACCTCTCAACCATTTTAAATTTCTTTGCTGACAACATGGAGTTTGAAGGTCCTTTTGTCGCAGCAAACTTAGACTCCATGCTTGAAATTTCGACCATTGTTGACGAATACAGACTGGACTTAAAAACACGTTTCCATTTAGCCTGTGCGCCTGTTTCATTGTCTTCACCTTACATAGAATCAGTTTTTAACCGTTACATCAAACAAATTGAAGCTGGACTACCTGTAGCCTACATTCCACCACGTGACCTACCAAAGTTTGCACAAACCAATGAAATGATGCTAAATGCAGAAGACCGAGTAAAAGAAATTTCTCTCTACCTATGGCTTTCATTTAAATTTGAAGACTTATTTCAAGAAAAACAAAAAGCCCTAGAGGCACGAGTACGACTAAACCAGTACATAGAAGCTTCTTTAAAACAAGGAAACTTTGTTAAAAAATGTACACGTTGTTCTAAGAGTTTAGATTTTACTTACCGTTTTTCAATCTGTGATGCTTGTTTTACCAAAGGTCGAAGAGGATCTAGAACAACTAACAGAGGTGCCAGAAATGGTGGTACAGATGCAGACAAAAGTCCTACAAGAAGTAGACGAAGCTCTAGCAGACGTTCATAAAAAGATAGAATTTATTTCCTATCTTTCATAAACAGTTTCAAGTAAATCTGAATCAAATATTCCCTGAGGGTCAATTACCTTTTCCTCAAACGGAATATTATCTCCATAACGTTCTTTTAATTTTTCTTGGACTACGGGATGTGTCAAATTAAAACTCTTCAACTTCTTTAAAGTTCCAAGCTCTATATTTGCTCCTCGTTTATAAATTTTCCAAACCAATTCAGAACAATATATCTTTGAATCACTCCATTCAAAAAGTGCATCATAAGGTTTTTTAGAAAAATCTCTAGCAACAGTTTCCATACGTTTTAAAATAGAAGAGTTTAAAGTTGTTTTGTCTTTCAGACGTTTCACCACATAATGTTTCCCTATTCCATTAAGTACCCAATGTTCTAAAGGTGTTGCTTCTACTGAACCAACTGCTTCATATACATATGACTTACCATTTTTATTATAAACTATACCCATATGAGAATATTCTGAGTTTGTAGCCAGTTTAATCGCTTGAGATTGAGAAGATGGCGAATCTTGAAAAACAATATCTCCATCTTCTAAAGTCAAAGACTGTGGACTAGAACAGCCAAATATTAAAAAAATAAAAATAAGGCTTAGTAGTGTTTTATGCATAAAGTATCCTTCTTATAGTTTACAACCTTGATGTCTTGATTATACTATAAAGGAATATTAAATGCTCTAACAGTGATAGAAAAAGCCTAAGGAGTTAATTAAATTACTAAAGTTGAAACAAAAATATCATGAATACAATTCATAAAAGTATTCTCTTTCATTCTTATCTTTTCCTCATCTTATTTTGTTAAAATACAGCCTTCCTAAAAAGGTAAAAAATGTTCACAACCCAAAGTATACTACTTGTCATTATCGTCGCTATTTTACTCATCAACTTTCAAACAATTATTACCGTATTTATGGTTTACTTTATGAAGCTAAGAGATGTTGCTATTCGCATTGTTCAAAAAGAAGAAATTGCAAGTGAAATAAAAGAGATTATTAAACCTTACGAAGAACTTCTAATCAAAAATGGCTTTGTCTATAAGTCAGCCATTGAATACAATAATATGCTTGAAATGGTTGATCAACCACAACATACATTTTATTATTTCAATGAAGAAAAAAGCATTCATGCTCTTCTTGCTACACAACCATACAAAGGAGCATTACAGACTGTAGTTCTTGAATACAGTACCTTCTATGAAAGTTATCATATTGCCACTACCTATGACTGTTTTAAATACAACCTACCAAAAATAGAATCTGTCAGTGCTTTTGACCATTACCATGGCTCTTTTCAAAAGTCTTTTGATTCTCACCTAAAAGACAGAGAGCTTAAAGGTCAGGTGATTCGTCAGGAAGCACTAGACCCAGAAAGTTTAGCCCAATACATGGACTTCCAAGTCAATGAAATCCTTGAGGTTTTAGAAAAAGAAAACATCATAAAAAATACAAATGCTGGTTTAAAATACACGTTTAGCATTCCTTTTATAAAATACATTCATAGCATACTAAAAGGTCATAAATTTACTTCTAAGGTTTTAAGTGAACAACATAAGCATACAGAAACAGAACCAAAAAACAATGCAAACTTTGCGTTCAAAAACTCTGAAGAACTTGCCCTAGCACAAGAACTCACTTATAAACCAAAAGAGCAAGACAAGCAAAGTAAAATAAGGACTTTCATCATTTCAGGTCTAGCATTTGTTCTTTTCTTTGGACTCATAGGTATTCCTTTTGCTATTTTACCCATGCTACTTGTTATTTTAATTATTCATGAATTAGGACATTTTTATGCCATGAGGTTCTTTGGTTATAAAGACACAAGTATATTTTTTATTCCATTATTTGGGGCAGCAGCTAAAGGTGAAAAAGAGAATGTTACAGCTTTTCAAGAGTTCATTGTTTATTTAGCTGGACCAGTCCCGGGAATGCTTATTTCTATAGCCATTGGACTTTTTATGCTTAATGACCCATCACTTTTAGAAAATGCCCTTTTAAAAGAATATGCCATCATGTCATTTGCATTAAATTATTTAAACCTTCTTCCTATCTTTCCACTTGATGGAGGAAAAATTGTACAAACCCTACTCTTTAGCCGTTATCCAAAAGTACAGTTTTACTTTTTTCTAATTAGTTTACTTGCCATTATTATTTCTGCTCTACTTTTGGAAAGTATTATTCTAGGTGTTTTTGCACTTCTTTTATTCTTTGCCATTAATCACAACCACCATATTGCAACACTGATTGCTAAAGTATTAACAGTAAAAAATGATGATGTGTTAAGTGATAAAGTTATAAAAATTTTAGTAAATGATGAGCGTTATAAAGAAATTCCTTTTGCGAGAAAAGGCTCTATGCTTAAACAAGCGCTTAAAGTATTGAACCTAAAGAAACCATCATTACTTGTTATGCTTATAGGAATGAGTATCTATCTAGTCTTATTAGTGCCACCTATTTGGTTTTACTTTTTTGTTTTAGGTTAATTGAAGAGAGTTAGAGATGAACGCCGAGAGACGTTCATCGGTAGTTTCTAAAGTTGAGGTCCAGCACCTGAATAATCAACATCAGAACCATGATCATTATAACGGTTAAAGTTTTCAATGAATTTAGCACCTAAATCTTTAAGTGTTTCATTGAATTTAGCTTCATCATCCCAAGTATTTTTTGGATTTAGAATAGCATTGTCTTTAATACCCTCTAAAGTCTTTGGAACCTCAAGGTTAAAGACAGGAAGTGTTTCAAACTCTGCATCTAAAATAGAACCATTTAAAATACCATTAATACAAGCTCTTGTATCTTTAATACTCATTCTGTCACCTTGACCATTAAGACCTGTGTTTACTAGATAAACATTTACTTCATGCTCATCAATCTTTTTACCAAGAAGGTTAGCATACTCAGTTGGGTGAAGAGGTAAAAATGCCTCTCCAAAACAAGCAGAAAATGTTGTTACAGGCTCAGTAATACCACGCTCAGTACCAGCAACTTTAGCTGTATAACCACTAAGAAAATAATACATTGCTTGTTCTTTAGTAAGTTTAGAAACTGGAGGAATAACACCAAATGCATCGTATGATAAGAATATAATATTATTGGGATGACCAGCTTGTAAATCTTCTTTGTGATTTTCAATATGCTCTATGGGGTAAGAAACACGTGTATTTTGTGTTTTTGACACATCTTTATAGTCAACATTACCAGCATTATCTGCCACAACATTTTCTAAAAGTGCATCTTTAACAATGGCACCAAAAATTTCTGGTTCATTTTCTTCTTTTAAGTCAATGACTTTAGCATAACATCCACCTTCAAAGTTGAAGACACCATCATCGTCCCAACCATGTTCATCATCACCAATTAAGGCTCTATTAGCATCTGTTGAAAGTGTCGTTTTACCTGTTCCTGAAAGACCAAAGAAAAGACATACATCTCCTGCTTCACCTACATTGGCTGAACAGTGCATAGAAAGTTTACCTTCAAGTGGTAACCAGTAGTTCATCATTGAAAAAATTCCTTTTTTCATTTCACCACCGTACCATGTTCCACCAATTATAGAAACATTTTTTTCAACATTAAAACAAGCATAAACATCAGAGTTTAGTCCCATTTCTTTATAGTTAGTATTTGATGTTTTACATGCATTGTACACAACAAAGTCAGGTTCAAAACTTTCAAGCTCCTCTTCTGTTGGACGAATAAACATATTTTTTACAAAGTGTGATTGCCACGCTATTTCAGATATAAAACGAACAGACCGTTTGCTTGTTTCTGATGAGCCAGCATAAACATCCATAACATAAATATCTTTACCAGATAACTGTGTCGTAGTTAAATCAAAAAGTGTATCAAACTTATCAGCATCTATCTTTCGATTAACATTACCCCAAGAGATATTTTCATTAGAGTTTGGATGATCAACAAAATATTTATCTTTAGGACTTCTACCTGTAAAGATACCAGTATCACACATTGCTGCACCCGTAGATGACATTTTACACTCATTATTATTAATTTCATGGGCTTGAAGTTCATCATAGCTTAGGTTATAATAAACTTTTCCAATGTTTTCAAGTCCTAATTCCTCAAGACCATTTGGTGTACGGCTGCTCATTTATGTACCTTTGTATTTATATATGTTTTTTTTCTTGCTATCTTATTCTTAAATAATATAACAAATTAAAAAAGACAATATCTCTTTTAATTTATTATATTTAAGATAACGAAATAGCATTATCAAGTGTACTTATGAAGTCATGGAATTATACTATTGAAAAGATGTTAATAAACTTACTTAAAGGGGAAATTTAAAACAACGTTGCTAAACGCAACGTTGTTTTTTGAAGATTAGATTTAACTATAATTCTCTATTTGAAAATAGAAAGAAGAACACCAGCTGCAACAGCTGAACCAATAACACCTGCAACATTTGGACCCATTGCATGCATTAGCAATACATTTCCTGGTTTCTCTTCAGAACCAACTTTAGAAACAACCCGTGCTGACATTGGTACAGCAGAAACTCCTGCTGCTCCAATCAATGGGTTAATAGGTTCATCAGAATACTTATTCATTATTTTTGCCATAATCACCCCTGAAGCTGTACCAACAGAGAACGCAATAAGACCAATTGCCATAATTCCCATTGTTTCAACAACTAAGAACTTATCAGCTGCTAGTTTTGAACCAACACCAAGCCCTAAGAAAATAGTTACAACGTTAATCAATGAATTTTGCATTGTGTCAGATAATCTGTCAACAACACCTGATTCTTTAGCAAAGTTACCAAATGCAAACGCTCCAATAAGTGGTGCAGACTCTGGTAAAATTAAAAGTGCCAACATAAGTACAACAATAGGGAAAATTAATTTTTCTAATCTATGTACCTTTCTAGTTGTCTTCATAACAATAACACGCTCTTCTTTTGTTGTTAATGCTCTCATTATTGGTGGTTGTATAACTGGTACCAATGCCATATATGAGTAAGCAGCAACAGCAATAGCTCCAAGCATATCAGGGGCTAATCTATTGGCAATAAAAATTGATGTTGGACCATCAGCTCCACCAATAATTGAAATTGCTGATGCATCTTGTAGATCAAATCCAATTATAACAGCACCAACTAAAGCACCAAAAATACCAAACTGAGCAGCTCCACCAAGGATTGCTGTTTTAGGGTTTGCTAAAAGTGGACCAAAGTCCGTCATCGCACCAACACCCATAAATATCAATAATGGGAAAAACTCATTGGCAATACCCATATTATAAATAATACCAAGCATTCCATCTTCACCACCCATTCCAGCTAAAGGAATATTGGCGAGTAACCCACCAAAGGCAATTGGAATCAATAATAATGGTTCAAAATTTTTAGCAATGGCTAAATAGAACAAAATGAAAACGATAACAATCATAATAATACGACCAAGAGAAGACTCAAACCAATTCATCTCTCTTTCGTATGCTGGACCTTTAGGTTCAGAGGTCATCTCACCATCATTAACATCAAAAATTGCTTTTAATCCTGTAGTCTCCCAGAAACTTGTAGCCAATTCACCAATAGATTTTGGTTCATAAGCTTTTCTTTCTGAGGTTTCTTCTACAACAACCGGTACCTCTGTACTACTTGCTTGAGAGACCGAAGTCAAAGCAAAAATAGCAAAGAGAATAGAAATTATAATCTGTTTTAGTTTCATGGATTACTCCATTGTGGCTAGAAGCTGTCCATCGACTACAGCATCATTTGTGTTAACGTCAATAGACTTAATAACACCAGCTTTGTCAGCAACAATGTCAATTTCCATTTTCATTGCTTCAAGAATCATAATTTGTTCACCTTCGGCTACAGAATCTCCTGCTGCCTTTAAAATCTTCCAAACGTTACCTGGTGTTTGAGAATTAATTTCAATCGAACCTTGACCACCTGCTACCACGGGAGCTGCTACAGCTGCTGCTGGTGTTGCTGCACTTGGTGTGATTTGAATATCACCTTCACCCTCTGCTACCTGTACACTATATTGTTTACCATCTACTACTACTGTATAATTTCCACTCATTTCTTCTTCTCCACTATTTTGATTGTTTTTACCTTTTCTGATCATTAAAGGGCCGTCACCCTTTAAGAATGCAATACCTTTTTGATCACATGCTGCTGCAATAAAGATATTTTCTTCGCTTGTCTCTAAACCTTCATCTTCTAAAACTTTAGTCCAATAAGCAATAGATTTTTCTTCTTTTGCATCTGCAATATCTAAAGGATTTTCTTTCGTTGGTTCAAGTTTAAGCTTCTCTGATGCCAATGCAACAATTTCAGCATCTGGCTCAACTGGTGTTTTACCGAAGTAACCAAGAACCATTTGTCCATAACCTGGCGCAATTTGCTTCCATTTACCAAACATAACGTTTGCATAAGCTTGTTGCCAATAGAACTGAGAAACTGGTGTTACAGAAGTACCATAACCACCTTTTTCAACAACTTCCTTCATTTCAGCAATAACTTCATCAAATTTATCTAGGTTTCCAGCATCTCTCATCATTTGTGTATTCGCTGTTAACGCACCACCTGGCATTGGGGAGAAAGGAATAAGAGGTGAAACTTGAGTTGCTTCTGGTGGAATCATATATTCAGCCAAACACTCTTTTAAACGCTCTTCATACTTAAGTACTTTGTTCAGTTGTAAATCACCTAAGTTATAATTAGTACCCTTAGTTGCATGTAACATTGTCAAGATATCTGGTTGTGATGTACCACCAGATACAGGAGATGCTGCCATATCAATACCATTAGCACCAGCTTCAAGTGCTGCTAAATAAGAAGCAACTGATACACCAGCAGTTTCATGAGTATGAAGTCTTAAATGAACTTCATCTCCTAAAATATTTCTAGCCATTGAAATGGTTTCGTAAACTTTTTTAGGGTTTGCAGTTCCTGAAGCATCTTTGAAACATAAAGAATCAAATTCAATACCAGCATCTAACATATTACGTAATGTTTTTTCGTAAAAAGGTACGTCATGTGCCCCTTGACACCCTGGAGGTAAATCCATCATTGTAATAACTGCTTCATGATTTAAACCATGCTTTTTAATACAAGATGCAGAATAAGCTAAGTTATTAACATCATTTAATGCATCAAAATTTCTAATGGTTGTTGTTCCATGTTTTTTGAATAGTTTAGCATGTAAATCAATCATCTCACGACTACCCGTGTCAAGCATTACTGTGTTAATACCACGAGCTAATGTTTGAAGGTTTGCTTCTGGACCTACAATTTCTCTAAACCTGTCCATCATCTCAAATGCATCTTCTTGTAAGTAGAAGTATAAACTTTGAAATCTAGCTCCTCCACCAAATTCAAAGTGATTGATACCTGCATTCTTAGCAGCTTCTACTGCTGGAAAAAAGTCGTCCATAAGAACACGACCACCAAAAACAGATTGAAACCCATCTCTAAAAGTTGTATCCATTACATCAATATATTTTTTTGCCATTTTATACCTTCATCTCTATGATTTATTGTTACGGAATTCTGTTACAGCAGCAATAATTGCAGCAACTTTACGTTGCTCATCATCTGCTATTTTTCCTGCTGGAGTAGCAGGGGTTTTGGAAGTATCTTCAGGGAAATACTTTGCAATTAGTTTAGCTTGTAATTCAACTACTTTGACAAGAATGAAAAGAAATAAAAATACAATTCCCATTCCTAGTAGCATAAATTTAAAAGCTTCAAGAACATAATTAACTTCATCAGCCATAAAAAACCCTCTATTTAGTAATTTTTGATAGAATATTCTAGGCTAAATTTACTTGAAAATGGTTAATTTACTATCTCTTTTTTTTACGGTTATTCTTACGTGCTACTTTTTGTTCACCATGATAGTCATCAATCATACTGTTTACAACATTTTCATCAAAACCTATTTGATTTTCTGGCGAATTTTTATCCTTAAGTAAAAGTGTTACGACCCTTTCAACAAACTCATGATAATCCATTTCCTCCATACTATCAATAAAGTCTGCAGCATTATCTACAATTTCAACTTCTTCAATCATATTTTGTAATGTTGAAAAATCCATTGTAGCTTCTACAGTTTCACCTTCTAAAGAAATGGTTGCTAGTTTCATTTCAGCACCTACTTCTTTTTGAATTCGTTGTAGTTCTTTAAACTCTCCAGTTGAAACTAAAGTAATGGCTTTTCCAGATTTACCAGCACGACCTGTTCGCCCAATTCTATGTACATAAGACTGTGGATCAAAAGGAATATGATAATTAAATACATGTGTTACATCTTTAACATCTAAACCTCTTGAAGCAACATCCGTAGCCACCATAATCTTTGACTCACCACGACGATAACCTTTAACTATACGTTCTCTATCTGACTGCTCCAAATCACCATGTAATCCTTCTGCTGAAAAGCCCATAGCTTTTAAATGTTCTGTTAATCTATCAACTTCACGCTTCATTCTACAAAAAATGATACATTTGTTTGTCTCTTCAGTCTCAAGTAATCTAACAATAGCATCATCACGTTGTGCTTCTTCAATAACATAATAAGACTGTTCAATTACATTATTTGTTGTACTATCCCCTTCAGCAACAACAGAGACAAATTGTGGATTACTTAAAATTTCAGTAGAAAGCTCTTTAATCGGTTCTGGCATGGTTGCTGAAAAAAGTAATGTTTGTCTATTTTGAGGTATATATTCAAATATCTCTTTTATCTCTTCTAAAAATCCCATGTCAAGCATTTCATCTGCTTCATCGAGTACAATTATCTCTGGATTAAACGAGTCAATTTTACCTTTTTTATAAAGGTCTTTTAGTCGTCCAGGTGTCGCTACAACAATCTGTACTCCTTTATTTATAAGTGCTATTTGTCGTCCATAACCAACACCCCCATAAACCGTAATGGTTCGTATACCACAAAAACGTCCAAGATGATAAAGTTCATCTGAAACCTGTGTCGCTAATTCACGAGTAGGCGTAATCACTAACGCACGTTCTATCTCTTTCTTCGCAATTTTATTCATTAACGGCAGACCAAAGGCTGCTGTTTTTCCTGTTCCTGTGTGAGCTTGTCCAACCAAGTCTTCACCTTTTTCAATAATGGGAATAGCCATTTCTTGAATAGGACTTGCTTCTTTAAAGCCAGCTATTTTCACCCCTTTTAAGAGGTCTTTATGGAAATTAAATTCATTAAATGTCAAATCATTTACCTTGCAAAATTATATGCGATTAATCGCACAAGCTATCTCTACGAGAGACAACCTTATATTAACATCAATAGAATAATTCCGAAAACTATTCTATAAATACCAAATGCAACAAAAGTAAATCGTTGCAAAAAAACAATAAAAAGCTTTATAGTTATATATGCCACAACAAAGGCAACCACAAAACCAACCAAAAACGCAGTCATATCTGCACCAACAAAATCTTTGTAATGCTTTAACAAGTCATAGCCAGAAACGGCTGTCATAACAGGAATAGCTAATAAAAAAGAAAACTCTGTTGAAGCCTTACGATTCACACCAGAAAGCATACCAGCAATAATAGTTGAGCCAGCTCTTGATGTCCCAGGAACCAAAGAAAGTACTTGACCAAAACCGATGCTCATAGCTTGAAACCATGTTACATCTTCAACTTCTTTTGATTCTTTTTCTGCGTCTTCATGAAAATACTCTACAATTATAAAAATGATTCCACCAACAATGAACATCCACGCCACTGTTTCAATCACAAAAATCTCTTTCACCCAATCTTTCAGTAAAAATCCAATAATGGCTAAAGGTAAAAAGGCTGCCATTATTTTACTCCACAGATCAATCTCTTTAAGATTAATTTTGTCCCTATAGAGTAACATAACAGCTAAAATAGCTGCAAATTGAATAATAACTTCATATGCTTTTATAACAGCTGTCTGTTCAATACCTAAAAACTTCGAGGCTACAATCATATGACCTGTAGATGAGATGGGTAAGAATTCGGTAAATCCTTCGATAATACCTATAATAATGGCTTGTATAATATCCATGTGCTAAAATCCTATATTAATTTATTTTAATTTACGCGTATAATTTATAATTTTCTTCTAATTTTTGTTAAATAATGTCAAAAAGAGTCATATTTTTAAACAATTTTTAAAATTTCTCTTAAATCTTTTACATCAATACAATGTGTTGCAGCTTCTCTCAATACTGGTTTTGCACAAAATGCTATTTTTATTGCTGCATGCTTAAACATGCTTAAATCATTTGCCCCATCACCTACAACAAGCGTATCTTTTTCACTGATTCCAAGTAAATTTTGTAACCTAACTATCATGTCACCTTTAGCATCTGAATACATCATTTCACCACCAACAGCACCTGTTAGTATTCCATTTTCAGCATGTAAAAAATTAGAAAAATCTGCATCTATGCCCAAAGCTTTACATGCTGGTTCGGTTGCTGATCTAAATCCACCAGAAAAACAAATAATTTTATAGCCACGTTCTTTTAGTCCAGATACAACTTCTTGCGCACCATTCATCATAGGTAAAGTTTTACAAATCTCTTCTACTTTTTCATACGGTAACCCTTTAAGTAATGCCACACGTTCTACTAGTGACGCATAAAAGTCTAGCTCTCCTGCCATAGCTCTTTCTGTAATAGCCACAACCTCATCTTTAAATCCAAGTTCTTCTGCAAAAAAGTCAATGGTCTCACCATCCATTAATGTTGAGTCAAAATCAAATACTGCTAATTTCATCTATCTATATCCTATATATTATATTTTGTGCAATTATAGCTAATTATTAAATGAAAAATTAGAAATAGAAAACATTTTTAATGAAAAAACTGTACACTACTTAAAGGAAAAAATATGTTCAAACTTATTATACTCTCACTCTTAACACTCGCTCCTCTAAGTGCTTTAGAATATTTCGGTCTCAACCTAGAACGTTATCAATACCCTTATGAAGTTAAGGAGTTTAATCTAACTGTACAAAAAGAAACCCTGACTATGTCTTATATGGATATAAAACCCAAGAAATCCAATGGGAAGAGTGTTCTCTTACTTCATGGAAAAAACTTTACGGGTGCTTATTGGGAAACAACGGCTAAACGATTAACAGAGGAAGGATACAGAGTCATTATGCCAGATCAAATTGGTTTTGGTAAGTCGTCTAAACCTGAACACCTTCAATATAGTTTTCAAATGCTAGCACATAATACATCTAAACTAATGGATCATCTTAAAATTTCTAAAAGTTATCTTTTAGGTCATTCTATGGGAGGAATGCTAGCCACACGTTATGCCCTGATGTTTCCTGAGCGTGTTGAAAAACTAATACTTGAAAATCCTATTGGACTAGAAGATTGGCAGCGTTTTGTTACAAATCCTTCATTTGACTTTTGGTATAAAAGAGAATTATCAAAAACAGCAAAAAAAATACATAACTATCAATTAAAAAGCTACTATGATGGAAAATGGAAAGAAAAGTATCAACCATGGGTAGATATACTTGCTAGTTTTACACTTGGTAAAGAGTATCCACAATATGCATGGAACCAAGCACTCATCAGTCAAATGATTTTTACTCAACCTGTTTGCTATCAATTTGATCAATTGAGTATGCCTGTTCTTCTTATTATCGGACAACGTGATAAAACAGCATTGGGTAAAGGATTAGCAAGTCCTAAAGTACGTAAAGACATGGGAGACTATCCAAAACTTGGCATAAAAACACAAAAGAGTATCCCAAATGCTAAATTATTAGAACTTGAAGGCATTGGGCATATGCCACATATTGAAGATTTTGACACTTTTATAAAAAATGTCCTAAAGTTCTTCTCTAAAGATTAATTTCCTTTTTTAGTAAATGACTTTTTTGGTTAACTTTAGTTAAAATTAGCGTCAATTACTTGTTAGGATTATAAAATATATGTTTGAAAAATTTTGCAAAAAACTCTGTAGTGATGAAACGTTTATAAGTGTTGAAATAACGCCTCCACATGGTGCTTCTATTAAACCTACCATTGAAAAAATAAAAGCACTAAATCTTCATGAAAAAGTAGCTGGGTTTTCAGTTACTGACAACCCGTTAGCCAAACTAAAAATGTCAGGTGTACTCTCTGCCATACAAGTACAACAGGCTTTTGAAAAGCCTGTTATCGCTACCATGAGTATGAGAGACAAAAACAAACTTTCTCTACAGTCAACTTTACTTGGTGCTAATGACTTTGATTTACGTTGTATTTTGGCACTTACGGGTGACCCTGCAAAATACTCTGACCAACCCGAGGTTAAAGGTGTTTTAGAGCGTGACTCTACTTTGCTATTGAGTATTATTTACAGACTTAACAATGGCTTGTCTTATTCAAATAAAGAGTTAAATCCTAAGCCCAATCCCATTTATCCATTTGCTGTTTCTAATGCACATGCTAAAGACATGCGTCGTATTAAAAAAGGTATGTTAAAAAAACTTAATTATGGTGCCAGAGGTATTATTACCCAGCCTGTCTATAATTTAGAAAATGCAAAAGAATTACTAGAAATCTTTCAAGAATGTAGAGAAGAAAGTGTTCGTGACACAGCCAAAGATGCTCAATTAATATTAGGACAATTTCCCGTTGTACGTGCTAAAACAGCTAACTTTATTTCAGACAAAGTTCCTGGTATTACTGTACCAAAAGGCATTATAGAAGAAATGGATTTGGCTGCAATGGATGGAATTGAAAAAGAACAAGAAGTAGGATTTAACATCTCAAAAGAAATTTTTGATGATATTCTCAAAATTCACCCCAAAATGCACCTTATGACACACAATCGTTTTGACTTATGTTCTAAACTTATTGGAGACAATTAGTCCACAACATTAAATTAAAATACTATTCAATAATTCAAAAAGGGAAATTATGAATGAACAGCAATATATGGAAAAGCTAAATCAATCACAAGGATCGGATCACATAGGCGCTATGGAAAAAATGGGACAAAGTTCTTTCGCTAGAGATGTTCCTTTAGAAGGTAATATTACAGCTGACTCACCTATACCATTTTTAGAAATGGGAAGTAGTTTTATAATAGGTTTAGCTGTAGGATTCTTTATCAAAAAAAGTTTTAAGATGGTACTCTTTATCTTAGGATTTGCACTAATCATTAGTTTTTACATGGAGTCACAAGGAATCTTTACCATTAACGATAAAGTTTTAGAGGAAAGTATCACAAATGGTAGTAAATATTTTGACTATTTAGTTTCTGCTGTAAAAGAAAGAATTACCAGTTTTGAATCTGGTGCTGGTGCAATAGCTGGTTTTCTAGTTGGTCTAAAAATTGGCTAAAGTAAAAGTTTTAGTCTCAGCGCTTGAACCCTCTTCTAACCTTCATCTGAAAGAGATTCTAAAGCATACAGACAACATAGAACTTATGGGCATTTTTGACAAATCTTTAGGTACCCCACTCTATGACATAAGTGAAATGGCAATCATGGGTGTGGTTGATGCCATTAAAAAACTGAGATGGTTTTTTAAAGTTGCCGACGAAATGGTAGCGCTAGCAAAAAACGCTGACAAAGTTTTACTTATGGATTCTTCAGGTTTTAACCTCCCATTGGCTAAAAAACTTAAAAAAGCTTATCCAGACAAAAAAATAATTTACTACATACTCCCCCAAATCTGGGCGAGCCGTCCAAAACGTTCAATAAAGCTAGAAAAATATTGTGACAGGCTTTTAGGTATTTTACCATTTGAAATTGATTATTATGAAAGTAAAGCCGAATATATTGGTCATCCACTTTTAGATGAAATTCAAATGGATACAATGAAAAATGAAAAAAAAGAATATATCTCTTTTATGCCAGGAAGCAGAAAAAGTGAAATTCATAGACTTCTACCTATTTTTAAAGATTTAAGAAAAAAGCTTTCGGATAAAAAAGCTATTTTAATTATTCCTAAAACATTTTCAGATGAAAAAATAAAAAATCTTTATGGTGACATTTCAGACTTTAAGATAGAAAAAGAGACCCACTCTGCTCTTACTAAATCAGAATTTGCTTTTATCTGTTCAGGAACAGCTACACTCGAGGCAGCACTTATTGGTACACCTTTTACTTTAAGTTATATTGCTAAAAAAGTAGATTTCTTCATTGGTACTAAACTCTTAGGAATTACGCAGGTTGGTTTGGCAAATATTATCTTAACTAAGTACAACAACACAAAACTACATAACGAACTCTTACAAGAAGAAGTAACTGTTCAAAACCTTTTGAAAGAGTATCAAAATACAGACCGAACAATTTTTAAAAATAAAGCTGAAGAACTTAAAAAGTACCTGGGACATGGTAGCTCGTCAAATGTGGCAAAAATTTTAACAAATTAAATTTTCTTATGAGGTTTAGCATGATATACTCTAAATTAATCTTTTTAGTGATAATAAAAATTGTATTAATGTTTTAAAATATTTACATATGTTATAATATATTTA
This sequence comes from uncultured Sulfurovum sp., assembly GCA_902727895.1. GTDB lineage: Bacteria > Campylobacterota > Campylobacteria > Campylobacterales > Sulfurovaceae > UBA1140. The sequence continues at coordinate 43,434 of CACVAP010000074.1, forward strand.
AAAAATACTTTTCTGTAGGGAGAAAAAATGAGAGAATTGATTTTAGTAAGTGTCTCAGCATTATTAGGATACATCGTTTTTTCTGCATTTTCAACAAGTGAAACCCCTACAGAAGCTTTTAGCAAAATCATCGAACAACCCCATCAAGACAGAGAAATTAGTCAAAATATGGCAGCTACTAAAATAGACAATAGTCATGCGCAAGAACTAATTGCATTAGAAAATAAACGTAAACTAGAGCAATTAGAATTTTATGGTAAGTTAGACATGTACAATAAAGAAAATGAAACTAAAATAGAACTAAAGAAACTGGACAATGAGCTAAACCATAAGTTGGCTGTCTTAAAAGTTGAATCATCTGATGAGGGAAAAAGTAAAGACAATGCAACATTTATCATTATCATGGTCCTACTCTTTATATTATTCTTTATATATTTAAAGCATAAAAAACACTTACGTGAAATAGAACTGGACAAGAAATCAAGATACAATGAAATGTTAGCAAAAAAAGAATATGCAGAAAAGATACTTGCTTATATGAGTGAAGGTAATCTTTCTTTTGAAACAGAAAAAAGACTTTTACTAATGTTAGATGAACTTAACGGTAAAAGTATTGCTCCAAGAGAAAAAAGTGATATGTATCATCCTAATCCTGATATAATTCAACTTTCAAATATTAAAAAAAATAAAAAATAGAGAATTACAAAAGGACACTCCATATTAGTTCATATCTGTTGTGCTGTTGACAGCCACTATTTTCTCCAAAAACTACAAACAGAATATCCAGACGAAAAACTTGTAGGATATTTTTATGATCCCAATATTCACCCTTATTCTGAATATAAATTACGACTATTAGATGTAAAACGTTCTTGTAAAATGCTAAACATCGAACTACTTGAAGGTGACTATGATGTCGATAATTGGCTCAAGGCTGTTCGTGGTTTTGAAAATGAACCTGAAAAAGGAGAAAGATGTGCTATCTGCTTTGACAGACGTTTTGAAGTAACAGCAGAACAAGCAGCCAAAATGGGTGAAAAAACTTTTACCTCTACTCTTCTTACCTCTCCTAAAAAATCTTTAGAACAACTAAAGGTTGCAGGTGATGCATTAGCAAAAAAATTTAATATAGAATTTTTAGCTCCTGACTATCGAAAAGCCTCGGGAACACAGGAACAAAATATATTAGCAAAAGCAGATGCTTTATATCGTCAAGACTATTGTGGTTGTCTTTATGCGCTTAACATACAACGTGATAGTCAAGACAGATTAGCCGATGAGCTATTTTCTCCACTTTCACAACAAATCCAACCTGAATCCATTGAAGCACGTATTGAACTTTATGAAAAACGTTGGAAGTTAGAAGATGATAATAAGCTTTACAAAATTGTCAAAGAACGTTTTTTAAACTGGCGACAAATGCATGGATTATTACGTATTAAAAAACAAACTATTCCAGCTCATTTCTTACCACTATCAACACTTAAAAATGAATATACAAGAGGAAAAGTTGATACTCAAGTAGGTGATTTACACTACATGAATAGAGATGAAGTTAAGTTTATTACTTTAGACACCTATAATAAGTTTGCCCAAACAAATTATAGTAATGTAAATGAGCTCATTTATGATTCACCAACATTTGAGAAAGAACTTAAGGTTAGACATCAACTTATTTCTAATCCTTATGATTTGTCTTCTATCTTAGTTGTTGAAACAATTCCGTTACAAAAGTTAGAAATTGTCTATAAAAGCCATATATATGAAGATGTAAAAGAAGTTCTGTTAGAAATTTCTTAATATTTTAGTTATTTTTAGATAAGATATTTAAAATTAATCTCTAAAGGCTAAATCGATGCTATATGATGTCGTTGAAATTCAAAAAATATTACCTCATAGGTTCCCATTTTTATTGGTTGACCGTATTACAGCACTTGAAAAAGGAACAAGTATAGAAGGCTATAAAAATGTTTCAATTTCTGAGCCTATTTTTCAAGGTCATTTCCCTGATCATCCTATTTATCCAGGAGTAATGATTATTGAAGGTATGGCGCAAGCCGGTGGTGTACTAGCATTTAAAAGTTCTTCTTCAGAGGATCAATCAGAGATGGATAATAAAGTTGTTTACTTTATGAGCATTGACAAAGCAAAGTTTCGTTCTCCAGTAACACCTGGTGATAAACTAGTATATAAGTTAACTGTGTTAAAACAAAGAGGTGCTATTTGGCAGTTAGATGCAAAGGCATATGTTGATGATAAACTGGTTGCAGAAGCTGAATTAAAAGCAATGATTGTCGATAAGTAAGGATTCTTTTGTCAAATATACATGCAACAGCTGTCATTGAAGATGGTGCAAAAATCGGGAACAATGTTACTATTGGACCATTTGTAAGCATTTCATCACAATCAACTATTGGTGATAATACAGTTATTGATGCAAATACACTAATAGCTGGTAACACAACTATTGGAAAAGGGAATCATATCTTTTCCCATGCAGTTGTCGGTTCAATCCCTCAAGATTTAAAATTTGATGGAGAAGATGTTGAACTGATTATCGGAGACAATAATCAAATACGTGAGTTTACCCTGCTAAACCCAGGAACTAAAGGTGGTGGGTCTATAACTAAAATTGGAGACAATAATCTCCTAATGGGTTATGTACACCTTGGTCATGATGTCATTATCGGTAACAATTGTATATTAGCAAATGGTGCCACTTTAGCTGGACATGTTGAATTAGGTAACAATGTCGTTATTGGTGGGTTTACTCCCGTACATCAATTTGTACATATTGGTGATTATGCCATGATAGCTGGTGCATCGGCATTAAGCCAAGATGTTCCCCCATATTGTTTAGCTGAAGGAAACAGAGCTACACTAAGGGGACTTAATTTAACAGGTCTAAGAAGAGCGCTTCCAAGAGAAGATATTAATGAATTAAAAATCGCTTATAGAGAACTTTTTGAAAGTGGTCAAGCACTTCAAGAAATAGCAGAAATTTTACAATCAAAAAGTTCTTCAGCGCATGTAAAAAAGTTAGTAAAGTTTATCACAGAATCAAAACGTGGTATTCCATATATAAGGAAATAAAGATGTCAAAAAAAGAGTGTAGTTTTTGTGGTACCACAGAAACAGAAGAAAATCCATTTATAGCAGGTAATGGAGCATATGTTTGTTCAAATTGTGTTACTTCTGCCTATAAAATTCTTTTTGGCGAAGAAGAAAAATTTACAGAAGATATAGAACCTAAAACATTGTTAATTCCAAAAGAAATTCATCGAATGTTAAATGACTATGTTATTGGTCAAGAATCAGCAAAAAAAACTTTGGCTGTTGCCGTATATAATCACTATAAAAGAATATTTAAATATAAACAAGAGAATGATACTAGTATTGAAAAATCAAATATTTTACTTATTGGACCTACAGGTTCAGGTAAAACATTATTAGCACAAACCATTGCTAAATTCTTAGACGTTCCAATTGCGATTACAGATGCAACAAACTTAACAGAAGCTGGTTATGTTGGTGAAGATGTTGAAAACATTTTAACTAAACTTCTTCAATCAGCTGATGATGATGTCGAAAAAGCAGAGCGTGGTATAATATTCATTGATGAAATGGATAAAATCGCGCGTATGGGTGAAAATCGTTCTATAACGCGTGATGTTTCTGGTGAAGGAGTACAGCAGGCATTACTTAAAATTATAGAGGGTTCAGTTGTTAACATACCACCAAAAGGTGGAAGAAAACATCCAAATCAAGATTTTTTACAAATTGACACTTCAAATATTTTATTTATTTGTGGTGGTGCATTTGATGGCGTAGAAGAAATTATTCAAAGAAGACTAGGTGCCAACCAACTTGGTTTTGGACAAACTAAAAGATCAAGTAAAGAAAATGAAGATGTTATGCATCTTATTGAATCTGACGACCTAGTTCAATTTGGAATTATTCCAGAACTTATTGGACGACTTCATGTAACAGCAACACTTGAACCGATTACATTAGATTCAATGATACGTATATTAACAGAACCTAAAAATTCAGTTACTAAACAATATCAAAAGCTTTTTGAAATTGACAACGCAATCTTAACCTTTGAAGAATCAGCATTAAAAGCCATCGCAAAAAAAGCAATTAAACGAAAAACAGGGGCAAGAGGTTTACGTTCAATCATGGAGGAAGCATTGTTAGATATAATGTATGAACTTCCTGAACTTGAGGGGTATGAGATAGTAGTAACAGAAGAAGTAATTAATGATGGGGTTAAACCTCTATACATTAAGAATTCTAAAATAGCATAAAACAAAGATTAAGGGAGAAAAAGTGTTCAAAAAAATATTAGGAATCTTTTCAAATGATTTAGCAATTGACCTAGGAACAGCAAATACATTAGTACTGATAAAAGGAAAAGGTATTAGTATTAATGAACCATCAGTTGTCGCAATTCAATATGATAAAAGAGGGAGAGAACATATCTTGGCTGTTGGTCAAGAAGCAAAAGATATGGTTGGTAAAACACCAGGAAATATTAAAGCCATTCGCCCTATGCGTGATGGTGTTATTGCTGATTTTAATGTTACAGAGATGATGATTCGTTATTTCATTGAAAAAGTACATAATAGAAAAGGTCTTTTTTCTCCTAGAATTATTATTTGTGTTCCATTTGGGCTTACACAAGTTGAGCGTAAAGCTGTTAAAGAATCAGCTATGTCAGCAGGAGCTAGAGAAGTACACCTTATAGAAGAGCCTATGGCTGCTGCTATTGGAGCAGGTATTCCTGTTAAAGATCCAAATGGTAACTTAGTGGTTGACATTGGTGGAGGAACAACTGAAATTGGTGTTATCTCTCTTGGTGGGCTTGTACTTTCAAAATCAATCAGAACAGCTGGTGATAAACTGGACAAATCTATTATTGATTATATGAAAAAGAACTTTAATCTTCTTATTGGAGATAGAGTTGCTGAAGAGATAAAAATTGCCATTGGTACAGCTATTCAACTTGATGAAGAGTTGACAATGCAAGTTAAAGGTCGTGACCAAGTAGCTGGACTCCTTACTTCTATTGAAGTTAATTCTGAGCATATTAGAGAAGCTATGAAAGAACCAATTAAAGAGATAGGCGAAGCACTTAAGCTTGTTCTTGAACAAACACCTCCAGATTTAGCTGGAGATATTGTTGAAAATGGTGTTGTATTAACTGGTGGTGGTGCTTTAATTAGAGGTCTTGATAAATACCTGTCTAACCTTATTAAACTACCAGTTTATGTAGCTGAAGACCCTCTTTTAGCTGTAGCAAAAGGTACAGGAAAAGCATTAGAAGAGATAGATATTTTACAACACTCTGCCTATGAAGACTAGCCGAATACTCATACTTTTTATTTTTATTGCTATAACAATTTTCCTCTTAAGAAAAGAGGAAAGTTTTCAAGAAAAATTTGCCTTAATAACACTACCTGTCAAAAAAAGCTATTTAGACGTCAGAAACTCTATCGATAACTCAATTGAAAAGTATTTAACGCAATCAAAATCGATAACAGCCCTAAAAGAAGAAAATCTACTTTTACGTAAATATCTTTATCAACAAAAAATTAATCTAATTCAGCTTAAGCACTTAGAACAATACAACGAAACTAAATTTAATCATTTTAATAATATCTTACGTGTACAGACTATCTCTTATAAAAAACTAAATGATTTCTCACAAGTATTTCTCACAAAAAGTGAAGAGCTAGGTGAAGATAAAATATACGGACTTATCCAAAAAAATGTTGTTGCTGGTATTGCCTTAAAAGAAGAAGGTTTATTAAAAGGAATTTTACTGTCTAACCCAGTTTGCCAATTTTCAACCTTTATTGGAGAGAAAAAGACACCGGGGATAGCAAAAGGTATTGATGCTGAAAGTATTGAAATCAACTTCATACCTAAATGGTCTAAAATAGAAGTCGGAGACAAAGTCATGACTTCTGGACTAGATAATATCTTTCTTCCAGATATTCCTGTAGGAATTGTTACTAATATATTAACTAAAAGTACCTACAAAACAGCAATCGTAAAAACATATGCTGATGTTTTACACCCTAACTTTTTTTATCTTGTAAAAGAAGTATTACATCAGCCAGAAGACATTAATACTTCAAAAATGAAACTAGAAAATAATGCTAGTAAGGAACCATAATGCGTCAACATCAAAATTCAACTACTCCCTGTTTTATTAACTATTTAATTCTAGCACTATTTGGCACAATATTTTTTATTGGTATTTTATTAGGTTATTTAAATATTATCCCTCTAAAAGTCGATTTACACTCTGTTCTCATTATTGGAGGAATTTATTTTATTTATCTTTTCTTTATTAGGCATAATGCTAACTTTGTCGTTTGTAAAATGCGTAATGAATATGTAAACTTACAAAAAGATTTACAAGAGAATATTAAAGAAAACTCTTTAACCATTCTTAATGAAACCAAATCTACCATTAACATCAATGACTTCATTGCTGACTATTATAAAACATTTAGAAATGACAACTATGCATCAATAGCTTCATCACTATTCCCAATGTTAGGAATTTTGGGAACTTTTACAGCCATAGCCATTTCTATGCCAGATTTTTCTTCTGCCAATGAAGCTGCTCTAGATCATGAAATTTCACTTCTTTTATCTGGAATTGGTACTGCTTTTTATGCTTCAATATATGGTATATTCTTATCTATTGTTTGGTCTTTCTTTGAAAAAAGAGGTCTCTCAAAAGTAGATAATGATTCCCACGAACTTCATGATGTTTACTCTAGCTACATTTGGTCTGATAGTGAATTAAGAAAACATGAACATATGCAACATGATATGCGTGACCAAAAGATGATTCAAGCTCTTAAAGAAACATTCAATTTAGAGTTTATTCAAGCATTAAATGAAAAACATTTAGAAAACTTTCAAACAATTATTGGTGAAACCAATAAAAACTTTACAAGCATTACAAATCATATGCAAATGGTTTCTTCTGACTTAAAAGATACCATAGCTAAAATTGAAGCTTCAAAGTCTTCTTTAACAGCACATGAGAAAATTGATAATAGTATTCATGAATTTACAAAGGTTAGCTCTTCTCTAAATACTACAATAAGTCAGCTAGATGAAACACTGGAAAAATCACTCAATTTAACTTTCAAGAAGATTGATAATGAAGTAGGAGAAATTGTAATAAAACTTGCTAACTTTGCACACAGTACAGCTGAGCAAAATAAGATTTTACAACGTACGATTACTGATTACCACCATAGTATCTCACAACACATAGTGAAATAATAATGTTTAAAAAGAAATCAAGCTCAACGGAAACCAATTTTTGGATATCTTATGCAGACCTCATGGCAGGTCTGCTTTTTGTCTTTATTCTACTTATTGGTGCTATTGTCGTTAAATCAACTATTATTAGAAACCAACTGAGTGAACAGGAAAAAGCTTTAGCACTACAAGAAAGTACTTTGAACAATCAAGAAAATGTTATGTCTGAACAAGAGGATGCATTAGATGAACAGTCTGACTACCTTATCGACCTTTCACAAAACATTGCCATAAAAAGTGACGAAATTACAAAACTTAGAAATCTTTTAGCCAAGCGTGAACAAAGTTTAGAAGAGAGTGATAGTAAACTAACACTTACCTCCAATGCATTACAGCTCAAGAAGGATGAACTTTTAAATTTAAACCAGTTACTCTTAGCACAAAATACGAAAGTAGATAACTATTCAGAGCATATTGTACTTTTACAAAATTTAACCCAAGAGCAAAACAACACAATTAACAATTCATCTCAAACATTAAATTCCTATAAAAACAAAGTACTCGTTCTATCAAATGAATTAACGCAAAGAGATGAGTCATTAAAATTAAATGAAGAAAAACTTTTAAAATTGCTTCAAGCACTTGAAAATAAAAGAACAAGTTATGATGGATTACTAACTAAATTACAAAGCCAGAAAGCCAAAATTAAATCATTGACAGGTATTAAACTAAAAGTTATTGCTGAATTAAAAGCGACACTTGGAAACAAAATAAACATTGATAAAGAAAGTGGTTCTCTACGTTTAGCATCTAATATTTTATTTGATAAAGGTTCAGCACAACTCAAAGAGGGTTCAAAAGGTGAACTTGAAGCAAACTTTATTGACTATATTTCAACACTTGTAGGAAACAAAAAAATTGCAAAGCACATTGACACAATCATAATTGAAGGTCATACAGACAGCGATGGGTCATACCTTTACAATCTTGACCTTTCTCAAAAACGTGCTTTTGCTGTTATGAACTACCTCTTAACCCTTGACTATATAAAACGAAACAATATTAAGTCAAAACTAGTAGCGAGTGGACGTTCTTATCTTGATGCTATCAAGATCAATGGAATAGAAAATAAAGATGCTTCTCGTAGGATTGAAGTAAAGTTTAGACTTAAAAATGAAGATGCTATGTATGAAATAGAAAGAGTTTTAGATGCAAATTAATTTCAAAGCTAAAAAACTTAAGGAAGCAAATAACTATGTTGATTTGCTTCGTCCTCCCAAAATAGCTAACATAAAAAGAGAAAAGAAGAAAACGAAACCACTCATAAAGAGAATTTTAAACTTCTTATTTAAATAGTTTTAATTTAAGACTTTCTATAAAAGAATCAAAGCCCTTTAAAGTATAAGTGCATTCTCTCTGCTTTGTTCCCCACATAGGCTCTGGGAAATAAGAATCTTCCTCAAAACGTGCCATAATATGCCAATGTACATGAGGTACATAATTCCCAAAACTAGCTATATTAATTTTTGTAGGATTAAAAGTTTCAAGCATTTCTTTTTCAATAATATCTAAAACCTTAAAAATTTCTAATTTCACTTCACTTGGTGTTTCAGAAAACTCTTTATAAGCTTTTTGTGTAAAAACTTTAAGCCAAGGAATCTCACTCTCTTCTACTTCAATCTTTATCAATTCATTCTCATACACTATACTCATTTAGCCTCTTTCATCAAAAACATTACAATTTGACATATTTTAAATACAAATTATTTTTAAAGGATATAATTATTTAACTTAATCCTAAAAGGTAAAATTCAATGCAAGGTAAAATAATGGTAACTTACTCCCTCATATGTGACAATGACAATTATTTAGAAGTTTCAATGAAACAAATTTTAGAAAACGAAAAGATTGTTAAATTACTTAAAAGTGAATTTTTAAAAGGTGTTCGTAATCTTAATGTAGAAAGTTCAATGGACGATGCTACAATCATTTTAAGTACAGAAAAAGAGCTTTATACTTTTGAAGCTGAGAAAAAAGATTTTGCTGACCTTCTTGAACTAGCAGAGGAAGATGCTAAAGAGCGTAAGCTCTTTAAAAAAGGATGTGACGCAGTCAATATCATTGACTTTGTCACGCTATAACCTATAGTCCTCTAATTGCTTCATAAGCAGTATCTATCATCTTATCTATTTGATCGTAAGTAATAATATAAGGAGGCATAAAATAAACAATATGCCCCAAAGGACGTAAAAGGACACCATTATCTAAACCATACTGATACACTTTTAAACCAATACGCTCTTCTGCTGTGTATCCTTTCAGCTCAACAGCTGCAATCATACCTGTTTGACGAATTTCTTTAACATTCGGAAGCTCTTTAAATTTTTGTAACTTTTCTAAAATATAAGCTGATTTTTTTCTATTGTCTCCAATAACATCAGATGCTTCAAAAAGTTCAATGGTAGCTAGAGCTGCTGAACATGCCAAAGGGTTACCTGTATATGAATGTGAATGTAAAAATGCTTTATACTCATTGTAATCACAATAAAAAGCATTATATACATCTAAGGTAGTCATGGTGATGGCTAAAGGCAAGTAACCTCCTGTTAATCCTTTCGAGATGGTCATAAAGTCTGGCGTTACACCAGCCTGCTCACAAGCAAACATTGTTCCTGTTCTTCCAAAACCTGTCATAATCTCATCTGCTATTAAATGTACCCCATATTTAGAACAAATATCTTTAGCCAAAGTTATGTAAAGAGGATGATACATATGCATGTACCCTGCTCCCTGAACAAGAGGTTCAATAATAAGTGCAGAAATTTCACTTCCTCTTTCTTCTAAAATCTTCTCAAGCCCAACAGCTGCATCCTTAGCAGCATCCTCACTTTGATCTTTAGGTACTGGTGTCTGAATACATGAGATTAACAATGGAGCATACGTCTCTTTGTAAAGCTCCACATCACCAACACTTAAAGCCCCAATCGTCTCACCATGATAAGAGTTTGACAACGAAAGAAATAATGGTCTATTTTCACCTTTGTTTCTATGGTAGTGAAAACTCATCTTCAATGCCACTTCTACGGCACTTGAGCCATTATCAGCAAAAAATACTTTATCTAAGCCTTTAGGTGTTAGGTTGACAAGTTTTTCAGCTAGGTTGACAGCTGGCTTATGTGTAAACCCAGCTAATAAAACATGCTCTAATGTGTCAAGCTGTTCTTTAACTTTTGAAGATATATGCTCATTAACATGACCAAATATATTTACCCACCAAGAACTAATAGCATCAATATAACTATTGTCATTGAAGTCATATAAATAAACTCCTTTTCCTCTGTTTATGGGTATAAGAGGTAGACTCTCATGATCTTTCATTTGCGTACATGGATGCCAAATGTTTTTCAAGTCTTCTGTTACTATCTGAGTATTATTATTCATAGTCATTTGCCTTAATATAGATAAAGGGAATATACCCTCTATAAAATAATGATTTCATTAATAATTAAACACAAGTAGACTAAAATTATGCAAATTTTAAATTAAGGCAATAAATTATGATAAGTTGGATGCAAAACAACAACAAATTTACAGTTATCGTTATGTGGGTAGCTGCACTTTCATTTATACTCGCAGGAGCAGTTGGTGGTGTAGGTGGATTACAATCTAATTCGATAGGTAAAGTAGGTGAAGTAGAATTAAAGAAAGATAAGTTTCAAATGGAATACTCAAACCTCTACAATAGATACAATCAAATGATGCAAGGTAAGTTCGATGATGCACAAGCTAAACAAATGGGTTTACAGAATCAAGTAATCCAAAATATGGCTGCACAAGCAAAAATACTTAACTTGGCAAAAGAGTTTGGTATTATTGTGACTGATGAAGAAACAGGTGCAAAACTTGCTTCCTATCCAGCCTTTCAAACTGATGGAAAGTTTGACCGTAAAGCCTATGATACCTATATCCAAAGCTCTCAACTAACCAATGAAACATTTGAAGACAACTTAAAAGAACAGTTAATTATAGAGAAAACATTTAACTTACTTAATACAGATGGTGTAGAGAACGAATATAAAGCTTTCCAACTTGCATTTGAAGTTGCAGATAAATTAAAATATACTTTATTAACTAAAGAAGATGTTAATGTAACAGTTACCGATGAAAAATTAAAACAATTTTGGGAACCAAGAAAAGATCAATTCAAAACAGCTAAACAATATACCTTGGATATTCAATGGACTGAAACTAAAGACACAGAAGTTACAGACGAAGAAGTCAAAGCATATTATGATGAAAACAGATTTAATTATACAGACAAAGATGGGAAAATTTCAGAATTTAAAGATGTTAAAGAATGGGTAAAAGACGCTACAAAAATTGCTAAGAGTAAAAAGTCTGCTTTAAAACGTTATGTAGAATTTAAAAAAGGTGAACTAAAATCAGATGAAACCATTACATTAGATATTAATGATCCAAAATTATCAAAAGAGTTATGGGATACGATTGAGACTAAAGAAGTAAATGACCTTCTTAAACCAAAAGTAATAGAAAATCGTTATGCTTCAGTAAAAATTGTTAACATTGTTAATCCAATAACCCAAGAATTTTCTGAAATTAAAGAAAAAATGACTCCACTCTATCAAGAAGAAGCTGAGAAAGAAGCCTTATCTCTACTTGCTGAAGAAAAATTGACAAATATTGACAAATTAGACTTAAATGTGTCAAGTTTTATCACATTAGATAACGCTGAAACACAGAAACTGGGTATTAATCAACAAGAAACAGCAAACTTTATATCCAAACTCTTTACTTCTGACTTAGAAAAAGGTATCATACCTATAGGAAGTAAAGTAATGGTTTACAAGATTATAGAGCAAAAATTGATTTCTCTTGAAAGTAATGAGACAAATATTATGCATGAAAATGCTAATAAAGTTAAGAATCAAAGCTTTCAAACAAGTTTAATGAAAGCTTTAGAGAAAAAGTACCCTACCACACTTTATTAGTCAAGTATACAACTGTATACTTGACAAAAGATTGACAGATATACTAAGGATTAGAGAGTGAATAAACCAATTTTAGCTATAGACATCGGCTCAACTAAAATATGTGCAATAATTGGTGAGATTAAAGATGGTCAAATGGAAATTGCTGGTCACGGTATTAGTAAATCTCAAGGAATTAAAAAAGGTGCTATTTCTAATATTGAATTAGCATCTCAATCAATCAAGCATGCTGTTGATGATGCAAAACGTGTTGCTGGTATTAATCCTACCACTGCTACTATCTCTATCTCTGGAGCTTATGTTAAAAGCCTTAAGTCTTCAGGTGTGGTTAATATACCAAATCAAGAGATATCAATTAATGAAATAAATCGTGTTATGCAAACAGCCCTTTATAATGCAAACATTCCAAATGAATTTGAAATTTTACATGTATTACCCTATAAGTTTAAAATAGATGAACAAGACTTCATTGAAGATCCTAATGGAATGAATGCGAGTAGAATGGAAGTTGATACCCATATTATCATGACAGGAAAATCTAATCTTGGAAATTTAAAAAAAGCAGTTCATGCTGCTGGTATTGAAATTTCAAAAGTAGTCTTGTCTGGTTATGCTTCTTCACTTGCTGTTCTATCTGAGAATGATAGAGAAAGAGGTGTTGCTGTTATTGACCTAGGTGGACAAACTTCCAACTTAGTTGTACATGCTGGTAATGCTATTCAATATAATGATTTTTTATCTGTGGGTTCAAACCACATAACAAATGACTTATCGATAGCACTGCATACACCTTTAGATGTAGCAGAAGAACTTAAAATAAGTAAGGGTAGCCTACTTCAAACAGCAGGTGGTGAAGTTAGACTTTCAATTATAGGTGATGAAGAAAACCTAAACTTAGTCTCTTTAGATATTGTCCATAATATTATTTATAGTCGTATGGAAGAAACACTTGTTATTTTGGCTGATCAATTAGCTAAAAGTGGATTAAAAGAACAATTAGGTGCTGGAATAATTTTAACTGGTGGAATGACACTTATTGAAGGTACAAGAGAACTTGCACAAGCACTCATACCAAATATTCCTATAAGAGTTGGACAACCAACTAATATTACTAATATTTCAGAAGATTTAAATTCTCCTGAATTTTCAACAGTGATTGGACTTTTACAATATGAGTCTGGTAAACATACGGAATACGAACTAGAAGGTAGTAAAACCATGCTTCATTCTAAAGAATATAAACATAAAGACTCATTACAAGATATAGCTAATCTTCAAAATATGGATGGCGTACAAAAACCAAAAATTTCAGTCTCAACCCCTTCTTTCAAGGATGAGAAAGAAAGTGATATAGACTTATTTAAAGACTTAAGTCAAGAACCTAAAAAAAACCAGAATAATCCAATAGATAACTTTATGGACTGGGCAAAAAAAATCTTTTAAAGAGGAGGATAATATGGAAGAGTTTAACATAACAGAATCAACAGCTGGCGTACACGGAGCAAAGATTAAAGCAATCGGTGTTGGTGGTGGTGGTGGAAACATGATTAACCACATGATTCGAGAAGGAATTGAAGGTATTGACCTTATAGTAGCTAATACAGATGCTCAGGCACTGGCTGCTTCCATTGCACCTTATAAAATGCAACTTGGTATCAATTCAACTAAGGGTCTTGGTGCTGGTATGAAACCAGAAATCGGAGCTGAAGCTGCACATGAAAGCTTTGACAGTATTAAAACAATGCTAGATGGTGCTGACTTGGTATTTATTTCTGCTGGTTTAGGTGGTGGTACAGGTACAGGTGCTGCACCTGTTATTGCACAAGCTGCTAAAGAAATTGGTGCATTAACGGTTTCAATAGTTACCAGCCCTTTTAAATTTGAAGGTAGAAAAAGACAAAAACTAGCAAAAGCTGGTCTTGAAGAACTGAAAAAAGAATCTGACTCTATTATTGTTGTTCCAAATGAAAGACTACTTTCTATTGTAGAAAAAAATCTTGGAATGAGAGACAGCTTTAGATTGGTTGACAATGTTCTTTCTCAAGCTGTTGGTGGAATTTCTAACGTAATTCTTTCTCATGGAGCAAATGATATTAACCTTGACTTTGCTGATGTTAAAACAGTTATGAGCCATAGAGGTTTAGCACTTATGGGTGTTGGTGAGAGCCAAGGTAATTCAGCTGCATATGATGCTGCTAAAACTGCTATTGAGTCTCCACTACTTGATAACCTATCTATAGATGGTGCAATGGGTATTTTAGTTCATTTCCATATTCACCCTGACTATCCATTAGCTGAGATTTCAGAAGCAATGGATATTGTAGAAGAAAATGCTGATGAAGATGCTAATATTATTTTTGGTACAACTACTTCAGAAAGCATTCCTATTGATGAAGTTAAGTTAACCATTATTGCAACAGGTTTTGAAGATCCAACAGACTTCGAACTGCCTAATAATAAACCAGAAGAAACAACCATCAATAATAATATGGCGACACTTAGACAACCAGCACAAGCTTCTGTATTGAACAATATGAGTTCACAAAAAGTTGTGGGTGGGTATAACTCTTCTAATGAAGACTATTTAGATACACCAACTTTTTTACGTAAACAAATGGACTAAAATAAGAATGACAAAAGTACTCTTCCTCCTCTTCCTCCTTTTGTCACCTTATCTGCTTTTAGCAGATGGACATATATTTGTCTACCATCGTTTTGACGACAATCGTTACCCTACAACAAATATTTCAACTAAAGAACTTCGAAAAGAATTTAATTACCTCAAAAATAATGGCTATAAAGTTGTACCACTTATAGACATAATTACGAAAGTTAATGCCAATGAAGAAGTCCCAAAAAACTGGGTAGCCTTTACCATAGATGATGGGTTTAAAAGTTTTTATACTCATGGACTATCTGTTTTTAAAGAATTTAATTACCCCTTTACCCTCTTTATTGCTGTTATGTATACAGAGAAAAATTATAAAGATTATGTCACATGGAAACAGTTAAAAACAATCGCTAAATACGGTGATATAGAATTCCACTCTTATGGGCATGGACACTTTGGTCAAATGAGTAATACTGAAATAAAAGATGACATGGACAAAGGTTTAGCCTTAATGAAAAAACATCTTAACTATGAACCTAACCTCTTTGTTTACCCTTATGGTGAATATGATGATAGAGTTGCTGAAGTTATAAAACCTTATGGATTTAAAGCTGTTTTTAATCAAAATATTGGAGCCGTTCATGGTGTTTGTTCAGATGCTAATGACATTGATCGTTCAGCAGTAGTTGGATCTAATGCTCATGACTTCAAACTTTACCTCCGATTCCAAGAGCTTTGTGGGGTTTCGTTTCAACAACCTTCTATTTATCCAAAAAATAAACTAGTGAAAACAGTTGAAGTAACCTTAGAAGATAAAAGTATCAAGTCAGCAGAAATATTTATTTCTAACAATGGCTGGACAAAAGTCAAAGTTAACAATGGAAAGATTTTATGGCATGCCAACAAAAAAGTAAAACTAAATCGTATAAAAATTGGTGTAAAAGTTAAGAATAAAATTAAGCTAATGGTTTTATCTAAATAGTTATACTTATAAAAAATCAATTCTAGGGAAACAATTCATGAAACAAAAACTCTTAACGCTTGCTCTACTTGCTCCTCTATTTTATACAGCCTGTAACAGTACTCCAAGTAAACCTACAACAAGTATAATAGAAACTAAAGAAATCAAAAAAGAAACAGAAGTAGTTCCCCAAGTATTACCTACTACGATAACGAAAGCTAATTCTTTTACAGAAACTACTGTCTCTTACGCAACTGATAAAACAGCTGTTAAAGAGCAAGGTTTGATGCATATAGAAAGTTTTATGGAAACACTTAAACCTACCCTTATGGGACTGATGAAAAGTGACAGTACCTATAAAACAGCTATGGGTGGATGTACTTCAATGGCACAAGGTATGACAAACGACTATAATGCTATTTCTCCTGATACAAAAATTAGAAGAACAGCACTCAAGTACAGAAATGAAAAAAACAAACCAGATGCTACAGATACTGTTGTAATGGAACGTTTTTTAGCTTCTAAGAATTTAAAAGAACCTTTAGTTGTTGAAATGCCAAATCATTACCGTGTTTATAAAGCTTTAGATATGAAACAACCTTGTCTTGCATGTCATGGAACTAATATTTCTGAAGACCTAGGAAAAATGTTAGAAAAAAGTTACCCAAAAGACTTAGCGACACACTTTAAACTTGGTGAATTTAGAGGGACAATAGTAGCAGAAGTAAAAAAATAAAGCTATAATACTCCCAAAATCGTAGGGTGTAGTCCTCGACTACACCCTCAAATTAAAAAGTGGGATTTATAATGCAAGACGTAGTAAAATGGCTCAAAGAAAATGGAAACCTAAAAGTCATAGATGAACCCTTAGATGTTGAATTAGAAATTCCCCATGTTGCCTATGTAGAAGTAAAAACTGACAACTCTCGCCCTATTCTCTTTACAAATCCCATTAATAAAAAGAAAAATATTAAATATGATATGCCTGTTCTTATGAATATTTTTGCCAACAAAGCGTTGACAGAAAAAATTTTTGAAAAGCATCCTGATGATGTGGCAAAAGGCATTGATAAACTTCTTAAACTAAAACCCCCAGCAGGTTTTATGGAAAAACTAAAAATGCTTCCAGAACTCATTTCACTTAAAAATGTATTTCCAAAACGTTCCTCTAAACTTGGAGCTTGTCAAGAAGTTATTATTCCAAAAGAAGAAGTAGATTTAGACAAACTACCTATACTCAAAACATGGGAAGAAGATGGTGGTGCCTTTATTACCATGGGACAAGTCTATACCCAAAGTCTCGATGGTTCCATGCAAAACTTAGGAATGTACCGTTTACAGCAATATGACAAAAACCATTTAGGGATGCACTGGCAAATTCATAAAGATGCTTCTCACTTTTTTGACCAATATCAAAAAGCAGGTAAAAAAATGCCTGTAACCGTTGCCATTGGTGGGGATCCACTTTATATTTGGTGTGGACAAGCCCCAATGCCTCATGGTATGTTCGAGATGCTTCTTTATGGTTTTGTACGAGGAAAGAATGCCCAACTGGTTAAATCCATTACTAATGACATTCATATTCCTAAAGATGTGGATATTGTTATAGAAGGTTTTGTTGATCCAGAGAAAATGCAAATAGAAGGTCCATTTGGTGATCATACAGGTTATTATACTTTAGAAGAACCCTATCCTGTTATGGAAATAGAAACCATTACCATGAAAAAGAACCCTGTTTTTCAAGCTACCGTAGTAGGGAAACCCCCACTAGAAGACAAATACATGGGCTGGGCAACAGAACGTATCTTTTTACCTATGTTAAAACCTATGGCTCCAAATCTCATAGACTACTATATGCCTGAAAATGGTGTTTTCCATAACCTAATCCTTGGAAAGATGCAAACGCTTTATAAAGGACATGCACAGCAGTTTATGCATGCCTTTTGGGGTGTGGGTCAGATGAGTTTTGTAAAACATGCCATATTTGTAAATGAGGATGCTCCAGAACTCAGTGATGACATTGCCATTACAGAACACATACTAAATCGTCTTGATCCTAACAAAGTTCTCATTACTCAAGGAATTATTGATGCACTTGATCACACAGCTAACGAAAACTTAGTCGGTGGAAAACTAGGCGTTGATGCCACAGCAGAAGAAGTAATAAATGCTGTTCAAACACCAATATCTGACAAATCACTACTTGTAAAAATGCAAGAATTAGATGGAAATATTTTAGAGTTAAAACAGTACTTCACACATACTAAAAACCCTATTTGTCTTATTACGGTTAACAAAGTTCAATCTATGAAAAATATTATTGCAAAACTGCATGTACTAAGTGAACATGTTAAACTACTTGTCATTGTTGACAAAGTAAATAATGATATTAATGAACCCTACATGCTCGTTTGGCGTGTGGTAAATAATATTGATGCACAAAGAGACATTACACTTAAGCCATTCATAGCTGTTGATGGAACCAATAAGTCAGAACTAGATGGCTTTAATAGAGAATGGCCAGGCGATACTTTCTGTACAAAAGAAGTACTCGACTCTTTACAAGAACGTGGACTTATAGACATAGATGATGCTTTTATTAAGAAGTTTGGACTTTTAGCATTTGACTAACAACTAAATAAGGAACTTAAATGAAAAGAAGAGACTTTTTAAATACTTCAGCACTTGGATTAGGTGCCTTAACCTTGAGTGGTTGTTACCGTGAAGAAAACAAAATACAAGACAAGCATGTCAATATCACTAGAGGTAAAAAAGTTACGCTAAAACTGGCAACTTCATGGCCAGCTCATTTTCCTATTATGGGTACAGGTTTAGATAATTTTGCTAAAAGATGTAACGAACTCTCTGGAGGAACACTGGAAATTAAAGTTTATCCTAAAAACATTCTTGTTCCTGCCCTACAAGTATTTGATACCTGTTCAGCAGCCCAAATAGATGCTTTTCATTCAGGTGTTTATTATTGGAAAGGTAAGAACTCTGCCTTTTCTATTTTTGGTGGTATGCCTTTAGGTTTAACCTCTGAAGAGATGATTACATGGATGAAGTTTGGTGGTGGGCTAGAACTATGGCGTGAACTCTATGGAAAGTTTAATCTTTACCCTCTTATAGGTGGTAGTACTGGACCTCAAATGGGTGGTTGGTTTAAAAAAGAAATTAACTCTCTAGCCGATTTAAAAGGTCTTAAAATGCGTATCCCTGGTCTTGGGGGTGAAGTCATGCAAAAACTAGGAGCAAATCCTGTTTTACTTCCTGCTGGGGAAATTTTCACTTCCTTAGAACGTGGAACCATTGATGCAACCGAATGGGTAGGACCAGCACTTGACCAAATGATGGGTTTCGACAAAGCAGCAGACTATTACTATACAGGCTGGCATGAACCAGGTTCTATCTTAGAAATCACTTTCAATAAAAACCGTTGGGAAAAGCTCAGTTCTGAACATCAAGCCATCATTACAGCTGCCTCAGAAGAGATGACAGGAACCATGGTTCAAGAATTCCGTTATAAAAATGCCAAAGCACTTCAAGAATTACCTGAAAATGTACAGATTAAAACCTTTCCAAAAGATATGATGGACGCAGCCAAAATTGCCCTAACTGAAGTATTGGAAAAGGAGTCTAATAAAAATGAAGACTTTAAAAGAGTTTTAAAATCTTATAGTGATTTCGCAGCCCTTAATAAACCTTGGGACGATATTAGCACTAAAAACTTCTTAGAGATAAGATCTTAATTTATCGTAGCATTCGTTTAAAGCTATTTAGTAAAACAGCTATAATACCTTTAGGTCGAATCAGCTCTTCTATAAACTCATGGTAAGTCACATTTTCATCTTCTAAATAACCCTCTAAATAAGATAAAGATTTTTCCATCCCATGCTTCTTTTCAATGGCAACCATTGTTTCATATAGTTCTTCTGCACTCTCTATAACATCTTGAGGTGCAGCACGTCTAAACGCTGTTAAAGCTGTAATATTTCCATTATTATCTTTTTTCGCTTCAAAATCTGCAATAACCCAATAGTATCGTCCATCTTTAGCTAAGTTTTTAACAACACCAGAAATAGGATTACCAGCAAGTAATGTCTTCCACACCAAAAAGAAAACAGCTCTAGGCATATCAGGGTGTCGTAATATATTATGATTTTCACCAACCAATTCAGCTTCGGTATATCCAGAGACTTCTGAAAAGTTCTTATTTGTAAATATGATTTTACCTTTTAAGTCAGTCTTACTTACAATAAATTTTTTCTTTGAAAATTTAATCTCTTCATCTATTACAATTGGTCGGTATATCATTAAAATCCTTTGAGTTATTAACTAATTATAATAAAAATAAATAAATTAAAGTTGATTTATATCAACTACCAAGGCTTCTCTTCTTTTATATAGCCCTCATTTATCAAATCATAGGCTTTAGAAGAGAGTACCCGTTTAGACTCACTCTCTTCATCTGCCTTCATAACTTTGACACTAGAGTTTTTAGATTTCTTATTTCCTGTGCCTCCTGAGCCACCTGTGGACTCATTTTTTTGAGAACTATTCTTCTCTTCTTGCACTTCTACGTTCTCATTTTTTGCATTTGATTTTTGGGCTGAAGCAGGATTTGTATAGCCTACTTTAAAAGCATCTTCTTTCACTCTAAACAAAACCACCTCTAAATTATGCTGAGCATCCTCGTCTTTACCCAGCTGTAAAGCTTTCACATAATAGTTCTTTGCCTTATCCATATAAAGTAACTTGGCTTCGCAGTTTCCAAGCTCATAGTAGACTTGTTGCTTTATTTTTTTGTTAGAACTCTTGATTCCTTGTAGAAGAGATTTTGCAGCTTTATACTTCTCTTCTTTATAAAAAATATGGGCTAAAAGCATTTGAGCTTCTAAATTTCTATTTTTCATTTTGTAAATCTGTTTTTGACTCTGGACATAAGCTTCTTTTTCATAATAAGTATAAGCACGTTGTAGGTAGTAAGCATCTAAAAACCCCCATGATGTTGGTTCTACTTTTATCTGCGCTACGCCCTCACCCCATTGTTCTCTAGTTACTAACTCTTCTGCTTGAACATTCATTCCTACTAACACTAAAAGCGCTAAAAGTTTTTTTGAAAACCTTGTGGCTGAAAGAAAAAACAACAAAAGCGCCAAAGAAAGAGGAACAAAGCCTAATTCAAAATACTGTTTACTTTCTCGTTCTAAACCTTTTCGTGAAATTGTTTCACTCTCTAACCAAACCTCTATACTTCTAACTGTTTCCTCCACACTTTTAAAAGAGACAAACTCCCCTCCACTCTCTTTGGCTAAAGTTTCCAGTGTACTGTTTAGTTTTGACACCACAATATGTCCCTCTTTATCTTGTAAAAGAGTGCCATCTTTTTGAGTTATTGAAGCACCTTGATGCGTTGCCATGGCTATGGCTAAAATCTTAATCTTTTCTCTTTGTACAAAGCCTATCAGTTCTTCATCTAAAACCTCATCACCACCATCTGTAAAGAGTATGAGTTTTTTTTCTTCATCTTTAAACTCTGCTACTTTTTCAAGAAGTTTTCTAAAGTTAGTTCCTTTGGTCAAAATGTATTCGGAGTCCATGTTATTAAGTGCTAACTTTACAAGCTCATGGTCAGTTGTAGGAGGAGACAAAAGTAAAGGGTTAATGGTAAAGCCTACTAATGCTATCTGCTCATAGCGTTCAAGTGCTAAAAATGATTTAATACTCTCTCTGCTCGCCATAGCACGTGTTGGGTTAATGTCCTTAGCATTCATAGAAGCAGACAAGTCTAAAGCAAGTACAAGCGCATGTGCATTTAGCTCTTGCGTTGTCTCACTCTCAGGTAAAACAGGTCGAGCCAAAGTAACTATAAGCAATACCAAAACAGCCCAACGCAGATTTTGAGAAAAACGCTGTTTTACTTTCCGTCCATATAAGTAAAAAGCTAAAGGTAAAAGTAACCATAAAACTGATGCATAAAGAAAACTCATAGCGTCTCCTCATCTCTGTAGATTAAAAATCCAAATAGTCCCAACGCCAACAGTAAAGGGTAAACGGCCAACTCCTCTTTGTTCAAATACTGCTCTGAACGAATAGGACTAGGCTCTAATTGAGCTATACTCTTATAAACATCTTCCAATTCATCTGCATTTTGACAAAAGAAGCTTTTTCCTCCAGAGTCTTTGGCAATGTCATTCAAGAGTGTTACATCATAGTCGGCTTTTTTACCTATGCCTATAGTATAGACCTTAACCCCTTTCTCTTGTGCTAAAGTAACAGCTTGTCGTGGTGAAGATTTTCCAGCATTATGTACGCCATCGGTTAGAAGTATAAGTACTTTAGACTTTGCCTTACCACTTTTTAAGGTAGCTAAACCTTGAACAAGTGCATCACCAATGGCTGTGCTTGTTCCTGCTATCCCAACATCTGACATAAGATCAAACATTTCATTCAATGCTTTTAAGTCATAGGTCAATGGAGAAGCTGAAAAAGCGAATGAACCAAAGACTACCAAACCTACATTGTTATCGTATCGTTTCTCTATAAAGTCTTTGGCTAATGCTACTGAAATGTCATACTTGGTTTGCGTTCTATCTTGTTCGTTAAATCCACGTTCAGCCATAGAGCCACTTGTGTCTAATAGTAAAACTAAGTCTCGTCCCTTCTTAGCTGAGTTGGCTTCTGAAGTATAAGTAAATGGAGCTGCTAAAGCAAAAACTAAAAGTGTATAAATAAGTACGGTATAGAAAAACTGATTGTCCCAAGAAAAACTTTGTTTGGGTAACCACTCCTCTTTAGGAAAGTAAATGCTTTTAACTTTCTGTTTACACCACCAAAAACAAGGAAGTAACAGTAACAAGGTAAAAGCATAAGGATACAAAAAAGTAAAGTTCACTAAGAGACTTCTCCATTCTCATATAACCAAAAGCCATTTACTTTCAAGAAGCGACTCTTCTCTATCATCTCACCTGATGAAAGTAACGCTTTAAAAGTTACAAATGCTTCTTCATCACCATCTATAAACTCCAAAATCTCTAAACCTAGAAACTCCGTCTCTTTACAAAAGACATCAATGCTCTCTTTCCATGCTTTGGTATCTGTCATATACTGTTCATTGTTCTGATGGGTGGTTTTGACTATGTAGCTACTGTTTCCCACAGCATAAGCAACATAACGGGACTTCATAAGTAGCAAAGCTGTTTTAGGTTTTGCACCCTTATGGTAAATAAGACAACATTTTTTATATTTGTTTTTTGAACCACAGGGGCATAAGCTATTGGGGGATATTTTTTTCATGACTACTTCCCATACTTTTGTTTAGGTTCTGCTACCATACCCAGTGCTTCATAGTTATTGAGAACTTCATCTTCATACAAATACTTCTGAAAGCCTACAAAAGTTTCTCTAATGCTCTTTACATCGCCCATCACTACTTTTGCATCGTGTATACTTTGGTACTTTAATTCTAGCAATCCTTTTAAACGTGTGTCATCCAACTCACCCACACCTTTTTCTACATACTGAGCCAAAACAAAGTTTAAAAATTCTTGTTTGGCTTTATCATAATCTGCTAATCGTAGTTCTGCTTTGATGGCACGTTCAAGTCTTGGAACTATCTCTGAATGGTACGCAATGTAAGCTAACACATCATAAAGGTCAGACTTTTCTGCTTTTACCAACTTCTTTAACTCTTTTAACTGTCCTAAACTGTAACCATTTTCACTCAGTTCTTCGAGTAGTCTTTTACGGGTATCGGGCAAAGACCAAATGCGTCTAAGTGCTTCTTCACTCTCAAAAAACTTTGGTATGTCAGCAAAAAGTTTTTTAATGAACTCATCAGCAGACATCGGCTTTCCATCAGATGAATAAAATGAAGTTTTCACCATAGAGTCTAAGTCTAAAAATTTAGAAGCAGAAAGTTTTATGCGTATCATCCCCTTAGGTTTTTTTTCGCAAACACAAGGGTCATTAGAACAAATGTTACAAAGTACAAACTCATCTTCATCTCCCTCACAAACACAAGGACGCTCCCCACACTTTTTACAGGCTTCTTTGGGTTCTGTTGGTTCAGGTTCTAATAGTTCTCCATCCCATTCGGGGTCTTGGAAATGCTCATGGGCTTCCACAAAGTCATAAATGGTAAAAAAGTCCTTCTGGTCAAAAAGTCGTGTACCTCGTCCTACTATCTGCTTGAACTCTACCATAGACTTCACCGACCTAAGCAATACTATGTGGCGTATTTCAGGAGCATCTACCCCTGTACTTAGTTTCTTAGAAGTCGTGAGTATGGTAGGAATGGTTTTTTCATTGTCTTGAAAATGCCTAAGCTGTTCTTCCCCTTTTTTTCCATCGTTGGCTGTGACACGTTGACAGTAGTTTGGGTTTTTAGAGGTGGCATATTGGTTTATGAGATCACGTATGATTGCTGCATGTATTTGCGTTTCACAAAAGACCAAAGTCTTTTCATTTTGGTTCATCATGTCCATAAAAAGTTTTACTTTATAACGTTCTATCTCCATAATTTCTATAATTTTATTCTGCTCTTCTTTAGTGTAGGTTCTGCCCTCTTCCACTTCCCCTTCTAAAACCTCATCATCGGAAGTAAACACATATTTGTCACCTGTGGTGGCTATCTCTTTTACTTTAAATGGGGTCAAAAATCCATCGTTAATTCCCTCTTTAAGAGAATACTCATACACAGGTCGTCCAAAGTAATCATAAGTGTCTACATTTTCATCTCTTTTGGGTGTGGCTGTGAGTCCTAGTTGTACAGCAGGAGAAAAATACTCTAAAATGGCTCTCCAAGAACTCTCGTCATTGGCGCCACCTCTATGACATTCGTCTATGATGATAAAATCAAAAAAGTCTTGTGGGTACTCACCAAAGTGTCCTTGTTCACCATCTCCTGACAAAAAGGTTTGAAAAATAGTAAAAAAGATATTTCCGTTTTTAGGGACTCTACCTTTTTTACGAATGTCAGCAGGATCTATGCGTACTAAAGCATCTTCTTCAAATGCTCCAAACGCGTTAAAGGCTTGGTCGGCTAGTATGTTTCTGTCTGCTAGAAACAAAATGCGTGGACTTCTTGAAAAGTCAGAAAATTTAT
This sequence comes from uncultured Sulfurovum sp., assembly GCA_902727895.1. Taxonomy (GTDB): domain Bacteria; phylum Campylobacterota; class Campylobacteria; order Campylobacterales; family Sulfurovaceae; genus UBA1140. The sequence continues at coordinate 68,414 of CACVAP010000074.1, forward strand.
GTGATTTTAAATTCCACTTGGCATGAAAAAGTTTCCATGCTATCTGAAAGGCTATGGCTGTTTTACCTGTACCTGTGGCAAGTGTAAGAAGTATACGTTTTTTGTCATTGGCTATGGCTTCGAGGGTTTTAGTAATGGCATTGTCTTGGTAGTAACGTGGTTGCCATGACCCACCTTTGTTTTCAAATGGCACGGCAAAGAGTTTGTCACCTATGCTGTCAACTTTAGGAAAGGTCATTTCCCACAGTTCATCTGGGCTTGGGAAAGCATTGACTTCACCTTCAACACCTTCTTGCATGTCTACAGCGTAAGTGCGTAAACCATTGCTAGCGTAAGTGTAACGAATGTTCAAACGTTCGGCATAGTCTTTGGCTTGGCTGAGTCCTTCGGTGTAGTACAAGTCACGTTTTTTAGCTTCTATAACAGCTAGATTTCTGTTTTTGTAAACCAGTACATAGTCGGCACTGAGGGTGGAGGTTCTTTGTCCAGCATAACCTTTAAGTCGTCCTTTGGTAATGGGAAATTCACGACGTACACGCGACCCGTTTAGACCCCAACCTGCTTTAAGCAAAGCAGGATCAATTAATTCAGCCCTTGTTTCCGATTCATTCATGTTCCCTACCCTTTGTCTTAATTAAATTATTATAACATAAAAACCGTAGGGTGTTTTCCCCCGAAAACACCGTTAAATTGGAATTAGCATAAATTCAATGCCAAAAATTAAAAAGACAATTAAAGGTTTGAATTTTTTTGATTGTTTGTGTTTGGTTTTGTCGGTGTTTTCAGGGGAAAACACCCTACAGCTCACCTTTGAAAGCTTTTTCTAAAATGGATTTTTTTAGTTCTTCTATGTTGTTTAGTTTTTGTTGGTAATGGGTTTGAAGATTTAAAGATATTTCAAAAAGTTTATCTAATACTTTAGCCTCTTCTTCTTGCTCTTTAATATTTGGAAGATAAAAACTATACTCAAATAAATGCTTTCTATTAACTTTTGGCATCCCTGCCCTTTGTGAACCTTCAATAGCATACTCTGTAAAATTATTTGATAATAATAAATAGTACAAAAGACTTTGTGTAATTTCATTGTGTATAGGAACAAGAGGATAAATATCAGCACTACATAATCCAATAAATTCACACTTTACTACTTTCATTAAGTATGGACGTATTTTACTATATAGCACCATCTCTTCATCAAATAAAAATTTACCAGAAATAAGGTTTTCTTCTTTCGCTGTTTGTAAATTACTTAATGTTCCTTTTTCAGATGCTATATTTCCTGCACCTATATGTACTAGGTCTTGATACTTTTCTTCTTTTGGGTCAATAAGTTTTGAGGTTATTTCACAAACTTCTTTTAAAGTCTTCTCTTCCCAACCCTCAACCCTCTGAGAAAAAACCTCATTCAATTTAGACTGAAAAAGCTCTTTAGCATTATTTAGATTCTTCTCCAAGTTTGCTTTGGCTTGGTCTATTTGTTTGAAAGCTAGGTCAAGAGTTTTTACTATTTGTTTTTGTTCTTCTAAAGATTTAGGATATTTAAAAACAAGTTCTTTTAATGCTTTTCCATTAAAGTGTGGCTGAGCTGACCCCGAAGATAAACTAGTTGCTTGATTCCAATAAAACTCAGAATGACTAAAATACCAATATAACTTATTATCCATATTTATTGTAAAGTTAATTCTGATTAAATAGGAAGCAAATACCGAAGGTTCATAATCTTTATATAAGAGTACTTTACCAAACGTAGCACCAGTTCTTGCCATTAAAATATCATTTTCTAATAACTTAAATTTTTTTGTATCTTCATTATCTTCTATATATTTTTTTGCATTTAAAGTCAAGTTACCTTCATTATCTATATCTGTAATTCTTACATATCTCAATGTTCCAGTTAATGTAGATTTAGCTGTAAAACCATACTCAACAGTTGCAATCTCTCCTAATCTCTTTACCTCCCATCCCTCTCTCATATCAATCCTCTAACCAAATTCAAAACCTCTTGCGTCTCTTTGTCCAAAGCTTCCATCTCATCCAGTATTTCAGCTGGACTTCTAAGAGGTGCTTCTTCAGGTAAGTTTGGATTTTTCACACTTAAATCATAAGTACTTTCATCTATGTCTGCAATGTTTAGCATCCATGAGTTTTCACTTTCAGGCATGGTCTTTTGTAGGCTTACAAACTCTGCTAAATCTTTGTCATTCAAAGGATTGGTTTTTCCCATGTTTCGTCCAGCGTTTAGTTGGTAAAACCATGTCTTTTTAGTAGGTTCTCCCTTGTCAAAAAATAAGACTACAGTTTTAACCCCAGCCCCAAGAAATGTACCCGAAGGCATGTCAAGTACCGTGTGTAAGTTACAACTCTCTAACAAATGCTTACGCAAAGCCACCGATGCGTTGTCAGTGTTTGACAAAAAGGTATTTTTAATAACCACGGCTGAACGTCCACCAGCCTTAAGCGACTTGATGAAATGTTGCATAAACAAAAATGCCGTTTCACCTGTTTTAATGTCAAAATTTTGTTGTACTTCCTTACGCTCTTTCCCACCAAAAGGAGGATTGGCTAAGATGACATGAAAACGGTCTTTTTCTTGGATGTCACTGATGTTTTCACCCAAGGTATTTGTATGCAGAATGTTTGGTGCTTCTATGCCGTGGAGTATCATGTTCATAATACCAATGACATAGGCTAAGTTCTTTTTCTCTTTACCATAAAAGGTGTTTTTTTGAAGGGTTCTAAGGTTGTCTACGTTTTGTTCCATATGCTCTTTGATGTAGTCGTAAGACTCACACAAAAAACCAGCCGACCCAACGGCTCCATCGTACACCTTTTCACCAATAACAGGCTTGGTTACTTCTATCATGGCTCTAATGAGTGGACGAGGTGTATAGTACTGTCCACCATTTCTACCTGCGTTACCCATGTTCTTGATTTTACTCTCATAAAGATGGCTTAGCTCATGTTTGTCTGTATGTGAACGAAAAGGCAAAGCATCTGCAAGGTCGAGTATGTCACGTAAGCCGTAACCACTTTGTATCTTGTTTTTAAGTTCAGAGAAGATTTCACCTATTTTGTACTCTATGGTCTGAGGGTTGTCCGTACGCTCTTTAAACGAAGCCATATAAGGAAAAAGTTTTCTGTCTACAAACTCTACTAAGTCTTTACCTGTCATGGCTACATGATGGTCTAGTTTGCCCTCTGCATCTTTAGGCATAGCCCATGCAGCCCAACGAAATTCTTCATCGAGTATGTAAGTGTAAGACTTACCCTCTAGCTCTGCTTCATCGGCTTTGTCAAGTTCTAGCTCATCGAGATAACGTAGAAACATTATCCATGATGTTTGTCCTATGTAGTCCAGCTCAGAGTCAGCCCCTGAGTCTTTAAAAAGTATGTCATCTATGTTTTTGAAGGTTTGTTCAAACATTTATTTCCCTAAAAGTATTCTTGACGACAGTATAACGTATAAATGGTCTTAGGCAAAAAGTTGTAATTCTTTAACTATAATTTTAAATTATGATTTATTTAATATAAACTTATGTATAATACTTCTTATATTCAATATTTAAAGGATTTAAAATGAAACTAAAAGCGATAATTGTAAGTAGTATGATGATTTTAATAGGAACAACAAGCTATGCTATAGCAGAAACTTCAAGTGCTGTAAAAGCTCCTGTAGTTGTTGAACATGAAGAGACATGGTTTGGTGATTCATATGAAGAAGATGGATGTTTTTGTGAGTAAACACGCATAAGTAAAATAGTATGGACAGACTCCATACTATTTTTTACTATATTTTCTTAAAAACTATAATTCGCAATTAAACGTGTATGATTTTGCGTTTTTTCAAATGTCTTTCCTGCCCCTACAGCACCATCAAACTCTGAAGTTCTATTAGCATTAAACAGTTTTAACATAATGTTTTTTCTAGGCTTATACATAATGGCAATGTCTGTTTCTTTAGCATCGCTTGCTGATGCAAGTTTATAAGCTGTTCCATTTTTAAGTTTTCCACTTGTAACCATGTCTGACTGACCATAATTAGCATGACTTACCATTACTTTTAAGTTTTTAGCAAAATTATAAACGGCTGTTCCTTTATAAGCAGAAACATTGTCTCTGTATTCATTACGCGAAAAGATAGAAGAAGTATAACCAGGATTCGCACCCCATGCATTGTATAAACCACCTTCGTCATCTTTTTTATTGTAGGCAGCTATTAATACCAACTTATTGTATTTTAGTTTTGCTTGAGCACCATAAAAAGCTCCTCCATAAGTATTACCATTAGCTGCATTTAAAACTGTGCTATCCATATCTTGATTTAGGTACTGACCCGATAAAATCAATGCCTTACCTTTTCCAAGTCCAAACTTATAATCAGCTTCTGCATAAAGATTATTTAATATATTGTCAACTTTAAAATCCCAAAGATTAATGTTTAAAGCACCAATCTTCTTCTCATATCCTAAAACAGCTATACCAGATGACTTTACTTTTCCTCCTATAGTCTCAGAAATAGTATTATATTCTCCACGCTTAAGAGATACGGGTGATTCAGAAAAAGGGGAAACTGCCATACCAGCTGTTCCTGTTCCCTCTCCAATAAGACCAAAGTCAGCTGCCGAACGTGAACCATACGCCATATCTGTAATATATGAAAGTGACAGATTTCCACTTAACACACCTGTGTCAACACGTAAATACTCATACATATTAGGAACATGCGTAATTTGGATTTTAGTCAGAGGTGATTTAAACTGAGACCTTGCCCAAGATACTTTTGTTTTTTTAGGTAATGCTTTTAACGTAAAGTGTACACCAGAAACATGACCTATTTCTAAATCTGTTTTAGATTCACCTAAAAACTGACCCAAGGCAACGGTTTTGTTTTCATTGGTAAAGCCTGTATCTCTAACCCCATAAAACTCACCACCAATAGCAAGATGCTTGTTAAAAGTTTGACCATACTTTAAGCCAAGTCCCATGGTACTACCTGTGTTTTTATCAAAGCCATTGGCTTCACCATCAAAAATATGATGTAACCTTGCGTATCCATGAAGTTTTCCATCATCTAGCTTAGAGGCTTGTGGCTTTGGGGCTTGTGGCTTTTTTGTATTATCCTCAGCAATGACTGTTGTCATAGCCATTACTAAAGATAATAATAAATAATTTGTTTTAAACATACTGTATCTCCTAAATAAAATATATGTAACTATAGCCTAAATTGATTTAATAGAAAAAGAAATATAAAGAGAGAAAGTAAAGATAAATTGTAAATTTTTGGCTATAAAATTTTGAGTAGTAATAAAAATTAGAAATTAAGATATGAAGAAAATTGAAAAAGAATAAAATGAGAGAAAAAGATGAGCCAAAGCTCATCTTGATAAAAAGCTTATGCAGGAACTACAGAAACTCTTTTTTTACCACGTGCAACGTTTGAAAATTGAACAACACCTTCAATAAGTGCAAATATTGTATGATCTTTACCCATACCAACACCTGTACCAGGATGAACTTTTGTTCCTCTTTGTCTAATAATGATATTACCAGGGATTACTGTTTCACTACCATATTTTTTAACGCCTAGTCTACGACCAGCTGAATCACGGTTGTTCTGTGTAGAACCTTGACCTTTTTTGTGTGCCATATTATGCTCCTTATGCTATAGATGTAATTCTAACTCTAGTGAAGTCTCTTCTGAAACCTCTTTTAAGTTTTGAATCTTTTCTTCTTCTTTTCTTAAAAATGATAACTTTTTTGTCTCGACCTTCGTTAATCACTTCACCTTTAACCACAGCACCTTCTACGAAAGGAGCTCCTACAGTTAATTCACCGTTGTCTAATGCTAGAACTTCTTTGAATTCTACAGCTGCTTTTGGCTCAAGATTCATTTTGTCAAAACAGATGATATCACCCTCTTGAACTTTAAATTGTTGACCACTTGCTTTAATGATTGCGTACATTGCAAACCCTTCATTACTATTGATAGAGAGATAATTAAAATCCTCTGCTTTTAAAAAGTTTGTGATTATACCCAAAACAGTTTTAATTCTATTTTAATAGTAGTAGGAAAGATTTTTTAATTACAATTTATTTAAAATAAATTACTTTTTCAATCTAACTTTATTTTTGCAATGATATGATAATGGCTAAATTACACCCATAAGGAACTATTTTGAAAAAACTAGGTTTTATTGTTGCTCCTCTTCTCTTTTTACTATATATAGTAGGAGAAACCTACTTAAAACTCAAAGGTTCTAGTATATGTGCTTCTGAACAAGCTTCTGAACCTACAGGATGCGAATTAGCAGGTGCCCTACTAAACTTTGATGCTATCTATTTAAACTATTTAGGAATCTTTGCTGCACTAAGCATTTTATTACTTGGACTATTAAGTTATAAAAAAATAGTTCCAGAGATACTTTTCTTTGTAGTGTTAATTTCATCGTTATTTTTTGAAACCATTCTTTTAGCTTACCAATACTTTGTCTCTCCAGCAATGTGTACATTCTGTATGGGGATTTATGCTTTTTTAGCAACTATACTATTATTATCATCACGTAAATACTTTCTTATGGTCATTCCTGCTGTACTTGCTCTTATTACAGCGCTGTCTTTCTTAGCCATACCAGTAGCTCAATCATTTGTACAAAAAGATGGAACATATTTACTTCAGTCTGAATCTTGTCCACATTGTAAAAAAGTGAAAGATTATATGAAAGAAAATAACATTGAATATACTAAAATCAACATTGAAGAAATTGAAGCTCAGCACTTTGCAACATTTTTAAACTTTAAAAGCATTCCAATTCTTATTACCAAAGAAGGTAGCAATGTTAGCATTATTAATGGAGATAAAAATATTATCGAATCATATGAAAATATTACAGGAGAAATCACTATTGAAGAGAGTGTAAGTATTGACACTGCATTTGATGTTGTAGAAGAAGAAGGCTGTGGATTTGCTAGCTTAAAGACAATTGCTACTGAAGCAGAGAGTGATTGTACTAAAAAATAAATGCTAAACCAATAGAAATTAAAAATTATTAATTTCTATTAGGCTTTATATCCTAGCTATATATTCATATTATTTCATATTTTAATAAGTTTAAATAATAAACTTATTTGTCACTTTTCCATCTAAGCACTCCTATAAACTTTAATTTAACTTTATTATTAAATCTTATCATGTCATAATAGTACTAGATAAAAAATATATTATTTTAAGGAGTACTTAGCATGAAACTAATAAACATAAAATACCTAATAGCTTTAGGTCTAACTGCTTTTATGTTATTCGGATGCGTTAAAAAAGAAAAAGTAAGCTCAGCTGAAATAGAAAATCCAATTATATCTAGTCCTAATACTTTTGAATATACTCAACCTAGCGATGAAATTCAAAAATTTCTCTCTACCACTCCTATTGGTGCAGAAGTTTATCTTGAAGAAAAAGAGAGTGGTGAATGGTATTTAAAAGTTGAGAAAACATTTACTGTTCAAAAAGATCAAGAAAAAACTGAAACAATTGAACCTATATATGGTGAAAGCATTTTAATTTAACAGTATTTATAATTCGCCTTTGAATTTATGAATCCTAAATAATTTTCGATATAATAATGGCAAATTACAAACAAGGCTTTATTTTGACAATAGATGATGTAAAAAAAGAATTAAATAGTGACGAACAAATGTTAGCTTCTGCTTTTAAAGCAGAAAAACTTTACAAAAAACATAAATTAAAAATTTTTACCGTTGTTGGCTTAGCTATCCTATACTTTGCAGGAACAGCAATTATGACTAGCATTGCTGAGGGTAAAAAAGAAACTGCTAATACTGCTTATTTAACACTTGAGAAAAATGTAAAAGATACTACAGCTTTAGAGACATTAAAAACTAATAATCCTGCACTATTTGAACTTTTTTCTTATCAAAATGCTGTAAAAGCTTCTGATACAACAGCACTTCAAGGTTTAACTACAAGTAAAAATGAAATCCTTGCTGATTTAGCTTCTTACCACTTAGCAGTTATCCAAGGTAAACCTGCTGATTCTAAATATAATGCTGATCTTTCAAAAGTACATAATGCTGCCCTCTTATTTAAAGAAGGAAAAACAGTAGAAGCAAAAGAGGAACTTGAATTAATTTCTGAAGAATCTCCTGTTTATAACATTTCAAAAATGATTAAACATTACAGTATTAAAGGCTAATTAATGTATAAAAAAATTCTACTTGTTAGTACACTTGCTATTCTTATGTTTAGTGGTTGTTCTAGTAAACAATACTATGAGCCAAAAAATACTTCTAGCCTCTCTACAACGAGTATGAATGATAAACTAATCCATTATTCACGAGATGGAGCAACCCTCTCAAGTGGAAAAGTTTTAACAAAAACACAAAGCGTAGACTTAAAAATCCAAAAAGGTTTCTACTTCATTAACAATAATGAAAAGGCTGCAATAACAGCTGACCTACATGGTAACTGTAATATTGTTACAGAAAAAGGAACAGTTGCCTCTGCAAAGTTTTCAGATGCCTTAGTTGCTGGAACATTAATGGGTAAACACTTGGTTTATGTACTACAAAACAACAACTACGGTGTTTATGATTTCTCTCAAAATAAAATTGTTTACACTAGCAAGTCAAACAAAGCTTATGCTATTGACACACGTATAGCAAACCCTTTGGCGATTGATAAACTTGTTGTTATTCCTACCCTTGATGGAAAATTAGTTATTTTAGATTTGACTACATTCAAAGTTGCAAAAGAGATGTATGTTAGTACAGAATCATCACTTAACAACATTATATTCTTAAACAAAATTAACAATACACTTATTGCTGCCACACCGAATAAAGTTCTTTCTATTTCTTCAAACGGGAAAAAAGAACTTGATACAGCTGTCTCTGAAGTAGTGCTAAACAGTGATTCTATTTTTGTTTTTGCTGTTGATGGAAGAATTTTAAAACTAACAGAAGCACTTTCTATCGTTGCAGAGAAAAAATTTAAATTTGCACACTTTTCTGTAGCAGCACTTACAGAAGATAAAGTATTTGCTTTAGACAAACAAGGCTTCCTTATTGTCGCAAATCAAAGTCTAAGTAAACACAAAGTTTATGAGATTTCAGAAGTTGAGACTTATGCTTTTGTTTCAAATGGACAACTCTATTTTGATAATGAATCAATAGATCTTAATAAACTAAGTTATGAGTAGTTCAACACTACTCATAGCCTTTCAAGAATACCTACACATAAACAAAGCTCTTGAAGCTAACACCATCAAGAGTTATCTTTCAGACCTACGTCAATTTCAAAAACATTTTCATAAACAAGACATCTTAAAACTAAAAACCATGGATGTATTTTCATTTTTAATCCAATTTGAAAATAAACGTACCCTAAACCGAAAACTCTCCTCTATTAATGCTTTTTATGCCTTTTGTCATAAACTAGAATTTTCAAATAGCAATATCAACATACCTATGGCTAAAGTTCCTAAAAATCTACCTAAGTACCTTTCATTTGATGAAATACAAGCAGGCTTACAAACCATAGACCGTTCTAAGCTTCTAGGGCTTCGAGACTATGCACTTATTTTGTTTCTTTATGCCTCTGGTTGCCGTATTTCCGAAGCCATTTTAGCTAAAAGAGAAGATTTAAATATGGAGAACCCCAATGATGCATGGTTAAAGATTCGCTTTGCAAAAGGTCAAAAAGAACGTATGATTCCTATAGCACCTATTGCTATACAAGCCTTAGAAGCGTATTTGAAACAGGCTTCTATGCAAAGTGAATATCTTTGGTTAAATTATCGAGGTGAAGCACTGAGCCGTATTTCTGCCTACAAGATTATTAAATCATATCTTAATGTCTCACCACATGTCTTAAGACACTCTTTTGCTTCTGCACTTATCTTGGGTGGCGCTGACTTACGTGTGATTCAAGAATTACTAGGACACTCTTCTTTAGAAACAACGCAAATTTATACCCATATACAACAAGAAAATCTCGCAGAAACGATGAATGCCTACCATCCACTAGCTAAAGGATAGCCATGAAAGAAATTATACATTTATTACAAGAAAAAAATTTACTCTTCAAATCAATTAATACCATTGAGGTAAAAAGCTTAGGTTCACGTAAAAAAATTGACATCTATTTGGGCGTTGATTTAAAAAAGTATTATGCATGTATATTACATGTTAAGAAGAAAAGTAGAATTTTACAAAAAGAAGCCATAGAACTCATGGCATTACATGAAAAATTAGAGATTTTAAATGACTCTAAGATTAATAAAAAATATATTTATATCCAAGCTCCTCTTTGCTCCAAGGCAAAAGCTTTAATGGAAGAGCAGCATTGGACAGTGTGGCATGAAGTACCTTAGTATCCAGTATAGGAAAGAAGTAACGCTCTTTTCATACGAGAAAAGACTGCTCCTCTATCTTCAGGTTTAATGGCAAAACAACCATGACTTCTTCCTGCATTACCTACATAAGGTGCCGTATGTAAAATAATCTCACGTTGTCTAGCATTTCTATTTTCCCATTCTAAGCCATCTAGCCCAAGATAATTATATTTTTTTCTAGAAGTTATGCCTTCTTTAGAACCAATTTTAAAAAATCCAGTAGGTGTTTTAAAAGAGCCAGCTGTATTTCCTGCACTCCAAACCCTATCTCCTCTGTCACCAGAGTTTCGTCCATGAGCTACCAAATAAGGTGTCACATTACCTGTATGTAAATTAATAATAAAAAGTCGTTTCTCCCAAGCCGATTTTGTGTAATCTGCAATGGCTAAGTAATTTGCTGACAATCTTTGAGTATGACGATTATTCTCATAATAGTGAAAAGTCTTTGCTAAAGCTTTTTCACTAACATTTGATGTCTGCTTTACTTTATTAAAGACATATTGTAAATGTGAAACAGAAACATGCTTTCCTTGCTGTACATAGCCATAAGCAGTTAAACTCTGAGTGTTAAGTGAAAAGAATACTAATGATGTAAATAATATATGTTTTGTTTTCATGGTTTTCCTTAATTTTAAAATTATATTATATTTTTAATATTTATTTAAGTTTTATAATTCTAATATACTTTTTATTCATTTTTGTTTAAATTCTGCTAAGATTAGATTTAATTAAAGAAGGAAGCATATGCAGCATTTAAAATCACTCAATGTACAAGTATTTATAGGAATAATTTTAGGAATATTCTTTGGTATTTTACTCCCCAACCTTGCCCTAGAGCAAAAACTTATTGGAGACATGTTTGTCGCACTTTTAAAAATGCTTGTCGTACCTTTGGTATTTGCTTCTATTTACACAGCACTTACTGGTTTAGGGTCGGTTCAAAAACTTAAAGATATTGGACTAAAAACCATTGGACTTTACCTCACAACCACAGCACTTTCTGTTTTTTTAGCTATAATAGTTATGAACCTATTCCCAATTGGTGAACCTGTTTCTTCTGCTGGACTAGAATATGCAAAAGCAACTGAAATAAAACCTTTCTCTTTTCATGAGATGATTATGAGTTTTATCCCTTCAAATGTCTTTAACTCATTAGCTTCAGGTTACATGATGCAAGTTATTGTTTTTGCTATTTTCTTAGCCTTAGCTTCTTTTAAACTTGATGAGAAACACCAAGTGGTACTTTTTGACCTTTTCACAGCAATTAACGAAGCGATGTTCCATATTGCTAAATGGGTTATTAACTTAACACCAATTGGTGTATTTTCTCTTATCTCATACATTATTGCGAAACAAGGTATAGATGTTATTTTAGGACTATGGGAATATGTTCTCGTAGTGCTATTTGTTCTTATTATCCATGCTGTAGTAACCTTACCTATGGTCTTAGCTTTCTTTACAAAAATCAATCCATATAAGTATTTAAATGCTGTAAAAGAATCAAGTATTATGGCATTTTCAACGGCTTCATCTGCTGCTACACTACCTGTAAGTTTACAAGTAGTACAAGAAAAAGGTGGCGTATCTAAAGACTCAGCAGGTTTTGTTCTTCCTCTAGGTGCAACCGTATCTATGGATGGAACAGCTGCTTATTTAACCATTGCTGTACTTTACATTGCAAACTTAGCAGGCGTTGCCATGACGTTTGGTGACCAAATGGTTCTAGGACTCACTGTTGTTGCACTTTCAGTTGGTGTAGCTGCCCTACCTTCTGCTTCACTTGTTATGATGGTGGTTATTTTAAATCAAGTTGGATTACCTGTTGAGTACTTAGCTATTATTGTGGCTGTTGACCGTATCTTAGATATGGCAAGAACCTCACTTAATGTTACTTCTGACTTAGTCGTAACTAAGATTGTTGATGTATTAACTAAGAAAAAAGAAGAAAGAAAATAAAAATGAGAAAATGGTATGCCCTACTGTTTTTCTTACTAACAAGTTTTACACAAGCCACAGGAGGCTATGACAATGGTTCTGCTGTGGGAAAAGGAAATCTACAACTCGATTTCACCTTGAACCCTGGAAATGTTGTTGAGTATGGTCAAAGTTACATTACTTGGAATTATGGACTAACAAACACTTTTGCTTTTCATGGTTATGGTTCTCATGAAGCACGAGATGGAACAAACCAAATATACTACGGATTAAAGTATACTTTTTTACAAAATGATTCATGGGACTTATCCACAGCTTTAGGGTTTCGGCATAGAGAGGGAGAAATACATATCTATGCACCTCAACTTCTCTACACCTACAAACTAGCCAATGACTATGATATTGGAGGAAGTATTTTAGATGTTTATGACATTACTGACTCGGAAAATCTTGGTGTCACTTTTGACATAGCACTAAGAATTCCATTTAAACTTTCACTTCTTCAAGAGTATGTAGAGAGTACAAAATTTGCCTTAGGTGCGTTTAGAAATGCCAGTGGTAAAACCTACCCTACCTATAGTATTGATGTAAAGTTTTAACCGAAACTCTGAACTTATTTATAATCTCTTCAACAACTTCAAAAGTCTTTTCTACAGAGGCTAACTCAACCTTTTCACGGGTTGAGTGTGGAAACTCAATATTTGGACCAATAGAAGCAAACTTCATATCTGGATAACGTTCACCAATTACCCCACATTCTAGCCCAGCATGAATGGCTTCATACTTACTAGCTCCAAATACTTTAACCATAGCCTCATTTACACTAGAAGTAAATGTATTAACTTCTGGTTTCCATGAAGCATATTTATCTTCTATTGTTGGTTTATAGTCATACTTTTTCAAAAGATTCAAAGCATAACTATCAATTCTTTTTTGCCCTTCTGCATTCATTGCTCTAGCAGATGTTTGAACAGTAACCACAGCATCTTCTAAACTTACTATTGCAAGATTTATACTACTATCTGCTAAATTAAACTCATCATTATATTCATGTATACCATGTTTAAACTCTAGTAATAACTTTAAAAAATTATCACTTTCATAAACGCTTAGTCTTTCATTTAAAGCTTTAACTTCTACAAGACCTTTACTTTCTAAAGCCGTAGTAGATGAAAGTTTCACTACAACATTAGCAGGTATAGAATTTCTTCTTTCTCCACCTGTAAACGAAGCTATTTTTACCTCTTTAGTAGCTAAATATTCTACTAAGACCTTAATAGCATTCGGAATGTTTTTGTCAATGTCTACACCAGAATGACCACCATCTAACCCTCTTACAGAAACCTCATAAAAGTACTCATATTCTTCTGCCATATCTAATTTTTTAGAACCAAGAATATTACTCCCACCAGCACAACCAATGCAAACGATTCCTTCATCTTCATAATCAATATTTAGCATATATTTTGAGCTTAAGTCAAACGCTAATTTACCAGCACCTACTAAACCTACCTCTTCCTCGGCTGTTAATACAAATTCTAACTCTTCACCTCTCTCCATAAGCACCATCATCATAGCAATGGCAATACCATTATCAGCACCCAAAGAAGACTCTTTAGCACTCATCCAACCTTCTTCTATATAAGTCTCAATCTTTGGTGCTTTTCCCATACAAACCATGTCGTAATGGGCTTGTAACGCTAAAGTAGGTTTACCTTTTCTAATCAATATATTTTTTGCACTATCAGTTTTAGTCTCATAGCCCATACTCTGCGCATAGTCTAATATAAATGTAAACAGTGCATCTGTATTTTCACTGCAATGAGGTAGTTTTGTTAAGCTTAGAAAGTTATCAATTATATTCACTTGTATCTCTTCATATTTTTAAGATATTATAACATAGCAAAAAGATAATAATAGGCTTTATTATTAAAACTAAACTGAGGACATTTCACTTATGAAAAAAAACCTTTTAGCCCTAACCTCTTTACTCTTTCTAACACTCCCTTTATCAGCTATGGATCTTAATGAGACAAAAACCATCATTGAAGAAGCAAGTAAGGCAACGCAAGTATTACAAAATGAATTTGATATATTGGTTAATGAAAAGTCACCAGTTTCCACACAAGAAGAAATAGTTGAGGTCAATACAAGTACCCCTATAGAAATTGAAGCTGTAGAACTAGAAGCCGTAGGAAATATTGTAATACAAGAAAATCTACTTGAAACTAATAGCAGTCTAATCTCAGAAGAAATTCAAATAGAAGCAAATAACACTATCGAGACAAACAATACTATTCTCATAGATTCAAGCTGTAGTGAAAATAATGTAAGTCTAGACCTCAACCAAACAGTAAATAATGAAGAGTTAAATACTACTGTTCCAGATAATGGCTGTGTTGGGGAAGAAGGCAATAGCAAGGCTGGTCTTCTTATCTATAAAACACGTATTAAACCCTATTGTGAGATAAATGGTGAAACATTCGCAAAGCAATATGTACAAGAAGACTGGGACGATATATTTCATGACAAAGAGTTTGGAATGGAAGTAATTAAAGCTTGTCCAAAATTAGAAAAAAGATACAAAGATAAATGGACACCTGATCTCTACCAATTTGTACTTGAATATGCCAGTGATAGTGATGCTATTCCAGAGTGTTAAGTAATATGAATAACATTACAATTTGACATATTTTTAGACTTTTGGAGTTTATTACCCTACAATAACCTATTAAGAGTTATTGGAGTAATAAATGGCAAAAAAGAAAGTCATATTTGAATGTCAAGCATGTGGATTTCAAAGTCCAAGATGGTTAGGTAAATGTACAGGTTGTGAACAATGGGACACAATGACTGAACTTACTTCTGAACAAGTTAAATTTGTTGAAGAAACTAAAACCAATTCTACTCGCTCCACCTCTACTAAAGCCATTTCTATTACTCAAGTTCAACAAGAAAATATACAACGCTTTAGTTCAGGAAGTAAAGAGCTTGATTTGGTTCTTGGTGGGGGAATTGTTCCAGGTTCCTTAACCCTCATTGGAGGAAGTCCAGGTATTGGTAAATCTACCTTATTACTTAAAATTGCTGGTAACCTTGCAAAACAAAAGAAAAATGTTCTTTACGTGTCAGGAGAAGAATCAGCAGGACAAATTAAACTTAGAGCTGACAGACTAGATGCCAATGAAAAAGAAGTTTTTTTATTGGCTGAAATTAATTTACATACTATTTTGGCTGAAATAAACTCTAAAAACTACGAGTTTATTATTATTGACTCTATTCAAACACTCTATTCCGAAGAAACTACTTCAGCCCCTGGTTCTGTAACCCAAGTACGTACCGTCACTTTTGAGCTTATGCGTGTGGCAAAAAGTTTGGACATTCCCATTTTTATTATTGGTCATATTACAAAAGATGGCTCTATTGCTGGTCCTAGAGTTCTAGAGCACATGGTTGACACTGTACTTTATTTTGAAGGTGATGTCAATACCGAACTACGTTTACTTAGAGGTTTTAAAAACCGTTTTGGGTCTACCAATGAAGTAGGAATCTTTGAAATGTCTAAAAATGGACTACTTGATGCGCAAACAATGGCTGGTAAGTTTTTTAACAAAGACAAACTTTCATCGGGCTCAGCACTTACAGTTATGATGGAAGGAAGCCGACCCATTATCATAGAAATCCAAGCCTTAGTTTCAGAAGCCTATGGACACCCAAAAAGAAGTTCAACAGGTTTTGATAACAATAGACTAAACATGCTCTTAGCACTTTTAGAAAAGAAGTTAGACTTACCTCTAGGAACATATGATGTATTTGTTAACATATCTGGTGGTATTAAAATCAATGAGCCTGCTGCTGACTTAGCCATTATTGCTGCTATTCTAAGTTCTTACCGTAACCGTGAACTCTCTGCTGAAACACTTTTTTTAGGTGAAGTAAGTCTAACAGGAGAAATCCGTGAAGTCTCAGCCCAAGCACAAAGATTAAAAGAAATAGAAATGCAAGGATTCACCAAAGCCATTGTCCCAATGAAGCCTTTAGAGAAGACAAGTATCAAATGTTTTGTTGCCAATGAAGTGTCTAAAGTTGTTGAATGGATGTAAATAAAAATAATATACAACAATAACAACACAGTAAACTTGATATACTAAAGAAAAATTAAAAGGAATTTCTATGATTCAGAAAATCTCTCTAAGCCTTATCACTCTCTTTACACTAAGTAATACCAACCTAGTTGCAAGTGAATTAAAACCAATGATCCAAGTTGGTTATGATTTTGGTGGAGAAACACTTGCTACCGTTGAACACTATGACTACTACAATGGATATGATACAAGTAAAGTACGTGCTGGACAAGGTTTTAGCTTTGAGGCTGGAGCTGCTGTAGAAATACCAAATAATGCTATTGAATTACAGTTTTTAGTCGGATATAAATTTGACAGAGAAAGTTCTTATAATGGTTCAGTTACTTGGGATCAAATTCCTTTCACTGCACTTGCTATGATTAATGCAAACAGATGGAAATTTGGTGGAGGTATTACTTATCACTTAAATCCTAAACTTTCTGGTAATTTTACAGGCTATGACAATGGTCGATATTTCGATGATTCTGTTGATGATGAATATGAAAACAGTGTCGGAGGTGTTGTCCAAGTACAATATATGATGTCAGAAGCAGCAGCTGTTGGATTAAGAGGTACTTTTATTGACTACAAACTTAAAAGTGATTCTTCTGTTGTTGCCAATGGAAATAGTGTAGGAATTAATTTTAGTTACAAGTTTGGTAACCATTCAGAGTTTAGATAAACTAGCCCACCCCTCAAGGGGGCTTTAGGTTAAGCGTTAGACCCTAATTCTTTTCTAAAGAAGAAGATACCCAGAGCCGAGATAGCGAATAGGATGATAAGGATAGACCAAGAACCTAAAGTTGGAATAGAATCACT
>CACVAP010000075.1 GCA_902727895.1 uncultured Sulfurovum sp.
CTTAGAGGTGGGCCTAGAGGGAGGGTTATACCCAGCTCCTTTCCGAACCTGGAAGTCAAGCCTCCCATCGCCGATAATACTTATCCTGTCTGGATTGGGAATGTAGGTCGCTGCCTCTTTGATTTCTCTTCTTACTTAATCCTTATTAATCTTTTATTACTGACTTTTATTTATTACATACTTATTTATTAATTATTTTTTAGAATTTTCTTTTTCATTTGTTACTACTATTCTATATTTTTATGCTCTTATTTATTCATACTTTTTCTATTATTAGATACAATACAGTATTAATTATTTATTAGGATATTTTGTGTCAAAAAAAATAGCATCTACAAGAATTTCAGAGTCAAGTTCAAAACTACTTCAAGAATTAAATAACTCATTACCATTTGATAAAGTCTTATATCGAGAAGATATAGAAGGTTCAAGAGCTCATGCTTTTATGTTGAGTGAACAAGGTATTATCTCGAAAGAAGATTATAATAAGATTGAGCAAGGCTTAGTTGAGATATATGAAGAGATAGAATCAGGAGAATACTTACTTAATGGTGATGAAGAAGATATTCATATGGCTATTGAAGGTTATTTAACAGAGAAAATAGGTGATGCAGGTAAACGTTTGCATACAGCTCGTTCTCGTAATGATCAAGTTGCGTTAGACTTTAGACTTTTTGTACAAAAAAATACGCAAAAAATAGCTGACTTACTTTTAGAAAACATTTCTACACTTATTAAAGTAGCTCAAAAAAATACAGAAACCTTACTTCCTGGGATGACGCATTTACAACATGCTCAACCTATTAATTTTGGATATCATATGTTAGCTTATGCTTCTATGTTTAAACGTGACTATGAAAGATTCATTTCTTCGTATGAGCGTAATAATTATTCACCAATTGGTTGTGCTGCTTTGGCTGGTACGCCTCATCCTATTAACCGTAAAACTACAGCAGAGAGACTTGGATTTAAAGCACCTACTTTAAATTGTCTTGACACTGTTAGTGATAGAGATTTTGCTTTAGAAATTTTGTTTAATATTTCAACGATGATGATGCATATGAGTCGTTTAAGTGAAGAACTTATTTTATGGTCAGCTTCTGAGTTTAAATTTGTGAAACTTTCTGATAAACATGCAACAGGTTCATCTATTATGCCTCAGAAGAAAAACCCAGATATTCCAGAACTTTTACGTGGGAAAACGGGTAGAGTAAATGGAAATTTAGTCGCACTTTTAACAGTGATGAAAGGTCTTCCTTTAGCTTATAATAAAGACATGCAAGAAGATAAAGAAGGTGTATTTGATTCTGTGAAAACAGCACTGTTATCATTGGAAGTTTTAAATGAGATGATAGATGAAATGACTGTTAATGTAGATGAAATGAATAAAGCTTGTATGATAGGGCATTTATCAGCTACAGATTTAGCAGATTATCTTGTTAAAGAAGCTGGGATTCCTTTCCGTGATGCTTATCATATTACTGGTAATGTTGTTAATGTAGCAGAAGAAAAAGGTGTTGATATATCTGAACTTTCATTTGAAGATTTAAAGGCTGTAGATGCTAGGATTACTGAAGGTGTAGTAGAACTTCTTGACAATCGTGCTTCTATGAATGCACGTCAATCAGAAGGTGGAACAAGTACCATACGTACAGAAGAACAAATAGCGTCATTAAGTACTTGGTTAAATCAACAAAAATAGGGAATAGAATGTTTGGATTATTTAAAGCGAAAAAACAGATAATTGTGTCACCAGCTGATGGTGATGTTGTAGATTTAGCTCAGGTACCTGATGAAGTTTTTTCAGGAAAAATGGCTGGAGAAGGTGTAGCTATTTTGCCAAGATCAAATACTTTTGTAGCCCCAGTAGCAGGAACTATTACAAAGATTTTTTCTACTAATCACGCTTTTTCTATTAAAACAAAATCAGGATTAGAAGTACTTGTACATATTGGTCTTGATACGGTAGCTTTAAATGGTGAAGGGTTTAAACGTTTAGTGAAAGAAGGTGACACGGTTAGTGTTGGTAAGCCCATAATTTCAGCTAACTTAGAGTTTATCTTATCAAAAGCTAAAGAGATTATTACCCCTATTGTGGTTAATCATGAAAAAGAATTGTCCGTAGTTTGTGATAAAATTCGAACCATTCGTGAAGGTGAAGAGTTATTAGAAGTTTCTGTTAAATAAACTTCTTACTCTTTGCAAAAAGTATCTATGTATAAATTTTCAACTTTAATTCTAGCCCATTCATGATCAACATTTCGTAAAAATTTGAGACTGGCTTTTACGTGAGGGTTATTATTGAAGCAGTTTATTTTTATTTTTTTACCAAGTTCTTCCCAACCATAGTGTTCCACAAGTTTTTCTACAATATCTTTTAGTTTTATACCATGAAGTGGATTGTTATTGTTATCCATATTTTCTCTTTTTTTGAATTTAAGTATTATAGAACAACTTCACCTATGTGTAGATTATTTTTTATGTTAAAATTAGTCAAAAAATTTGGGAGAATGGATGAATAAAGAGCAAATAAAAGGGTCAAACTTTTCATTTTTGTTAGAACATGATCCTATCTTTTTTCAGTTGGCATTTGTTGCTGAAAAAATGTTTAAGAGTGACCCCAATACTACTCTTGTAAAACTCCGACAACTAGGAGAAGCTTTAGCACAAGAAATGGCTTCTAAACTAGGAATTCCTTCTTATGAATATAAAGATCAATACGAACTTATTTATCTTTTAGAAAAAAAACTCTCTTTTTCTTTTAAAGTAAGAAACCTTTTCCATACCTTACGTAAAGACGGAAACAAAGCTGTTCATGAGTTTACTACAAACCACCATCAAGCTGTTAAGGCATTGAAAAATGCTTATAAACTTTCTATTTGGTATCATGGAACGTTTGGGGATGTTCGGGAGTTTAAAGTAAAAGCATTTGTTTTGCCCAAAGACCCAACAGAACGGCTACAGAAAATACATAATGATTATGAAGCACTTAAAAGTAAACTTTTGGAGCATAAAGAAAAACTTGAAGAGAGTGAAGCATTAGCTAAATTAAAAGAAGAAGAGCATCAAGAGTATGACAAGCTCATAGAAAATATGAGACGTTTACAGCTTGAAGAAAAAGAGCTGATGTTGGCACAAGAGGCTGAGTTTGAAGAGCAAACCATGCTTTTTGAAGAAAAAATAAATGAACTCTCCTGTTCCATCTCAGATGAAGAGCGTGAAAAATTAGAAAAAGTTTACAAACAACGAAGTGAAGAAGTTCTTTGTTATTTGTATCTTGATGAAGACGAAACTTATCATATGTTAGACTTGAACTTAAATGAAAGAGGATGGAAAGCAGATAGTGCTACCTTAGACTATGAGAAAGGAACACGCCCAATAGTTGGTCAAAATATGGCAATAAGAAATTGGGAGTGTATTAACCCTGCTAATGGAGAACGGTCGGAAGCTGATTATGTATTGTTCATAGGTTTAAAACCTGTGGCTATTGTAAGTAGCCAATAAGAATTAAACACTAAGAAAAGTTTATCCTATAATGTTTACCATAGTTATTAAATATTTTTTGGATATAAAGAATCATATTATTCCAACTCAAATAAGCAGAATAATCAATCCAA
>CACVAP010000076.1 GCA_902727895.1 uncultured Sulfurovum sp.
AAGTATCACTGGATTCAAATTAAGGACTATGCTTCTACTCTAACTTTAGAAAACTATATTCATCTTGTTTTGGCTAATTATGGTACTGGAAATAAGTTTGAAATTAATTTTTGTTAGGTACTTAAATAGCTATAAATCAACATCAACTCCCTAATACCTTAGCTAAATTAAAAAATCGTCAAACCCTTATTGATTAATTTATATACATTATTTTGATTAAAATATAGTATATTATTTGATATCCTAATACTAAATATTAATAAGGAGTTAACATGAGAGTAAAACGTTTAATAATTTTCATGATTCTATTATGGACTCTTTTGGGAATTATCATGGGAGAAAGGTTTTTATCTCATGCTTATAAAAAAGGATGGATATTAGCAAACTTTGACTCTATCGGTGCAAAAAGAGTCTCTTTGTTACTTCAGAAAAAAGACACTCTTAATATACTTGATGTGAGAACAATCAATGAATACAAACACAGACACTTAAAAAATGCCATTCATATACCTCTAACAGAGTTAAGTGAAAAAATACATCAACTTAAAGTAGACAAAAGTAAACCTATTATTGTTTACTGTAAATCAGGAAGTAGAAGTGTAAAGGCTTCACGTATTTTGGCAGATAATGGGTATCATCCCTTAAATGTACAAGGTGGTATTCGTCAGTTGATGCGTAATCATGTTGAGTTATCAAGGTAAAAGGTAAGTAGTTCTTATTAGTTTTTTATTTCGTTTAAGTAACTTGAACAGACAGACGGACTAATCTCAATTAAAAGGAAGATATTAAGAGGATTCAAATTAGCCAAGTATCGGAGCAGCGTTACAATCGTCTGCCTGTACAAACTACCTAAGGTAATAAAATAACTTAAAGAAACAGATATGGCTGAGTTGTTAGATATAAGGAGATGCCAAAACCAAAATGTGAAAAAGGTTCTATCTGTTTCTTTAAACTATTGTCTATAATAGTTATATGTCTGTATTATAATACATTTATAAACTAAATTAATCATAAATATGGTTAATTTTTAATCAATTCTAAAATACTTATTTTTTATTCGTCTTCTTTCGTAAAGAAAACTAAAGGTAGCTTTCCTACAATGTTAATATCATCTAGTTTAGGTAGTTTGGACAGGCAGATAGACCAGTAATATTAAAAGGAAAGTCAACCAGTCAGAAAATCTGGGCAGCGATTGTATCTACCTGTCCAAACCACCTAAAATATACAAAAATAGTTTAAAGAGACAGACATGGCAAGGTATATTAAGGAGGTAACCCCAAACCAGAAATGTGAAAAAAGGTTTTAGCTGTCTCTTTAAACTATTTTATTAATCTTTGATATAATCATTATAGTATATTTATAAATCAATTTTAAATAAATAATGATTAAATTTTAATCATTATTTACAAAACTACTAAGATCTAGTTCATTATAATCAGCTTTTCCACTGGAGTTATCTTTTGTTGCAGAGTAGTAAGCAATTAACTTACCTGTTATTACTCATCCTCCTTCGCAAACTTCTCATACAAGAAACTCAAAATAGCTTCTCTACAACGGATATATTCAGGGTCATGCTGAAGTTCAACCCGTTTTCTTGGTCGCTCTAAATTCACTTCAAGTATCTCACCAATGGTCGCATCTGGTCCATTGGTCATCATAATGACTCTATCACTTAATAACACAGCTTCATCTATGTCATGGGTAATAATAATCACCGTATTTTTAACACTCTCTTGAATACGCATAAGATGCTCTTGTAAGTTGGCTCGCGTTAAAGAATCCAAAGCACCAAAGGGTTCATCCATTAGTAATACTTCAGGATTAATTGACAAAGCTCTGGCAATTCCTACTCTTTGTTTCATTCCACCAGAAAGCTCTCCTGGTGCTTTGTCTTTTGCATGTTCTAGGTTCACCATTGAAATATATTTTTCTACCCTTGCTCTTAACTCTATGGAGGAAAGTTCAGGCATTACTTTTTTCACAGCCATTTCAATGTTTTGGTAACTCGTTAACCAAGGAAGTAAAGAGTGGTTTTGAAAAACAACAGCTCTCTCTGGACCAGGGCCTCTAATCTTTTTTCCATTGAGTTCAATGCTACCTTCTGATTGCATATCAAGCCCTGCAATCATATTTAGAAGCGTTGACTTACCACAACCACTGTGACCAATAATAGAAATAATCTCATTCTTTTTAATCTCTAAATTCACATCGGTAACAGCAACATAATCATCTTTTCCAGAAATAGGAAATCTTTTTTCAACGTTTTTTAGACTTAAAAACTCACTCATTATGCTCTTCCTTTTTTAGTATAATCAAAATAGTTAGCAATCAAACCCATGATAGTATCTAGCAGAAAACCAACCAGACCAACAATGATAATACCAATAATAATGTTATGGTAGGCAAGGTTATTATATTCATCCCAAATCCAAAAACCAATCCCAATTCCCCCTGTTAACATCTCAGCAGCCACAATAACCAACCAAGCAATTGCCAAAGAAAGACGCATTCCTGTAAAGATAAACGGAATCGCCACAGGTAAAATAATCTGCACTACTTTCTCCATTGGCGTAAACTGTAATACTTTTGCCACATTCATGTAGTCTTCACTTACAGACTTAACACCCAATGCCGTATTAATAATAATAGGCCAAATAGAGGTAATAAAAATCGTAGAAATTGCCGTTAAGTTAATGTCTTGAAAGATAAAAAGTAACAACGGTAACCACGCCAAGGGAGACACAGGTTTAAATATTTGGATAAATGGGTCAAAAGCATATTGAGCATTTTTACTCATACCAATTAACAGCCCTAAAGGAACACCAATAATTAGTGCTAAGGCAAAACCACCAAATACTCTTTTAAGTGATTCCATAATCTGCCAAAAAATCCCTTTGTCATCCACATTTTCTATGTAAAATGGATCAGAGAGAACACCTACAACTTCATCATCAAATTCATTAATCCCTCCAAATGCAGCCACATAAGTGTCACTAGGGGTTGGAAAATCTTCAACAGTATGAGCAATTCCCGACCAAACTTGAATAATTACAATTAGAACCAATAGTGGTAAGACTATTCGTTTTACTAAGTCTATATTCATTCATTTACCTTTCTCTTTTTAGTATGGGACATAACGCTCCTTTGTCCTTATGAGTGCCTACAAAGGAAGCAAATAGACACTCATAAAAACATATTAAGCAGTGTGGACATTCCAGTCCACACATAAAATTTTATTTCTTAGTCACATATTTAGGGTCTGCACATCCAGCAGGTCCATAAGGACAAACATATTTTGGTTGTTTTGTCTCAACAGTCCAGTCATTTGCTTTTAGTAACTCTTCTTTAGAAACCTTTGAATTGACTACTTTTGCATCAAAAATATACTCAACTGCCTTGTTAGGATCCCAAACTTTACCGTCAATAAATTTATTGTATTCATCAACACCATCTTTTTTCCAAGGACTTGGAGGCAAGGTGTACCCTACTT
>CACVAP010000077.1 GCA_902727895.1 uncultured Sulfurovum sp.
TATACTCTTCATCTATGTTATCAATCGAACCATTGGAGGATTTAAAGTATTTTATAAACTCTTCAATAATCTCTTTTTTTCTATAAAGGTTTGGTGTAGCACGAATAATATTATAGATATTCATTCGCTGCTTATCATCATCGTCATCAAGGTTAAAGAGTAGTTTTAAAATATAAAGTAAATCAATTACATCTCTAGTGATTAAATCTAAAGAAAAATCAACCTCACTTAAATCAGAACTTTCACTATCTTCACCCTCTCCTGTATCACTCTTATCTCCTTCTTTTATTTCATAATAAATATCCAAATAATGACTGGTATAATCATTTATCTCTTGGGCTGTAATATCTAAGGTGTCCCACTCAAATTCAATAAATGTTTTCATCGTATCAAGTTGCGTCAACAATTTTCTAAATATCTCTACAAACTCTAGTTTTGATTGTTTCGTTTTAAGGTATTTTACTTCATTTGGAGTATTAGCTATTTTTCGTAGTTCTTGAAGTTGCTCATTAAACTTTTCCAAGTAAGTCTGATAGCTATCTCTAAGAACCGTACTATATGCATCTTTATTAGAAAAAAGTTTAATTGCTTCCTCGACATTACTTTGTAAGTCTCTAAAACAAATAACCTTACCATGCTCTTTACCATTATAAATTCTATTAGTTCGTGAAAAGGCTTGTATTAATCCATGATGCTTTAATTGCTTATCTACATAGAGTGTATTAAGTCTAGGAGCATCAAACCCAGTCAAAAACATATTAACCACTATAAGTAAATCTATCTCTTGATTTTTAACCCTATCTGCAATATCATCATAGTAGTTATAATACTCTTTAGTATCTGTACTATAGTTGGTATCAAACATACTGTTATAATCGGCTATATACCCCTCTAGCTTCTCTTTACGAGCCATATCTATATTGTTTTCATCCACACTCGCACCATTACCATCTTCTATATCATCAGAACTCTCTTCTTTTGCAGAATAGGAGAATATGGTAGCTATTTTTAAATTATGTTCTTTAGCTTTAAAACTATCATAATACGCCATAAGCATATCAACGCTATCTACTGTCATCATAGCTGTAAATTTATTATTGGTATACGTTCTATGATTAGCAATAATATGTTTAGTGATACCCTCTATTCGTTCAGAAGATTCCAATATCTCTTTTATTCTCTTTTTTAGTTCTGTCTGCTTTTTCGTATAAGTATTATCTATGTTAGATTTTTGCTCTTTTGTTTTACCGTTTTTAGCTTCTTTCTCCAAAGAACTCAACTCATTTTCAAGTGTTGTAACTTCTACCGTAGTTAAATAGTCCACCACAAACCCTAGAACATTCTCATCTCCAATAGCATCAGGGATAAGGTATTTATGTAAGCACTCATCAAATAACTCTTCTGTAGTACGTTTTCCAATAGCATTCTCATCTAAAATCGGTGTTCCTGTAAAGCCTATCATCTGAGCTTTTCTAAAAAACTTTACTATCTTGGTATGTGTTTGACCAAACTGGCTTCGATGACACTCATCAAAAATAAAAACCAAGTTCTTATCTCGTAGTTCTTGCATCTTATCAAGATAGTTTGTTTTACTAATAGCTGCATTTAACTTTTGAATAGTTGTCACCACCAAAGGTGTTTCATCATTAAATTGCTCTACTAATTTTTTAGTGTTGTCTGTACCATCCACACTATCTTTTTTAAATTTATTGAACTCAATTTTCGTCTGAGTGTCTAAATCTTTTCTATCGACTACAAAAACAACTTTGTCTATTTTGTCTAGGTCGGTTAAAAGCCCAGCCGTTTTAAAAGAGGTTAATGTTTTTCCACTTCCTGTCGTATGCCAAATGTACGCGTTATCATTACTCTCTTCTACTTTTTTTATAATCTTCTCAACGGCATAAAATTGATATGGTCTCAATATCATCATGATCTTTTGGCTAGTGAGTACCGTATATTTACATATCATCTTAGAGAGATGACAACGCTCTAAAAATACCTTAGCAAACTGCTTTATATCCCATATAGGAGTATTGTTTTCATCAGCCCAATAAAAGGTCTGCTTAAAGCTTGGTTGAGGATTGTTCGCATAGTATTTGGTTCTTGCTCCATTAGAGATAACAAACATCTGAACATAACCAAAGAGTCCATAGCTTTCATTAAAAGAGTGGTCTAAATATCGTTCTATTTGAATGTACCCCTTGTGTAACGCTATACCTCTTTTTTTAAGCTCTATCTGAACCAAAGGTAATCCATTTATAAGTATGGTTACATCATATCTATTTACTTTTTTACCTTTTATGGTTACTTGGTTGGTTATTTGAAAAATATTATTACACCATCGTTTACTGTCTAAAAATTCAATATGTTTGGTTGTCCCATCTTCTAAAAGAATGGGGAATCTATCTCTAAGTTTATTGGCTTTTTCAAAGCTGTTACCTCTACTTAGATGATTTAAAATGAGTTTAAAATCTTCATCGCTTAGAGTAAGCTCATTATGTTTTTCAATTTGCTCTTTCAAGTTAACTAATAAAGCTTTTTCATTTTTAACATTGACCAATTCATAACCATCTATAAGTAAATCATTTATAAGTGATTGCTCTAGCTGTGCTTCTGATTCTATACACATTTTATCTCCCCTTTTTCCTTTTAGATAAACATCTGTTGTAGTAGTGCTTTTTTGTACTTTTTAGTCTCTTCTAATTGTTTTGATGTTTCTTCTATGCGTTTGTCTATTGAAGTTAAAAAATTGGCTACTTTGGTTTGTTCTTCTATACAAGGAAACGGTAACTTTATTTTTCTTAGTTCAATCATTGTTAATGCTTTTTGAGTTGAGCCAATAGATGTTCTTTCAACATCTCTTTTATAGACATATAATAATATTTCTAAAAAACTACTATTTTCTTTAATATTTCTAATCCATATCAAATTTCCATCTTTAAAATAAAATGCTTTATCGTCACTAATTCTTAAAACATTCCCTAATGTTCCAACGGCAGTAATTAATAAATCGTTTACTTGAGGAACGCCATATGTTAATTTATATTCTTCATATACTTTTTCGGAAATATACAAAATATCTTTAGGTCTTATTCCTAATCTTAATTCACTAATTTCTTTCCCACGATAAAAAGGAATACCCATTTTTACATAGTCTGATAAATAAACTCGCTTACTAGAAGTAAGTATACTAACTTCTCCCAATTTTTTCTCTTCCCAATCCTCAAACTCCCCACCATCATCATTCTCAAAACGTATTTCTTGTGAAAATATCTTCTCCATCACCCCTTTTTTATAGCTCTCTAAAAAGATTTTCTTTTGGGTTAGTTGTTCTATTTTTTTGTCTACTGAGGCTAGGAAGTTTGCTATTTTTTGTTGTTCAGGTTTAGGAGCCAAATATACTAAAACTTTAGATAATGTTTCTTGACTGACGTTATAACGCGTACTTCCATTACTTTTTTGAGTTATCTCTTTTCTTGCG
>CACVAP010000078.1 GCA_902727895.1 uncultured Sulfurovum sp.
AAACACCTTTTATTTTTAGTTCATTTGCAGGAATTACCATAATCAATCCTTTATAGTGTGGTTTATAGTATTATACATCGTATTCTATAAATAGTTCTTAAAAAGTTTTATGTAGATATTTTGAGTCTTTTCAAGAGTTTATTGTCATTTTATGACAATATGACATAAAAGCTATGACGGTATCGGTCTTGGTTAAGGCTCTGTACTTTTTAATAAAAACTACCCTAAAATAAACGCTATAATCCCACATGCAAAACCTTCCAATAACCCAAGTCATTCCAGATGTTAAAAAGCAACTTCAAACCCATAACCGTTTAGTACTCCAAGCCCCTCCAGGAGCAGGAAAGACTACTGCTCTACCTTTAGCCCTTTTAGATGAACCTTGGTTAGATGGTAAAAAGATTATTATGCTTGAACCACGTCGTTTGGCTGTTCGTTCAAGTGCAGCGCGTATGGCTGAACTTTTGGGTGAAAAAGTGGGTGAACGTGTTGGTTACCAGATTAAAATGGAATCCAAACAGAGTAACAAAACAAAAATCCTCATTGTCACAGAAGGAATACTCACCCGTAAACTCCAACAAGACCCCTCTTTAGAAGAGTTTGCTTTAGTAATATTTGATGAGTTTCACGAACGCTCTTTACATGCTGACTTATCTTTAGCATTAAGCTTAGAGTCACAAACTGTTTTACGAGAAGATTTAAAACTGCTCGTCATGTCAGCTACGTTAAATACTACAGCTATTTCAAAACTCTTAGACAATGCACCCATTATTACCAGTGAGGGACGTACTTACCCTGTTGACCGTTTCTATTTGGATAAAGCAACACCTCAACCTACTAAGAAAGAATTACCCTCTTACATACACCGATTACTCATAAAACTTTTACGTGAAGAAGAAGGAAACATTTTAGTTTTTCTTTCAGGAATCCGTGAAATAAGAAACATTGAAAAGCTTTTAAATGGCAACAACATAAAAGATGTTTACATCTCTACCCTTTACGGAACATTGAGTAAAAATCAACAAGACGCTGCCATAAAAGCTCCTCCAAAAGGCACACGAAAAGTTGTACTTTCTACCAACATTGCCCAAACTTCTTTGACCATTGAAGGTATTAAAATAGTCGTTGACTCTGGACTGCATAATGTCTCTGTTTTTAACCCATTCACAGGCATGAACAAACTGGAAAGTCAACTTATTTCTAAAGACTCAGCCATTCAAAGAGCTGGTCGTGCTGGTCGTTTGTCTGCTGGTAAAGCCTATCATCTTTGGCATGAATCTAAAATCCTTTTAGACCATGACGTACCCGAAATTCTCTCTGCTGATTTAAGTCAAGTT
This sequence comes from uncultured Sulfurovum sp., assembly GCA_902727895.1. Lineage (GTDB taxonomy): Bacteria > Campylobacterota > Campylobacteria > Campylobacterales > Sulfurovaceae > UBA1140. Next base: position 1,338 of record CACVAP010000078.1, read on the forward strand.
CTTTTAGAGCTTGCCGTTTGGGGTAACAATGACATGTCGCAACTCTCATGGATGGACATTCCACCAAGTACAGCCATTGCCCATGCTAAAAAGCTTTTACATCAGCTAGGAGCATTGGACGAAGAAGGCATCATAACCTCTCATGGTCATGCCATGAGTCGCTACCCCATGCACCCAAGACTTGCCCACATGATGCTACGAGCCAAAGAGATGAACCTCTCCTACGAAGCTTCTCTTTTAGGCGTTCTCATTTCTGAAAAAGACATCTACAAAAACTCTTTCTCTTCAGACTTAAAAGAGCGTGTGGTCGTATTACATGATGTACGTGTACAAAATCCTGTCTCTGCCAACTACGTCAACATGGCACAATGTAGAACCTTACTTAAAAGTGCCAAACACATCGAAAAGAACCAAAGTGAAGAGATAAATTCTGGACTACTCGGCATACTCTTAGCCTTTGCCTACCCCGACCGACTTGCCTTACAACGCCCACACAAAAGAGAAAGCTACTTATTATCCAATGGAAAAGGAGCATCACTACACCATGAAGATGAACTCTTTAATTCTAGGTTATTAGTAGTAGCCGACGTAGCAGGAGACAATACCAATGCACGCATATACAAAGCCATTGAAGTCATTCAGTCTGACATTGAAGAACACTTACAAGAGCAAATAGCCACAACCCAACTCGTCGAATGGAACGATGAGCAAGAACGTGTCGATGTACGTGAAGTTCAACGTTTAGGTGCCATTACTTTACGAGAACGACAAATAAAAAATACTTCAAACGAAGAAGTCATTGAAGTGCTTATAGCAGAGTTAGAAGAAATGGGAATGGACTCTCTAAATTGCTCACAAGAAGCTCAAACCCTCCGTGAACGTATGAACTTTGTAAACCATTATGCCAGTGAACATACTGTAGATTTTCCAGACTTCAGCGACGAATACCTTTTAGAAAATATGGATGAGTGGTTAGCTCCCTATTTAGAAGGCATCAGCACCTTAAGAGCTTGTCAAAACTTAGACCTCTACAACATTTTATTGGGTCTTCTAAGTTTTGAACAAACCCAAGCACTGGATAAATTAGCGCCTAAAAGATTAGCAGTAGCCAGTGGTTCAAACATAGCCATAGACTACACCAATGCTGAACAACCCATCTTAGCTGTACGACTGCAAGAGATGCTTGGAACAAAAAGTACCCCCATGCTTCTAAATGGAAAAATAAAAGTAATGATTCACCTACTCTCCCCTGCTCTAAAAGCCATACAAATCACCCAAGACTTAGAAAGCTTTTGGAACAATGCCTATGATGATGTAAGAAAAGAAATGCGAGGAAAGTATAAAAGGCACTATTGGCCTGATGACCCTTTGGAGGCTCAGGCTACTAGTCGGACTAAAAAATACATGATGAAGTAATCAGTAAAATAAGATATAAATCGAGTAAATAAATTATATATTACTTCCCTCTACCTTTACTAACTTCATCCCCTTAAAAACCCCAAGCTCCAACAACGCTTTATCATTAGTCATAAACATATCACACTCAGCACGTACAGCTGAATTTACAATCATTAAATCTTCAAAATCTTTAAATGATTCAGAAAAGAAATCACTTTTTGCATTGACAAAGTCACTATGAGCTAAATAAAAAGGTGTTATCTCAAAAGATAAAGCATCAATAGACGCAATCACCTTAGCCTCATCATATTTTCTTTTTTCCGTCAAAATATAATAAAAAGTAGTAATAAAATCTGAAGAGAAGAAAAAGTTTAATGAGACATCATCTTTTTTCTCCATATACCACGCTACAGAAGCTTCTGAAGTTGGTCGTTTTGTGTCTAGTAAATCTAAACAGATATTAGCATCTAAAAAAATATTCATTATTTCTCTTCTTTTAGTGCATGTTCTTGCTTCATCTCTTTAAATGTTGTATCCCCTATTTTACCATCAAGCATACCAATAAAGCTACCTGTTCTTTTATTTGCACTTTTCTCAATGGTCTCCAAAATAGAAGGTTCTTTTACAATGGCTTTAAAAT
>CACVAP010000079.1 GCA_902727895.1 uncultured Sulfurovum sp.
GAAAATAAACATCAATTATAGCTAATATATAAAAAAATTTGCTAAAATAATGTCTTACTAAATAGAGGATATAAATTATGAAAGTTTTATTAATAAAAGATGTTAAAAGCCTTGGGAAAAAAGGTGAGATTAAAGAAGTAAAAGACGGATATGGTCAAAACTTTTTAATAGGAAAAGGTATGGCTAAATTAGCAACACCTGATGTTGTAGAAAACTGGAAATCAGAACAAGCAAGAATGGAGAAAGAGTTAAAAGATACTTTGACACGTTTAGCAAAAGAGGAAAAAGAGTTAGCGACTAAAAATATTGTAATTATTAAAAAGTTAGCTCCTGCTGGGATTCAGGGTTCTGTAGGTAAAGATGATATTGCAAAAGCAATTCAAGAGCAAATGAACATTGAGATTGATAAAAAAATAATTGAACTTAAAAAAGCACTAAAAACAGTTGGTGAACATAAAGTTGACATTAAACTAGGTCACGGTATTCATGCTACAGTAACAGTAGAGATTCAGGGAGAAGCATAGCGTGTTTCATGCAACAACGATACTTGCCTACAAAGGTAAGGACAATGCAGTTATAGGTGGTGATGGTCAAGTAAGTTTTGGTGACACTATCTTAAAAGGAAATGCAACGAAAATTCGTTCACTTTATAAAGGTCAGATTCTTGCAGGTTTTGCTGGAAGTACAGCTGATGCTTTTAACCTTTTTGACATGTTTGAAGAGATTCTAAATGATAAAAAAGGTGATATTCTTAAGTCTGTTATCGAGTTTTCTAAGCGTTGGAGAAAAGATAAACATCTTCGTCAGCTTGAAGCAATGATGTTGGTTCTAAATAAAGAGCATATCTTTATTTTGACTGGTACAGGGGATGTTGTAGAGCCAGAAGATGGGAAAATAGCATCTATTGGTTCTGGTGGAAACTATGCTATTTCTGCTGCACGGGCTTTAGATAAACATTCTGATTTATCGGCTAAAGACTTGGTAAAAGAGTCTTTGATGATTGCTGGTGAAGTATGTATTTATACCAACACAAATATTAAACTATTGGAGCTTTAATTGACAAATGTTATTCCAACTAATCTCACACCAAAAGAGATTGTTACTTTTTTAGATCAATATGTAATCGGACAAGGTAACGCTAAAAAGACCATTGCTGTTGCATTGCGTAACCGTTATAGACGTTTACAATTAGACCCTGAGCTTCAACGTGATGTTATGCCTAAAAATATTTTAATGATAGGTAGTACAGGGGTTGGTAAAACAGAAATTGCACGTCGTCTTTCTACGATGATGCGTTTACCTTTTGTCAAAGTTGAAGCAAGTAAATTTACTGAAGTAGGGTTTGTAGGTCGTGATGTTGAATCGATGATTCGTGATTTAGCTGCCAATGCTTTAAGTTTAGTACGTGAAGAACAAAATGAGTTAAATCAGGAAAAGATTGAAGCGTATATTGAAAATAAAATCATTGAAAAACTTTTACCACCACTTCCAGCAGGTGCGAGTGAACAGAAACAAGCTGATTATGAAGCTTCGTTTGCAAAAATGCAAGAGAAGTTTACTAAAGGTCTGCTAGATGATTTACTGATAACAGTAGACATGCCTGCACCAACCATTGACGTTATGGGTGGAGGAGGGAATATGCCTCCTGAGATGGCAAATGTTCAAGAGTCTATCATTAAAGTTATTGGTGGGATGAACAAAAAAGAGAATAAAAAAGAAGTGACTGTTAAACAAGCTAAATCTATTTTAGCAACTGAAGCAAGTGCTGAACTTTTTGATGAGGAGAAGTTAAAAGACTTGGCTTTAAAGAAAATAGAAGAGGGTGGAATAGTTTTTATTGATGAAATTGATAAGATTGCTGTGCCTGCTAATTCTTCTTCTCGACAAGATCCAAGTAAAGAGGGTGTGCAAAGAGACTTACTACCTATTGTAGAAGGTTCTAATGTTCAGACGCGTATTGGACAGGTAAAGACAGATCATATCTTATTTATCTCAGCTGGTGCATTTCATTTGTCTAAACCTTCTGATCTTATTCCAGAGCTTCAAGGGCGTTTCCCATTAAGAGTTGAACTTGATTCACTTGATGCAGAAGCACTTTACAGAATTTTGACAGAACCAAACAATTCACTGATTAAACAATATGTTGCACTTTTGGGTGTTGAAAATGTTGAACTTGTTTTTGAAGAAGAAGCACTTAGAGCCATTGCAAAATACTCTGCTACTGCTAATGAAAAAACAGAAGACATTGGTGCTAGACGACTTCATACTATTATGGAAAAAATTGTTGAAGACATCTCATTTGATGCAGATGAATTTGCTGGTCAAATCATTACTGTTGATCTTAAACTCATTGATGAAAAACTTGAAAAAGTTGTTGAGGATGAGGATACTACAAGATATATTCTTTAAGGATATAACTCTAAGATTAATTACTTTAACGCTTCTAACTCAGCATGGATTTGTTCTATGTTGAGTCTATCCATTGCTTCTTTTTCTTTCTTTTTTAATATTCTTTTTTCAGTATAGTGATTTGTAGTAACAAACAATAAAAGTGCAATAGCAGACATTGACATGGAAGTTAGTTCTATGTATTTTGAGCTTAGCTCATCAGTGCACATTGAACCACATACCTCTAGGGTAAAGGCTGGTTGAAATGTAGAAAGAAAAAAAAGTGCGCTAGTGGTGATAAAAAGTAAGAAGAAAAATGTTCTTATTTGCATAATAATATCCAATATTTAATAGTTATATTGAAATTATAACATAAATAAACAAATAGTTTTTAATGTTTCTCTTACATATATTGCTATAGGATTTCAAAATTTTTTAAAAAAGGGAAAATTTGAGAAAAATATTATTGGTGTTATTACTATTGGGGTATTTCTCCTCAGAAGTAATGGCAAAGGCAGTAAGCAGTTGGAGACTTAATCATACATATAAGAAAGTTTCTAAAAATACAAATATTAACAAAAAGGCTTTAAAAAAAGCGTTTAGTTATTATAAGAAAAATCAAAAGAAGAAAAAGCTTTCGACTAAATATTTAGCGATAGCAGACTACACTAAATCGGCAAAACATAAGCGACTTTACATTATTAATTTACATAAAGGTTCTGTTTCTCGGTATAAGGTAGCACATGGAAAACGTTCTGGTGTCATAGGTGGGAAAGTCAGACGTTCGAGCAACAAAAGAAACTCTAAAATGACACCTTATGGTTTTTTTAAAGTAGGTACAAAAGTAGGGAAAACAAAAAAGAAGCGTTATCGATACCTTTCTGTACAAGGTTTACAATGGTCTAATAAAAAGGTAGGTTATCCAACACGAAGAGGGGGAAGAGATGTTATTATACACCCTGCAAAATATGTTAATG
>CACVAP010000080.1 GCA_902727895.1 uncultured Sulfurovum sp.
TAAACCTCCATTTAAATAAAGTTCAAAATTAAAATTATTCCTCATGACCAGTAAAAACTCCAAAGCACCTATTTCTAAAAAACAAAATAACTAAATTTAAAAGATTTTCATGTCTTACAAAACATTTATTTAAATTTAAAAAGATTACAAAAATATGTATGACAAAAAAATCTTTAAGAATTATTTTAATTTATATTAAATTTAAAAAAATTCAAAATTTTGTATGACATAAAAATTATTATAATTATTTTTAAATTATAAATAATTAAAAATAATGCATTTTTTTGTATGACAATTAATTTATTAAAATTTATATTAATTCTAAATAATTCTTTTTTTAAATGATTGAAAAAAGCTTCAAATTTAGCTTATAAACGATTATTTAAATTTTATATACTTGGATATGGCTAAAGCAAGTATATAGGCTTAAGTAGGCTTTTTTATGCTTGTATGTTATGAATTTACTATTTGAAGAAGTAGCATAATAATGGATAAATATTTAAAAAGGTTATTGATAAATCAATAACCTTTTGTTCAAAACTTAAAGACTTAAATTCACTAAAAATAATGAGCCTATTAATATAATATAGAGACCCTTTTTTTAAGTTCTCTTGAAACTCCTAAATTTCGGCTTCCACAAGGGTTTTCTCCAAAATAATGTTAGGACGTTTCTGCCTACTTTTTAGGACGTTTCTGCCTACTTTTTGTCACGTTTCTGCCAAGTTATTATCATTTTAAAATGATAAAGTATGGATTTTTAATCCAATTATTGTCATTTTAGTGAGTTAAACTTAAAGATAATATCTAAAATGTTCTTTTTTGTTGAATGAATCTTGTGTTTTGACATTTTTTTAAACTTTTATATTTTATTAATAGTGCTACTTTTTCTAAAATTACTACTTTAAACCCTTTAAAATAGGCTTTATCGAACTATTCTCTATATTTAATGTTATCACGTTTCTACCTAGTTATTATCATTTTAAAATGATAAAGTATGGATTTTTAATCTAACTATTAACATTTTTAAGAGATAATCTTTTTAAGTTTGAGAAAAACAAGGATTATTATGGCGAAAGATAACAAAGATATTACTTTATTTGATTATGAAATGAATCATCTAGATGGTGTTACTGGAGAAGTTACTTCTAAAACTGCTACCAAAGTAGTGAAGAGAGACAGAACACCTGATTTTATTATGTTATTTACAGCTGGAGCACCTCTTTTACGTGATGCAGACTTATCAAAAAGGGAACAAGGTATTTTAAATATTATTCTTGGGAAATGGATTACTACTTCTAATAGAGTGGAGATAAGTACTGTTTTACGAAAAAGTTTAAGTAAAGAATTGAATTATTCATTATCCACGATTTATAAAGGATTGAATAGTTTAGAAGCAAAAGGGATATTTGTAAAGAAAATAAGTGGTGATGAAGAAGTAATTGAAGGTTCAGTTTATTTAAATCCTCATATTTTTGGTAGAGGTCACTGGAATGATATTAAAAAACTTAGATATGATCTTCAAGTTGATTTTGATTTTGAGCAATTAGAAGCTCGTACTACCTCTAGTCGAACTGTTACTTATAATGAAGCAGAAGAGTTAATAGAAGGTGGAAATTTAGAGGAAGTTGAACGGCTTGTAACTCAAAATAGTAATAATGTTTTTGAGTCAGAAATTATTGTAGAAGAAAAAAAAGAAGCAGCAATTGATATCGTACCTATCCCTACAAAAAAAATCCAAAATCCAAAAATAAGACCTGTAGAGAATGAGGAAAATGCATCTATGGAATTAAAATTAAAACTAGTACAAGAAGAGAACAGAACTAAAGAATTAGATATTGAATTAAAAAAGATGACAATGGAAGAGATTAAAATGAAGATAGAGGCTAAGAAATTAGGGATTGATATTTAATAATAAAGTTTTGTTTTATTTTTCTTGATTTTTTGTAAAATAGTTTTTTTAATTTGGACGAATTTACTTTGTTAGTGTAACTTAGTTTTTTATTTTGGACAAAAGTCTAAATATTTTATTAAATAGGCTCTTGTCGAGTAAATAGAACATAAAAAGTGATATATCAAGTACTCCTATTGGTAAGAAATGGAGAGATTCCAACAGAAGCTGAATACTAATCCACCAGTTATAAATAAGTTTTATAATACAAATATGAAAGATTATAGTATAGATACTTTAGTCTTTTGAAACATTCTATAAGGTAATTTAACCTAAAGAAAATTAAAATATTCTCATCTCTTGAGATAACTCTTTTCAAAACTTTAACTTATACCTTTCCAATTTAAAAAACTAAAATATATATATCAACTTTTATTAAAAAAATACTATAATAAAAGCATATAGGGAAAATAGGAAAACCTCATCATGGCATTACAAAATAATAAACTTTAGTAGAAAAAACAAGTTAATCAAATAGACTAGGAAATAGTAGTTTTAATTCATTTTAGCAATAAAAAAGCAGTATAAAATATTTTATATATGGGAGATATGTGATATCTAAACAAATTAATACTTCATACTTTGGCAAATTTTTTGGAAAGTATTCTCAAATAGAATATGATGAGAATAAACTCTATTTATATATTGAGAATCAACTAAATAATTCTTTTAAATGGGATGAAGTTATAGGTTATACCGTTAGTACAGTTGGTGTTTTTGGTACAACATTAGAATTCAATTTTAATACAGCACAAGTCAAAATAAACCTCCTTAAAAAAGAAGATTGTAGCAATAATCTAACCAACATAAACAGTATAATAACGCCCATTATTAATCAAAAGATAGAAAACAAAAAAAGAGAGTATAAAAAATATACTCAATTAGAATATTTAAGAGATTCAAGAATAAGCTATTTGGAGAATGAGATATTTCCCTTACTCAATACATACACAAAACAAAAAGAATATTGGGAAGAAAGGCTTCCCCACAGCTCAATATCTTTTCTAAATAACAGCATTAAATATTTTCCTCTATCCAAACCAAACGTAAAAAAAATACGTAAAGAATATGAGTCAGCAACATTAATAAAGAGATCTAGCTTTTATGACAAAATTGAATCAAATCCTCTAACAGAAGAACAAAGACTAGCAGTAATACGTGATAATGATAGAAACTTAGTTCTAGCAGCAGCAGGAACAGGAAAAACATCTGTAATGGTTGCAAAAGTTCTAGATCTTATTGATCGAGGTCATGCTAAACCAGAAGAAATTTTGATTCTTGCCTATAACCGTGTAGCAGCTAATGAACTAGAAGAGCGAATGAATAAAAGAGGAGCGTCTGCCCAAGTAGAAGAGTGTAGTCAAACTAAAGTAAAAACATTCCATGCATTAGGTAGAGAAATTCTAAATAAAGCTAAACAGTCCGTAAAAATATCTCTATTTAGTGAAGATCCTATTAAGTTAGAAATGTGGCTATCTCAATGGTTTATACAAAAGTTAAAAGAAGACGAGAAGTTTATGAAAAACTTCATAGATTTAAGCTATCAACCAATCAACCCATTTGATTTTAAAACACAAGAAGAGTATGATAACTATATTCGAGATAATGAATACAGAACACTTCAAGGAGAAAGAGTAAAAGGATACCAAGAGCTATTAATAGCAAACTGGATGTATTTAAACTGTGTAGAATATGAATATGAACCCTCTTATGTCTCAAAAAAAAGAATAGAAATAGGATTCGATTATAGACCAGATTTTTATTTAATTGACGCACAAATATATCTTGAACATTTTGGTATTGATAGAAATGGTAAGACAAGAGCAGACATAAATAAAGAGAAATATAATCAAGAAATTTTACAAAAAAGAGAGCTACACAAAGAGTATGGTACAACACTCATAGAAACATATCACTATAACTGGGTAGAAGGAGCGTTAGAAAATACCTTAGAAAAACATATGGAAGCTCATGAGATAACAATAAAAAAACGACCCCATGAAGAAGTGTTTAAAACACTTAAAGAGAGTGGTATTTTACTTAAAAATATAAAATTATATTTAAAGTGTCTACAAGCAATTAGAGTAGAACGATTAACAGATGAAGAGATATATATACGTTTAGAAAAAAATGATATTGTTAATTCAAAAAACTATAAAATACTTTTATCCGATATTCACAAAGCCTATACCAATGAATTAAATAGACAAAATAGCATAGATTTTGATGACATGATAATTAAAGCAATTGATACAGTGAATAGAGGAGACTTTAAACCTAAATGGACACATATATTGGTAGATGAGTTTCAAGACATTTCTGCTGCTAGAATGGAATTCCTTAATAGTTTAATTAATAAAGGGTCTTCTCCACGACTTACAGTGGTAGGAGATGATTGGCAGTCAATCTATCGTTTTTCAGGAGGAAAACTTGAACTAACAACGCAATTTGAATCAAGAGTGGGTTCATGCTCTACAACAATGCTTCAAAAAACATTTAGATATAACAATAGTATAGCATTAACAGCAGGTCAATTTGTAATGCAGAATCCAGAACAATATGTAAAGAATGTCATCACGCATACACATGTCGATTCACCTCAAGTATATTTACTTGATAGTGAAATATCTAATAAAGAAAACTTAGAATTAAAAACGCTACAAATAATTCAAAAAATCCTTAACAATGACCCTAATGCATCAATTTCTATTTTGGCACGTTACCGATACTTATTAGCCGATACCAAAGAAATTGTTTCAAAAAAAATAAGAAATAAAAAGATAAAATATTGGACATTTCACGGCTCAAAAGGTTTAGAGGCAGACTACTGTATCTTAATTGGATTCTTTCAAGGAAAGACAGGGTTTCCTAATGAGAATAAAGAAGAAGCAGTTGTTGAAGCATTACTCCCCTCTCTTGATAGTTTTACACACTCAGAAGAACGAAGATTGTTATATGTAGGAATAACAAGAGCTAAAAAGAAATCTTACTTGATAGCAAACCCTAGAGCAACATCTGTATTTATCAATGAATTATTAGCTCCTAAATTTAAATTACATATTGCATCCAAAACTTTTGATGATAAATATAGGAAAATTTTTAAATGTAATATCTGTACAACGGGATATTTTAAATTACAAAAAGGAACATATGGTGAATTTTATAGTTGTACATCAGGTTCAGTTTGTAGTTCAAATCCACGAATTTGTACAAAGTGTGGTTCACCATCACTAGATTATAGAGAAGAGAGTATTTGTAATAATCCAAGCTGTAAGGCTACTATAGAAATTTGTGATAAATGTGGAAGACCTATGAAGAAAAGAGAAGGCAAGTATGGTGATTTTTTGGGATGTTCTGGTTATGGGATAAAAGAAGATCAATGTAAAAATACTAGAAAACTTTAGCTTATATCTTTCTAATTGAAAAAGTAAAAAATTCTATTAATATTTTCTTCATGAAGCTTAATAAAATACTCTTTAATTTATTTTATTAAATATATATTATATTTTAATTTTAATATTTTAAATTAATTATTATATAATATATTTGAGAAGTTAGAAAAGGAATAATAAAAATGAGTTATGAAGAAATAGCAAAAGAATGTGAACTATTAAGCTACCGTGATAAATTAAGATTAGCACAACTGATGTTACAGTTAGGTAGAAAAGAAGAAGAGGGGAAAGCCCCACAAGAGAGAGCCGATAACCTTAATTATATTATTGAAAGACTCTTGAAATTAAAGCCTAAGAGGTTAAAATCCCTACATAATTCAATTGTTTCCATGTTTCAATTTCAGGGTAGTGTTTCAGAGGAAGATATAGAAAAAATCGTGAAAATTCTTGTTCAAAAGAAATATATTAAGATTGAAAAAAATAAAGTTATTTATTTATAAACACATGCATAGCCAATTACGCGTTCTAATACGGATAACTGTTATAAAAATTTCGGCTTAGTGACTAGAACACGAAGTGTGAGTACCGAAGTACTCGCCTCGAAGAGGTTCAGGCACGACCCTTTAGGGGAAGCTCCTTATTTATCTATATCAACTAATTTTATCTTTTTCCCAAGCTTTTTTAATTCAGTAATAACTAAAAGCATATCTTCAACAGCTTTTTCTCTTTCTTTTAACTCTTTTTCATAGGCTTCAAGATTTGAAAAGTATTCAACGTTTATATCATTTTTGTTTGAAACATACGTCATACCAATTTTAGCAAGAGTGTAAAATTCTTTAGCAGGTTGAAATTTAATATTTTCAAGTTTAGCTTTTTTTTCCATAAAATCATACATAGATTGATCAAGTTGAACCGATAGTTGAATTGATCTCTTTTCTTTCTTGTCATTCATTCCCACAGAACCCTTTAAATACAGAATATAACTATTATTTAAATAATAGCAAAATTTTAAAATAAGAACAAATAAAGCATTGGAAAATAATCCAATGGATATTAATTTTAAAAAATAAAACATTGGATTAATTAAGTTAATGTGTGTAACAATACAAAGTAACAAGAAGCAAATAAGGAGAATATTAATAAGTAAAAAAAGAAATACATTTAGAAAACAGAGAGCCGAAATTGAACCCTCTACTCTCTGTTTATCCAATTTTAAAACAGCTAATAAAAACCATACGTAAAAAAAGGACAAAAGAATGATAACACATCAAACTAAATACCTTTCCTTGTTAATCAAGGGAGGCAAGAAATGAACACATTAACGCTAGTAGATGCAACCAAAGAATTTAACCAACGAGCCATCAATCAACAGTCAAAAATCACCCTCCTCACCGTCGCAAAAGGTTTTGGGGCTTGGTGGTGGTTCTTTAGTATTTTAAGTATTTATGCCTCATATTATACGTTTACAGAGATACTTAATGAAGGTATGCCAACAGCTGAACCAATAGCAATTATATTTGTAGCTTTTGGATTAGCATTTATTTTAGAAGTATTTAAACATCTTGCCATAATGTGGGTGTTTGCAGACCAAAGTGATACAACGCAATTTTTATCTTACATTGTTTTATCTGTTTTGGTTGTTGCCTCTATTGCTTTTCACTACAAAGGGGTAATGTTAGCAGCATCAAGCAACTCAGCTGTCATTGTGGATGAAGAAGTAAATAGACAAAGACTAGTGGAAGATAGAAATCATGAACTCAAACTTCAACAGGGTCAAATCAATTTAGAAATAGCAAAAGTCTTTAATAACAAAACAAGTAGAGATGATTTAAAAGCAACTTCTGCGATAGCTGCTAATAATGAATATATTAAACATGCAACCCAATCACAGAGTAATGTTGCTTTATCCACTGCACGAATACAAGTCCATCAAAAGAAACAAGGTGACGTTAATATAGCCCTACTCATGATTTTATGTTTAGCTGAAGTTTTTATACTTTTCAGTCTTTTATCCAAATATATTTTTAAAGAAAATGCTGATAAAAATCTTCTCATTTTTAATTCTCTAAAAGAAGAACTAAGTGATATGCTTTCAAGCTTTTGGGAAACAACTACTAAAGACTTTATAAAAAACTCTATTGATGAATTAAATCAATTAAAAGCACAAAATCAAGTAAACTCCCCTACTCCATTAGTTCCAAGTACTAATACTCTATATCCACAAACAAACCCTAAGCTTTTAGGTAATTATTCATCGTATCTAGGAGAATATAATGCATTTGATAGAAATGGTGTTAAAAGCCCACAGTATAATGGTATAGATGCTAATATAAATCCGATGAATTTCCGTACATCCACGGTAAATCTACCAACGGTATATGGAATAAAAGTAAATCCGTCTACAGCTCAGATACACGGTCGGACATCCGAGAAAAAATCAAATAAACAACCTTTTGAGATAAAAGAGATTTTTGATGAAAATAATGATAAATGGCTCTATTATAAAAATTGGATGGTAATAGAAGATGGTTGTTCTGAGAGTTCAATATCTAGTAGGGTAGGGAGTCCATTAGAGAATGGGTTTACGCAGAATGATTTAAATGTAAAAGAGATAAAAACATTTGAGCTTCCTATTTCCATAGATAGTGATGAGCATAAAAAGATTTGGGTTATAAAAATAGAAGAGATGAATAGAGCATATACAAATAAGGGTTTTGTAGAAGCAGAAATGGTGGAGGAGGGTGAAGTAAAGGGTACTGAAACAGTAGAGGCATTGAATCAGAAAGTTCCTGCGATTGATTTAAAAATGTTTACACCAAATGAGCAGCGATTTTTAAGAGAGTTATTTGATAATGGAGCAATTACGATAGGACAGAATTTAGTATCAAGAAGGGTTGTTTTAAGACAGGTAGGGGTGATGATTAAAAAACAAAATACACTTTCTTTACTTTATGAAAAACTTTATGAACAGGGATTGGTTGATAAGAAAAATGTTAATCCTAATAACAAACTTTTCAAATACATTGCTCGTGCTGAATTGCATCATCAAGAGTGGCAAAAGAAATAAGAACATAGAGTAGGGGCTTTCTCTACTCTACGATATACACCAGTAAATACTCTCCACAAGGTGTAACTTCTACATTGATATTTTTTATCTTTTTTTTATATGAAAATATATTTTTCATAAGTTGATTCTTTTTTACAAATTGAACTTCAAGAGAAAAGTGTTTTCTAATTATTTCATGTCTATTCATCTTTTTTCCTACTAAATTTTATTTGATAGAGGAGAGTGTATTCTTTTTCTTATTAATAAATCCAATGTTTTTTAAATCCAATGGATTTATTAAGGAAACTTATGTAATAATATAGAATATATTGTAAGACATAAGAATATATTTAATTCTATTTTATATAAAATAGAATTTATGGTATTATTTAAGAAATAAAATAGGAGTTGATAATGGTTGAGCCTTTAGACAAAAAGAAGTTAGATTTATTGTTGAAAAAACTAGCAACTAATTTTCCATTAGTTGTAAATTTATCACATCAAAAAGGTGGGGTTGGAAAGAGTACATTAGCCTATAATATTGCAGATTCATTTCGCATATTGGGTTATAAAGTAAAGTTACTTGATGTAGATATTCAAAATACATGTGGAGGGTTAAATGGTCTGAGAGAGACACCTTTTGAAGATATTGAAAAGGTAGCTGATGAAGCAAGACTTGTTGAACTCATTAATGACTCTTCAACGGATGGTTCAGAGATTTTAATTATTGATACAGGTGGATTTGATTCAGCTCTTTCACGACTAGCAATTATGGGTTCAGACATTAATTTAACACCTGTAAGTGACAAGGTAACAGAAGTCTTGGCAGTTGTTCAAAAGTATAGTCAAACATTAGGCGAGATAGAAATGGATACAGATACAGATGTTTCAAGTTATGTACTATTAAACAGAATACATCCTTTTGCTAAGCATTTTGAACACATAGAAGAGATGATAGAAGAGAGTGCTCAAATGGATATGTTTAAGAGTATTGTCAGAGATAGATCTATTTATGACAAATCCTTTATTGATGGAAGAACTATTTTTGAAGCACCAGAATTAAAAGGACATGAGAATGCTATGGATGAGATGTTGTCTGTATGTTATGAGTTAATAGAAATACATGTAAATAAAGGGTAGAAAATGGGAAAAGATAGAAAAAAATTAACATTAGCAGCCGTGACAGCTGTTACACAAAAAGCACCTCTTCAAGAGAAAAAAGAAGATGATTTAAATATTGAGAATATAGAAGAGGTGCCTAAAAAAGTAAAGTTAAAAGATTTAGAGAAATTTTCAAAAAGTGTACGATTTCCATTAGTATGGAAAGAAGAAATAGAGAGTAATATTGATTATCCAACTGATTTAAGTAGCTTTATTGTAGAAGCGATTAAAGAGAAGATGGAACGTGAAGAGATGAAAATATTTATAGGATAAGTGATGGCAAATAAAAAAACAGAACCTACAACAATCAGACTTCCTAAAGAGTGGAAAGATTTAATTAAACTCTATCAAGATGAGAGTGATGGAATTTCTAGTAGTTCGAGAACCATGAGTGCTTATATTATCCAAGCAGTTAAAGAGAAGATGATAAACGATAGTATTATCTAAAATATTTATAGAAAAAAGGAATATATTATGGAAATTAAAAGAATAAATATTGGTGGGAATCGTGAAGAGATTAATAAAGAAACAGGAGAACATAGACCTAATCTTATTGATACTGTGAAACGTAGTGATTTAATTTTTACCCCAGATCAATTGGTTCAAAAATTATTTAAAGGAAGTAGTCAAGAATATAATACTTGGCTTATGAAGAATAAGTTACATCCATCACAAGTTAATTACCATGATATAAATCAGAAACAAGAGTTATTAAAAAAATTAAAAATATATACGATGAGATTATTAGATGATGCAAAAACTGATTCTATGTTCTCTAATGAACTTGGAAATATAATTGTTACAAAATGGTTGGATAGTTTTGATACTTTAGAGAATCATGTTTATGATTTAAGTGATTTTGACAAAGTAGAATTTATTAAGATTGCTGATGCATTTAAAAAAAGGTTTACGACACGTTCCCCTTTTGCTTTTTTAACGATTGATGATGTGAATCAACAACTCAAAGTAGTGGAGTCTCATAAAGTTTTACTGTTATTAGATGAAAAGCTACCAATGGGAAATAAACGGGGTACACCTGTTGGACAAGAGCCAGAGAAGTTATATCAAAATCTTTTTACTACGATAGGTTATAAAGGTAAGGGGGAGTTAACTGAGGGATTAAATCATCACCGAACAAACTTTAAGAATTTTAACTTTAATGTGAATATAGAAACAAGGTTATTGAATGATATTATTTATGATACGCTTGAATATGATAGAGGAGATACGCAAGTGGCTTTTCTTTTTGGAGCGTATGGTAAAAAACTTTATTTTGAAAGTGATATAAAGGGTACAGAGAGAAAAAAGGAAGAGTTAGACGCTCTTGCCATTGCTGAGGGTGCAACAACTGTAATTGAAAAAGAGTTACATAAAGAGAGACAAGGCTCAATAGCTGTAGATAAGACGGCTTTAGAGGTTGAAAAGAGAATTTCTCATCCTAAAGTTAATGAAGAGAAAGTAGTTGTTTCCTCTGTAGATACTACTAAAGCTCTTGAAGAAAAGAACAAAACTGTAATTTTTGAATCTGAAAAAAAAGATGAACCTATAATTGAAGCGACAAAAAGTATAGTGGTAGAGACAGAAAAAGAAGAATCCTCTCCCACTATTTCTAATACATTGGAAGTATTTGAAAAAGAAATGTTTATTAAGCAACAAGGATATGCAGAGTTAGCAAAAGAAAAAATAAATGAAGCTCTTACTAATCGAGATCAATATATTAATGAATTTCATACTTTTTTGAAAAAAGGAATGAATGTCTCTGATGCATTAAATAAATTCTCTGAACGCTATGCTAATAATCCTTATATTAAGGGGATTATTGAAACGTCTATTACAGGAGAGCTTCAACTTCAAGCTTTAAAAGACAAGGGTATTGAAGAGTTAAATCATAATGTCAATGTATTGAAAAGTGAAAAGCAAGGACTGAAAAAAGACCTTGGTGTAAGAGAAACGGAAATTGCTTCACTTAATCAAAGTATGGAATCTCTAATTGTTTCGCATACTAAGCAGTTAGAAGAGATAGAGGTTAGTGTTGCTGAATTAGTAGAAGAGCGAACAACCTTGATTGACAGTAATGATAAGCAGTCAGAAATGATTGGAGAATTAGAGAAACTTATTACTCAGTATGAACAAACGCTAAGAGTAAAAGATTCTAAAATTGAAGAAAAAGATTTAGTGATAGATGAATTAAAAGAAACTTTGTCTACTAATGAAAAAGAGTATGAGACTGTTGTAAGTGTTAAAGATTCTGAAATCAAGAAGATGAACATTGCTATAATTTCTTTAGAAGAAGCAAAAGTAGGATTTATTGAGGATAAGAAGAAGCAAGAAGCGTTGTATGATATTGCTAAATCAGAATTACTTGAATCAAGTAGGGAAGTTGAAAGTTTAGAAAACGAAAAGAAGAATTTATCAAGAAAAATAGATAATTATGATTCTGAAATAAAACATTATGGAAGACAGGTTGAGCAATTAAAAGAAGAGAATAAATTAACCTTATCTGCTACAAGTTTATTGAAAACAAGTAATGCTCAATTAGAATTACAGTTGGAAACTTTGGTTGATAATAGAAACTTGTTGGAGTCAAAAAATAGTGAACAAAGGAAATTAAATGAAGCCTTGTCGAAAGAAAAAGATTTATTAAAAAAGGAGTTACTGCAACATAGAGAAAACAAAGGGATTAAAGAAAAAGTAGAGAATGAGGGTGAGAGTTATCATGAAAATGGTTTTATTCCCAAAAGAAATTAAGGGGTAATAAATGGCACTTAGAGGAAATTTTAGTCAAAGTTTTTTACGTTCTAAAGAGCTACTCTCTTTTTCAGAAATCTCTCATGATAAAGAGGGAAACAATGTTCTAAAAAATAAAGTTCTTGCAGGGGCATTGGCTCGTGATGATCATGGACAACTTATTAGAAATAAAGTTAATATTGCCAAGATACTTAATAAGTATGGTGTTCTTTATCGAATGGTATTTAATGCTATGAATATGGAGCAGTATACTTATGATGAAGTACAAGAGGCTCTTAATCATCTTAGTGAGTATATTAATGATTTGGGTGTCTCTGGAATTGTAGAATTTCATGCTGCTGATAAAACACAAAACTCTGACCATATTCATTTTTGGATAAGTTCAGAGGATAGGATTATTTATAATCAAATTGCTCAAGAGATGGTAGCAATGGGATATTCAAATAAAGAAGATATTTATATTCAAAAATATGAAGATAATGAGAAGTTAGATGAAACAGAGTATGTTCATGGTGAAGACACTAGCTTAAGAGAAAGGTTTTCTCTTAAGCCAATGGGTATGGAGGCAGGGGAGACACTAGATTCCATTAATGAAATGTTAGCTATAGATGAGGATAAACAAGAGTCTGAAAGTTTAAAGCATGATACTGTGCTTGAAAAAGAAGATTCTGATGAAATTAAATCCACTTCTAGAATATTATCTTCTCTTCGTAAGAAATACAATTCTATTGTTGATAATATTAGTAACCTTTTTAACAAAGTTGTAAGAGTTAAAGAGCCTAAAACAGATACTTCTATAGATGGGGTGAATGAGCATGTTGATGAAGATAAGCCATTTTGGAACAAGTTTAGAGATGACGCGACAATAAGCTTTAATGAACACTTGGAATCTTTTAATAAAAAAACTTCAATTACAAAAGATTGTAGTTTGCCAAAAACGGAGGAGACAAATAGTATCTTGTCTCGAATTGAAGAGTTACGAGAGCAGATGAATAGAAAATAGCCCTTTTTTCTTTTCTACTTATTTAAAATAATATCATATTTTTGTTTCTTTTTATTTTAATATAATATGAAATAGTTTGAACTTATTTGAACTTTCTTATCATTCTACTCCAAAAAGAGAGGTTTTTATGGCTATTCGTGGTTTTGGGCAATTAAAGGTTGAGTTTTATTCTCATCTTGATAAAATTAAAGATTTATATTTTAATCAAGGCATTGTTGTTTTTAAAATTTTGCATCAAAAGGTTATTGATAAATATAATCTTACTTTAGACTATCAAGCTTTTTGTTACTATGCAAGGAAAGAGTTAAAGGAAAAGGGAGAGATGAAGATTAAAGATAAAGTCATCACTCAAAATATTATGAATAATGACGCTACAATAAATGAACCTATTATTTCACGTCCTTCTTTTTATAAAGCTAATGTGTTTAATTAACTTAAAAGTATTTTACTTAATCTTTAGACACTACTGTTACTTAAGAACTTATCTTTTATGTTATGATTTCGCCAAATTACTCAAGGCACATTATGTTAAAAAAACTTTTACCCACTTCTTTACTATTCACAATATTCAGTTATGGGTTTATCACTATTGAACCTCTTGTTCCTGGAGAAAAAGAAGATTTAAGTGGAGAAGTGGCAATTGGTGGGAAATATAGCTCAGGAAATACTAACTCTGCTTCAATCGGCTTAGGTGTAAAGACTGAATATAGTAAAAAAGATTGGCTTCTTTATTTTATATCAGAATATTCATATGAAGAGTCAGATTCCAAAAGAGATAAAAACAATGGTCGAATTCATGCTCGATATTTACAGAATATAGACAATACTCCTTACAACTATGAACTTTTTTTTCAAACAGAATTTGATGAATTTAGGGATATTAAACAAAGAAGTTTAACAGGTGCAAATATTCGAAGAAAATTAAACCTACCCTTTGATAAGTTTTATACAGGGTTGGGACTCTTTTATTCTTATATGGAACCAAATACTATCAATACACTTGACCCAATATATAAACGTATATACATGAATAGTTATATCTCATTTTTGAAAAATGTAAATAAAAACTTTTTTATTACCTACCTTGGTTTTTTTCAACCTAATGTCAAAGATTTTTCTGATTTTAGGACATCCCAAACTTTACAATTTAATACCTCAATTACAACTAAATTTCGACTTGGACTTGACATCAGTTATAATTATACGACAAAGCCATATAGCCAAATTAAAAAAAGTGATATTGAATCTATAATAAACCTAAAATATAGTTTTTAATCAAAAATCAATTTTTTATGGATATGGTTTTAATTAACCATATCGCACCCAACAACCCACTAATAATTGAGGAGATAATGATAGATAGTTTTGCTAAATTGATAAGTTCAAGGCTACTAAACGCAATATCTCCAACAAAAATAGACATAGTAAAACCAACTCCTGCAAGAAGACTTGCACCAAAAATATCAACCCAACGTAAAGAATTAGGTTTTTTAGAGAAACCAAGATAATCCATTAAATAAACTGTACCAAATATACCCAATGGCTTTCCAATAGTAAGTCCTAAAATAATTCCTAAACTAACAGGATGAAATAAAGATAATGATACTGATGATAATGTAACCCCAGCATTAAAAAATGCAAAAACTGGCATTACTAAAAAAGCACTAATTGGAATAAGATTATGCTCAAGTCTTACAAGTGGAGCCTGAACTGAACTATAAGTATGCCCCATAATATCTAAAGCACCAATTTGTTTATGTGTTAAAAGCTTTTCAGTACGTGTTTGTTCAAGACTTTCAAAATAGTTTAGTCTAAGCTTGAGTCTTTTTAGAAAAGCTGATGTGTCTATAGCTGGAGTTAAAGGAATAATAAATGCAAGTAAAATACCTGAAACAGAAGCATGAATACCAGAAATATGAAACCAATGCCAAAGAAAAAGTCCAAGTATCATATATGGTAATAAAGCTTTCACTCCTTTACGATTTAATATCATCATTATGACTAAAGTAATTAATGAAAGTGAAATACCCATCCAATTAAGACTTTCAGTATAAAATAAAGCAATAACAACTACAGCTCCTAAGTCATCCGCTACTGCAAGGGTTACTAAAAACAGTTTCAATGCAATTGGAATACGATTTCCTAGTAACAATAATATTCCCAATGCAAATGCAATATCAGTAGCCATAGGGACACCAAAACCTTGGATCTGACCATTGTAATTAAAAAGAATATAAATTCCTGCTGGAATAAGCATTCCTCCTATTGCCCCAAAAACTGGAAATGAAGCTGACTTAAAAGAAGAGAGTTGACCTACAGAAATTTCTCGTTTTATTTCTAATCCTGCAAGAAGAAAGAAAAGTGTCATTAGCCCATCATTAACTAAATGTTTCACATCCATACTAAATGTAAAAGAGGAGAAACCAATAAAAAAATTTGCTTTAAGAAGTGAAAAATAATAATGTGCTAAAGGCGAGTTGGCAATAATCATTGCTGTAATTGCAGCAGTAAATAAAATAAGACCACTGAATGATTTCGCTTTTACAAATTTTTGAGCGGTAATATACATTCGCTGACGATTAAAACTTTTCTTTGTTTTCATTTATAACCTTTAAAATATTACTCTTATTTAGAAAAATAATCCGATATAATATCACTTTATGCTGCTATAAAGGAAGTAAAGAATGAAAACAGATATTTGTAATATATTAGACCCTTTTCACAAAGAAGACTTACAAAATACTTTACACCCCTCAATTTATACAGAACATACAAACTATAATATTTTAATTTTACGATTTCCTACACAAAATGAAGATAATAAAATTATCTTAGTTTCTCAAGGTATTGTTTTTTTAAAAGATGATATTTTCATCTATGAACCAGAGAATGACTCCTTTATTCCTTTTGAATTTAACTGGAAATCTTTATATAAATTCCTTGATAAAAACATTAACAATGCAATGGACATTATTAATGATTTACATGAACAAGTTATTGATATGGAAGAGTTACTATATAGTGAAGAACCAAATAAAGCATTTCTAGAGAATTGGTTTAAAATAAAAAAAGATCTTATCTTAATCAATCGTATTTTACTTCGTACAATTATTGCCTATGAACAATTTTATAAAAAGAATGAAAAAGATATTACTCCTTTACTGACTAACTTTCATGACTTACGTGAACACTTAACACGAAGTCAAAGATTAGTAGAGCATAATATTGAAAAGCTGAATACCATTTATAGTTTTTACAGTGCAAGAAGTAATGATAAGATGAATTATTCAATTTATATTTTAACGATTCTTTCTGCTATCTTTTTACCACTTAATTTAATGGTTGGCTTCTTTGGTATGAATACAGGAAGTTTACCTTTTATAGATCCTGGAGGTACTTCAAGAGTACTCTTACTCTTAGGGTCTACCTTTCTTATACTTTTTCTATTTTTAATATTTAGAGGAAAAAAATAA
>CACVAP010000081.1 GCA_902727895.1 uncultured Sulfurovum sp.
TATTTATGGTATAATAAATTTTAAACAAAATATAAGGATTACATATGAGTAAACGTGATGAAAAAATTGAAGCAATGATTGCTGAAGCAAAAAAACTAAACTTATCTATTTCTAATGATTTAATTTCAAAAGTAGCCATTGGATTAGGTCCAGTACTTTATAATAAAGACACAGCAACTGTAGCATGTGGTCAGCCTACTGAACTTGAAACTGTAAAGAATAATTTCTTAAAAAAGAAACTCGGGCTAACAAATGATGACACTGAATTAGATGCAGCGATTAAAGAAGTTTGTGAGCAACTAGGAACTTCAAATAAAAGTAAATACAGAGTTCATTTCTATGCCCTACTCGCAATGAAGTTTGACAAAACAAATATCTACGCATAAAGTTATTAGGGTCTAAATAAAGACCCTATAACATCTCTCCCCACAAAAAGTACGCTACTAAACTTAGAACCACTATCCCTATTAAATTTGCTTTAAATCCAACCTTTGCCATCTCAGCTATGGGAATAACTCGTGAACTCATTACAATAGCATTTGGAGGGGTTGCAATGGGTAACATAAAAGCATAGGAAGCTGCAATGGTTGCTGTCATTAATAAAAGTGTTCCTTCAGTCGGTGACATATCTTTTGCGAATTCATAAAAAATAGGAATAGCAATAGACGTTAAGGCTGTATTCGATGTAACTTCTGTCGAGAATGCCACAAAAAATGCCACTAATATAAACATCCAAAATAGAGGAATTGTTGAAATAAAAGAAAGTTTAGTCGCAATATCAGCAGCCAAACCAGTACTGGAAAATGCTGCTGCAATAGAGAATCCTGCACCAAAAAGCATAATAATCTCATAAGGCATATTACGTGTATCATCCCAAACTAGAAAACCAATTTTTGGAAAGAACATCAAAAGACCAAAACTTAAAAGAAGTACTTTTTCATCTAAGGAAAAACCTAATATTTGTTTTGCAAAAGTATTTCCTATCAATACTACAGCTAATAAGACAACTATACCATAAAGTCGTTTTTGATCTTTCTCTAACGCAGGTATTTTATCTTCTCCTATTCCTTCCACTGATTCATTTTGTACACCCAAAGAAAGAAGCCAAGGAATAATAGTAAGCATAAGAAATACAATGGGTAACATCATATATACCCATTCTCCAAATGCTAAAACTGGCAATTTATTTTCTTCTAAAAAACCCAATAATATTAAGTTTGGTGCTGTTCCAATGGGCGTTAAAATCCCTCCAATACTAGCTCCATAAGCTGTCGCTAACAAAAATCGTATTTTTAACTTAATATTATTGCTCAGATAAAGGGCAATAGGCATTAACATAAGAGTAATTGTTGTATTGGTCAAGATAGAACTCAAAAGTGCTGAAGTAATGGCAAGTGCATAAATAATACCACGTGCAGTTTTAGGAAAGAAGCTTAATAGTTTAGACGAAAAATAAAGGTGAAGATTCACTTTTTCAATTGCTAAAGCTAACATAAATCCACCTAGAAATAAAAATATAATAGATTTAGAATAATTAGGGGTTACAGCAGAAAGTTCCAAAATACCAAAACTAGGAAAGAGAATAATAGGTAATAACGAAACAACACCTAGTGGCAGAGATTCATTTGTCCATAATGTCACAAGTAATGCAACTAATCCAATGAGTATGGACTGTGTATTTGTAAAATACGATAAGCTCAATAGAGTAAACAAAAGCCCTATGAATAAGCCTGTTATCATCCCTTTAAAATCTTGTGCTGGCAACATATAAATCCTTTTAATTAAAAGTAATCATATCCAATACTAATTAAGATTTTTTCTTAGTTGTGCTTGTATTTTAATGTTTGGGTAAAGAAAGCTAAATTTGTAGCTAACTACACCCATCATTTAAAGATGAGTGCAGAGAAGAAGAAAGATTAGTTAGTATCTTGATTTACAATTTTACCTGCAGAAATCCAAGGCATCATCTCACGAAGAGAGTTACCAGTTTTAGTAATAAGCTTTTCTTTGTCATTTGCTCTTTCAGCATTCATTCTAGGATACCCTGACTGACCTTCTAAAATAAAGTCTTTAGCAAATCTACCATCTTGAATTTCTGTTAAAATTTCTTTCATTGCTGCTTTTGATTCAGCATTAATTACTCTCTTACCAGAAACATAATCACCATACTCAGCTGTATTAGAGATTGAATATCTCATGTCAGCAATTCCACCTTCGAACATAAGGTCAACAATTAACTTAAGTTCGTGAAGACATTCAAAGTATGCAAGTTCAGGAGCATATCCAGCTTCTGTTAATGTTTCAAATCCAGCTTGAACTAAAGAAGCTGCACCACCACAAAGTACTGCTTGCTCTCCAAATAAATCTGTTTCAGTTTCATCTTTGAATGTTGTTTCAATAATAGCTGTTCTACCACCACCAATAGCTGATGCATAAGAAAGAGCAAGCTCTTTAGTAGTTCCACTTGGATTTTGACCAACAGCAATAAGATCTGGAATACCACCACCTCTTACAAACTCAGAACGTACTGTATGACCTGGTGCTTTTGGAGCAATCATAGTAACGTTAATATCTTTTCTTGGGTTAACTCTTCCATAGTGAATGTTAAAACCATGTCCAAATGCAATAGTTGCACCCTCTTTAAGGTTTGGCTCAATTTCAGCTTCATAAATTTCTTTTTGATTTTCATCTGGAAGAAGAATCATAATAACATCAGCTTTAGCAGATGCTTCTGCTACTGTAAGTGTTTCAAAACCTTTAGCTTCAGCTTTTGCCCAAGAAGAACCATTTTTTCTAAGACCAACAACAACATTAACACCTGAATCTCTTAAGTTTTCAGCATGTGCATGCCCTTGTGAACCGAAACCGATCATTGCTACTGTTTTTGATTTGATGATACTGATATCACAATCTTTGTCATAAAATACATTTAATGTTGACATTATTTATCCTTAGAAGTTAAAAAATTTTGCGATTATACCGTAAGCTTGCTTATGTATATTCAAACATTTTTTTTTAATTAAAATTCTTCTAAAAATTTTATAAAGGAAGAGAAAAGTACACAAAAAAGCATAAGTAAAAAAGATTCTAAAAAGAAGAATATAAGAATTATAATATAAATAAAATTAGTTAAGAGGAAAAAGAAAGGAAGAAAAATCAAAGAGGCAGCGACCTACATTCCCAATCCAGACAGGATAAGTATTATCGGCGATGGGAGGCTTGACTTCCAGGTTCGGAAAGGAGCTGGGTATAACCCTCCCTCTAGGCCCACCTC
>CACVAP010000082.1 GCA_902727895.1 uncultured Sulfurovum sp.
TGAAGTATCACTGGATTCAAATTAAGGACTATGCTTCTACTCTAACTTTAGAAAACTATATTCATCTTGTTTTGGCTAATTATGGTACTGGAAATAAGTTTGAAATTAATTTTTGTTAGGTACTTATCTGACCCATACTCGTTATTGGGGTTAAAACCATAAGAATATTTCATCACCCTACTCCTTTATTTCCTTATTTATGTCTTTCTCTAATTGCTCTAAAGTTGTAACTATCTCATCAAATTCAAGTTGTTTATCAAAAATCATATCTTGCATAGATTTGTAATCCTGCCTTAATGATAGGAGTCTATACCGAGGAGGTAATAACTTCAAAGTACCGACTTTCGCATTATCATATTCAGCCCAAGCTCTAGGATAAAACTTCTTTTTAAACTCGACTACCTTTCCTAACAACTCTAAATCAGCTAGTGCTTCTTCTTTCACAAAACTTTTAGCCATGATTGCTAAATCATAATAGTGTCTTGAATACCTTGACGGTAAAGGTGAAGACTCTGGACGATTGGCTTCATGATGTAAAATTGTTGCTTTTTCCCAAAAAGTTCTTTTAGCTTCAATGGCATTAACCCTACATTTTGGCGTTTCAAAAAAACTAGGAAAATGTTCTGCTACAAATGAAGAGATTTCATACTCTCCTGATGGTAGCCATGATGCAAGTGGACCAATTTCAAGTAATATCTCTGGACGTAAATACGCATCGTCAAAGGTAGATGGATAAGAAATATTTAATGAGAACTTGTCCTTCTCATCAACCCTAGAATGACAAACAGGAGAAAGAACCTCATTTATAATTGGTAATAGAGTCATTTCAATATAAGTTTGTGCTTTTTCATTAACACCTTTATTAAACTTGTCCTGTTTATTCTTACTTCTATCACTTTTTTCAGGTTCATCTTTAGCAGCAAGCAATCGCCAATCAAGAATTAAATCCACATCTTCTGAAAAACGTCCAATCAGATTAAAAACTTTTGATAAACTCGTACCACCTTTAAACATCAATATCTTATTCAATCGTTCATCTGCAAAAACTTTAGAAAGTACCCATACCACCCAAAAGTCTTTCTCAACAATGGCATTGGTCGTACCCATTATTTTTGCTGTTTCAGAAAATAGCTCTACTCTTTTTTCTTGTGATAACAGTGCTACTTTATCCATTTTTCTCAACCTCTTTACAAATCTCTTTTATCAGTTCATATATCCATGTTGTAGCTGTTTTTGTATCTTTTAATATCTTATTGCATTTCTTAATATCAAGCCACTTAATAAGCTTCTTTTTTACTTCATCCGTAACATGAGTTTCCCCCAATGAAGTCAACGCTTGAACTAAAATGGAACTCTCTTGATATTTAAATCCAATATTTTTCAAAGCTCTATGTCTAAAAGTTAAAGTAGTATTTCCAATTTTATAGCTTCTACTTGGACCACTACTTAAATAAATATAATTTCCTGTAACTTGTGTTGATAAATTTAGATAGTTTAATGCACTCTCACCAGAGATTTCAATCATCCAATTAAATTTTCGTGCCAATGCTCTAGCAATACCATCAATATCAGGACTGAGTTCTTGATTTAGAAAGTCACTGTACTTAGGATAATCATACATACCTCGTGATACTCTACGTATCTTTCCCATTTTACTTAATTCTGAAAGAGATTTATCTATGTTATTATCTTTAAATTCATCAATAAAGTCATGAGATGTAAAACAGAACCCTCTTCCTCTTCCATATACTCTTGAAAGTATTTTATTTTGGATAGATGACATAGAAAAACCTTTCAATATATTTCAGTAAAATATACCATAATTACTGAAAATATGCAAATTTAAATTATAAAACAAAGAAGAGTCTTTTAAAATCCAAGCATAGCTCATTAACCAACCATTCATAAACAGTTATCTAAGTATTTACAAATAACCTCTATAATAACACTATGAAAGACATGGAACAAATACTTTACTCCTTTGTAACTGTTCCACTTAGGTAACTAAACCTAAATAAGCTAAAGATACCCTATAATTAAAATATCTCCCTCCCTTGATATTCTCCCTAAAACTTTAGCTTATGTCTTTTCTACCAAGAGATACATAGAAAATTAAAACTCATACCCCTCAGCCACATTATCCCAATCAATTGTTTTAATATGCTCTAAAACAGATTCATCAATAGGTAAGGCGAAATCATCTTGATACCAAACAATTGTTAACCATGAAGCATGATTCATATCATCCCCTTTAATAACAGAAGATTCAAATTGACCATAACATGTAATATAGGGAATACGAATCGCATCTTTATATTCCCTTCTAGCCCTTTCATCAATCTCCATCTCAAGTAAAGAAGGAGGTACTAAATAAGTAACTTCAGCATTCATCTTCTCAAGAGCAATTTCCATAGCACTTTTAATGTATCGTTCATTCATCTCTTTATTTGGATATCCAGCAAGTAACCCACCATAAGTATGATCCTGATAAATGCTATCTAAAAAAATCTCTCTTCCAGAATTTAATTCAATTTTCATAACCTATTTCCCTGCCTCAGATTGAGCCATTACCTCTTGCATAATAATAGGTAAATCTAAAACCCCCTCATCATCTAAAAGCTGATACATTTTAGGTTTCTCCTTAGCCAAAGCTAATGCTTCTTCTAAAGTAGAAAAATGACCTAACATAGAGGGTCTATCCCATGCTCCACCTGTTAAACATTGAACACTATAACGAATACCACCAACCCAATGTTCATTCCAAGACTTTTCATCATTTTCTCTTCGCGTTGTAAACTCTTCTAATGACTCTAACTTATATGCAACATCAAATTCTGTCATACGTTTACAATACGCTTCATAAGAATCTTCCATAAAAGATTCTGTTGTAATAAAAGGTCTACCCCACCAATGAGCTAACTCATTCGTGTCTCGCTCATCATTCGCTGTCGTGTAAAAATCATCAGGCAAAAGAGGATCTATGGCAATCCCATCAACAATATTTTCTTGGTTCTCAAAATAGTATTTTTCATCAAATAATGTATTCAACATAAATATCAAGCCTTTAATTTTTTCATATTATATAATCTTTTTGGGACTAGACTAGTTTAAAATAAACACGTACCCTCTTTCTAAAAAAATAAAAATAATCTCTCAAAGATTATTCCACCAATCCAATCGGCTTCGGGTGTGGCGAATTGCTGCTAAACCTTGGGTAGAAACTTAGAGAATAATGGGCTAATGGCCTTACAAGTTTATGAAATGGGTATGCAATACTCTTTTCCTTGTAAGGCTCTTAGGTCACTATTCTATCAGTAGGGAAGTATCTATTTGGGATTTTGGACGTAACGAAGTGAAGGAAAAATCACAAAGAGTTGCTGAACGGTTCGACCCAAGGTTTAGCAGCAATAGGGAAGATTGGATAAATATACTCAACATAAAGGGACTACTACTCTAGCCCCTCACTTTTAAATTTTCTCTTTATACTCAAACACTTCTACTTCAATCAAAACTTCATCCTCAACTATAATAAAAAAGAGACGCATATCAATCACCTCAATAGTAGGAAACGCTTCAGCCACAATTTCATAAAAAGCATCCTTAGAGAGACGCAACAAGTCAAAAGGTTCATAACCATCAAGAATGGTATAAAATGAAACCTTAGACATCTAACACCTCCTTTTCAAAAATCTTCCCTTCTAAATCAATCACCCTACTCTCAAAATACAAATCCATCTCAAACCCAATTTCTATAAGTTCATCAATTGAAGAGTAACCCCATTTACTCAAAGAACCATCAGCTTCATTTTGCATATATCCAAACGCCAATCTATCACTTAGATTAAACTCAACAACATAAAGGGTAAAAGACCCATGAAACAATTTAACAGCCACCTCTTTAACTTCAATATCCTCAGTCTCATAAAACTTTGGAGCTTCCTCTAGTCTTGAAAATATAATACTAACTTCACTCTCCGTTAACAACGGTGACGTAACAAATATTTGACCCATAACTAATTCCTTCTTTTTTATAATTTTCTTGTTTATGAACATTGTTTGAATCCCCTAGCCTTTTTTATTTTTAAAGCTAGAAAGATTTACTGCTCATTACAAGATTTTCTCGTCCAATCACAAAGTTCGTTATCCCTGTTTGACAAACGTATCAATGAGAAAAAATAGTTAGTTTCAAATTAAAAACCTTTAAATTGAAAGTCACTATTAGCAAAGCGATTTTTTCTAAGATTAAGAGAGGAGATAGGGATAACAACTTTGAGAGGGGAAGAGATAAGGCTTATATGACTAAAAAACTTTCTAGCTGCTAAAAAATAAAAAGAAGTAAAAATCGCAATAGCGTTTCCAAATTGCTCTTGGCTTAGAAATTAGAACAGGAACTGCGATGTACCAAGTACTCGTCTCAAAGAGATTCAAGCACGACCTGAAAGGTAAGCCAAAAAAAGAAAAACTTCACTATTATTAAAATATGTTATTTATTATTATGATATTATTACAACACTAAAAAAAGGAATTACATCAATGAAAATCATATACTTTACACTACAAGGAAAAGGAGGTGTAGGAAAAACCCTCGGCTCTTCCTACCTACAACAATACCTAGAAAATAAAAGTGATAAAAAAAGTAAAATAATGGGCATAGATACAGATCCTAATAATACCTCATTCACCAGTATCAAAAAACTCAATGTAAAATTCCTTCCCCTCTTTGATGAAGAACAAAAAATCAATGAACGTAACTTTGATAAAATGATAGAACTCTTCTATAACAACACCGACACCACCTTTATAGTAGACAACGGAGCGACCTCCTTTTTACCTCTCATAAGCTATCTCATAGATAACAACATCATGGAAATGCTAGAAGATAAATTTAACATCATAATCCATATACCCATTACAGGTGGACAAGCACAAGATGACACATTAAACGGAATGAGCTACATCATTGATACCTTTAAAAGTCACAAGAAAGTAAAATTCAATATATGGATAAATGAATACTTTGGAAAAGTAACCACCAATAAAGCCAAACACTTTGAAGAGTTTGACCTATACAACAAATATAAAGAACATATAAATGGACTACTCTACTTAGAACAAGTTAATGAAAAAACCTATGGTGTAGATTTAGAAAAAATGCACAAAGGAAAACTAACATTTGATGAAATAGCCTTAGATACAAATTTCACTCTTATGGAGAAACAACGATTAAGCAGCTATAAAAAGAAGATATTTGAAATGATGGATAAAGTCATAGAGAAAGCCTAATGAAAGCAGAAGAAAAAGAGAAGATACTAGAAGCCATCAGAAAAAGACATGGAATAGCCATAGACATAACTGATCCTCTGTTTGCGATGGTTACAGCTAATGAAATTATATTAGAAAAACAATTTGAACAACAAAACCGTATCTTCGCAGAACAACTCATAGAAATGGAAATTATTACAAAGAACTACCTAACAGAAAGTAAAGAGCTTTTAGAAAAGAAATTAACACTCGCCATAAAAGAAGCCAAAACACAACTCAAACAAAACAAGCAACAGAACAAAGAAGAAACAAAAGGGAATAGGGCAAACAATATCATACGCCCTATACTCTTTATTATAACAGGTATTATAATTGGCTATACCACAGCCCTAATCATCCTATAAAAAGAAACTCTAATGAATCAAATACCAAAAAGCAATCAAAAGATACTAAAAGTTGTCATAGGAACGATTCTTGCCCTGACCCTACTCTTTACCCTTGTCTACCAATTAGGCTACAGAATAAACCTCTCTAAGAGTTATCCAAAAGGTATCTATAAAACCATTCCTAAAAAAACAATAGAACATGGTGATTTTGTAATGTTTTGTCCAAAAGACAGCCCCTTAATGCAAGAAGCACTCAAACGAAACTACATACTTAATGGCACATGTGACGGAGGCTTTTACCCTCTTTTAAAAAAGGTTGTAGGGTTACAAGGGGACAAAGTTGATATAAAAGATTATGTCTATATCAATGGGAAAAAACAGAAAAAAGGTAAACTGTACAAAAAAGACCCAAAAGGTAACCTCTTACCAAGGTCAAAAGAAGGTAATATCACCATAGCAAAAGGATATATGTTTCTTCTCAGTGACTATCATGAATTGAGTTTTGATAGTAGGTATATAGGAGCAGTAGAGATAAATAGAACTCTAAGTCTAATGAAGTCGGTCTATCTGTGGAAATAATAAAGAGTATAAAATCTAACTACACATGTAGTTAGATTTTATATTTCTTTAAAAGTACCGAAAGTTCCTTGTTAAAATCTTTCTTTTCTACTTCTTCTAAAAAAGAAATCCTCTTATTTAATTTTAGAAGTTTACTCTTAATCTCTTTTGTCACATTTTCCTCCTCTAATTTTTCTTTTTTATACAAAGTCTTCATAAAATAGTCTTTAGCATCTTTTAAATTCATCTCACTATTAAGAATATGTTGAGAAACACTCGAAAACTCTTTGTTATCTTCAAATTTACTATTACTGTATTGATTAAAAAGTAAAGCCATTCCAAAAGTAATCTCATTTGACTCCAATAATGTTAATATCTCTATAGACATATCTAAAACAGGTAAATGTTTAATAAAATGTGCCACAGAGGAAAAAACCTTGGTATCAGATAGTATTTGGTTTAAACGTTGTGATATAGACTCTAGTTCTAAATCTTCTTTAAGTAAATTACCCTTATTAAAGTTATTAACTTTATGAGATATTTTTTTTGCATCAATTTGGTTCATAGTAAATTCTTGTTCAATAAAATGCAAAACAGAACGAACTTTATCGTAACTATTTAAATCTTCTCTTTGTGTATTTTCATGAAGAACCAATAGATTAAATTTTCTTTTATCTAATTTCTCTTTTTTGACTATTGCTTCAATTTTTGTATTACCATTACGTTTACTAGCAAGAATTCTTCTTCGACCTGCTATTTTAGTATATGTCCCGTTATCATTTTCTATAAGAATAATTGGTTGAATTAATCCATTTTCTTTGATACTCTCAGCTAATTCAATAATCTTTTTATTATCTATACCTGTCCGATCATTAAACTCTGGCATAATGATTTTATCCATATCAATTAACCGTATATCTTCTTGTATACTGTTATTAGATACAAATACTGAACTGGTTTCTATTGGAGATTTTTCTTTATCTCTTGTTCTCTGTAACTTTTTCAATTTCATTTTATTTGAAACTGATATTTTTCGTCCTTCAGCCTCTAATGCTTCTATCTGTTCTTCTATATTTTCTAATTCATCTTTTGTCATAAGTTTTCCTCATTAAAAATCTAACTACACATGTAGTTAGACTAATTTTTGCTCTAAAATTAATTTAATTGCATATGCTAACATTGGTTCAAATACAGTTAATGCTTCTTTTACCTTTACTTTATAATCAATAATTGCTTGTTGATTTGCTTGTGAAGAGCGAACAAGGGAAGGGGAGTGCTTCACAATAAAAAGTGCTTCTTCATCAAGTTTAAGCTTATCGAGTACAATATCCATAATTTCATCTAATGCATCATTTGCATAGTTATGTTGTTTTGAAAAGGCATTTACAAAAACTGCATCAATTTTTATCTTTTTTTCTAAATTTCTATTCAATTCATTAATTTCTTGAATTGTCACTTCTAAACCTTCAACACTAAACTCATCAGCCTCTGAAACTAAAACAACTTTATCTGTTGCAACTAGACTCATCTCCAAAGAAAGTCCAGAATAGGGTGGGGTATCAATAATTATATAGTCATATTCATCTTTAATTTGATTAAGTATCTTAGAAAGTATAGTATCTGGTCGATTACTCATTCTCATCAATTCAAGCATTTTTGCCAATTTAATTTCTGAGGGTAAAATATCTAAAGAATATGATTCATTTTCAAAATCATTAAAAGTCACTATTTTACTTTTAATGTACTCTTTATCTACACTGTTGTTAATTTTATATTTTTCAAAAATAGAGAGAATAGAATTGTTTTTATAAGATACTTTTTTAAAATATCGACTACTTTGTGCTTGTGAATCCATATCAACAATAAGAACCCTCTGTCCAAGTTTAGCTAAAGCAACGGAAATATTAACGGAATTAGTTGTTTTACCCACTCCACCTTTTTGATTAGTAATAGTAATTACTTTACATTTATGTGAATCAAATGCTTTATGAATATTAGAAGTCAGCCCTTTTTGTAAAAATGCTTCCTTATATGAAACATCAGATAAATTTAATTTATTAACAATATTTTGATACGCATATTCTATTAATAATTGTGTGGTATAGTATCTTTTCCGATGCTCTCCACCTGTAGTAACACAGGGAATAACTTGACTAGTCAATAATGTCTTGGTGGCTTTTTCGTTAACATTAATAGCATCAGAAATTTCAGCTGATGTATTAAATATTTTTGGGTCATCCATATTATACCTTTAAATTTATAATTCTCTTATTACTGGAACAAGTGATATTAAGGGAATTATATAAAAAATTCTCATCAATTGTCAAGTAAAATTATTAAATTATTTTATTTCTTCTTTTCCAAAGACTCCAAAACATCCACCTTCCCAAGTAACTGATTATAAAGAGAATTAACACCTACTAACTCAGAAGAAAGCTTTTCTATTTTAAGAGTATAATCCTTCTCCTTAATAGAAAACCCATCTAGGTTTTTCTGAACCATACCATCACTAACTTTTAAATCATTCTCACAACGCTCTAAAATATGAGAAACCTCAAAAAGCTTCTTTTCCTCTAAACGCAACGAACTTTCAACTACACTAATCTTTTCTTCTAAAGAAATAACTTTCTTAGAATTTTCTTCCCTTACCTCAGCTAATCTTTCTTCATGTAACTTAGAAAAATGATTCATCTTCTCTCTATGCTCCTTGTCCATTAAAACACTAGAAGCTCTTAACTCTTTGTTCTCTGCCATAACAGAAGAAGTTTGTTCAGCAATCGTGGTTAAAGAAGAAAGTTCCTTTTTAACCTTTACAGATAAAGCACGTTCTTCCTCTAAAGTCTTAGCCAATAATTCCTTCTCTTCTCTCAAAAGACGAAGCTCCTCCTTAGAGTCTAATTCCCAAACCTTACGCTCTTCAAGATAAACTAATTTCATCTTGTCTAACTCCTGGTCGAGTAGGGTGGTTTTTTCAGCTAACTTTTTTCGCTCTTCTTCCATTTCTATTTTTTCCTGTAACATAGACGAAAAATTATAATCAATCGTAGAAAGAAGCTGAGAAAAGGTTTTAGACAGAACTTCTTTACTCAGAGTATTAATATGCTTATAAGCTGCTATCTCTTCATGCATGTCTTCTTTACTATCAATAAGGTGTGTACTGTATACCTGAACCATATCTTCCAAAAACTCATTCTTTCATTCAAGCCCACTATCAACTAAAGCCTTTTCAACCTTATCCTTTAATTCTTGGGGAAGTTTAAAATTATATTGTGCCATAGAGTAAAACCTTTCAATCATTCATTAGAGATATTATATAATATACCTTGAATATATAGGTTATATTAGGTATATATATTTTATATCTAAGAAATTAGGAATTAATGACAAAATCAAAAAATATAAATGAAAAAAACAATAAACTAAATAAGAGGAAATAAGAAACTTTTATCTCTTTCTATACGAATACTCTATAAAAAGAAATTAAAAGGAAAATTCAGCCCTTTCTTAATTAAGAATTAGCATAAAGAGCAAAGCTAAACAGCAGAACTAACTATAAAGTTGAATAACAAATCTCAATTTATCAAAAAAGGAAGTAACAATCAACAATTATCAGAGTAAAAAAAGTAACCCATCTTCAAAAAATCGACCTCTGGGATAGAAGAAACCTTATTTGAGCCGTAAGGCGATTGGTGAAACCGACTTTAGGAGTGTTTTACTTAGAAATAAAAAGACTCTGTAAGAATTTTTCCTAATAAAGAGCGAAGCGATTAAGGAAATAGAAAGATCGTAGCGAGAGCGAAGATTTTCCGAATAACTGGGGCAACGCCCCTTTACTTTTGAGCAATATAAACTGGGTATTATTTAATTGTTTATGGAGGCTGTTAAAGCAAAAAAAGCTGTAGAAGCTGTAGAGGTCTTCTAAGCCCCTATATTGTGGTGTTTAGAAAGACCAGAAACACTCTTTTATCCATCTATGACACCTTTCTATCTGTATATAACACCTTTTTATCCATCTATAACACCTTTTTATCCATCAAAACCAATAAATAATCTAAAGGTATCTAAACAGCTTATACAAGCTCTAAGAACATCTTTTTATCCACTAATTTTTTATTTTACTTATTATCTAAGTTATTATTTTTTAAAGTAGTCATTCCCTATATTTAGGTATTTTAAAAAACTTAAAACACCTTTTTATCCATTTAAAACACCTTTTTATATGATAAATACCCTCTACTAATTTAGTAAAGTTACCTCTTTATATTTTATCTATTTTAAATAATTGACCGTAAATTAATATAAAAATGTTAGTTTTTTTTAAATAAATGGATATTTACCTCTCCTTTATTACTAAAAAGCAAAAGATTTCTTTTTTTTTGTAATATATTTAAACATTTAGAAATATATTATTCTTTAAATCCCAAAGAATAGGAGTTTAAATATTTTAAAAACACCTTTTTATCCATTTAAAACACCCTTCTATAATCGTAATTATAGAAGGGTGTTTTTTCAATAAAATCCCTAAATATAGTAATCTAGTTGTTCTAAAAACACTGTTTTATCCATTTAAAATATTTTTTCAAGCTAAATTTTCTATATATTATTTACTATTATCCCATAATTAGGGATTCAAATCTACTAAAAACACCTTTTTATCCATATAGCTCTATTCCCCTTACAATAGTCATCAAGGATAAATAAATATTCTTTTATGTAAAATACACTATATAATTTAAAGGGTGTTTTTAATGAGTATCACTGATTTAACTAAAAGAAACTTCACACGTCAATCACATATGATTGTAAATGCACGTTACGCACTTACTCGTGGAGAAATAGACATTGTGCTAACCCTACTTACTGCTATTAAACACGAAGATGAAGATTTTAAAGATTATCAGTTCACTATGAAAGATTTAGAGAAGAAAACCAATCGTACATGGAACTCAAAACAACTTAAAGATACAATTAAATCACTCATGAGTAAACCTTTAGACATTCCTAAGGAAAGTGGAAAAGGATGGACTATAGTAAGCTGGTTTAGTTCATTTGATTATGATGATAATGGTATAATTACCTGTCGTTTTGATAAAGCCTTGAAACCCTATCTGATACAAATACAAGGTACACGAATTATTAGTGACTTTCGCCACTTACTTCCTATGCAGTCTAGTTATTCCAAAAGAATGTATCTCCTCCTTAAAGAGTATGATAAAATCGGTAGTAGAAAATTCAATGTAAAAGAATTACAAGAAATTTTAAAAGTACCAAATAGTCATAAGACAAGATACAATAAATTCAAGCAAGATGTACTGCAACGTTCAGAGAAAGATATTAATAAATTTACAGATTTAGAAGTAAGTTTTGTTGAAAAGAAGCAGGGAAGAAAAGTACATGAAATACACTTCTTTATAAGAAAAAACAATAACTCTCTTAAAGATTTTATTGTAAATATTAGAGCCGATTACGTCAATATTGTTCTCTTTCATACCAATGATGGAAAGCCGATTAAATGTAGTGAAAAAGGGCTGCTATATTATGCTGATGCATCGAATCTTACTCTTAACAAACAATCAGCACAGAAAACATGGGAGTGGCTACATGAGAATAGAAATAAACTAGAATGTTTTAAAAATAATATCATTGATAAAAAAGCATTACAAGAATTACAGCAATAAGAATTAAAAGTGTATTTAGAAGTTAATAATAAAAAATAATATATATTTTTTATTATTAAAATTTGTTATTTATTATTTTTATGTTAAACTCCCATAAAATAAATAGGGAGGTCAATAATGTCACATAATCCAACTGCTTCTAGCACAGAGACCTCTCAACAAAGATTAATTAAAAAAATAAAAATAGAACTTGGTTCTCTTTGTCTACAAGCATTAGAAAATCCTAACGTCATTGAAATAATGCTCAATTCCGATGGTACACTTTGGATTGAGGAGTTGGGCAAACCAATTGTTCATGTAGGCTCAATGCAAGAGAATAAAGTGAAAGCTCTCTTAGGGACTATAGCCAGTTATCTAAATACAACTATTACTTCTGCAAACCCAATTTTAGAATGCGAACTTCCAATAGATGGTAGTAGATTTGAGGGCTTACTCCCTCCCATTGTTAATAAACCCACCTTTACCATTAGGAAAAAAGCCTCACAGATATTTACCCTTGAAGAGTATTATCATCAAAAAGTACTTTCTCAAGAACAATATTTCCAAATAAAAAAAGCCATTTACAATCCAGAAGATACAAAACAAAGTAAAAAAAATATACTTATTGTTGGTGGTACAGGTTCTGGAAAAACAACACTTGCCAATGCAATTATTGATGGTATCGTTCAGCAAACGCCTAATGATAGGGTAGTCATCATAGAAGATACAGCAGAAATTCAATGTGCAGCGAAAAATGCTGTTATTCTTAGAACAAGTGATAAAGTTAATATGCTAATGCTCCTAAGAGCAACCATGAGACTTCGTCCAGATAGAATCTTAGTAGGGGAGGTAAGAGGGGCTGAAGCATTAGATTTACTTAAGTCTTGGAATACAGGACATAGTGGAGGTGTAGCTACCATCCATGCCAATTCTGCAAGAGCAGGGCTTACTCGTTTAGAACTTCTTATCTCAGAAGCAACAACAGCACCTATGCAAACTTTAATAGCTGAAGCCATTAATATTATTATTTTTATCTCAAAAACTACACATGGTCGTAAGATCAAAGAGGTGATTGAGATTACAGGCTATGATGAATTTAAAAAAGAGTACATCATTCAAGAACACTCATTAAAACATATCGATTAAAAAAGGAAAATTATGAAAAAAACCAACATTAAATATCTACTACTTTTACTCTTAGCAACAATGCTATTTTCACCAGAACTAATGGCAGCAGGAGCAGGTGGTATGCCTTGGGAAGCCCCTTTAACTACTATTGTAACTTCAGTAACTGGACCAGTTGCTTTTGCCATCTCTATTCTTGGACTTGTTGCAGCAGGAGCAATGCTTGTATTTGGTGGAGAAATAAGTCACTTTTTAAAATCAATAGTCACCTTGATTTTAGTAATTTCACTCTTAGTATTTGCCACAGGTATTCTAACAAACCTCTTTGGTATTGGTGCTGCTCTTATAGCTTAGATTTGATGCAAACAGAAGATAAATTACAAGCCATCAAAGTTCATTCAGCTCTTAATAAACCCAATCTATTATTGGGTGGGGAGCGAGAATTAATGCTCATGGTCGGACTATTCTCAGCCCTTATGATTTTTATTGCCATGACTTGGCAAACATTCATTATTGGTATTGCACTATGGCTTATCCTTTCCATGCTACTACGTATGATGGCAAAAGCAGATCCATTAATGTCAAAAATTTATCTAAGACAACTAAAGTATAAAGATTTTTATACGGCTCATTCTAGCCCTTTTTATGAAGAAAAATAAATGCTCTCACTTAAAGATTATCGCTCAAAAGCCATGGGCTTACCAGACCTACTTAACTATGGATTTATCATTGATGAAGGTATCTATCTAAATAAAGATGGTTCCATATCAGCAGGTTTTTATTACAGAAGTCCTGATATAAACTCATCCACACCAAGCCAAAGAAACCATATCGCTTCAAAAATGAATACCTTACTCTCAAGGTTTCAGAGTGGTTGGGTCATCCATGTGGATGCCATTCGTAAACCAATTGTTGATTATCCTTTAGTGAGTGAGAACCATTTTACAGACTCAGTAAACAGACTTATTGATGCTGAACGAAGAGCTTTTTTTGAAGAAAAAGCCAATCACTATGAATCACTCTTCTCTATTGTCTTAACCTACACCCCACCTAATAGAGCTAAAAGTAAAATAGCTGATTTAATGTTTGATGATGGTACCGAAAATCATAAAACAGATCTCTCTTCTAAAATGCTAAAAACATTTAAAACTAAATTAAATGAGTTTGAAGTACTCGCTTCAAATATTGTAAAAATTCATCGTATGCTGCCTCATGAATATGAGGACGAATATAATCAAACGCATACACGTGATGATTTTTTAGAGTTTTTAAATTTTACCATAACAGGTTCTTTTCATCCTATTAATATTCCACCTTTAGGGGCTTACCTTGATAGTTATATTGGAGCTCACCAACTTTTAGGAGGTATGACCCCTAAGTTAGACCAAAAATATATTGGGGTCGTTGCGATTGAAGGCTTTCCACAAGAAAGTGTTCCCAATATGTTAGAGCAACTCAGTAACCTTGAAACCTCTTATAGATGGAACACACGTTTTATTTTTATGGATCCACATGAAGCCCTTAATACCTTAGAGAAGTATCGCAGAAAATGGTTACAAAAAGTCAAAGGCTGGAAAGAGCAGATATTTTCATTGCCCTCTAGTAGAATTGATGAACATGCAAACGCTATGGTACAAGACATTGATACTGCTATGAAAGAAACAAACTCTGGTCTTTTAGCTTATGGGTACTATACAGGTAACATTGTTATTATGAATGAAGATAAAGAGGTCTTAGATTACAACTTAAAAGAGATTGTACGTATCATTCATAACCTTGGATTTAATGCACGTATCGAAGATATTAATACCATGGAAGCATGGATAGGAACACTTCCCTCACATACTGTCCAAAATGTACGACGACCACTCATCAGTACTTATAACCTAACGCACTTCATACCACTATCAAGTATTTGGGCTGGTGACAAATACAATCAATCTGATAAATTTATACCTGAGTCTCCTGCTCTTCTTTATACTCTCACACAGGGTTCAACACCTTTTAGACTGAATCTTCATGTCAATGATATTGGACATACATTAATTTTTGGACCAACTGGTTCTGGAAAATCTACACTTTTAGCTCTTTTAGTGAGTCAAGCTCATAAATATAAAAATTCTCAAATTTTTGCTTTTGATAAAGGTCAATCTTTACTACCTCTTACCCTAGCCGTAGGAGGAAAGCATTATGATATTGGTGGAGAAGATGAAGAAACTTTATCCTTTGCACCTCTAGCCCAAATTAATACCACACATGAACAAGCTTGGGCTGAAACATGGATAGAATCATTATTAATCTTACAAGGGTTAGAACCAACGCCTGAAGATAGACAAACCATTCATTATGCAATGGGTGTACATCGAGAGTCTGAATCAAAGTCTTTAACAGACTTCATCTCCAACATTCAAGATGATAAACTCTCCTCAGCTTTAGAACACTACAGCATTTCAGGAACAATGGGAAGTTTACTTGATGCCCAAGAAGACACCCTCACACTCAATAGCTTTTCATGTTTTGAGATTGAAGAGCTTATGAACTTGGGTGATAAAAATCTTATTCCTGTACTCCTTTATCTTTTTCATCGTATTGAAAACAGGTTAGATGGACGACCAACTTTTCTATTTTTAGATGAAGCGTGGATCATGTTAGGACACAAGGTATTTAAAGAGAAAATTAGAGAATGGCTAAAGGTGCTTAGAAAAGCCAACTGTGCTGTTATTCTCTCCACTCAATCACTCTCGGATGCTGCTAACTCTGGTATATTAGATGTACTCCAAGAATCTTGTCCAACCAAGATATTACTACCAAACCCTAATGCTTATAACAAAGGTTCTGAACATCATTTAGGACCTTATGACTACTATAAACAATTTGGATTAAATGACACACAAATCAGTATTATTGTGAATGCCACACCTAAGAAAGAGTACTACTACCAAAGCCCAATGGGTACACGTCTCTTTAACTTAGCACTGGGTTCAGTTGCTCTATCTTTTGTGGGAGCTAGTGGAAAAGAAGACATTGCTAAAATCAAAGAACTCTATAAAAAACATGGAAGACACTGGGTTATTCATTGGTTACATTTTCGAGGTGTGGAATATAGACATCTAAGTAGCCAATAAGAATTAAACACTAAGAAAAGTTTATCCTATAATGTTTACCATAGTTATTAAATATTTTTTGGATATAAAGAATCATATTATTCCAACTCAAATAAGCAGAATAATCAATCCA
>CACVAP010000083.1 GCA_902727895.1 uncultured Sulfurovum sp.
TCTATGAGAAAACTTATTTTAATGGCTTTCTCTATCTTTAAAAGTGAAGAGGCTTACCAGCCTTTATTGGCTAAACTTTAATTCAAGATTTATTGATTCCGTCAGCTTACTTTAACACGGAATCTACAAGACTGTATTTAACTCTAATTTTACTAACCCTTCAAATCACTCAAAACACTCTCCAATGTCTCAATCAATTCCAAGGTCACAAACGTAATAAAAGGAACAATGTCACCACTATCTGCTTCATGTAAAGCAGCTAAATACTTCCGTTTCTTTTCAGTTTTAATGACGGCAGGGAAAAATCCTTGATTCATCAAAATCAAATTCATAATTATTCTAGCTCCTCGTCCATTACCATCGTCAAAAGCATGAATACGTACTAAATTATAATGCACAATGGAAGCCACAAAAATAGGATGTAACGCTTCTCTGCTTTTTTCTATCCACTCTACTAACATTTGCATTTGAGCTTGAACATGAATGGGTTCTACATATTGATGAATCTTTCCAGTGGGTAACAAAACATGGTTGGGCTGTTTTTTATATTCCCCTGCTGTTGCCTTTTTTCGTGTGGGGTTTCCCTCTGCGTCTTGTGCTTTGGTATAAGTAATACCTGAGAGTATTAAAGCATTTAACTCTTTTATAAGCCCTTCACTAATGCTTCGTTGACTTGAAACAATCTCGTACAAATAATCAATGGCTTCAATATGATTTTTAGCATCCAAAAAATCTTTAAAAGGTTTCCCTTCTACGGTTAAACCTTCCGTTAAAAAGAAGTGGGTGTCTCCTCGACTTAGCGTACTACCTTCGATACTATTTGAGTTGTATGTCCAATCAACTTTTAACTTTTGTAAGATCGTAGCCCATAAATTAGAATCTTTATCTTTAAGTTCTTCGATTTTAGCTTTTAAGCCATCTGCTTTTTGAAAAAGAGAACCTAGTGTAGTATTTATTGTTTCATTGTAATAGTGGTTTTGCATACTATATTATCTTCCATTTACTTGGGTACTGTCCATACTCATTTTAAATTATTATAGCAAAATTTTATTTTATACAAATATATCCTAACTCAAAATCTTCTCAAGATTTTCTTCCATAATTTCATAGTTTTCGTTAAATTTCTCAATGGCTTTAATGCTCTCTTTATCTGTCATGTCATTTAACTCTCCGACTATAAACTTCTTAGAATCTAAAAAGTCTTGTACATCTTCAACATTTTTAGGAGCATACAATTCTTCATATACTTTATGGAGGTCAGTATGTAACTGTTCTTTTAGTTTGTTATTTGAAACTTGTAAGTGCATTACCATGGTCAGTAACTCTTTGTTTTGTTCTTGTAATGCAAATAATATCTGTTGTAATTTTCCTTCATTCATATGAAATCCTTTGTTGTTGTTTTATTGTAAAAAATTGATTGTAGCTAAAAAGAACTTGCCAACTATGCTAATGCCTATAAAATATTTTAGCTACAATAATCTTCATGAAAAGTAACAAAACCCCTTTTAAAAACCAAGATAAACGTCTATATTATCAATACTTAGGCTTCATAAACTCTGTTAACCTTTTTACTCAAGACATCATGGGTATGAAACATTTTAACTTTGAAGCACAATCCATAAGTTATGAAGATTTTCAAACATTTTCTTTAGATGTACAAGTGCCATTGGGTAAAAGAGTTGAGCGTTTTTTTGAATTTTATATCCAAGAAAATCCAAACTACAAGATGCTTAAGAAAAATATTCAAATCAACCACAACAAAACAACCATAGGTGAGTTTGATTTTTTCTTAGAAGAGCAAAACAATAAAAAAGTCATTCATGTAGAGTTGGTCTACAAGTTTTACATTTACAAAGAACATACAGATGAAATAAAACGCTACCATGGACCAAACAATCACGACAACTTAGAAGACAAACTTCATAAACTACAAACCAGACAGTTTCCCCTGCTTTATAACCCTTATGCTAAAGAAATTTTAAAAGAACTGGACATTTCAAAAGTCAGCCAAGAACTCTGCTTTCTAGGTAATGTATTTGTAAAGCAAGAGACAGAAGCGAATTTTGAAGTCATAAACCCCAATGCCCTAGCTGGTACTTACCTGTCATTTGAAACATTTTTAACTGATGCTAGATACAAAAATAAGCATTACTTTATTCCTCAAAAAGAAGACTGGCTTGTAGAAGAAAAGTATGCTGAGTTTTGGTACAAGCATGAAGAGACTATAGAAAAAATAGAAAAGTATTTTCAAAGAAATATCTCTTTGTTGCTTTGGATTAAAAGTGGAAATGAATTTGAGAAAGCTTTTGTTTTAAAATCAAGCCCTTGAAGATTATCTAGCACACAATAATCTCCAACTACTTAAATTAAAAATCTCCAAATAAATTTATTTCAGCTATAATGACAATTATGGCAAACAACACTAATCCTCAACGTATCAATCGTAATTTAAGAAACTTTACACAAGATGATGCACCCTGTTCTTATATCCCCGATAAACGTGTAAAAATGAATCATCGCTTAGTAGATGTTATTTCTAGTAACTTTACCACTAAGGTTACAGAAAGAGGATGGAGGCGTTTTGGACGAAGTTTTGTTTATCCTCAATGTGGAGACTGTAATGAATGTAAAAGTTTACGCGTAGATGTTAACAACTACAAATTCTCAAAATCACAACAAAAAACCATCAATAGAAATGACGACACAGAGATTAAAGTGAAACAACCATGGGTTAGTGATGAACATATTGCACTTTATAACAAATACCACCAATACAAAGCCAAACGGGATGGTTGGAAACATAAAGACATTAGTCGAACAGAATACTTTGAAACCTTTGTAGAAGGTGCCAATGAATTTGGGAAAGAGTTACGCTACTACATTGACGGAAAACTTGTTTGTGTAGACCTTATTGATATTTTAGATGATGGAATTTCTGCTATCTATTGTTATTATGATCCTGAGTATCCTCGATATTCGTTGGGAACTTACTCTTTACTTTATGAGATAAAACTGGCTGAAATGTTAGGGCTAGATTGGGTTTATCTTGGGTATTGGGTTGATGGGTATAAATCTTTTGAATACAAAAAAAACTTTCAACCACTACAGATATTAGATGGCTTTCCAGCTATGTTTGAAAAACCAAATTGGCAACCTTGGAAAAGTGAAGACTAATCTTTTTTGTCTTCTTTATCTTGTAAAACGTAATATTCTGTATTGACAAGCAAAGGGTTTTGTTGCTTAAACTCTTCATCTGAAAAAACAAAACGGAAATTATCCATGTACTCAACTAAAATTTCATAGGCTTCCCGTATTTCTTGAA
Source organism: uncultured Sulfurovum sp. (assembly GCA_902727895.1). GTDB lineage: Bacteria > Campylobacterota > Campylobacteria > Campylobacterales > Sulfurovaceae > UBA1140. Next base: position 3,323 of record CACVAP010000083.1, read on the forward strand.
ATTTCTCTGTTGAACCACCCTCCATGTCAGGGTGATACTTACGAGAAAGTTTCAAGTATTTTTTACGTACATCTTCTTTTGTTCTAAGTGAAACAAGTCCCAAGCTTTCAACAGCAGCTTGGAATTCAGAAAGAGAAACTTGATGCATATCTTAAACCTATGAATCTAATTTTAATACAGCCATAAATGCTTCTTGAGGAACATTAACAGAACCAATGGCTTTCATACGTTTTTTACCAGCTTTTTGTTTGTCTAGTAGCTTACGTTTACGGGTGATATCTCCACCATAACATTTGGCTGTTACATTTTTACCTGTAGACTTTACCGTACTTCTTGCAATAATATCACTACCAATACTCGCTTGAATAGCAACTTCAAAAAGCTGTCTTGGAATAAGTTCTTTAAGTGAATTTACAAAGGCTAAACCTTTGGTTCTTGCACTCTCTCTTGGAACAATAATAGAAAGAGCATCAACCACTTCACCAGCTACCTTAATGTCTAGTTTTACCAAGTCACCTGGTCTGAAACCTATTGGTTCATAGTCAAAACTTGCATAACCTTTTGTATTACTTTTTAGTTTGTCATAAAAATCAAGAACAATTTCATTCATTGGCAGATCATATTCTAATAAGATACGCTCAGCATTAATGTAATCCATTTTTATCTGAATACCACGACGGTCATTAAGCAATTTGATAACATTACCTAAGTAGTCATTTGGTACTAAAATGGTCGCTTTAATGTACGGTTCAAAAATGGTGTCTATCTTTTGTGATGGAGGTAAGTCAAATGGATTTTGAATCTCTACACGTGCGCCATCAGTCTGCTCTACTTCATAAACAACCGTTGGAGCAGATGCAATGAGTTCAAGGTTAAATTCACGTTCTAAACGCTCTTTAATAACCTCCATATGTAACATTCCTAAGAACCCTGTTCTAAAGCCAGAGCCTAAAGCCACTGATGATTCAGGTTCAAAAGAGATAGAAGAGTCATTAAGTTTTAACTTATTGAGTGCATCTCTAAGATCTTCAAACTTATCAGTTTCAATAGGATAAATACCTGCAAACACAAAAGGTTTCGCTGGTTCAAATCCATCAATGGACTCAGCTGTAGGATTTTTAGCATCGGTTAATGTGTCCCCTACTTGCAAGCCATCTACTGTTTTCTGACCTGTTACCACAATACCAATTTCACCTGTATTAATACTTCTGGTTTTAATAGGAGCAATAGGGTTAGGGTACATTAAATCTAAAACAACATGCTCTTCTTTGGTACTCATGATTTGAACTTTTTGACCTATTTCAACACTACCTTCGTAAACACGTACCAATGCCAAAGCACCTAAGTAGTTGTCAAACCAAGAGTCATAAATAAGTGCTTTTGTTGGTGCATCCTCATCTCCATTTGGTGCTGGAACACGATCAACAATGTCATTAATAAGTTCAGGAACACCCAAACCTGTTTTTGCTGAGACCAAAGAGTGTTCGGTACAATCAAGACCAATAGCATCTTCAACCTCTTCTAATACTCTTTCTGGTTCAGCAGCAGGTAAATCAATTTTATTGACGACAGGTAATAGTTCTAAATTATTATCCATGGCAATATAAACATTGGCAATGGTCTGAGCCTCAACTCCTTGAGCAGCATCAATAATAAGCAATGCACCCTCAGAAGAAGCCAAGGAACGACTCACTTCATAAGAAAAGTCAACATGACCAGGAGTGTCAATAAGATTTAAAATATAATGCTCACCATCACGCTCATAATCTAAACGTACTGATTGTGCTTTAATGGTAATACCACGTTCTTTTTCAATATCCATCGTGTCCATAACTTGTGCTGACATTTTACGGTCAACAACAGCATGACACTCTTGAATGATTCTATCAGCCAAGGTAGATTTACCATGGTCAATATGGGCAATAATCGAAAAGTTACGTATATTTTCCTGAGGAATCTTTTTGTTTGACATTAGTTAGCCGTTCCAAAGATTGAATTAACACTCTCATTATGGTAAACACGACGAATAACTTCTGCTAACATACTCGCTGTTGAAAGTACTTTGATTTTATCACACTTATCAGCATTCTCCGTCGTTCCAATGGTATCAGTAATAACCAGCTCATCTAACTCACCTTTTTGGATACGCTCATAAGCAGGTCCTGAAAGTACAGGGTGAGTACAACATGCCATCACTGAAGTTGCCCCAAGTTTTTTAAGTGCTGAAGCTGCTTTTACCATGGTTCCTGCTGTGTCAATCATATCATCAATCATAATGACATCCTTGCCCTCAACATCACCAATGATGTTCATTACTTCTGACTCATTAGCTTTTTCACGTCTTTTATCAACAATTACCATGTCAAGCCCTAGAGACTTCGCAAAATATCTAGCACGTGCAACGCCACCAATATCAGGACTGGCAATTACTGGATTTTTAAAGTTTTTAGACTGAATGTACTCTTTAAATAAGATAGCTCCATAAAGGTTATCTACAGGGATGTCGAAAAACCCTTGAATTTGAGAAGCATGAAGATCAATGGTAATCATACGTGTAATCCCAGCTGTCTCCATAAGATTTGCCACAAGTTTAGCCGAAATAGGTACTCTCGGTTCTGCTTTTCTGTCTTGTCTTGCGTAACCATAGTAAGGAACAACAGCTGTAATAGACTTAGCAGATGAACGTTTAAGTGCATCTGTCATAATAAGTAATTCCATTAAGTTGGCATTAGCAGGTGCTGAAGTTGGTTGGATAATAAATACATCTTTCCCACGAACACTTTCTTCAATTTTGACGTTAATTTCACCGTCTGAAAATTGTTTAATCCTTGCTTCTGCAAGTGGTAAGTCTAAGTGTTTTGAAATTTTTTTGGCAAGTTCTGGATTGGCTCTACCAGAAAAAAGCATGTAACCTCTCATTTGGATCCCTTAAGTATGTTAGATAATAATCGAATTTTACCAATATTTGACTAATAGAGTGATGAGAATACTATAAGACTCTTTTCGCTAAAATAAATTAGCCTAAAAATAAGGAGAGATATTAATGTTTAATTTACTTTTAGCACTCATCACAGGGGTAGTAATAGGATGGAATTTTCACTCTTTTTTTCTAGAGCTTAACCCAAACCCTCTAAAAATTTTAAAAGATACAACAACCATTGAAGAAATATCCCAAACAACACAAGTAGCTCCAACAATACTTGAAGAAAAAGAAGTCCAACAGGCTATTCATTTAACTAAGGCTCCTCAAAATATTCTTCCTAAAATTACTCTTGATAAAGAAACAAATACTTCTATTTCAACTACAGTAATAAATGAGAACTTTTACACACTTTTAGAAAAAAATCTATTTTCAGATGCTATGACACTCTATATAGATGCTAAAGGTACGACACATTCACTTTACCAAGCAGCCCTTCTCGACTACTTTGAAGACACCATTAACACAGAACCTCAACTTGCCACAGAACAAATGATTGAATTTCAGGAACTTGAACCAAAAGATAGACGAGTAGAAGAAGAATTACTTCATGATATGCAATTTGGAGATGACTATACAGCAAGAGCTATGGTACTATTAGAGCTTATTAAACAAAAAAATGAAGTGCCAGAAGCATACCAATTCCAGATTCCTTTACAAAAAGTAGGTGAACACTTTACAGTAGAAGTTGAAGTAAATAATACGCCTATTGTACTACTACTAGACACAGGCGCATCAATTACCATGGTTAATGAAGCAAAACTTCCCCTCTTAACACTCATAAATGAAAATGTTGTTCTTAGTGCAGTTGGAAGAAAAATCAATGCGCAACTTCATGAGGCAGATACTTTTTCTATCGGAGAAGTTGAGTTGGAAAAGTTTCAAATTGTTTCTTCTACTTTTGAACAAGAAAAAGCAGATGGGCTATTAGGTATGAATTTTTTTAAAGAATTTAAATTTAAAATAGACCAACAAACAGCAATACTTCACTTATCTCAACTTGAAGAATAATACTTTTTAGAGGAGAGATTTTATATTCTCTCTGCTCTAATATCTCCGAAAAAGATTAAATCTTTGAGGACGGATTTTTGCGTAATACCATCATCTCCAATACGAAGTAATAGCTCTCCCTTATCACTTGAAAAAATATCTTGATGTACAACTGCTTTTGCATACCAAGAATCATCACTCTCGCCTAAAGCTTCTTTATACTCCTCTAACTTAGCTTCTTTAGGAATAGATACTTCAACTTGTCCTTTTTGTTTTTCTGCACCAATAGCTTTAAAAACATAATCTTTACTTTTCTTTTTATCTAGAATTTTTTTATCTAAATTAAAATACAGTGTCAATAAGTCATCAGGAGAATAAAAGTCTAAAGTCTCATTTCTATCTACTGTTAATTTTCCATTATTCCAACGTTTATACACTTTTTCTACAGTTTTATCTTTATGATTGTTAGTATAGAGTTTATTTGTCATTTTAGAGCCATGTGATTTGGTCACTTGATAATAATCAGAAACCATTACTCCATTTTGAATACGTCCTCTTGAAATATGTTCTTCTGTTCTTCCACCAGAAAGTGTTTTAGCAATACCTGTTGCCTTTAACTTAACATTAATCTCATAATAGTTCTCATCTTTCGTTAAAACAGCATTTGCAATCCCAATTTCACCAATAATCCCAAACTCAACTTTAAAGTCTGCCTTAACCGTCTCTGCTTGGACTAAGGTCGTTATAAGTAATAAACTCAGTGATATTAATATTTTTTTCATAATATTCCTTTATTATTTTTATAAGTATATTTAATCATAGTTATGTGTAAAAACTGTGATTAAACGAAGTATTATATCAATTTTTTTGGATAAAATTATGCTTACATATATAAAGTAAAAGTGAAAACAATGAATGAAAATAATAATACCAACACCGATGAAATTATAGATAAGATTGATATTAATTTTGTACCCTATGCCCAAAACCTACTCGATGAACTATATAAAAGTAATGCTGTTCCTTTTTTAAGTGAACACTATTGGGAACTTCCTCTTGGTAATATTTTAGCAGCTGTTTTTTCATTAATTGTTTTTTTTACTTTACGTAAACTCTTTGCAACATTAACCATTAAAGTTTTACAACCTCTTGCTAAGCGTACAGAAAACTATTATGATGACAGAATTCTTTCAGCACTTAAAGGTCCTCTCTCTTTTGTTTTTTTAACCATCGGGTTTAGACTCTTCTTTACACTTCTTCATATTGATACACCATTTATTGAAAAACTTATAGACAGTATGGTTCTATTTAATATTTTTTGGGCAATTTATGCATTGGTTCATGCACTTAGAGGGGCTGTCTATCACTTTACTGAACGATTTAACCCAGCACTTGCACATGAAATGGGTAATTTTATTTTAACCATCATTAGAGGGGTTATTTTAGCTGTTGCCTTAGGTGCAATTTTACAGTTTTGGGGTATAAATGTTGCAGGACTTGTAGCAGGGCTGGGAATTGGTGGTTTAGCATTTGCCCTAGCTGCAAAAGACACAGCAGCCAACCTTTTTGGTTCTATTGCCTTACTTCTTGATAAATCAATCCGTATTGGAGAATGGATAAAAATTGGTGATGTAGAAGGAACAGTAGAAGATATTGGTATGCGTACGACAAAGATTCGTGCTTTTGGGAAAGCCCTTATTACTTTACCAAATCAAGTCATTGCCAACAGTCCTATTCAAAACTTTTCAAGACGAGGCGTAAGGCGTATTAAAATGACCCTTGGTCTAACCTATAGTACAAATAGCCAGCAAATGGAAAGTATTTTAACTGATATTAGAACCATGTTAAGAAGTCATAAAGACATTGCCCAAAAAGAAACAATGTTAGTAAACTTTAGCTCTTTTGATGACAGCTCATTGGGTATTTTTATTTATACCTTTACCGACACAGCAAATTGGGCAAGATATATGGAAATAAAAGAAGACGTAAATTTAAAAATCATGAAGATTATAGAAGACAATAATTCAGATTTTGCCTTCCCTTCTCAATCACTTTATGTAGAAAGCATGCCTAACATCAACCAATAATTAAAAACTTGCTATACTTCCAACAATATCGGTCAGTATCCCTGACCTCTGCAAACTAATACAAGACAAATAAATGCCAAAATTAAAAAAAGTCGCTATTTTAGGACGACCAAACGTAGGGAAAAGTTCCCTTTTCAATAGACTCCTTAGACAAAGAGATGCCATTACTTCAGATGTTGTGGGAACCACTCGTGATATTAAAAAGCGTATGGTGACCATTTCTGGGAACCGTGATTTTGAAGTCATAGATACAGGTGGGATTGATGATAGTACTGAAATGTTCGCTACTGTCAAAAAACTCTCATTACGTGCTGCTGATGAAGCTGATATTATCATTTACCTTGTTGATGGTAAAAATATCCCTGAAGAAGAAGACAGAGAGTTATTTTACCAGCTCCAAGACCTAAACAAACCAATTGCACTGGTTGTTAACAAAATAGACAATGATAAAGATGAATCAGTACGCTACTGGGACTTTTTAGAATTCGGTGCTGACAGAACTTTTCCTATGTCTGTAAGTCATAACCGTTATATGAATGACTTTTATGCATGGCTTGATGAATATATTCCTCAGCGCGAAGAAGAAGATCAAGGTTTAAAACTAGAAGAAGACAGTGAACTTTCATTTGAAGAAATTGTTGACATGGTTCAAGTTGAAGAAGTAGAGATAGAAGATAAAGACATTAAAGTAGCTATTATTGGTCGTGTAAACACAGGTAAAAGTTCTCTACTTAATGCTTTTTTAAATGAAGAACGTGTTGTAGTTTCACCTGTAGCAGGAACAACTATTGACCCTGTAGATGAATCTTTAGAATACCAAGATAGAAAAATCACTTTCGTAGATACAGCAGGTATTCGAAAGCGTAGTAAAATCTTAGGTATTGAGAAATATGCCTTTGGACGGACAGAAGAGATGCTTGAACAAGCTGATATAGCCCTACTAATCATAGATGCTACTGTTGGCGTATTAGAGCTAGATGAGCGTGTTGCCAACCTTATTGAGAAACATAAACTAGGTTGTATGATTGTCCTTAATAAATGGGATATACATAAAGATGATGAAGAGACTTATACTAAAGCAGTTGAAGATATTCGTGATCAATTAAAATTTTTACACTATGCCCCACTTATTACTATTTCTGCAAAAACTGGATTAAGAGTGCATAAAATTTTAGATGATATCGTAGCCATCTATGAACGTTATAAACAAAGAATTCCAACCTCTACACTGAATGAAGTTCTTAAATATGCAACAACAAGACACCATCCACCTACAGTTAATGGTGGTGTAGTTAGTATTAAGTTTGCTACCCAATATGAGACAAAACCACCGAAGATTGCTATTATTACAAATAGACCTGATGGAATTCACTTCTCATATAAACGTTACTTATCTAATGTATTTAGAGAGAAATTTGACTTTGTAGGGGTACCACTTGATATTAGTGGACGTAAACGTGGTCAACGTATGGATGATGACTAAACTATAAATTCCAATTGAGAGGGTGTAGCTAAAAAAGCTACACCTTTTACTCATGCTTTTTATCTAGTGCCTCATAAGGTTCAGCTTTTGAGAAATACCAACCCTGCCCAAACTTAACACCAAAACTTTTTAAAATATCAACAACTTCTTGATTATCAATAAACTCTGCAATCACTTCAATATCGTTTTGCTCACAAAAAGATGCAAAAGTTTTCACAAGACTATAAGCACGTTTATCATGATGAATTTCTTTAATAATACTACCATCAATTTTTAAGAAATCAATAGAGAGTTTTAAAAGGTGGTTTAAGTTTGAATGACCAGAACCAAAGTCATCAATACATATTTTATAACCAAAAAGTTTTAATTTCTGAATAGAGAGTTCAACTCTCTTATAATCAACACTTTTATTCTCTAAAATCTCTACCAAAAGTCTATCAGAGAGATCAGAGTTTTGTGCTAAAATTGATAGAATTGCATCATTTACTAAATCATCAGCAGAGAGATTAATAGATATACTCATTTTACTGTCTTTTCTTAACATATCAATATTGAACTCAATCACTCTTTTAGTTAAGTGTGTATATAAATATGAGTCTTCTAAGTCTGGTAAAATTTTATCAGGGAAAATAATATTATCACCGTCTTCAATTCTAAGTAATGCCTCATAATGATGTAAAGCACTTGTTTCTAAATCTCGAATAGGCTGATAATAACAAACCAGTTTATCTGACTCAATCATCTCTTTTAATTTTTCTCTGTAAAGTCTTTTTGGCTGAGAAATATCAAAGTAGCTAATTCTATTTCGACCATTATGTTTTGCCTCATACAATGCTGTATCAGCCTTGTGTATAACATCTTGTAATGATTTTTGAATTTCTGTATTTAATAATACACCCATTGAAATACTTAAATTGAATTTTTCGTCACCTATTTCAAAATTCGCTCTATAAACAGCCAGCTTAATCTCTTCTAAAAGTTTTCTTAACTCTTTTTCAGTCCTAGTATCCTTATCTAATAAAAGTAAAAATTCTTCACCTGAATATTGAATAAACTTATCATCTCTCTTTAAAAAGGTAACTATTATTTTAATAATCTCAGTAATTACCTTATCACCATTCTTTTGTCCATGCCTATTATTCACTCTTTTAAAAAAATCTATATCAGCTAAGGCTACATAGTACTTCTTGAAGTTAATCTTTTGCTGGTTATCAATCATGTACATTCTAGTTAGGGTATTTGTTTCTGAATTATGATAAACTGTATATTTGGCATAACGGGTACTAATCATATAAAATATTAATAAAAAGATTAAAATTAAAACTAAAATCAGTAAATAACTTAAGACTTTAACACTTACGTCTAGAACAGCTGTCAAACGATTTTCAGTATAATCAATAACTAAAAGTGCAACTGTTTTATTTTTTTCAACAATAGGCTTTAGTAAAGTAAAAGAAAGTTCAGCAACATCCTCTTGGATCAAAATTCTTTTTCTCTGATTTTTGATAACTTGATTAAAAACTTTTGAGTTCTCAACAATAAATACCTCATTAAACGAAGAGTATTCTTCATTATCTGTATCCAATAAAAAGAAATAATTTTCTCCAGATAGATAAAGAACATAGAGGGATTTAATATCCTTACTCTTAATAAGACCTAATGTTTTTTCATTTTCATCTCTTAGAATTTTATTTTCAATATTCGAAGGAACAAATTTACCATTTTTTTTAACTATTTTAGAAAGAACATTTGAAGAGGTGTCGTCAAGAAGACCAATAGCCTCATTAAAAAGTGCTCTTTTTATATAATTTTCATAAACTTCAATATTCTTATAAGTATTTGATAAGACTAGAAGTAACACCATATAGGCAAGTATTACATAGAAATAAATTCTGTTATTGTTAAAAAAATTAAATCGATTATTCACAATTCTTCCTATAAGTGTTTTATTATGGACTATTCTAACATAAAAATGTGCCTAATTGTGAATATTAAATAATTAGCTTTAGATTAAAGCAAATTATAATAGATTTTAAATCTCTATTTTATATTTTTCAAGAGTGCCTCTGCACTTAGTTGCCAATCATGAATCAAGTGTTTCTTAAAGTTTGAAGCAAGTTTCAAACCATTCATTTCTAAGCGTTCTTGCACAAAAACTATTTGGGTTCTACCTTTTCTTATATAAATAGCCCCTATGCTATTCTTATGAGTTTTCAAAGATTTATAGGAATCTACAATCGTTAATTTCTTTTTATCAGGTTTTTTAGAAAACAAGAGAATATCTGCTTCTTTAAATGAAGTAAAATTTAAGTTTCCCTTCAGTTTAATCCTATTGTTGGTAGTATAAAAGCTTAAAGTCTTATTTGACTTAATGCCTAAAAGTGCTTTATTTACTTTGGCTAAATCTAACTCAGCAAAAACAAAAATGGGTAAAAATAATAGTATAAGTAATATTTTTTTCATAACTTAATCCTTTCATCATTTCTTTAAATTATCATACTATAAAACATCATAAAACATTATAAAATATATATATTAAAAATTTTTTAGAAGAAAATATAAACAATCATAAAATGATTTTTTAGCTATACTTACAACATTATTTTTAAGGAAAACTATGCGTGTACTAACAGGAATTCAAGCATCAGGTAAACTACATATAGGAAACTATTTTGGTGCTATGAAACCCATGATTGAGCTTCAAGAAAAAGAAGAACTTTTTACTTTTATTGCGAACTATCATTCACTCACAACATCAAAAGATGCAAAGCTATTAAGAGAACTTACTTTTGATGCTGCTGTGGATTATTTATCACTAGGAATAAATCCTGAAAAAACAACTTTTTGGGTTCAAAGTGATGTACCACAAGTACTTGAACTCTACTGGATGCTCTCTAAATTTACCCCTATGGGACTACTTGAAAGAGCCCATTCATACAAAGATAAAGTAGCAAAAGGGATTACAGCTAACCATGCTCTTTTCTCTTATCCAGTCCTTATGGCTGCTGATATACTCTTACTTGATACAGAAAAGGTTCCTGTAGGTAAAGACCAAATTCAACATGTTGAAATGACCCGTGATATTGCTACAAAATTCAACAATGAATATGGAGAAATTTTTACTTTACCTGAACATGTTGTGAATGATGAAGTAGCTACTATTCCAGGAATTGATGGTCAAAAAATGTCAAAGTCTTATGATAATGCCATTGATATTTTTATGGAAACTGAAAAGAAATTACAAAAACGTTGTAATAAAATCCTTTCATCTTCAACTCCTCTAGGTGAACCTTTAGAATATGATGGATGTCATATTTATAATCTTGCTTCTTTATTTTTAGATGAACAAAGAAAACTTGAACTTCAAGCACGTTATAAAGGTGGAGAAGAAGGATATGGTCACTTCAAAAAATATCTTAAAGAGTTAATCTGGGATGAGTTTTCTGAAGCCAGAGAAAAACGTGAAATGTATTTAAATAATCCTGATTTAGTGAAAGACATCTTAAGTGATGGTGCTAAAAAGATGAGAATTATCGCTGATGAGAAGATGCTTCAAGTGCGTAATGCTGTAGGGATTTTATAACCAAGTATCAGCTATTTTTCTTAAACCAGCCACATTATCTGAAGCAAATATTTTTAAATTTGCTTCATCTTCTTTTACTTCTAAATCATATCTTGCTTCTAAATACTGAACAATCGCTTCTCCTGAATGAATCAGTAAAGGCTTATTTTCAAAATATCTTAACAATGCATTTCCAATAAGAGGAAAATGGGTACAACCCAAAATAATTGCCTTAGGTTTTTCAATATCTGAAAAGTAATGATTCATTGTCGCATCTAAAAGCTTCCCATTAAAAATACCTTCTTCTACTAAAGGAACAAAAAGCCCTGTCTGTAAAGAAGTAATATTAGTATGTCCCAACTTTTCAAGTGCTTTTTCATAACGTTTAGAATTAATGGTCGCACGTGTTGCCATAATTAAAATATTATCATCTTTCCTTAAACTAGCATTTTCAAGTGCCATGACCCCAGGTTCAATAACACCCAATACAGGATAATTACTCTGAGCATTCATTTCAGGTAAGGCATAAGCAGAGACTGTATTACAAGCTGTAATCAGTAAGTCAATGTCAAAGTTATTAAAAAATTCGAGTGCTTCTAGGGAGTATCGGATTATAGTATTTTGATCTTTTGGACCATAGGGGACACGCGCTGTGTCTCCGTAGTAAATAATCTCATCAAAAAGATTATGAGCAAGAAGGGATTTAACAACGCTTAGACCCCCTGCTCCTGAGTCAAAAACGCCTATTTTCATATTATTATATTTGTATAGCTAAAAACTATACACTACTCGTTCATCATGGCTAAGAATTCTGCATTATTCTTAGTCTTGTTCATTTTAGAGAAAAGGAATTTTAATCCCTCTACATCTTCCATATTTTGCATCGCATTTCTAATTGCCCATACTTTTTGAAGATCTTCAGCACTTACCATAAGCTCTTCTTTTCTTGTTCCAGATTTAGTAACATCAATGGCAGGGTAAATTCTTCTTTCAGAAACATAACGGTTAAGTACTACTTCTGAGTTACCTGTACCTTTAAACTCTTCAAAAATTACTTCATCCATTCTACTACCAGTATCAATTAAGGCTGTAGCAATAATGGTTAAAGAACCACCTTCTTCAATATTTCTAGCAGCACCAAAGAAACGTTTTGGTTTATGTAATGCATTTGCATCCACACCACCAGAGAGTACTTTACCAGAACTTGGTGTTACTGTATTGTAGGCACGAGCAAGTCTTGTAATTGAATCTAAAAGAATAATTACATCTTTTCCAGACTCAACACGTCTTTTTGCTTTTTCAATAACCATTTCAGCTGTTCTAACATGGTTTTGGGCAGGTAAATCAAAAGTAGAAGAATAAACTTCACCTTGAACTGAACGCTGCATATCTGTTACTTCTTCTGGTCTTTCATCTACTAAAAGTACCATTAGTGATGCCTCTGGATTATTATGTGTAATTCCATGTGCTAACTCTTTAAGAAGCTCTGTTTTACCAGTTCTTGGTGGGGCAACTACCAATGCTCTTTGTCCTTTACCAATAGGGGTAAAAAGATCAAGTACTCTACCTGTGAGTTTCGTTGGACTGTATTCAAGTTTAAGTTGATCTGTTGCATAAAGAGGTGTTAAGTTATCAAAAAGAGGTCTTTTTTTAGACTCTTCTGGTGGTAAGTAATTAATAGCTTCAATTTTAAGTAAAGCATAGTATTTCTCTTGGTCTTTAGGTTGTCTAACTTGACCTGTTACAATATCACCATTTCTAAGTGCAAAACGCTTGATTTGTGTACCACTTACATAGGTGTCATTTTGAGAGTTTGCAAAGTTTCCATCTTCTGATCGAAGGAAACCATAACCATCATTCATTACTTCTAAAATACCTGTAAACAAGATGAATCCACCTTGAGTTACCTGTGACTTTAGAATTTCAAAAATGAGGTCTTTACGTTTATATTCATTTGGATTTTCTACTCTCTCTTTTAAGGCAATGGCAACTAAGTTTTCCATTGGCTCTTTTTGTAAATCTTCTACTTTATATCCATTTACTGGGACATGCGTTCTATTAGAACTTTTCTTATTATTGTTATTTTGTTTTTTTGATTGCTGTTCGCTCATAGGTCCTCTTAAAAGCTATTTGGGGATTTTGTAGTCTTTTTGTAGTATTACCATTATATTCAACTTATTGTTAAGTTTAGCCAAAAACTGAAGTTATTGCCATATATAACAGTGGAACATGTACTAATAAAGCTAAAAACTTCATGGTGAAGGTCAACTTCATATCCATCATCTTTTGCAGTTCACTATCCATACTATCTAAATAATACTTTTGCCTAATTAATTCTATTTTAAAAAAAATATCAAATGTCTTAAGCACTAAAATAGTAATACCATAAAAATTAAAAGCATCAAAATAAAGTAATGCTCCTAAAACAAAGTAAATAGAAGGATGTACCATAAAAAAAAGGAACACGGACTTCTCATAATAGGTAAAAAGTTTATCAATCAGCAAGGATAAGGTATCAGCTCTATGTAGATAAAGTTCTAATAGTTCCAATAACACCATAGCGAAGAGTATTTGTAGCAATATTTCCATGCTGAAAGTTTAGCAAACTCTTTGATATAATACTCTTTAAAAAAGATACTTAATGCAAAAACTTTTTATTACTGATTTAGACCATACTTTTTTACACAGCACACAAACTGTTAGCCAATTTTCAAAAGATATTTGGAACGAAAAAACTAAGCATGCCATGTTATCTATTGCTACAGCCAGAAGCTTTGCTAAAACAAATGATTTTTTAAAAGATCTTAAACTAAACTTTCCCCTCATTACACTTGATGGTGCCATGGTTGCTAACCGAGAAAAAAAGCTCATAGATTTAAATGTTTTAGACAAGGAGATTGGTGATTCTATTATTGAAGAGAGTAGGAAGTTTGATATTTTTCCTTATGTCATAGCATTAAATGATCATAAAAACTTAGATGAAACATTTGAAATACCCTCTCAACTAAATTACTACCAAGAACGTCTTATTAAAGAATCATATACCATGGACAAACGTTTGTCTTATGTTAAAAATATTAGAGGTGCAAAAGATACACTTAAACTGGTTTATATGGGAGAAGAAAAAGTATTACGACCTTTAGCTGAGCATCTATTAAAAGTGTTTTCAAATAGTATTGAAATAAAATTAGCACCTGAAAACTACATGAACTGCTATTTTCTAACCATACTTCACCCATTGAGTGATAAAGCCCATGCTTTAGGTAAAGTACATGAGTATTTAAATGTTAATACCCAACATACAACCGTATTTGGCGATGGTCTTAATGACATAGGTATGTTTAAGTTAGCAGGGACAGCTGTGGCAGTAAATAATGCTTTAGATGCTGTAAAAATTGAAGCTGATATTGTACTAGAAGAGAATAATGACCAAGATGCTGTAGCTAAATATTTACAAAAGAATATTTAGCAGTGATTAAAGAAGATTAAAAACTGATTTTATAACCCACACCATACTGATTTTTAATCAATTCTGTAGGTATTTTTTTACGTAAATTCTTAACCAATGTTCTAATAGATGAGTTGGTAATAACTTTATCAAACTCATCACCCCAAACATAAAAGAAAATTTCATCATCAGAACAGGGTGTTCCAGCTTTTTCAACTAAAAGTTCAAAAAGTTTTGACTCTCTTTTTGTTAAGAAAACTGACTCATCATTATGAAACAATGTTTTACTCTTAGTATCCCAAGCACAATCACAAGGTAAAGGAACAGAACGTCCCCCATCTACTTTTTGTGATACTTTTTCCAAAGCGTTAATAAGATCTGAACGTAAGACAGGTTTAATTAAGTAAGATGAGAAATTCAATTCGACAATATCTAATAATATCTCTCTATCTGAATGCGCTGTTAAAGCAATCATCGGGATAGTATCATTATCTTCACGAATTTTTCGGGCAAGTACAATACCACTCATTTTAGGGATAAGTAAGTCCATAATAATAAGATGTATTTTATTTTCTTTGTACATTTTATAAGCCTCTTCACCATCTCTAGCGATGAAAACTTCTTTACAACTTTCCTCTAGAAAGTAGGTGTACTTATCAATTATTGCTTCTTCGTCTTCTACATATAAAATATTTAAATTTTGTAATATCTTCACTATAGCCCCTACTTTAAGTTAAATCTGCCAATAATTGCATAACATTGTGAAGCAATTGTGATTTATTTAATAAAAAATAATATATAATTTTACTTTAGTATGGAAAGTTACATATATTCATGTTGCGTATTATTTTTTAATATGTTATCTAACAATTCTAAACGTTCTGGTGTTCCAATATCATGCCAGCTTCCATCATGATACTCAGTTATAACTTTATTTTTAACTACAGCATCAAATAATAATGGTGCCAAAGGAGCTTTACCATAACTAAGTGGCATGAATAATCTCTTTGAGTAGTAAGCTATTCCTGAAAAAGTGTATTTTTCATCTGTTCCAGTTAAAAGAAAATCACCTTTTAAATTGTGTTCTGGGTTTTTAACCAAAACCAAATGTGCTAATTTCTCCTCTGAAAGTTCAAAATTGTTACAATAGTTATAGTCTGTCCAAACATCTCCATTAACTACTAAAAAAGTGTCAGATAACTTATCTAAAGCCTTAACTATTCCCCCAGCTGTCTCCAAAGCACCTTCATTTTGTTCATCAGAAAAAAGAATGTTAACTCCAAATTTAGAACCATCCCCTAAATACTGAATAATTTGCTGACCCAAATAAGCAACATTAATCACGATATCTGTAAATCCAGCTTCTTCAAGTTGTTCAATATGCCAGACGATAAGAGGCTTTCCTCCTATTTCTAAAAGTGGTTTTGGAGTATTGTTTGTGAGGGGTCTCATCCGACTTCCTAAGCCTGCTGCTAAAATCATTGCTGTCATAAAAGTTCCCTAAAATTCATTTTTAATATTATACTTACCTTTTTAACAATTCACCTAATGGCGCTAAAACATCATATTTTTCACATACTTCTAAAACATATTTTAATGTTAATGGAATATCTTTTAAATAGCTACTTTTAGCATCACGAATATTTAAACGTGAAAAAATTCCTAAAATTTTAATATGTCTTTGAAGTGCCATAAAGTCAAACCAACGTAAGAACTCTTCATCTGAGACATCTAAACCTTTTAAAGCTTTAAACTCTAAGGCAAGCTCTTCCATTTTCTTAGCATCAAACTCTACATAAACATCTTTTAATAAAGAGACTAAATCATAAGTCAATGCGCCAGACATTGCATCTTGATAATCTATCAACGCTAACTTCCCTGATTCTAACATAATATTACGAGAATGAAAGTCACGATGAACAAAAATATTTTGGGGTTGAGCTAAAACCTCATCAGCAATTATTTCTAAGATATTCTCTAAGTTCTTTAACCCTTTATCAGATAAAAAAATACTTTTGTGTTGTCGTAAATACCACTCTTCCATAAGATTCATCTCTGACATTAAAAATGTTTTATCATAAACATCCATACCCGTGGTATCAATCTCTTGCATTTTTACAATTTCAGATATCCCTTTCATGTATAAAAGTTCAACGCTCATAGGACTTAACATATCAGCTAAATGTTGGGAACCTAGGTCTGAAAGTAATAAAAAACCCTCTTTAATATTCTGAGAAATAATTCTAGGAACTTCCACTTTTGCTTTCAGTAAACGCACAGAAATATCAATAAATGGATACATACTATCTTTATCAGCAGAAGAATCCATTATTACAAAACTTTCTTCTCCTACACTTAGTCTATAATATTGTCTAGAACTGGCATCAGCAGTTATTACTGTTAGTGTATAATCTTTATAACCTAAGTCAGCTATCCATTTTTCAATTGCTTGCATATATCGCCCCTAAAATTGTATTATTTTTTGCTGCTGTAACTGTTTTCAAATCAACCGACTCTAACCCTAGCCGTTTATGTGCTAACCATGCAAATATCATGGCTTCCATATTATCTGCATCAACCCCATATTTTTCGGTAGAGCTAACACACACAGATGGTAAAATTTTTTGTAGTTCTTCCATTAAAAAAATATTTCTAACACCACCACCACAAACTAAAAGTTCTTTAATTTGAAACTTTTTAATTTCATTCGCAACAGACTGTACCGTTAATGCCAATAATGTTGCTTGTATATCTACTGGGGACATTTTACCGAATGGTTCTAAATACTTTATTAAAAATTTCTTATTAAAATACTCACGACCTGTACTTTTAGGAAATTTTAATAAAAAGTACTCATCATTTAATAGTTTTTCTAATAATTTTTCATTAATCTCTCCAGATTTAGCCCACAATCCATCTTTGTCATAAGCTAGACCTTCCTGCTCACTTATCCATAAATCCATCAGTACATTGCCACATCCCGTGTCATATCCAAATAACTCATGACCTAAAACTGAGATATTTGCCATCCCACCAATGTTAAGTACTGCACAGTTTTCTAAATGAGAAAATAAAAAGTTATGAAAAGCAGGTGCAAGAGGTGCGCCTTGCCCTCCTCTTGCTACATCTTTAGAACGAAAGTCGGAAACCACATCTATACCAGTTTCTACAGCTAAGACTGAAGCATTACCTAATTGTAAAGAAAAAGGAAAGTCTCCATTTGGCTCATGCCATAAAGTCTGACCATGTGAACCAATAGCCATAATATCTTTAGCCTTGTATTCAAACTTTTCCAACAATTCATTAACAGCTTTAGCAAAAAAGTATGCTAATTTACAATCTACTAAACCAATATCTCTAATGGTTGTGCTTCCATTTATAATGTTAAGTATTTCTTCTTTTAATTCTAACTCAAAATCTACGTAATGAGACGCTTCCAAAATACAAACTTCATCATCGACTTCACAAAGCGCGATATCCACACCATCTAAACTGGTACCAGACATAATCCCTATATATTTTTTTCTCATTTTTCTACTTAATTTCTATTATATTTTATACTATAATACTAACCATACAAAAATACCATTTAACTTAAAAAAGAAAACAATGAAGTACCTACATATACACATCCTATTCTTTCCTCTTCTCTGGTTAGGACTCTACTTAGACAGTCACCTTCTTGAACAACAATGGGTTACAAATGTCTTAGTAATTCTAACTTTCTTATGGATATACACCCAAGTCTCAAAGCAGATTAAACAACTAATGTTTTTTGGACTCATTGTCGCTTTAGGAGGAGAGTTACTTTTCTCTTTAGTCTTTGGTATGTATACTTATAGACTAGAGAATCTACCTATTTATGTACCTTTTGGTCATGCCATTATTTATGCTTGTGTTTATTATTTTATAAAAGAACCTATTATTTTAAAACATCAAGAGAGTATTATTAAGTTTTTATATCTGGCTATGATTATCTATTCAACAGCTTGGCTCATTTTGGGTAATGATGTTTTTGGTTTTATTTGTCTTTTAGTCATCCTATGGATTTTTAAACGCCGACCAAAAACCAAGCTCTTTTTTCTATTTATGTTCTTTGCCATTGTCTACCTAGAATTAGTAGGAACGTATTACCAATGTTGGTACTGGCCTGAAGTATGGTTTGACAAAGTTCCGTTTGTACCTTCTGCCAACCCACCTTCTGCCATTTCAGTTTTCTACTTTGGTTTTGATGCTGGATGTCTATGGTTCTACAAAAAGTTCAACCCACAAAAATGGCAAAGATTCAAACGTATGCGCGTATTAAAGTCTACAAACTAAGACTTTTCTTTAGACAGTGTTTTATTTAACTTCTCAAAAAAGTTACCTATTTCATCTATGGCATCTTCAGCCAATTTTGAAACAGATTTTTTTGAATTATTAAATTCTTCACGAATACCTTTGCCCTCATTCTCCCAAAAATCTTCAGCTTCCATCTTCCCAAGATGTGCTTTTAGGACAGCCCTGTCAATACCTACTTCTGCTGACTTCATTGCGTTAATAGTAAACTCTTCAATAGTATCTTTTACTTCGTTCATATTTTCTTTAGCTTCCATCGCACCTAAATGTGCTTGAAGTATTGCTTCATCATCTTTTTTATCAAAGTTACTAGCAGCCTTATCCAACTTAGAACTTATTGTCGAAAATGACGTTTTCAAATCTTTCCAAATCTCGCTACTCTGTTCAGAAAAATCTTCAGCTAAGTCTTCAACTTTACTCTCTAATGATTCCATTGCTTTTTTTGATTTATCTATCGCTTCTTTAAAATCTTTTTCCATAAGGTGTCCTTTTAAATTATGTATATTACAAAGTATAACACTTTTATGTTATTTTTAAATAAATTGTAACAATTAAAAAATACTCAAACCTGTTTTAGTGGTAAACAATTGTAAAGCCAAAGTTCCCACATGTGAGTTACCATGACTGTTAAGTCTTGGTGACCACACAGCAATACTCATAACATTGGGAACTACAGCTACAATACCACCTCCCACACCAGACTTTGCAGGAAGCCCCACATTAAAAGCAAACTCTCCACTGGCATCATAATGACCACAAGTAAGCATAAGTGCATTCACCCGTTTTGCTTGGGCTTCACTCAAAAACTCTTTCTTAGAAATAGGGTCTTTACCATCAAAAGCCAAATAAATCATCGCCCGTGATAACTCTTGCGTATTCATAGAAATGGCACATTGCCTAAAGTATGTTTGTACCACGTCATGTACATCATTTTCAATATTATTAAAACTTTTCATAAGTTGTGCCAAAGCAAGATTACGCGAAGCATGTTCCATCTCAGACTTTGCCACTATCGCATCAAATTGTAAATCTGCATTACCCGAAATCTCTCGAACAAAATTCATCACTTTTTCTAAGGCTGCATAGTTCCCACCAAAATGCGTTATAAGCGCATCCACAACGACAATAGCCCCAGCATTAATAAAAGGATTACGAGGAATACCATTTTCATACTCCAACTGAACCAAAGAGTTAAATGCCGAACCCGATGGCTCAACCCCTACCCTTTTGTACAATGAAGTAGAATAAATGTCTATAGCCAATGAAAAAGCCAACACTTTAGAAATACTCTGAATAGAAAACTTTTCTTTACTCTTACCCACCGAAAACTGTTCACCACTCTCAAGCGTAATGGTCATAGCAAACTGATAGGGGTCAACCTCTGCCAAAGCAGGAATATAATCTGCCACTTTTCCATGTTCTAACGCACCTTGTATTTCCAGTTCTATTTCTTCTAGTATTTTTTGATAGTTCATGCATTTTTTCCAAGAGTTTTAAAGCCATTATAGTTAAAAAAGTTATGGACAAAATAAAAAACAGAAAAGACAATAAATGGCAAAAAAATCTATGATATAATTCACCCAATGAAAACCCTAACTCAAAAACTAGATCTAGACCCCTTTATAAATAACTTTCAAAGCTTCTATGCACGTGATAAATCTATAGAAATGATGGGGGATATTAATCAGCATTTTAAATATATTTCTGCACTTGCCACGGTAGAGTTTCCTGCTATGAAAGAAGTTCATAATCTTGATGAGCAACTTAATCGTATTAAAAAACAAGGTGTACTCTCTTTAGAAGATATCTATGCTTTTGTGAGCATGATAGAGTATTTTAATGCTTTAAAAACCTCTTCATTACCTGAGCCTTTAAACAAATGGATACGTGAGATTGATATTCATGAAGAGATTGCTGATGTTATTTTATACTTCACAAGCGAAGGGAACATAAACCCTGAACGTGAACCTGAACTTTATGACATAGAAAAAGCACTCAAACAAAATAAGTCAGAACTCAAAGACAAACTTTATAAGTTGGCACACTCTTCTACTTTAAAAGATTATTTGGTTGACACTCAAATACACTTTTTGAATGGAGAAGAAACCCTCATGGTACGTGGTGGATTTAACAAAATCCTCAAAGCTTCCGTGGTTGGGCGTACTGCTGGTGGATTCTTTTATATTTTACCTCAGTCTATTTCTCATTTAAAAGAGAAAGAGTCAGCCCTACTTTCTCGTAAAGAAGAAGTAATTTACCGTTATTGTCAGACTTTTTCTGCTACTTTACATAAGCACTATTTATTTATGAGGTTTATTAACCGTGAATACGATAAATTTGACCACTACCAAGCACGGGTACTTTTTGCCCGTGCTTATGACTATCATTTTATATTACCCTCAAAACGTAAAGTTGTTAATCTTTCAGAATTTTGTCACCCTGCTATTGACAAACCAAAACCTGTTAGCATCAATTTAGAAAAATCTGTCATGCTAGTTACAGGTGTAAATGCTGGTGGTAAAACCATGCTACTCAAGTCTTTACTCTCTGCTGTCTATATGTCTAAAAATCTCTTACCGTTTAAATGTAATGAAGAAAAAACAGAAGTAGGACATTTTAAAAGTATTGAAGCTGTTATAGATGACCCTCAATCCGTTAAAAATGACATCTCTACCTTTGCAGGTCGTATGGTAGAGTTTGCTAAGCTTTTTGACAAAGAAAATGCCATAGTCGGAGTCGATGAAATAGAACTTGGAACAGACTCAGATGAAGCTGCTTCTTTGTTTAGAGTAATGCTCGATGAATTAAAGAAAAAAGGCATTACATTCATCGTTACTACCCACCACAAACGTTTGGCTTCACTGATGTCTACAGATGATGATGTAGAACTCATTGCAGCCCTTTATGACGAAGAAAACCGTAAACCTACCTATACTTTTTTACAAGGAAGTATTGGAAAGTCTTATGCCTTTGAAACAGCACAAAGATATGGTGTTCCTGAACACATTGTAAGAAAAGCAAAGGATGTCTATGGAGAAGATAAAGAAAACCTAAATGAACTTATAGAAAAGTCGACTACTTTAGAACGTGAAATGCGTCTAAAACTAGAACAAATAGACAAAGAACTAGCCATTGTTGAACGGAAAAGAACAGAGATTGAAAATATAGAGGAGACGCTAAACGAACAACAGCGAAAAGCAGTAGCCACTTTAGAAAACCGTTATAATGCAGCAACAAAACGTGCTTTGGAAGCGCTGAAAGTTAAAGAGTCCACAGAAGGTCGGCGACTTTTAAATGATGCGCATAAACAAAAAAAACTCTCTACTCATGCTAAGAAAGTAGAACAACCTAACAAACGTGTTTTACAAGTAGGTGATGCCGTTAAGTATCGTACTTCAAGAGGAGAAATCTTAGGGATTAGAAACACAGAAGCCACCATAGAAGTAGATGGCTTAAAAATGCGTGTACCACTTTCTCAACTGCGCTACCTTGAAAGCCTTCAGAAAAAAGTTGTAAACAAAACAAAAACGACTGTAAAGGTAGAAAGGTCGAGACAAGGTTCTATATCGATTAAACTGCTTGGTTGTTATGCAGATGAAGCCATTGATAAACTTGATGTTTTTCTTTCTGATGCCTTGGTATCTGGATTTAATGAAGTTGAGATTATTCATGGAACAGGTGGAGGCGTACTTAAAAAAGTAATTATAGAATACTTAAAGGGCTACCCAAAACTCCAATCTTTTCATGGACTTAAGGGTAACCTTGGAATTACAGTCGTGAAGCTATAGAAAGAGCTTCACGTCCTTTTTATCTAAACTGATAATACCCACTAGGGTTATGTAAGAAATAAGAATCAGAAGGGGACAAACGAGGTAGATAAACTACTGATGCTCCTTTTTCATTAACCGTCTCTTCAAAGTTAGAAAGACTTAATAAACTACGTTTTTTAGGCTCTTTCTTCTTTGGCTCTTCTAAAACAGAAGTATCTACAATGGTATCTACTATATGATTTACCCATTTAAGCTTTTGTGCGTTTACAGCCAACTCTTGCCAATCACCATTAGAGCTATTTTTGTACATTGCTGCTTTAAACTCATCAAGCGTAATACCCATCTTATCTGCCGTAGCACCACCAAATTCAATCCACCATGATTCAAGACGTTTAAGCTGTTCTTCTTGCTCTGTCAAGTTACCATAAGCCACTGATAATGGTTGATGATGCAAAATAGTCGAGTGAGCATAAGCAAATGACTTATCAGCTAAGGTTACAATAATTGCTGCCATAGATGCTGCATACCCACGTAGCACAACATAAATAGGAGCTTCACTTCCTTTCATTGCTTTTAAAATCATATACCCAGCCAAGGCTGAACCACCTGGTGAACGGTCTATAACCATAAAAATCGGTTGTTTTTTATCTTTATTATTAAAATAATTAATTTTTTTCGTAATTTCATCAGCCATACTTTTACGAATGGTTCCGTTAATCGAAATACGACGATCTGAAATAACTAATTTATTCTCTTTTGTTAATGGATTCTCAAGGTAAACTGGTTTACTATTTACGTATTTTTCACGTATCTTTGTATTCTCAAAAACTTCAATTTGAGACTTTAACTTAGAAATTTCTAACTCACGCTCTTGCTTCTCTTTCTCTATTTTAGCATTGGCTCTTTCGTCATTAATTGTCTCTACTCTTGCCAAGTACTCTAATGCCTCTATCTCTTTTTCATATTTTACTTTTACTTCATAATTGCTGGTCTTGGTCTCCAACTCTTTAAGTGCAAACTCTTCAGACAAAAGTTCTTTTTCCCACTTAAGTTCTTGAAGTTTTGTCAAAAGTGCTGCATGTTTACTTTTTAGTGCTTCTTCTTTCAAAGTATTGTTTAAAGAAAGTTTTCTCTCTTTTAACTCTAAAGCTTTTGTTTCTGGATCTTCACTAAACTCATTTGACCTTTCTTTACTTGTATTATTCTCATTACTATTAGAATGATCCATGCTGGCATTCAATGTGTTTAGTAGTAGTAGGGTCACTAGGCTCAATTTATAATTCATTTTTATATCCTTTTATTTATGTTTGAAGGATTTTATCCTTAATTTACACAATTAAACGTAAAGGACTTTTCTTAGTAAGAGCGTCTTTTATAGAAAGGTAAATTGTTTATTAATGAATTTTAAATGAATTTTGAAAGGAAATAGGAAATTTAAGAAATATACTATTTTCAAATAATAAATTTAGAAGCGTAACTTACGATTCTAAATTTATTCAACTTTTTTAAAAGCACAAATTTGTTTGGCTAATATATCAGTAACAGCCTCTCGTCTGTTTAACACGTGCGTAATGTTCAAATCAGCAATACTCTCTTCTTGTGATTTATTTTTCACTGTAACTACAGAATTAATATCAGCCCCAAAGGAATTAATATTTTCACAAATAAGTCTTACTTGATGAGGATTATTTACTGCCGAAAAAATTGCTAAAGATTTTTTAATATCAAAATGTTCTAAAACAGACTTTTGTGCTGCATTGGCTAAAAAAATGTTCTCTTCACCTGATGCAATTGCTTCATCTACCAATTTAACATCATGCTCTAAAATAACATATAAGACATTGTTCTTCTTAAATCTTTCTACTAGCATCTTACCTACAGGTCCATAGCCACATATAATAATGTGATCTTTATATCCTGTAGAAACCAATGCTCGTTCTCGTAAACCCACAGGTTCTGCAAAAAATAAATCAGCTAAAAATTTAATATTTTTCAAAATAAATGGTGTCAATATCATAGACAAAACGATGGTTACAATCATAATCTGATTGGTTTGATCAGAAATGATTTTATAAGAGTTTGCAAGTGCGAAAATTGCCAATGCAAATTCTCCTACTTGCATCAGTGCCAAAGCACTTTTAATAGCCGAACGATTTTGCATAAAAAGTCTCATTACTAAAAAAAGAACCAACGCTTTTATGAGCATCATAGCAAGCAATAAACCTAAAATAGTAAAAATAAAGTCACTAACAATATCTAAGTTAATCTGCATACCAATAGTCACAAAGAAAATCCCTAGAAGTATGTCTCTAAACGGTACAAGATCAGCTTCTATACGGTAACGATACTTCGTCTCAGCAATGGTCATACCAGCAAGGAATGCTCCTAAAGAATAAGAGAAACCAAACTGTTCTGCTAGAACAGAAGCTGCAATAACCGTTAAAATAACTGAGGCTAAAAATATCTCTTCAGACTCAGAACTTGTTACCCAATCAAAAAAACGTTCTATAAAATATTTACCCACCACGAATAAGATAACAAATACAATCGCAGCTGAAATAACTGTTTCTAAAAGCAATTCACCAACTGAAGCATTGGTCGAAGTAAAGATTGAAATCATTAGAAGCATAGGAATAACAGCTAAATCTTGAAAAAGCAATATTCCTAAAACAACACGTCCATACCCTGTATGTATATCTCCATTTTCATTCAGTATTTTAAGTACTATTGCCGTAGAAGAAAGTGACAATGCCATACCAATAACAATGGCATTCTTAACCGTAATATCAAAAAATGTAAATGCTAAAAAGGTAAAAAGGAGTCCTGAGAGAATAACTTGTAAAGCTCCATAAACAAAAACCTCTTTTTTCATAGAACGCATTTGACTAATGGAAAATTCAAGTCCAATGGTAAACATAAGAAAAACAATACCGAATTCAGCAAGATGCGCTAAAGTTTCTTTCGAAGTGTCTGCAAAGTGAAATATTTGAGCAATTGCAAAACCTGTGACGATATATCCAATCACAGTAGGGATATCAAGTTTTTTTAAATATACATTTATAATAGTTGCAATACCGATAGTTACAACCAAACCTATTAAAAGATGTTCCATATAGCACTTCCCCCATTGTTGTTTATAAAATATATTATCAAATCACTAAAATCTCTAGAAAAAGATATAAAAAATAATAATGAAAATCATAATGTTTCATTATTACACTATTTAACTCTTGCCTTAAATGCCATACGTACTTTTCCATAGGGGGCTAACTTTGAAAAGATAAATTTAATATGTGTATACTCAGAAGCCATGGGTACTCTTTTTTTTGTTCCATACACTACAAATAACGCTTCACTCTTCTTAAACGTCGTTCCACCGTCAATAGAATAAAGCATTTCACAAACACCCTCACAACTTGAAGTTCCTCGAATATATGTTGAGCCATAAGGTATAGGGTTGTCTATAACAATTTGTTTTTTGCTTACATTTGATTGATTAGTAACTTGATTTACATAAATGAGTGTAGAACCATTTTTTACTTTTGTTACAGGCAGCATTTTACGAACATTCCCACGAATATTATCCCAAACTACTTTCTCTTCAAATACAGCCTTAGTTAACAAAATACTTTGAGCTGGTTGTTGTGCTGAAGATAAGACAAAGAAGAGACTTAAACCCCATAAAACTTTTTTTAGCATAATAATCCCTTTATATAATAAATAAATTTTAGCATAAGTTACTTTATAGGGTCTAACTTTCTTTCTTCTATCTAAAAACCTTTGTACAATCATTTGCAATAGCATCTGGTACAGTAGCAATGGTCATAAACTCTTCCATTCTTAATCTTGGGTACATTAATGACAAGTAATACTTAGGGTCTAAAATTTTTGCTTCACCATTCTCAATTAACAGAGGATACGGTAACATCCCTGCATTATCAGAACCAATCTTTGTTGGGAATTTTTGAGTACGTTTATTTAACTTCACACCTACAAGTGTAGCGCCATTTGCTAAATCAAGTGAGAAAACAACTCGTTTGTTATCTACTAACTTATCTTTTAAATTCTTTCCTCGTGCCACCACTAAATGGTCACCAAAGTAAGGTAATTTATCCATAAATTGATATTTAGGTAAAAGCTGAAATTTTAACTTATCTATTGAATTCTTCACACCCTTAAATTCGTCTACTAAAGATTTTAAAATCTTATTTGCACCCTCTTTGTCAAAATGATCTTGTAAAAATGCTTTCGCTAAATAAAGGGGATTAGTAATACTAACTTTTTTATCTTTTTCATTAATCAAAAGTCTTAACGTTGCTAAGTGACCTTTGTTTTCTTTTAAAGACATTTTTTGTAATTCATCGCTAGTGAACACAATAGAAGTAAGTTTTTTCTTCTTGTCTAAAGGAAATACCGTAAGAATTTTAAATCCAGCATTTTTAAGTTTAGACTTAGCCTCTTCTACAGACATTAACTCTGTTCTTAAATAAGTAGATATACGCCCTTTATCTACTTCACCAACCATAATATCAGAGTGAGAAAGAGAAGCACCTTCTCCTCCTTTATTATAACGCTCAGCAGAAGTTAAATAATTTGGAGGAACACGTTTAGAATATTTAATAGAACGGTCAATACTTGTCTCAATACTCTTTAATTCTTGACCATGAACATTTAATTTAATGGCTTTAGGTACTGTAGGTACAGATACATTCACTTTAGGAACAGCAGGGATAGCAATACTTACTAAGCTTTCCTCCTTTTTTATTTTCTCTTCTTTTACAACAGCTTTAACCTGCGTAGTTTCTACTTTAGTTACAGCTTCTTGAGCTACAACTTCTTTAGTGACAGGAGTACTTTCTTCACCTTCAATCTTAAACCCTAACTCTTTAAATATACGTATAACTGATGCTGAAATTTCTTTCATATAAGCAATTTGATCAACATCAGTAATCCCCGTAGTGGCTAGCCAATTATCTACAGAAGCATAACCAACATGTAATTCACCAGAATCTTTTGGAATGTAAAAATAAACCGAACAAGGAGCAAAGGCAGCTGCATGTGGTGCACCATGATTAAAGACAGCATTTGAGAATTCAAAATGACAAAGAGAAGAAACCCAATAAGCGTCATACTCTTCAAAATCTAACTCTAAATCATCATACTCAAATTTAACATCTAAAAAACCTGCAATAATAAACTTGTTTTTTACAAACAGACCATTGTGTTCAACAATAAATTCTTCAACATACTCTTCAATATCATCAACTTCACCAATATTTTTAACCATTTTCAAAAGTGGTTTTTTTGGTAATTCTGATGAAAAAGTCAAACGTTTTTTCTCAGTTGGTTTCATCTCAGTTTTCAGATGAGTATCAACTTTTGACATCATTGCTTTAAATTCATCTTGCGTTGCTTTGTCACTCTCACCTATAATTCTTAACATTGTCTCAACATTTAAATGACCATACCAAGTTGTATCACCACCCTCTTCTTTTGCTAACTTTTTATAAGCCAACAAGTTAAAAGGGGCATACGCACCAAAATCTGGATTTTTAATTAACAAAGAACGTAATGATTTAATATCAAAAATAGTATAAAAATTCAAAAGATCAACATTTTTCTCTTTGAATTTGTTGTAATAATGATTTTCAAGATGTTCATTTTTAGCTGATGCTGCAAAACCGATATCACCTAACTTATCAACCATAGATTTTAATTCAGCTTCAGGTTGACCTTTTGTTCCGTAAAAATCAATAAGAACGGATTCAGTAGAAGCTACTTTTTCTACTGGAACCAGTGCTTTTTTTGCTTCTCCCTTATGCTCAAAACCTAACTCCTCAAGTATACGAATAACCGAAGCCGAAATCTCATTCATATAAGCTATTTTATCTTTGTTAGTAATACCTGTTGAAGAAAGCCAGTTATCCACTTTTGCATAACCAACATGTAATTCACCCGAATCTTTTGGAACATAAAAATAAACTGAACAAGGAGCAAAAAGACCAGCATGTGGAGAACCATGATTAAACACAGCATTAGAAAATTCAAAATGACAAAGTGAAGAAACCCAAAAAGCATCATAGGCTTCAAAATCTAATTCTAAATCATCATACTCAAATTTAACATCTAAAAAACCAGCAATAATAAATTTATTTTTGACAAACAAACCATTATGTTCAACAATAAATTCTTCAACATACTCTTCAATATCATCAACTTCACCAAACTTTTTAACCATTTTTAAAAGTGGCTCTTTTGGTAGTGCTTTATCAAAAGTAAATTTTTTACGCTCAGTCGGTTTCATTTCAGTCGTAACTAAATTATCAAGTTTTGCCATCATCACTTTAAATTTCTCTTTTAAAGCCTCATCTTTTTCACCAATGATATCAAGCATTGTTTCTGTTGCAAGATGCCCATACCAAGTTGTGTCACCACCCTCTTCTTTGTCAAACTTTTTATAAGCCAACAAGTTAAACGGTGCATACGCAGCAAAATCAGGATTTTGGATTAAAAGTTCTCTTAAAGATTCTAAGTCAGTAACCGTATAAAAACTTAAAAGATCAAGATTTTTCTCTTTAAATGTATTATAGTAATGATTCTCCAGATGTTCATTTTTAGCAGTAGCCTGAAATCCTATGCTATCTAATTTTCCGACCATAGCTTTTAAGTCAGCTTCAGCTAAACCTTTTGTCCCTTGTAGCTCTGCTAAAACAGAAGCAAAAGAAAAGCTAGTAAACAAGAGAAATTGTAAGAATAATTTAAGAAAAATATTTGATGACATAAGACGCCTTTTTATCATTTAGTTATAAGAATGATAACACTATTTGATGATTAGGCTATATTTGTATGAGTTTTACAGAAGAGATAGTGAAAAAGAGCTACCAAAAGTGACTTGGTAGCTTTGTTAAAAAGTTGTTAAAAATTATTTAGCGTCTTTAGCTGTGTCTGAAGCTGAGTCAACAGCTTTGTCAGATACATCAGATGCATTGTCAGAAATAGTTTTTATAGCAGTTCCAGTTTCTGTAGTTGCATCTTTAGCAGTAGCTGAAGCTTCTGTTGTTGCAGTTTTAGCAACATCGTTAGCTGATGTAGTTGCAGTTTTTACAGAATCGTTAGCTGATGTAGTTGCATCTTTAGCAGTAGCTGAAGCTTCTGTTGTTGCAGTTTTTACAGAATCAGTTGCAGAATCAGTTGCAGATTTTACAGATGCTGTAGCATCAGTAGAAGCTGTTTTAGCAGTTGCAGTTGCATCATTAGAAATAGTTGTTACATTTTTAGAAGCTTCTGTAGAAACAGTAGTTACGTTTTTAGTAGCATCAGAAGAAAGCGTTTTAGTTGCATCATTAGCATCTTTAGAAACAGCTACTGAAGCGTCTTTCATATCTTTAGAAGCAATAGTTGCACCATCTTTAATATCTTTAGTAGTATTAGTAACAGTATCTTTTGAATCTTCAGCTAATTCAACTACAGAATCTCTAGTATCTTTAGAAGTTGAAACTTCTGCAGTTTTTAAATCATCAGAAACTTTTACTGAAGAATCTTTAACATCAGAACTTACATTAGTAATTGTTCTCTCAGCAGATTTTGAAGTTTCTACAGCACCGTCTTTTAATGATCCAATAGAATCTTTAGCATCTTTACTCATAGAAGTAGCAGCTTCTTTCATGTCTTTAAACATGTCTCCAACTGAGAATTCTGCTGAAGCTGTTGTAATCATTGTTGCTGTAATTGCTGAAATTAGTGTAATTTTTGTCATTTTTTTGTCCTTGTTTTTTATGTTTTTATTGGCTCGGGAATTCTAGCCATCTTAGCTTTATTTAAAACTTAAAATAATATAAATTTTAAGTTTCAAAGTCTACCTGTCCTAAATACTCTCAATTAAAAAGTAATTATTTAACGTCTTTTGCTGTGTTACTTACATTTTCTGTAGCTGTTGTTGATGCATCAGATGCATTGTCAGAAATAGTTTTTACAACTTCACTGCTTTCTGTTGTTGCAGTTTTAGCAGCATCATTAGCAGAAGTAGTTGCAGTTTTCATACTGTCATTAGCAGAAGTAGTTGCAGTTTTAGTAGCATCGTTAGCAGCAGTAGTTGCTTCTTTAGCAGTAGCAGAAGCTTCTGTAGTTGCAGTTTTTACAGAATCAGTTGCAGAATCAGTTGCAGATTTTAGAGAATCTCTTACATCTGTAGATACTGTGCTAGCTGAAGCATTTAAATCAGAAGAAACTGTTTTTACTGCTGATGATGCATCATTAGTAATAGTAGTAACATTCTTAGTTGTGTCAGAAGAAACTGTTTTAGCTGTTGCAACTGCATCTGTAGAAAGTGATGTACCAGTTTCTTTCATATCTTTAGTAGCAATAGTTGCAGAATCTTTAAGATCAGTTGTTGTAGACTTCATAGAGTCTTTTGTATCATCAGCTAAATCAGTTGCTGTACCAGTTAAATCTTTAGTAGTATTCACTTCTGCTGTTTTAAGATCATCAGAAACTTTTACAGATACATCTTTAACATCAGCACTTACGTTAGTGATTGTTCTTTCAGCAGATTTTGACGTCTCTACTGCACCATCTTTAACAGACCCGATAGAATCTTTCATATCTTTACTCATAGAAGTTGAAGCTTCTTTCATATCTTTAAACATATCTCCAAAAGAGAAATCAGCAGAAGCTGTAGTAATCATCGCAGCTGTGATTGCTGAAATTAATGTAATTTTTGTCATCTTAAATCCTCGTGTCTATTAATTTTTTGAATTATAACCTCACCTTTATTTAGAATAACTTAAAATTATAAATTTTATTATTAAAAGTAATAACTGATAATAATTATCTTAATTAAGAATAGAATATAATAATTTATTAAAATGTATTTAAGGGAAATAAAAGGAGAGTAAAGCCACCAAGAAGTGGTAGCTTTAATTTAAGAAGAGTACTTAAAAATTATTTAGCGTCTTTAGCTGTGTCTGAAGCTGAGTCAACAGCTTTGTCAGATACATCAGATGCATTGTCAGAAATAGTTTTTATAGCAGTTCCAGTTTCTGTAGTTGCATCTTTAGCAGTAGCTGAAGCTTCTGTTGTTGCAGTTTTAGCAACATCGTTAGCTGATGTAGTTGCAGTTTTTACAGAATCGTTAGCTGATGTAGTTGCATCTTTAGCAGTAGCTGAAGCTTCTGTTGTTGCAGTTTTTACAGAATCAGTTGCAGAATCAGTTGCAGATTTTACAGATGCTGTAGCATCAGTAGAAGCTGTTTTAGCAGTTGCAGTTGCATCATTAGAAATAGTTGTTACATTTTTAGAAGCTTCTGTAGAAACAGTAGTTACGTTTTTAGTAGCATCAGAAGAAAGCGTTTTAGTTGCATCATTAGCATCTTTAGAAACAGCTACTGAAGCGTCTTTCATATCTTTAGAAGCAATAGTTGCACCATCTTTAATATCTTTAGTAGTATTAGTAACAGTATCTTTTGAATCTTCAGCTAATTCAACTACAGAGTCTCTAGTATCTTTAGAAGTTGAAACTTCTGCAGTTTTTAAATCATCAGAAACTTTTACTGAAGAATCTTTAACATCAGAACTTACATTAGTAACTGTTCTCTCAGCAGATTTTGAAGTTTCAACAACACCATCTTTAACTGAACCAACTGAATCTTTAGCATCTTTACTCATAGAAGTCGCAGCTTCTTTCATGTCTTTAAACATGTCTCCAAAAGAGAACTCAGCAGAGGCTGTTGTTAATAATGCAGCAGTTAATGCACTTAAAATTATAATTTTTTTCATGGGTGTATCCTTGTATATAGTTATAATGAAATTATATTCTATATTATGTAAATTGATACTTAATAATCATAAAATAAAATAATCAAACATTATAGTGTTTATAAAAGTAATTTAATAAACATACAAGTAATAAAAGTAAACATAAAAGTTATCTGCTTAACAATAATCTGTTATACTTATTTTAAGTTCAATTAACAAGGATAAAACTATGAAAAAACTATTATTAATACCTGCAATGCTCTTCACAATTAGTTCAGCAAATACCTATACACAAGCCGATCGAATAGCAGATATGCAAAAATTAGCACAGTCAATGCAAGACATTCAATCAGGATTTTTTTATAACAACCTAGACATACTAAAAGATGGAGTGAAAACACTAAAAGAAACCATCATTAAGATAGGACCAACGCATTCAGAAATTACCGATTCAGATGTTTATGAAAAATGGTTGAGAAATAATGTGAAAATGACAAATAAAATTCAAAAGAAAATTATTCGTAAAGCAGATGATATTGAAGAGCGTTTTAGTACAGGTGACCCAAAACAAGCACTTCAAGCTTATAATAGTATTTCAGGACAATGTTTAAAATGTCATGTAGAATTACGTAAATGGTAAGATATTAGAAGGAATGAAAGTAAGCGAGTGGAAAAATAGTATGATATGCTATTTTTACTCACTTTCAATAGATTTTAAAGACAAAACCTACTTTTTAAAAACCAAATAAAACTTCTCAGCTTCATCAGAATAAATAGAAATAGCTTTCTTAGAAAGCAACTTCATTTTAGTTAATTTTTCAAGCTCACTTACTTCATAATAATACTGAGTAATGGATTCTTGACTCTTCACATAAGTTTCATCAATTTTTTCAAAAAGTGTAAACTCTGCATAGTACTCAGCCACACTTTCATCATAATCAGAATCAATGGTCAAAAAACGATCATCAACATCTCTTATGAAAGAACCAGCTGCAACAACGGTAAACGCAAAAAAAGTATTAATATCAAGAAGAAAATGACCATCCTCTTCAAGATGTTCTTCTACACAGCCAAAAAAATGTTTTAAACTTTTTTTATCTAAGTAATTTACCATGTCAAATATGGCTGTAATGACATCGAACTTACCTTCAAGGTTACAAAGGTCAATGCATTGTGCCTTTAAACCTTTAGCTTTTGTCATCTCAACCATAATAGGACTAAGGTCTATTCCCAATGTTTGAACATCTGGATTCACTTGAGATAACTCCTCAAGAAAAGTACCAGAACCACAACCAACATCAAGCAATGTTTTAAATTCTAACGTTTCAAGTGTCTCATGGTAATATTCATTTAAAACAGGAATAACTTCCCTAACTCCTAATAAGTCTTCGACCTTTGCATAAAGGTCTAAAGCATTAGACACGGCTTTTTACCACGGCATTAATTTTTTCATAAAGGTCTAAAACTTCATTCTTTTTCGCATAGTAAGCATTTTTATTCGCAATAAGGTGAACCGATGAGTCCATAATGTCTTCAGCAACTTTAAGCCCATTTTCTTTCATGGTAGCCCCTGTTTCAACAATGTCTACAATAGCATCTGCCAAACCAACAAGTGGCGCCAATTCTATAGAACCATAAAGTTTAATAATCTCAACACCAACAGCTTTTTTAGCAAAGTACTGTTCAGTTATGTTTACCATTTTGGTTGCAATCTTAATGTTTGGCTTTGACCAGTCAAGTTCATCTTCATTTTTAATACCAATAGAAACTTTACATTTTCCCATTTGCATGTCTAGAAGCGTTACAATGTCTAACTCTTTTTCAGTAATAACATCCAATCCAACCACACCAATGTCTGCTGAACCATGTTCAACGTATGTTGGTACATCTTGGTTTCTTACATTTAAAAAACGGAAGTTTCCTACTTCCATTATGAGTTCACGACCTTCAAACTTGAATTCTCCACCAAAAATTTCAGCGAAAATTTCCAAAGTCTCTTCTGCAATTCTTCCTTTTGGAAGTGCTACTGTTAACATGTTTATACCTTTTCTAATGCGTTCTTCATACCCTGAAAGATTAACGTTTCATCAAACTCAGCATTGTCAAAAAAGGTAGAGAGAAATTCACCATCTCCACCTGATATGTATAGCTTTTTATCCGATTGATATTTTTCTATGAGCAATTTTATGGACGCGATTATACCAAAACTTATCCCATCTCTAGTTGTCTTAGGGAGTGCTTCTAAAGAAATATCACAATTTAACTCCGTAGCCAAAGCAGGAGAGATGGCAGCATAGGCATCAATGTACGCTTTCAACCCTGGTAAAAGAAAACCACCCATATACTTACCCTGCTCTACCACATCCACCGTAATCGCAGAACCAGCACTCACAAAAATGCCATTTTCATGCGACAAACACATGGCTTTACGGTCTATTCCCATCGTCTCATACTCATTTTCTATTCGCATAAAACCTGAAATATCTTCCCAATTTTCAAAAGCTTTAATCTTCTCTTTGAGCTGATGTTTTACTGTAATGTATTTTAATTCTTTGTCTTTGTACTGTTCTAACGCTTCTTCATGGCTAAGGTGTATCACTTCTTTTCCATCATATATATGTATTCTTGTGTTTCCTATGTCGGCTAGTAGTTGCATCTTAGTAAACATCATCATGACTTCCTATATCAATTAAAATTATAACCTCATCGACAATAATAAAATCTATAACCACCCTATATTTCATATTGATAGAGACAGAAGAAAAACTAGCCATTCTACCTTGTAACTTATGTAATCGTAATGATGGATGTTGTGGACTATGTTGTAAAAGCTCGATGGTTTTTTCATACTGAGGGTAAATGTCTTTATACTTTTTTAAAAATTTAATGGCTCTTTTTTCATAGCCATCAGTAAACTTTATCTCATGCATCTTTGAGTGCTTCTTTTAAAGTGTTAAAATGTTTTTGCGTATTAGTATGATACTTTTCATTGGCGATGTCTTCCATCACTTCTTTGTGTGCCATGTCAAGTTTATAAGCTCTATACTCTTCGTACTCTTCATAGGGTATGACACAATATTTATTTTTACCTCTCACCGAAATAATAACTTCAGAAAACTTTTCAAACAATGTATCAAAAAGAGATACCCCTTTAGTTTTAATGTCATTTGCCATTACCGTCATAATAATATCCTTAATAGTACTTTTAAAAGTATTTTAACATAAAATATGTAAATTTTTACTCATACAAGTTTTTTGATATAATCATTTTTCATAAACATTATTCTCAAGGAAATAGATGTCAAATACAGAAGAATTAAAAAAGTATCTACTAGAAAAAGAAGGTGCTTTCCTATTAGATGAAAATAATAATGGAAAAACCATTATGCTTTCAGGTGCTTGGGGTGCTGGTAAAACTCATTTTTGGCAGAATAAAATTACGAAAGAAGATAAAGATAAATTTTCTAGTGAGGAATATGAAGAAGGTTTATTTTCAAAACTAAAAGAAAAAAATAAAGCTTGTGTCTATGTGAGCCTTTATGGTAAAGATAGTTTAGACTCTTTAAAAAAAGAGATTTATATTAAAGCTTCTTCTGAAACACAATTGTTATCTAAAGAAGTATCTACTTTTGGATTTGATGCTTTATCAAGTATTAAAGACAGTGATTTGAAAATAGGACAAGCTCTAAAAGCTATTGGTAGTTTAAAGGATAAACGAAAAAATGACAAAGGTATAAAACGACTGAAAGATGGTGGACTTATTTGTTTAGATGACTTTGAAAGAAAATCAAATAAAATTAACTTAAATGATTTATTTGGGTTTATCTCTCAACTTGCTATTGACATGAATTGTAAAATAGTTATTATTTTAAACAGTGATGTTTTTACAGGAAAAGAAGCTGAAGTATTTAGAAATGTGAAAGAGAAAACAGTCAATAAGTTTTTTGATTTTGAACCTA
Source organism: uncultured Sulfurovum sp. (assembly GCA_902727895.1). Classification (GTDB taxonomy): domain Bacteria; phylum Campylobacterota; class Campylobacteria; order Campylobacterales; family Sulfurovaceae; genus UBA1140. Next base: position 39,693 of record CACVAP010000083.1, read on the forward strand.
CTATTGAAGAGTTATTTCAATCTATTTCTAAAGATAAAAAATATGACGATTTGAAAAAAGAATACAAGGGAAATATTCTCAAAGCCATTTTAGAAACAGAAGAATTGAATGCTCGGATATATATACAGGTTTTAGATAATTGTTTAGAGTGGTTAAAAGTTAAGGAAAGTTTAAATGATAAGATAATTCGAGTCTTAACACTAGGAACTTTTAATTTTGTTTTAAATCATATGATTCTGGATTATCAAGAAATTGAATTTAATGGAGATTATGGGAGACTAGAATATACTATTATAAATTTTTATTCAAATAGATTTTCGAGATATTGTGACTTTAACTCCAAAGATAAAACTACTTATTTAGAAAAAGCAAATGCTATATCACAAAAAGAATTTATTCAAAAACTAAAAAAATATATTTATCAAACAAATGGAGGAATGATAAGAACTGGTAATAAACCAAAAGAGTATGATTTAACTGATAATGAACAAGAACAACATATAGATTGGATTATACAATATGAAAAAAAATTAAAAGTATTATGGAAATATGGCTACCAATTATATTATGTAGCAGATGTAAATAAAGAAACTTATAAGGAAATAGCTCAGTTTATAAAGTCAGGGATTTTAATCTAATGTCAAATTTCATACTAATCATCATCTACATAGTTATAGGATATGGCTTACAATATGTAAAATTACCCATAAAGAACTTAGCAAACATATTAAACAAGATAGTTATCTACCTCTCTTTACCTGCCATGATACTCCTCACCATCCCAACCATTGAATTTACAAAAGAGAGTGTTGTCCCTGTTTATATTGCATGGGGTGTAATGATAATCTCAGCAATTATTGTGCTTTTAGTTTCAAAATTCATGAAGTTTTCAAAAGAGATTACAGGCTCACTCATGCTAGTCTCTGTACTTACCAACAGTTCTTTTGTAGGGATTCCTCTCATTAGTGGTTACCTTGGAAATGAAGCTTTACCTTATATTGTCATCTACGATCAGTTAGGAACATTTTTAGCCTTGGCAACTTATGGGACATTTGTAACGGCATATTATGCCAGTGATTCACAGGTTAGTTTTAAACAGATAGCTTTAAAAGTCGTACTCTTTCCACCTTTTGTCTTTCTAATTATCTCTTTATTTTTAAGTAACGTTGAGTTTCCTACTTTTATCCATACGCCACTTGAGATTTTAGCAGCGACCATTGTGCCTTTTGCACTTATTGCCGTGGGATTACAACTAAAATTTAAATTACCAAGAGACGAGATAAGACCATTTGCCGTCTCTCTAGGTATCAAACTTATCATTGCCCCAATCATCGCCATACTTATGGCTAAAGCATTTGGTTGGAGTGGATTTATTGTCAACATTTCCATATTAGAAGCCTCAATGGCACCCATGATAACAGCAGCAGCCATGGCATCAATGGTAGGCTTAGCCCCAAGACTTTCTAATGCTATTGTGGGTTATGGGATAGCTTTGTCTTTTATTAGTAGTTATTTAGTTTATATATCTTTGTAAATTTTAAATGCTCCGTAGGGTGCTGTTTTTAACGCACCATTAAAATAAATATGCATAAAATAAAGCTTCGCCGAAAGGCTTCAACAAATAAATACTAACGATAATCTTTGGTGTGATAGCAATCACACCCTACAGTTTTTTGCTATAATAATTTTAGAAATAAAAAAGGAAATAAGGAATGTTAAAAAACAAAGTTTGGTACTCAACCCAAGAAAGCCGTGACAAGCACATAACCTCTATCTTAGCCATTGTAGAAACCATCTTTTTTGTCATACTTACATGGGGAATTGCTTATTATTATGACACCTACCTTCATATTTACACAGCCCTAGCCATTGCTCCGTTTTTACTTTTGAAAACGCCTAAGTCAACAAAGACAGCCATTGAATGGTATTTATATAAACATAATTTCGATAGAAAAGATTATTATAAAGACTCATTTTTTTGGTTTATATTAACGCTCTCATTATTCTTATCTTTTCTTATCATTTACTTTTTTTCTACAAAAATAATTATTCATTATGAGAGTTGGAAACTTCTATTTTTAATTATACTTCTAGGGATTATACTAATAAGTACAATAATAGGAGTAGTAGGAACAATAGGAGTGGGAGTAATAGGAGTAGTAGTTAGAAGAAGAGAAGGAGTAAGTGTTCTAGGAGTAAGAAGAGTAATGGCAATATTAAGCGAAAATAAAATTAAAGATCAAAAAATTTTACAAAATTTTATTTTTCTATTATTATTACCTATATTTTTAATAATGGGAGCAACTTTAGGTTTTATTTTTTTTCTGAAAGCACTTATTATTAAATTTATTTCTACAACTATTTATACTATATCAAATCTTAAAATAACTTTTTTTACTATCTCTAAAAACTGGAATGAACAAATAACTGTTAACGACATTTTTTATACTCCTGAGCTTTTACCTAAAATTCATAAAGAAAATGATTTTCATCAAGTGTCTAGTTTTGTCTCTAATTTCAAAAAGAATGATTTCAAAGACAAAGTATTACTATTATTTATTGCACCTATCTCCTCACTCGGGTACCTCTACCGATTCAGTATCAAATCCACAGCATGGTTCTTTTTTCCTTTAGCTTATTTAGCAAACTTAAATGCCTTACAAAATAAAGAGACTAAAAATAGGGCTGTAAAAACACAAACATGGAAAAAACTTTTTTGGTTCAATATTATAATATTAGCTGTATTATTTCTATATTTTAAATTTACAGGACAATATCTTGAACTATTTGGTCTTTCAGAAGTACAATTAAAATTTATCACAGAAAAGATGGGACAACTACGTGACTTTTTCATACCTAATGCCATGTGGTTACTTGTTGTTGCTGTTGGTCTTTATTTTATTATGAATACCATCATCTCAAGACAAGAACACCTAGAAGACAAAGAATACCCTCTCTTTCTCTATTGGATTATAAAGCTTATCTACATGTTATGGATGGTCTTTTTAGGTTGGCATATTGTGGTCTTCACAAACCAATATGTTTTACCTGAATTGCCAAGATTATTTGGGATGCTATAGGTCGGGCTGCCCTCTGCCCGACATAAATATGCATACCAAAATGTTTAATCGTTCAATGAAAAATCGAATGCCAACACAATTTTATTATATTCAATTTTTATACTATACCAACTTGTGTCGGGCAGAGGGCAACCCGACCTACCCAAATTTTCTATCTAAAGGAAGCACATGCAAACCCCCTACTGGCTACTAGAAGAACAACTCCTAGAAAACAATCTAAAAACCCTAGCTCACATCAAAGAGCAAACGGGCGTCAAAATTTTACTAGCATTAAAAGGTTATGCCCTTTGGAAAAGTTTTCCTTTGGTTTCAAAATACCTTGACGGCTGTTGTGCTTCTGGACTACATGAAGCGAAACTCTCAGATGAAACCTTTCAAAAAGAGACCCATACCTATAGCCCTGCTTTCAAAGAAGAAGACATAGAAAAAATAGCGAAAATCTCTCATCACTTAGTTTTTAATTCACCCTCCCAATTTCAACGCTTTTCAGCCTTGGCTAAAAAGCATAATCCAAACATCTCTTTAGGTTTACGCGTAAACCCTGAATACTCCGAATCACCTGTTGAACTCTACAATCCCTGTGGCGTTTATTCACGACTAGGTACGACCCTAGATAATTTTGATAGATTACTTATCAGTGAAATTGGAAAAGAGATTGATGGCTTTCATTTTCATGCCCTTTGTGAACAAGACAGCTCGGCACTTGAAAATGTTTTAAAAGCTTTTGAAGAGAAGTTTGGAGCCTACTTAAAAGAGTTAAAATGGGTTAACTTTGGTGGAGGTCACCACATTACCCGTAAAGGTTATGACATAGAAAAACTCATCAAGCTCTTAAACAATTTTAAAGACAGATACCCTCACCTAGAAGTCTATCTAGAGCCTGGCGAAGCTGTGGGTTGGGAGACTGGTACATTGGTAACATCTGTACTTGACATTGTGCATAACAAAATGGACATTGCCATTCTTGACACATCAGCAGAAGCACAGATGCCTGATACCATCATTATGCCGTATAGAGCAGATGTACGAGGCAGTGGAAAAGCTGGAGAAAAGAAACATACCTACAGATTGGCTGGAAACACTTGTCTAGCTGGTGACATTATGGGAGACTACTCTTTTGACAAGCCTTTAGCCATAGGTGACCAAGTCATTTTTGAAGACCAAATGCACTACACCATGGTGAAAGCCAGTACTTTTAACGGTGTTCCTTTACCTTCTATTGTTATTAAACGACTTGATGGAGCGATGGAAGTGGTTAGAAAGTTTGATTATGAGGATTTTAGAGACAGGCTTTCCTAAGAAAATCACGGGCATCAAAATTAAATATTTGAAGCCCTAGCCTAGCTAGTAAAGTATTTTAAATTCTTTAACTTCCTATCCTCACTTCCTTTTGCTATAATGCCATCAATTATAAAGCATCGCAGGAACATCATGATACAACTAACAAACCTTTCAAAAAGCTTCGGTGGACAAACACTCTTTAAAGACTTAAACCTAAAGATGAGTTCTAAACAAAAAATAGGACTCATAGGACGTAATGGTTCAGGGAAGTCGACTCTATTTAAAATAATACTAAATGAAGAGAGCCACGACACAGGGGAAGTACTTATCCCTAAAAATTACAAAATGGGAACCCTAAAACAGCACTTGGTTTTTACTGAGAAAACTGTTAGAGAAGAATGTGCTTTGATTCTTTCGGAAGAAGATCAATACAACTTTTACAAAATAGAAAAAATCCTTTTTGGTTTAGGTTTCTCAGAAGAAGACCTAGAGAAAGATCCATTGAGTTTTTCTGGTGGGTACCAAATCCGTATTAACCTTGCTAAATTACTAGCAACTGAACCAAATATGTTACTACTCGATGAGCCTACCAACTACCTTGACCTACTTTCACTTCGTTGGTTAAAACAGTTCATTCGTACTTTTGACGGTGAAGTTATCATCATCACCCACGATCGTGAATTTATGGACGCTGTTACAACACATACCATGGGAATTCAACGTAAATCTTTACATATCATCCAAGGTAACACCAGTAAATACGATGCAAACTTAGCACTTAGTGACGAAACTTATGAAAAAACACGTCTAAACCAAGAGAAAAAGCGTAAAGAGTTAGAAGAGTTTGTAGCTAGAAACAAAGCCCGTGCTTCTACGGCTGCCTTGGCTCAGTCAAAACAAAAAATGCTTGACAAAATGGATGACATGGAAAGCCTAGAGTCAGAATCTAACCTAGCTTTTAATTTCAAGTACAAAGAGAGTCCAGCAAAAGTAAACTTACATGCTGAAAACTTAGGGTTTGGATACAAAGCAGATGAACCTCTTTTTGAAAATGTTTCTTTTGCCTTAGAAAATGGAAAAACTTTAGCCATCATTGGTAAAAATGGTAAAGGAAAATCAACCCTACTCAACTACATAGCAGGTGAGTTACCTGAACAACAAGGTACAAAAACTTCTCATCCTGGTCTTGCCATGGCACACTTTGGACAAACAAATATTGAGCGTTTAGATACTTCTGCAACCATCATAGATGAAATTGCTTCGGTAGATATGAAAGTTGGTATTGCAGAAACGAGAAGCATCTGTGGAACCATGATGTTTTCAGGTGACTTAGCAGAAAAAAAGATTGAAGTACTTTCAGGTGGAGAACGAAGCCGTGTTATGCTTGGTAAGATTATTGCTACAGAAGCAAACCTACTTCTACTCGATGAGCCTACCAACCACTTGGACATGTATTCTATTGACTCACTTTGTACAGCCATAGAAGTGTTTAAAGGTTCAACCATTATGGTTACTCACTCAGAAATGCTTTTACACCGTTTGGCTGATGCACTTATTATCTTCCATAAAGGTGGGGCAGAATACTTTGATGGTACCTACCAAGACTTCTTAGACAAGATTGGTTGGGAAGAAGAAGGTGATGTTAACGAAAAGCCAAAAGTTAAAAAACCAAAAATGCATAACAAAGAGCGTAAAAAGCTAAGAAAAGAACTGACTCAAGCCAAAAGTAAGGAGAACTCTCCTCATAAAAAAGAAGTAGAATTTTGTGAAGCTCAAATTGAAAAACTTGAAGAGAAAATGAAAGTTGCCAATGAGAAGTTAACCATGGCTTCAAATGCTGGAGACAATGCCATCATCATGGAAGCTTCAAAAGACGTAGGTAAACTCCAAGGTGAAGTAGATGACCTCTTTGAACGCCTAGAAATAGCTTCTACTGCTTTAGATGAGATAGAAGCAAAATATGAAGCGTTGTTTTCAGAATTTTAATAGATTTTAATTTTAATAAAGTGGTAATAAAAAATATTTTTATTACCACCATTCTCAATCATTAAACCCTAAGCAAAAGTATCAGCAAAAAGATTACCCGACCAATTAAACATTTTAGGGTAATTTGCTGTAGAAGAAGCTCCAGCTGCTGTATTCGAAGCGACCATAGTTTGTGTATCTGCATCGTACTTGAAGACCCCTGTCAACCATGAAGCTTCTGTCGCTGATGTTGGACTATAACAAGCAGAGTTTGTTTTAGGTGACGCATACAGAGCAGTCCCACTAAGTGTTCGTAAAATGGCATCAGCACATACTTTGGCTTCAGAGTTTCCAATATGTCCAGCTTTTGGTTGTCCTGTTGCTTGTGAATCACCAATAACATAAATGCCACTTGCAAGCACAGACTCATAGCTTAATGGATTAATAGGCGCCCAATTTCCAGAGTTTACACCAGCTGTAAAGATAACAGATGCTGCTTTTTGATTTGGGATGACATTTAATACCGTTGAAGCTAATGTTTTTGAACTACCTGCTTCTATATAAGTTACTGTTTTACTTGTGTCATCTACATTGGTTACGGTTGTACTTGGTTTATACTCTACACCATATTCTGAAAACTTCGCACCAAAGGTCTCTTCTTCAACAATTATCTTAGCATTGGCATCTAAAACTACTACTTTAGAATTGGTATGTCCTTTAGTGTTTTTTAAATAATCAGCCACTACACAGGCTCTCTCATATGGTCCAGGAGGACAACGATATGGCGCTGCTGGAATGGTCATGGTAAAAGTATCACCATCATTCATAGCATCTATTTGTGCTTTAAGAAGATTGGTTTGTTCTCCTGCTTTCCAAGCATGAGGTACTTTGCTTATGTCATAGTCATTCGTTTTCATAAAATCAATGCCTGGTGCTAACACCAATTTGTCATAATTAACCGTGTTTCCATTAGCAAGGGTAAGTGTTTGATTCGTTTTATCAACAGCGTTTACGGTACTGTGTACCATGTTAATTCCATATTTAGAACTGTAACTTCCATAGGTAAAGGATAAATCACTTGTTGTTTTTTGACCGTTAAGTACCAAGTTACTTAAAATGGGTGATACATAGGTAGAATTTGCTTCTATAACTGTTACATCTATAGAACTTCCACCCCACATCTTTAAGTATTTTGCACAAGTAGCTCCAGCGAAACCACCTCCTACAACCACCACATGAGGAATGGTCTCTGCACTACTAACTGTAGGAACAACAGTAGCTAAAGAGCCAAGCCCCAAAAATTTCATAAAATCTCTTCTTGAATTTGAATTCACTTTTTTCATCTTTTCTCTCCTAATCTTCTGTTTTACTAAGTGTTTTTAGCCAATTACCAATAAGCGTAATCTCTTCTGCTGTGTATCCATGTGCTTGAGCTGTCATAATTGGTTCATCATCAAAAATTTCATCAGCTAAGTCATTTTCCCCAGCAATACTGTCCCAACTGTTAACCGAAACGCCATTGGTTCCATGACATTGCGCACATTGTGATCCTAACAGTCTTCCTGCATCTGCTGTATAGCTGAGGGGAAGTATTGTCGCTATTGAAGTATTAGTATCCTCAACGGTTGTAGATGAACTACCTCCACCACAACCTACTAAAGCAAGGCAAAGGCTTAGACTATATCCAGTCAAAAAAAGTTTATTATGCACTTTCATACATAGCTCCTTATAAGTTAATTTATAAAAACATTGTAAAAGAGCTTTATGAATTTACTGTGAATTTTTGAAAAGTATTTAAAAAAATCACATTATATTTTTTTCATAGAATTTTCATACAAACCTATTAAAATAAAGTATAATTATCCATACTCAATCAGGAAAATAAATGCATATACTTATCATAGATGACAATGAAGAACTTGTTTTTGGTCTAAAAAAACTCTTAGATGAAGCCAGTTATCATGTACACATAGCCTATAATTTAAAAAAGGGAGCTATTGCTTTAGAAAGACAAAACTATGATTTGGTTATTTTAGATTGGATGCTTCCTGATGGTTCAGGGGTCAATTTTTTAGAACAACAACGAAAACTTTATTTGGAAACTACCCCTGTCTTAATACTTTCCTCAAAAGGTGAAAGTGTTGAAAAAGTAGAGGCCTTAGATGCTGGAGCTGATGACTATATGCAAAAACCTTTTTCAAACATAGAGCTAATGGCACGTATTAGGGTACTCTTAAGAAGAGAAAGTAAACAAAAACAGTCACAAATTACCATAGACAATCTCTCTGTCAATCTTTCCACACGTGAAGTTTTAGTAAACCATGAACTTGTAAGCCTTTCTAAAAAAGAATTTGAACTTTTAGAGTTTTTACTTTTAAACTCCAATGTTATCCTGACACGTTACCAAATAAATGAACATCTAAACCGTGATTTTGATGCTTTCCGTTCTAGTAATTTGGTTGATGCCCATATTAAAAACCTTCGTAAGAAACTGGGAACAGCTTCAACTGTCATCCAAACTGTTAGAGGTGTTGGATTTAGAGTGAAGAAAACGTAAAACTTGCTTCACAACCCTGATCTAAGCCTGCACTTTTTATCTCTATTTTTCCATTTATAAGTTTTGCAACTTTTTGACTTAGGGCTAACCCTAAACCTGTACTATGTTTAATATCCTCTTTATCCATATGAGCTTGATAAAATTCTGAAAAAAGAGAAACTTGTTTTTCTTTCTCTATGCCAATACCTGTGTCTATTATGACCAAAGTAAACTTCTCTTCTTTTTTACTAAGCGTGATTGTTATGCTTCCTCTGTGTGTAAATTTAATGGCATTTGAAAGTAGATTAATAAATACTTGGTTAAAGAGGTTTCTGTCTGTTACTAGTAACTGTTTACCTGTTAATAAGTTTTGAGTCAATACTAACTCTTTCTCATCTATAAGAGGTTCTAACATCTCTATTGTCTCTTCTATAACAAGCATAACATCCAAACTTTCTTTCTTTACTGTCATAGAGTTTGACTCTAATTTTGAAAGTTGTAAAAGGTTATTAATCATAGACAAAAGATGCTCTGAAGCACTTTCAATTTTACTTAGCATTAAAGCATTAGCATCTGTTAGTACAGGACTGTTCATAAGATGCTGTGTTAGGTTTAAAATTGAGCCTAAAGGTGTCCGTAATTCATGGGACATGGTTGAAAGAAAAGTACGTTTTAAGGCTAGAACTTCTTGCGTATGTTCTAAAATCCCTATCTGTTTTTTAGAAAGTACCCAAACCACAAAAAGAAGCGATGCTAAAGAAAAAAGAAAAGCCCAAAGTAAGGTACGCTCTACTTTACGAATGGTCATAAGTGCATCTTTTTTCTCATGAGCCAATGACAAAACCCAACCTTCTAATCTATTGTCTAACTTTTTTGAAACAATAATATATGCTTCTTCTTCAATAACATGCTCTCTTTTTTTAATAATATTAGAACTTAACCATAATTGCTGATGAGGATTATCCATCTTCAGTTCCATAAAGTTTTGATAAGGATACAAAAGTACCAATGTACCCAATACTTTTTGACTGTCAAATGAAGCAAAAATAGAAGCAGAAAACTTTAAATAGTCTTCTTCTTTATACTTCTCCTTAGTCATGGCTACTACCTCATCAGCCCTTAGTGCCAGTAAGACTATCCCTTGTCCTAAATCTTTGGCTTTTTTTTCTAAAAGAGTCTCTATACGTTTATCTATATCTTTAACAAGAACATCGTCCATTACTTCGAGAAGAGCTAAGAACTCTAGTTCTTTTTGTAAGTTACTCAAATTTTTCATTAAGCGTTTAGCATTTCTGTCAAGCTGATAGCTAAGATTGGTTCGTTCTTTTTCCAATAGTATTTCTGATTTAAATGTCCAAATATAAAGTAGCGTACCCAATTGAATCATTAAAATCAATAACAACATGGTCAAAAATATTTTATAGGTGTCTGAAAGCCTTTTCCATAGTTTTTTCACTCACAAGTTCCTCTATACAATATTTTTAAATCTTTTATAGCACTCTCATTTGCATCAACATAGCCAATAGAAGGCTCTATCTTTTCCATATAAGACAAAAGCATCTCTGTTGACTTTACTATTTTTGGTGGGCGCTTACCCTTATAGTGTGCTTTCTGCCAATAACGTTCTAAACTTCGCCTACTTTTCTTTAAAATATTCTTTTCAAAACATTTTCTTAAAGGGTCGTCAAACTCATGGTTCATCACTAAAATTCTTTTTTCATCAACAAAACGTTTTTTACTTAAAAAAATATCTTTTATCTCTTCCACCGTTAGCTCTTCTTTAAAGTTTTTATCTGCAACAACTACTAATTCTTGGGCAGAAAGAAATAGTATAAAACTGGAAAATAATAAAAAAAGTTTCATCATTAAAACATCACTGAAAAAGAGTAAACAAAACGATCTAATGGCTCTTGCGTATGATAAACATACTCAGCTTTTAGTGCCATGTTGGACAAAGGTCTATAAGTGTAACCCAACAAAGCAATTCCTTCATTCGCACCAAGTAGTTCATCGTTATAACGTTCTAGACGTAAAACAAAATTTTGTCGCTCACTATAATACCATACAGGTTGAATATAAGCACTATAAGGTTTATTGTTCCCTTTTTCACTCTTATGTGTAAAGAGTTCAGCTAATAGGCTAAAATTATCTAATTGATAATCTATTCCAGCACCCATATAACGTGATTCTAGACCATCTATTTCACGATAGAATCCTCCTCCTACTCTCCAAGAAAAATCATCATACTCTCTCTTATAACTCAAAGCAAGATGTCTATCAGCAACAATGGATTCATCTTTTTGACCAATATCTTTATTGTGTTGTACTGTCACACTATAAGAACTGTCACTTTCACTACTATTTTTATACATTAATCCCGTTGTCGCTTTAGGAAAAACATGCCTAATAATATGTGGATCAGTTATGCTATCTTGTAATATATTCACAGGGGTTTGATTCCAATAACCAATGTCTGAATTAAAACGTCCTACAGTAAATTGATTTTCATCGTTTAAGGCATAAGATAGTTGGAAGCGTTCTAAATTAACCCGTAAATCAGCACTGTTATTACTCTTTCCATCTAAAGATAAATGAGAAATCTCTGCTTCGCCTAAAAAGTCAAAATGCTCTCCATTGGCTGAGACTAATAATGCTATATCATCAAAAAGAAAGCTATCCTCTTGCGTTTCATCATAAACAGCATCAATATAACCACCTATATAAATAGGTGTATTTGGAACATTCCAACCATAATCAACATGCTCAATTCCATAAGTCAAAGAGAAACATAAAAGAACTATTCCCACTATTTTTTGCATATTTTTCTCCTTGTCACCTATATTATAAAAGAACTAGATGAACTTCTTATGAATTTATCCGAAAACTTGACCTAAGTTCATAAAAAATTCATGAAAGAAAACTATACTTTAACAATCAATAACTAAAAGGACATATATGTTCAAAAAAACACTCTCTGCATTGCTATTTTCTAGCCTCACGCTCATGGCTTTAGAAACAGGTGAGACTATCCCTAAAGACATTCAAACTCAACTCAACATGGAAGAAGACAAAGTTTATGTTCTCAACTTTTTTGCTTCATGGTGTAAAGCTTGTAAAAAAGAGCTAGCACTTGTCAACAAAGTTCACAATGAAAAAATAACCAATATTATAGGCATAAATGTAGACAAGAAAAAAGAAGAGGGTGAAGCATTTGTTCAAGAACTTGAACTTCAGTTTCCCGTGATTTATGATGAAGAAAAAGCTTTAGTAGAAACATTTAGTCCTATAGGATTTCCTGCTGTTTACTATGTAAAAAACAATAAAGTACTGCATACTATTTTTGGAGCAGTTGACAACATAGACGAACAAATAGCTTCTGACATAAAGGAAATAAAATAATGTTAAAATTAACTATTCTTGCACTCTCAGCCCTACTCTTCATGGGTTGCTCCATGACAAAAGAAGTTAAACCTTGGGAAAAAGGTAACTTAGCTAAACCTATTATGCAGTTTGAAGGTTTACATCCATTGGTGGCTAAATTTGACGCTCATGTTTATTTTTCAAAAGAAGCAGCACGTGGTGGTAACGGTGTTGCTGGTGGAGGTTGTGGATGCAACTAAAAAAATATAATAACTTAAATTCTATTTCAAAAGTAGCTGCCATTGCCATCATAGCGAGTCAAGCTCTTTATGCAGAAAACTATGTGGCTGTAGAGTATTTACAATACGATGAAAATAACAACCGTGTTTCTGTTTCAGCACCAACACTGAGTGCCAGTTATGACATAGGTACAAACTATACCATTAAAGGTGATATTGTTTTAGATGCAGTAAGTGGTGCAACCCCAACATGGCAACCTGACACAACATCAGGAGCCAGTCAACGTGACAACTCTGGTGACTATGAATATAAAAACCAAGACTTTGACGAACAAAGAACAGCAGCCTCACTTATGCTTACGACAAGATTTGACAACCGTGATGAGCTAAACACAGGTATCGACATTTCAAGAGAGACTGACTACTATGGAAATACCGTTTCAGCTGAATACCTTCACTATACGGATGCTTCACACAATCGGTCTATAAATATAGGTGCTTCATACTCATTTAATGAAATACTCTCTTATGACTATGACACAGCTTCAGGAGCATCAACAAGAGAAACGTCAAGTAGTATTAATGTACAAGCTGGAATTAGCCAAGTACTAACTGACTCATCTGTCATAAAAGCAGAAGCCTTTGCCATAAGTGATGACGGTTACCTAACAAACCCTCATGCTTTAGTAGTAAAGAACTATAACACAGCCAACCAAGTATTGACAAATGAAAACCGTCCAGAAGAACGTATGGCATATGGGGCAACATTAAAGTACATCACCCTACTAAACGATGACATAAGCTACAAAGCCAACTACCGTTTCTACACTGACGACTGGGGAATGAATGCGCATACATTAGACAATGATGTTTATTATCAACTGACTAAAAAAGTGACTTTAGGTGCTGGGCTAAGATACTACACCCAAACAGAAGCTGACTTCTACAATGGGTCAAAAGACTACTTTACAAATGAAGAGTTTGCTTCGAGTGATGAACGTTTAAGTGATTTTGATGCATTGACGTACAGAGCCTCTGTGGACTTTAAACAAAATGATAAGCTTAGTTATAATCTAGGAGCACAATTCTACTCCCAATCAACTGGACTAGATGCTACTATGTTTACTACGGGAATTAAGTATAAATTTTAGAAGGTTCATCTAGTTAGCAGTGGTACTCCACTGCTTCAAATTCTTTATTTAATCAAATAAAGAATATTCTTCTTTAATCTTAGGAAGCATTGTTTTGTCAAGTGCATAAACAAATGCATAGTTAAAATAGGCATTCTTCAAAATATCACGTGCTTCATCAATATCTTGGTACCAACTTGGACGATCAACACCATCTACTTTTGTTTTTGGTGGTGTAAGTACAACAGTCTTAACCCATGCACCGTTGTAACGTACGTATTCACGTGCTTTATATACATCTTGTAAATTGTCTACAAATATCGCTACTTTATCACTCTTAGAAGGAACCATAATATTTAAGAAACCATCAATAAATACAGGAACAAAGTGTTTTGTGTATCTAACTCTGTCTAAGTCATACGGCAAGAAATGCAAGTCGCAGAAATCAACCACACGCTGTAAAATATCTACATGAAAAGGAACAATGTCTTTTTCTTGATAAATATAGTTGTTAATTTTAAATGTTGTTTTAAACAAAGTGTCCGTGATAATTTCACAGCTTGCTTCTTTATTTAAAATATTTACATCTGGTTTAATTGTCTTCATTAAAGTATCATCAGTACCAATAAACATCTTTGCATCTGAATTCAAAATCTTTTCAAAAACCTTACGCCAATCATTTTGAAGTATTTCAATATTTGATTTTTGTGTTACAATCATCTTCATAAAAGACAATTCATGCTCAGTAAACAGATAAAAACTTGCTTCTCTTGAAATTAAAACATAACGAATTAATTTAAAAGCAGCTTTTTCAATCTCTTTAACCTCAATCCATGCTACTTCAGTATCCGTAATTTTTAAAGAATTCTCTGAATACAGAATCCCATACGCACCATTAGCAATCGCTGTTTCAATATCTTCAGCATCATTCGAGATAAATAAGTCACCTGTTTCTACCTTAGAAGGATAAACTGTTACTGAGTTAATCGCCGTAATCGTTGGCTCTGTAACAATTTTACCACCTGTTAAATTTAATAAATCTTCAATTTTCATTTTGACCAAGTCCTAACCTATTGGGGTTCCATTAGTTTTTGCTTTTTCTGGACGAACCATACATAAACCATTTTCATCTTTAGCTGCAAGCAACATTCCTTGACTAAGCATTCCCATTAATTTTGCAGGTTTTAAGTTGGCAACCACACAAACTTGTGTGTTTAACATCTCTTCTGCTGAATACCATTCTTTAATACCTGCGACAACTTGTCTTGTCTCAGCTTCACCTACATCTACTTGAAGTAAAAGTAGTTTTTTACTTTTTGGAACTTCTTCTGCTTTAACAACCGTTCCAACTTTTAATGAAGTAGCAAAAAACTGGTCAATACCAATTAATGCCACACCATCAGTGCTGGCTAAGCCTGTCGAAGCGTTACCAGCTTTCTTTGCTTCTTTTTTAGCTTTCTTCTCAGCCTCTTTTTTAGCATCAGCTTCTTCTTGCTCTTTTTTCAATGCTTCTAATCTTGCATCTACTAAAAGTTCTGCTTCTATTCTTGGGAAAAGTGGCTCACGTTTCTCTGTTACAAATGGTGCTAATATTCCACCATCTTTTAAAATGTTTTGGAAAGTTTGAGGCGTAATCTCAAAACCTAATGCATTACAAACCGTAGTAGTAGTTGCAGGCATTACAGCATGAAGCATCAGTGAGACTTTCGCCAAAATAGTTGCGATAAGCCCATTTAATGCCATGGTCTCTTCTGTTTTACCCTCTTTAATCATTGTCCATGGTTGATATTTATCAATGGCTCTATTGGCTACGGTAAGTGGTCTCCAAAGCTCTTCTAAGAAACGGTGTAGTTGAAGTTCAGAGATCATTGGTTCTAACTTCACTAAAGAAGTCTCCATTTCATCTAACTCAGCTTGGTAATATTTAGAAACTAAGTCACATTCAACTCTACCTTCAAAATATTTACCACTCATACCGATTAAACGGTTCAACAAGTTTCCAAGGTCATTTCCAAGGTCAGAGTTTATTCTGTCCATTAATGCTCTTTGAGAAAAATCACCGTCTCCACCAAATGGAACTTCACGAAGCATGAAGTAACGGAAGTTTTCTAAGCCATAAGCGTCTGCAACTTCTTTAGGGTCAACAACGTTCCCTTTTGACTTAGACATTTTCTCACCATTACGTGTCCACCAACCATGCGCACCAATGTGCTTTGGTAAAGGTAAGTCTAAACTCATTAAGAAGGCTGGCCAATAGATAGCATGGAAACGTAAAATATCTTTTCCAATCAAATGTACACGTGCTGGCCAATTATCCATATTTGCATCATCTGTTCCATAACCAAGTGCTGTTACATAGTTCATAAGTGCATCTAACCAAACATACATAACATGTTTTGGGTCATTGAAGTCTGCTGGAAGTTTTACACCCCAATCAAAAGAAGTTCTAGTAATTGAGAGGTCATTTAGTCCACCTTCTACAAAACGAATTACTTCATTTCTTTTGCTTTTTGGTAAAATACAATCTGGATTATTTTCATACCAAGCAAGAAGTTTGTCTTCATAAGCAGAAAGTTTAAAAAAGTAACTCTCTTCTTCTACAATCGAAGTACTTTTTCCACAGTCTGGACAAAATTCATCATCTACTAATTGTGTCTCTGGGAAAAAAGTCTCACAAGAGATACAATAATGCCCAGAATAAGTATCTTTATAGATATCACCTTTTTTATGCATAGCAGTAAATGCTTTTTGAACCCCTAATTTATGATCAGCATCGGTAGTACGAATAAATTTGTCATATGATATGTCAAAGTCATCCCAAAGATCTTTAAATGTTTTTGAAATTTCATCTGCATAAGCTTGAGTTTCTTTACCTCTTTTCTTAGCAGCTTCTTCGATTTTTTGACCATGTTCATCTGTTCCTGTTAGGAAGAAAGTATCTTCTCCAATAAGACGAGAGTAACGTGCCAAAGTATCAGCAATAATAGTTGTGTATGCATGCCCAATATGCGCAACATCGTTAACGTAGTAAATAGGAGTAGTAATATATGATTTGTGACAAGACATTAGTAGTGTTTCCTTAAACAAATGAGTTTAGTTATTACCATAAAGTAATATTTTTTGGTATTTTAGCTAAATATTGTATAAATGATGATTTACTTCTATATAAACTACAATAATTCCTAAGTAAGTCATATTTTAACAAAAAACTAGTTCTATTAGTAGCTTGAAATATTAACATCATACATTTCACTTATCTATTTTTTAACATACTAGATAAATAATCCTCTTTAAAATTATCTCGACCTTTTATATTATTAAAATAGGTTCTAGCTTTAATAAACTCATAAATATCTTCTTCTCTTTTAATTCTAAATAAAAGATTAATCATATTCTCATAATGGTACTTTCCATAATGATTAATTTCATCCTGATTATCATCGTCCCTTACTGCTTCAAGCGCATATTCATATGAAAATAAATAAGAAGCATATTCATAAAGAAAAATATCACTTGCTTTAATACTCTCATGAGATGAAAGATGAACAACTCTTTCTAATATATTAATAGGTTTCTCTAATTTGTTTATAATAAGGGTTGATAAAAAACTAACAATAAAACTTGTATTAGTTATAATCATTTTATCATTTCCGTCTAAGACATACATAAAGTCTATCTCTAGCTTTTTATTCATATACTTTTTTCTAAAGTTTTTTATTAAATCTTCTAATACAAAATCTCTTCCGTTTAAGCCTTTAATAATTATTGATGTCTCACCACTTAATTCAATATCTCTAGAAAATTTATCTAAATAGTCTACTGTCCTAAAGAATGATGATTTATCAGATTTGAGTATATTTAAATCAAAATCGTTTAAATTTGTAAAGATATATAATCCATATCCAACATATTGAATACCATCAATCTGGTTTGTATTTTGTTTACCAATATCAAAGGGAATATCTTCTTCAATAATAGATTTATTAATCAAACCCAAACCATATTTTTGACTTAATTGACCATATCGTATCACAGCGTTAATAATCATCAAATCTTTAAATCTCACATATCTATATTGTGCTTCATGACATAAACTATGAATAATCTCATTATAATACTTAACACTATTTGAAAGAAAGTTAGCTATATCTTTAGCGTTAAAATCTTTTCTATGATTAGAGAAACTATAATAGATAAATGCTATCTGTAATTTAATAGAAAATACAGCTGATTGCTCAAGTTTTGGATGAGACTTTAAATAACTTTCTAAAAATTTAATTTCTTTTTCTAAATCAAATATATAGTCTATTCTTGCTATTTCATGATGTTTTAGTTTTATTTCTAATTTTCTTATCATCTCAACTGATTTATTAAAAACTAACTGTGTTTCTTTATCTGTTTCCAGAGTTCTTGATATAAAACCATATCCTTCTTTCATATCATCCTGATATACATACTGTTCAGTTTTAACCTGTAACTTTTGAAACTGCTCCTCTATACTAGATAAATTATCTGATAACATTTTCCAAAGTACCGTAATTTCTTGAGACTTACCCCTTCCCTTTGCTAAAATATCATAGCTTTTTTCATGTTCCATTTTTGCCCATATATTTTGGAAACTTGTTTGTATTTGAATTTCAATATTAAATACTTGGTGATATTCATTTAATAACTTTGAAGAATCACTTATTTCAATATTAGAAAAACTTGTAATATCTTTAGGCAATATAGAAGACTTAGATTTTTTTATAAATTCTGCATCAAATGCTGGGTTCCAGTAAGTCCTATCACAATGAAGTCCTTTATATCCACTGTCTCTATCAATACTATAAAAACCGTGAGATAAATGATCATCTGTTCGATTTGGAATTTTAAAAAAATGATATAAAGCACGAGCCAACCATTCTGCTTGATAGGGATATGCACAAATAAATTGGATTCCAATTAAGTCATGAAGTAATCCTCCTCTTAAAAAAACCTTTGTAGGGTCTTGTACTTTTTGTATGTTATTAAATCCATTTTTTACTAATTTTTTAATCACACTATCAGCATGTTTATAACGAATCTTAATTTCTTTAATACCCGAATATTTTAAAATATTAATTGCTTCATTATCTAGAGAAGAATGAATAAAATATCCTAAAACAGCTTCAACATATCTAGGGAGAATACCATTAGGCGTATTACTTATGTAGTCGTTAATAACTTCCTCTGTTACTCCAGTTAGTTGATTATATTCATACATACAAGCAACTACATATTGTTTTAAAGTTGCTAAAGTTTTTTTCATTTTTTTTTCTGAACCATTAGCAATATACAAATTCTGAATAGCACTATCAATTAAGAACAATATCTCCCCATTATTAGGATATCTCTTTTTAGGAGTAAAGTGATGTATATTTATATACTGTTGCATGAAGAAGTCCTTTTTAATAATCTTATTATATCAACATATTTAGAAAACATCTATACTACAATTTCCTATATATTCTACATTCTCCATAATTAAAGTTTTATTGTTTCTAAAAACTAATAAAGAATTATCAAAAAGGACATCAGAAAAATTAATTTCTTCAAAAGAAGTAAGAAATAACTTTGATTTATAAAATTTAGATTTAGAAAAATCAATATATTTTAAATCAGCTTCTTGAAATGTAACATTTTTAAAAGTAGAAGCATGAAAAAGTAAATAGCTATTTTTTCTACCATAAAACTTTCGTTTTGAAAAATCTAAATCTTCTAAATAAAAATTATTATTAATATCTATATGAAACTCTAAGTTATGCGCTATTATATAAGATTCAAAGGCAAAATGTGCTGAGTGTAAAATAAGCTCATTGTAATGATTCATTAATTTTATGCTATTAATATCTCTTTTCCAAAGCATCACAAAAAATTCTATTGTTTCTATAGATGGTGTATTTATTGGAAATTTACTAAACTCTCTATTTTCAAAAGCTTTAAATAGATATTGAGCTAAGAAAAATTCTTGTAAGGAAGTGTGTGAGAAGCTAAATATATTAGTGTTAGGTCTAACCATAAAAGTAGCACCTCGCAAATCAGATTTTAACTTTTCTCTACTTTCATTTTTGTATTCTTCTGCTATATTTGGATTAGAATACATCCAGTTTGTAAACCATTCATCAAGTTTAGGATATTCTAATGTTCGAGCTCCTTGCCCCCACATATAAGCAGAAAGTTCTTGCATAATAAGTGGTTTATGTATTTTTGATAGAGTGTGTTTTCCACTATCTCTATTTAATGATGATTCAATAATTCCTAAATATATATCAGCAGAGTTAACCTCTTTACCTTCTCTAATTGCTTCTTCTAGTTCTCGTATTTGTAGAGTAATCAGTTTTAAAGAATATGGTCTTTGGCTTATCTCTTCTAAATTATGAATAGTAGTTACAACTTCTTTAAAAATTGAAATATCTATATCATTTTTGACACAATATTCTTCTATTTGATTCCATGTAAAAGGAAGTAGTTCCAAACTCATAAAATCTTTACTTTGAATTCGTTCTCTATCTTGACCACTAAGCATAGAAAATTGTTCTTGTATAGTTCTAAAGTAATGTGTTCTACAAGAAAAAAGTATTTTATTGTTCTGATTTAAAAGAACTACATTTTTTAACTCTCTGATAAAAGAATTAACTCTTTTATCATTATTCAAGTGAACTGTCACTTCATCTAAGCCATCAAAAAGAATAAAAGCTTTTCCTTTTTTTATAATTTGAAAAATTATTGAAACACTCATATCTTTTTTAAATTGATTTAAAGACTTTCTAACAACAATGTCAATAATCTCTTTCCAGTCAAACTCTTTATTTATAGCTTCGCTAGAGGCAAAATGTCTTAAATCTAAATAAATAGGATTTAATGTTGTATCTTCTTCTTGTAGTTCTAAAGCTATTTTCATACAACTCCAAGTTTTTCCCATACCTGAATCACCTAATAAAGCAAAATATTGGCTCATATTCTTTTTATTATTCAAAAGTTTTATCTTTTCAAGATGATTTTTTTGTTCTTTATTTAAATTTTTTAACCTTGAAATAGATTTGTTTTCCAATACATTTAACTTGTCTAAAGAAATCTTATTATTTTTGTTAAAGTTCATATAAAATTCAATCTCTTGATAGTTAAAACCCCTAAGAGTTGGTTCTTTAACTATGTAAGACCATTTTATTTTTTTTAGTTTTTCAAGAAATATAATTAAACTTTGATTATTCTTTCGAATGTTTTGTTTTATTTGTATTAGTTCTCTCTCCTCTTCTCTTAGTCTCATAAGACCTGGTTGTCTCTCTATTTTTGATATTTCTGTATAACTATCATTTACAACAATCCTACTCCACTCTTTTATCTCTTTTACTACATCAATTCCAAGTTTAGCTTTTGTAGGAATAAAGTTTTCATCATCAATTCCAAGTTTAGCTTTTGTAGGAATAAAGTTTTCATCTACTTCACTTACTTCATCGATATTTTGTAAATTTTCAATGGTTGATTTATAAGAAACCTGTTGCTTCTCAATTTGTTTAAATATCTCACTAACTAATCCTCCAATAAACTCTTTTCTATCATGAAGCTCCATAAAGCTCCTATCTTCATAAGAAAAAATAAGCGTTTCATCATTAATATAATTCAATTTTTTTATTGCATTATTTTTATGATTAATAAAAAGAGGAATAGAAACCTTTGTCTTACTGATTTCACTACTACGCATTTCTAAAAAGTGAGGTAGCTCATGTTCTACAATAAACTGACTCTCAAAGTTTTCACTAACCATTAAAAGCCCAAAGTCACACTCTTCTATAGCTTCTTGAATATTTCCTTTAAAATTCTCTCCAGAAATAAGATTTTGCTCATCTTTCCAAAAAGTAAAAGGATAAGGAGTTTTTTCTAGTTCAGAAATAAGTAGTTCAACATCTTTTTTATCTTTTCTTGAATAAGAAACAAAAAATATTATCTCCTCTTCGCTCTTACCTAAGGTAGGGATAAATTCATCTTCTCTTAATGCATGGGTAAAGTCTAATTGAGACTCTTTATATAACTTCTTTTCATTTTCTATAATCGTAAAGTTCAATTCATTAGTAGGATTAGAAATAAGCTTTATATCTATATTTTGTTTAGTAGCCAAAGCATTAAAATCATTAGAAAACTCTTCAAAAGAAGTCTCGATAAGGTATTCTAATTCTTCTATTGAATATTCTTCATCATTATATTGAGATTGAAATGAACTAATTTTTCTTTTTAAAGAAATATCTGCTAATTGTTTTAATGCTTTAATCATTAGTAATTTCTTCCTTTATTTTCTAACGCTTTATCAAGCCATGAACTCGATGCTTCATCATCGTCTGAGTAGCTTATAAATGCTTTATAGTGTTTGTTGTCTCTCTCTTTCCCCATAGTGACCCCTTTTTCATTACTATATTATAGCAAAATGCTTTTATGGTATAATAATCTTATGAACCAAACAACCATACTCAACTACCTTAGTACTGTAAAAGATAAATATCAAGAAGAAGGACTTGTTATAAAAGCTCTTTTTGGCTCATACTCTCGTAATGAAGCCAATGCTCAAAGTGATGTAGATATTTTAGTAGAAGCCATGCCTGAATTTTCAGAAAAATATGGTTTTGGTGCAATTGCAAGACTTCGTGAAATTCAAAGTGAGATAAGTCATGCACTAGGAGGAATCTCCATAGATTTTGCAGATATTTCAGGTATGGGAAAAACAGCTAAAAAATTCATTATAGATCGAGCTATCTATGTCTAAAGAACTTATTAATAAAATCTATCTTATTTTAGAAAAAATTGAATATGTTGAAATTAACAAAGTAGTCTACTAAAAAAGGAATATAAATATGAAATGGAAAAAATGGCTAGAAAATTGGGACATGACCTCACTAAAAATAAAAACCCCATTTTTAGATATGGAGTTCAAACCACAAGAGGCTGATAAAGCTGCTGCTTGGGATTTATATATAGAATTGCTTACAAGAATTACAACGCAACCCTTACCCAAAGAACATGGAGATGAACAAACAGCTCTTAATTCTGTCTTTGCTCTTTTTGCTTTAACGCGTGATGTATTGAAAAAACATGGAAGAGATGCAGAAGAATTTTCTAAAATAGCCATTGTAGTTTTAAATCAAGTTATTCGACCATTTACAGCCAAGTGGCATAAAGAGTCGATTGAGAGTGCATTTGAAAATGGAGATAAATGTAATGAATTCAGAGAAGAATTAAAAAAATTACAACTTATACTTGGAATTTATACTCAAATGTTATCTGACATGGCTGGGGTTGAAGACTTGACTAGACTCGAAGATATTTAAACTCTACTTCAAATTATCTTTAGGATTATACAAATCCCAATAAGTATCAATGGCTTCATCTAATTGAGTATCGTTTAAATCTGATGCACCTTTTACTGAAAAACGTTCAATAAACTTGTTCCCAATTAAGGATTTCTCTTCTGTTGGTTTTTTCAAAAACTCTTTAAGTGAAAGCTTAAAACTAAGCTCTACACTGTGTGTTTTTAAGTAAAGCATAAACATTTTTTCTAAGGTAGCTGGTTGATACTTATGACAAGGAACACACCGACTTTGATAAACATTAGCACTTGCACCTAATGTAAATGTTAGTAAAATTAAAAGTACTGTTTTCTTATGCATCAATTGTTCCTTTTAAAAAGTTTATACGAATGGTTGTTCCTTGATTTAAAACAGACTCTACTTCTATTTGTAAACTGTATTCATTGATAATACTTCTTACAATATTTAAACCAATTCCAAAGCCACCTTCTGAAGAATTAAAGCGTGTATAACGTTCAAAAATCTCATTTACTTCATTTGACTCAATTCCTATACCTGTATCTCGCACTATAAGATGTTGTTTCCTAAGTGTGATAAAAATAGTACCATGACGCTTGTTATATTTAATAGCATTTGAAATAAGGTTATCCACTACTCTTGCAATTTTAACAGCATCTATAAAAAGTGCTGAATCTTTTAAATCCAGTGTAAAAGTAATCTTTTTAGAGCCTGCCAAAATAGCAAAATACTCTACTCTGTCTTGAATAAGTTGTTTTAAATCTACCCATTCGTCTTTTGACTTTCTATTATGGCTTAAGGTCAAGTAAGTCAAGTCTTGATAAAGATGCGAAACTGTTTTAGCAGCAATGTTAATACGTGCCAATTTCTTTTCATTTTTTTCACCCATTGCATCTTTATCCATCATTTCTATATTGGCTAAGATTGCTGAAATTGGGGTGTTTAACTCATGTGTTGTGTCTTTAATAAAGTCATCAAGTAAAGTAATCGAATTTCGCATCGGACGTAAAAAGATACTTACAAAAAAGAAACCAAAAATAGCTAAAACAAGTAAAGTAAGGGTTCCATAAATAATAATATCTTTAATAACATCATCTTTCCATGTAAAGTCTTCATCTACTTCTATAAAAAGATACTTTGCACCTAAATAATAGTTCTCATCTAAAGGTTTTAAAAAGTGTATGGAGTCGTTTATGCGATACATATCTCTACCAAAATGTTTTGGATTTAACTTCATAAGAGAGAAAATCTTTACTCCTGAAAGATCATAAATGGCTGAACGAAATTTGGTATTTCTAGGATAAGTTAAATTTTGAGGATATTCTTCATGCAGTTCTTTTATGGCTTTATATTGCTCATTGGCATAGGTAGCCAGAATACTTCGTTGGTTTGAAAATGTCAATTCTTTTTGACTTTTATAATGTAGCATTCCTAGCAGAAGTAAAAGGAGTGCTACTAAAGTAATATAAAGTGCTAAAAATCGAAGAAGTGAACTACGTTCACTACTCCGATGTAAACTTGTACCCTTGCTTTTTGATACTAACAATTCTTTCCTTACCTATAATTTTACGGATATTTTTAATGTAGGTACGTAGTGCTGTGTCACTTGGATCTTCATCATAATCCCATAACTCTTTATAAATTCTATCATGAGATAGCACCTCATCTGGTTGTTTCATAAAGAGTTTAAAAAGTGCTGACTCTTTATTTCCTAAAGTCTCAGCTCTACCATTTACTAAAAGCTCATTGGATTTAGTATTGTATTCTATATTTTCACCAAGGTTTATAAGCTCTTTTGATTCATGAAAGAAACCTCTTCTAAGTAAGGTTTCAACTCTAATTCCCAACTCTTTAAGTACAAAAGGTTTTCTAATGTAGTCATCACAACCAGCCTGAAAGCCTTTTTCTAAATCATCAACACCATTTAAAGAAGTAATAAAAATAGAAGGTGCAAGTACATCATTTTCTCTAGCTTCACTTAACAGTGTAAAACCATCAATTCCTGGTGTGTTAACATCTAAAAGTAAAAGATCGAATTTTGATTCATAAAGCGCATCTTGAGCTTCATAACCATCATAAGTACTTATTACATCATAGCCTTCTTCTTCAAGAAATTCACTTACTGTTTCATTTAGATTTGCATCATCTTCAAGCAGTAATATTTTTGCATTTGCCATACTAACCTATACCTTTAAGTAAATCTTTTTGCCCATCTAATAAGCTCTTCTTTAGACAAGGCACCAGAGTTTGTACCTATCTCTTCATTGTCTCTAAACATTAATAATGTTGGAATACTTTCTATACCATATAATGCACCAAGTGCTTGATTTTGCTCTGTATTCACTTTTAAAAATTGTACTTGTAAAGACATCTCTTTTCCTGCTGCTTCAAACGCTGGTGTCATCTGCACACAAGGACCACACCAAGGTGCCCAGAAATCTACAAGGACAGGAATTTCACTGTTCACTAAAACATGTAATAATTCTTCTTTACTCACGTCTATAGGTTTTTGATCTAACATTGATGCTTTACAATGCCCACAATTAGCTTTTGCATAACTATCTTTTTTAGGTATATTATTTACTTTTCCACAAGAAGGGCAAACTACTTTTACATTCATATTTAAACTTCCTTTTTAGATATTCACACCATTATATCCCATTTAGATTAATGAATTGTCAATAGATTGTGATAATTTTAAAAACTTATATTATTATTCGTTCATGAAAAAGCTATTAAAATATCTCTTATACTTTGTCTTTTTAATATTGCTAATCATTAGTTCCTATGTATTGATTGCCTATATGTTTACCCTCTTTCCTAAAAAATCTATTAACTATCCAGAACAAACTAAAAAGGTTTATATCCTCCATAATGACTTACATAGTGATATTGTTTTTAATATAAAAGAGCTCAACATCTCAAAGTTTGAAAAATTTAAAAACAAAAAGTTTGGCTACTTAAGCTTTGGATGGGGTGACAAAGAAACCTACCTTAATACACTAGATATAAAAGATATAAAAATCTCAACCACGTTAAAAGCACTTCTTATAAACAGTCCATCACTTATGCATGTTAGTTACCTTAAGGACATTCATCTTTATAAGAATGTTAAAACCATAAGACTTTCGAAAGCACAACAAAAAGTTTTAAAAAAGTCTATTTTAAATACCTTTAATTTTCAAGGAACGACATACAAAGGGTATGCACAAGAAGATATTTTTTACACAGCCAAAGGGAAATACAACCTCATAGACACTTGTAACACATGGACAGGAGACAAACTTCGAGAGGTAAATGTTAGTATGAGCCACTGGACACCCTTTTCATGGTCTGTAACTACTAATCTTCCATAAAGTTTAAAATTTCAGAAACTACTTTATGGGGAGCCTCTTCATTGGGCATATGTCCTACTTTAGAAAACAGTACAAGTCTACTATTTTTCAAATCTCGATGTAACTTATAAGCCGTATGAACACGAATAGACACATCTTCTTTACCCCATAAAATAAGTGTCGGTAAACTTATCTCTCTATAACGTTTTTGAACAGGTATTATGTCCTCTGGAATTAACTGTTCAACACTCTGTAAGTAGGCATATTTTGCATTTTCTAAAGAAAGATTAGAAGAAGAGTAAGATAAACTCTCTTTTGGGATCAAATCATTATTATAAAAAGCATACTTATAACCCTCTTCAGCCATCCAATCATTTGAAATAAGATGAATCGCGACATAACCCACAATCGGTTGATTTAGGGTTTTTAACATAGAAGGTAAAGATTGTTTATATGCCATAGAATTAATTAAAATTAAACTACTTATATTCCGTTTTATCAATCTGTCATTTTGCATCAATGCTAAAACTAACGCCACACCCCCACCAAAGGAACGCCCTACTAACGTTACCTCTCTTAATCCTTGCTCTTTCATAAACCTAGCCACAAGTTTTGCTTGATCATAAACAGAGTAAGCATTGTCTTTAGGTTTTGGTGAAGCCCCAAAACCCTTTAAATCAAGTAATACTAAGTGATATTTTTTTGAAAGTTGGGGTACCAAAAAACGCCAAGTCTCTTTACTCTCTCCAAAACCATGTAAAAAAAGTAAAGTTTTATTGTTACGATTACCATATTCTAAGTATTCTAAGGACAAGTGTTTTTGTGACTTATCTACAATACGTTCTTTCCAAGTTATAGGAGTCTTAGTGGAACAAGCTGTTACAAGCAACAGAGTAACTATAAAAAGAAAGATATTTTTAAACATAATCAAATTATAACAGAGATTGTGTATAATAAGAGCATGATAAAAACTCTCAATATCGTCAATGGTGACACTTGTATTAACATAATGAAAAAAGCTGGTATAGATGGAGACTTCTTACCTTGGAAGGACTTTTTACACGAAGGACCTATTCCTATAGAACTTTCATTGGAAGAGTTTTCAAAAATACGAGCAAAATTCATTACACATTATGGACTAGGAACATTACAAGAAATAAATTTAAACTTTTTAACACGAAATCTAAAATTAGCAAGCTATCACAATTATAAAAAAATTATTTTATGGTTTGAACATGACCTATATGACCAACTACAACTTCTTCAAATTCTATCTTGGTTTTCTGAACAGAATTTAGAAGAAATAGACTTAAAACTTATTTCTACAAACAACTACCTCGGTGAATCTTCTGTACAAGCGATTAAAAAGCTTTTAAATTATGAAACACCTATACTAGAAGAACATCTTTCACTAGCAAACAAAGCTTGGTTGGCTTTTGGACAAACAAACCCTCAGAAATTTTCAAAACTAGTAAACAAATCTACTGCTCTTTTACCATTTTTAAAAGGTGCTATTTATCGAATGATAGAAGAATACCCTAATACAAAGTGTGGGCTTTCTCGTACAGAATATCAAGCATTAATGGTTATCTCAAGTGGTATAAATACTCCTCTTGAAATTTTTAATACATCTCAGGATTTGGAAGAAAGAAGATTCATGGGAGATGTAATATTTTGGAAGATTTTAGAAAATTTTGAGAAATATAAAGTAACGCAGAGAGAAGAAGAAAAGATTCTCATTACCTCATTGGGAGAAAAACTACTCAATGGAGAAGAGAACTGGATTAACATCAAACCATTAGAACGCTATATTGGTGGTGTCAAACTAACAAAAGATAACTTATGGTGCTGGGATATGGAAAAGAAAACCATAGAAAAATACTACTATTCAAAAGCTGTAAATACCCTTTTAAAAGTAAAATAACTGCTCTAACTTTTCAAATACTTCTGAAGCTTCATACACTTTTACATACTTAATCTCATGGTGATTAAAATGAGCATAAAGCTTTTCATCATGCTCATTTAATTTTTGCACATAATGTGCCAATGCCTTTTTCGACATTCCTTTAGAGATAACGCTACTTGACAAAGGATTTATTAACTCAACATCAGAAGCTACACTGGGATTTTCTTCCCATCTATCGCGTATCATAATCACACAAAGTTCATGTTTTTGTGCCAATATAGACAAGTCTATTTCATCTAAAAAATCACCTACTAAAAAGAAAAGGCTCTTTTGTTCTTGTAGTTTTAAAAGTCTATTTTGTAAGCCATCATACGCTAAAGTTAATCCTAAAGGTTCTAAGTTCTGACATAATTTTAGCATAGGTTCAATACCCTCAACACTTTTTACAGCTTCAAATCGTTGAAACATTTTACCAAGAGAAAAAGAAGATTCAAAAAGGTTGTTCGTACTTAGAGCTGAGTGAGCTAGAAAAGTCAATACATAGGTCATGAGTTCTTGCTTCTGTCCAATGACCATACGACCATCTATCAACATAGAAACATGCACCAAAAGTTCCCGTTCTTCATGCATTTTTTTAACATAGAGTTCATTTGATTTTGCCGAGTTTATCCACGATATATAGCGAATATCATCAGAACTTTCATAAGTTCTTAATTCTGAGAAATCATAACCCTGTCCTAAAAGTTTAGCAAGGTTCCCCCCTTGAAGATGCGTATAAACATCATCTTTCGCTCTTAAAACAATGGTTTCAAATTTATCCATTATGGAATCTCAACAGACTCTATAACAGTTTTTAAAACCTCATCTACCAATATCCCTTTTGCACGTGCTTCATAAGAAAGTCCTACACGATGTCGTAGTACAGGATAAGCCATCGCCAAAACATCTACTGGTGTAACAAAAGATTTTCCTGACATATAAGCATGTGCATTAGCAGCTTTATAAAGGTCAATAGATGCTCTAGGACTCACACCATGACGTAACTGAGAATTTTTTTCTCTTGTCGCGCGTACAAGTGAAACAATGTACTTTTCTACTTGCATATCTATGTGTAAAGTATTTATCTTTTCTGAAATAGCTTCTAACTCTTCCACGCTTAACATAGCTGAAACAGTTTGGGAACTTTTCGTTGCAATCCGTCTCATTATCTCTAACTCTTCCTCTTCCGAATTATGCGTCACTTCCAACTTCATCATAAATCTGTCAAGTTGTGCTTCAGGTAAACGATACACCCCTTCTTGTTCAAGTGGATTTTGTGTCGCCATAACCATAAAAGGATGAGGAAGCTCAAAACTCTCAGACCCAATGGTCACCTGTCGTTCCTGCATGGCTTCAAGTAAAGCAGACTGCACTTTAGAAGGACTTCTATTAATCTCATCTGCTAAAAGAAGTTGGGTAAAGATTGGACCTTTTTTAATTTTAAAAGCATTATTTTGAGGGTCATATATCTCAGCCCCTATAATGTCAGAAGGCAATAAATCAGGAGTAAACTGTACTCTATGAAAGTCCAGTTCTAAAGCTGAAGACAAAGCTTTAACTGTTGTGGTTTTTGCTAAACCAGGAACACCTTCTATTAAAATATGCCCTTTACAAAAAAGCCCTATCAGCAAGCCATCAACCATTGACTCTTGTCCTACTACGGCTTTGGCTATTTCTGTTTTTATGGCTTTTATTTTATTTTGCATTTACTCTACCTCTATCAATGATTTATAATTTCGCAATATCCAATACCTCAAAGCAATAAACTCTTTGTCTTGTTTTTTGATATCATTAAGTAATATAATTAGAATATCTTTAATGGATTCACTTTGAGCTTTTTTTGAATTTACTTCTTTAATAAATTTATCAATAATACGCTTTCTTTTTTCATTTAATGCTGGTCTATCTATTTTACATGTTAAAATGGTGTATTTAACTCGTTCGTCAGCTGATTCAATAATCCCATCTTTAAAACCAATCTCTTTAACAATATTTTCCAATTCAACATTAATTATTTTAGGTTTTTCTCTAGTATTATAAAGCATAGTACTAGAATGAATACTTTCTCGAAAACGCTCATCATATTCTACTTTGCTATTCAAGACTTCGAAGTTCTCATCTTTATGTTTATTACACCCATTACAACACCATAAAAGATTATCCCAAGAAAAAGCTAACCAATAATATTTACCTTTAGGTCGATAATGTTCAACCGTACTAGTGTTATCTCTCATCTTATTATTAGTACTTTGAAAGATTTCTTGTTCACAAAAAGCACATTTATTTTTATAAATCTGTCTTAATACTTCTTTTGTATCATTTTGCTTATATCTTTTATTCAATTTTTTATCATATGATTTTGCATCAATACACCTAGTACGTTTTTCTTCAGTCTTTTCATCAAGAAGAGAGTAAGGTATATTGTCTAAATCTTTATAAACTTTAATCATCAATCATTATCTTTTAAATAATCATCTAACTCTTTATTAATCATTTCGACAATATCATCTTCTAGAATTGCTTTTTTTCCTTTAACACGTTCAGCTATTCTTTCATGAATTTTAGTATAAATAAAATCTTCACTGGTATCAATATTGTCATCACTATTTCTAGCCCGTGCAGTTTCCATATCAAATAATGGAGATGTACTAAGATTATTTGCCATAAGATTTTTTATGCTATCCATTGGATGAGAGAGTTTTGTTTCTCCATTTTCTTTATAAACTTTATAAAAGACTGCTTCCATCCCAGCTCCTAAAAGAACTGTGGGACTATGGGTTGTAACCATAAATTGAATTAAAGGAAAAGTTTCTCGTAATTTATTCATAAAACTGTATTGCCATTTTGGATGAAGATGCAATTCCACCTCATCAATTAAAACAACGCCTTGAAAATCAGCTATTTTTTCTACTTGTTGCTTCTCAGAGAGTCGTGCTATAAGGTCACAAATAATCGTTGTAACCCCTTTATACCCAGCTGATAATTGATTAAAAGAGACTTCTGAACCTTTTTCTGTAAAAGTTACTTTATCAGGTGATATATCTATTTGAATATCAGAATTTAAAAGATGTTGTAGAAGTTTTTTTGCTTCTGCTACAGTTATAACATTTACTTTTTCTGACTGTTCACTGTAATCTAAATACTGTAACCACTTAATAGGACTTTTTAAATCATATTCACCTTTAAAAAGGGTCAAATAACCTGAAACATCTTCTTTCATTTGACAATAGTTATTTCGTGATGCACCATAAGCCAATATATTATTATAAGGTTTTTCAGAATTCTGAGTATACTCTTGTTTTTCACTGTCAATCACAGAAAGGGTATAGTCTAATTGACTTTTAACCAAATCAAAAACATCACCCTCTTTTACTCCTGCTAATGCAATAGCTATAGATTGAAGAAGTAAACTTTTTCCATCTCCATTCTCTCCAACTATGTATATCTCTTTTTTATCTTTTAAATTATTTAGTTTTATTTCATTGATAGAAAAAAAATTTTCAATACTTACTTCATCCAATATTGATATTTTTTCTTGTGGAATATTTTTTTGTTTTTCTTTTTTTAGGTCTTGTTCTAGGACATTTAGTAAGATGTCAACATCTTCTATTTTTTTTAGAAAAATTGGTTTAATATTAGAAGATATAGAGTCTCTAAAAAACATATCTTGACACCTTAATGTTGTAATTAATATGCTACTTCGTTCAAAACGTTTTAACTTTAAGATATTAAAATCATCAAAATCATAAAATATTATTTTATTTTTATTATAAAAATGTGTACCTATTAATATTTCATATGATTTCTCTGTATTATATGACTTAAATAAATCAATAAAGTTTTTTTCTAAGTCTATTAATTTCGGTTCAAGAACATCAATATAACTATTTTTCATATTCATTGTATTATTTAAGTTTTCGTACACAGATAAATTATTATCTATGTCCGTAGCAAATCTAAATAAAATAATATTTTTTAAAAAAAAGTATTGAGTAAAATTCAAATATTTACTATTTTCAATTAATAAATCTAATAAATCATTTTTTGAAAACTGATTTATATATAAATTAACTTTCTCATATTTTGACATAGATTGATAACTATTGGATTTATCCCATAAATCATTATCTATTTTAGAAACAACTTCTTTAGAAATAAAAAACTCACAAAAAAAGTGTCTTGAAATGAAAATCTCATTCTCTTTTTTAGCAATCTTCAAAAGCAAATTATAAGACTTACACTGCTTCGGGTTCTCAGGGTCAAATATATATTTTTCTATTTCATCTTTATTAATTGCCATTATTTCCTTCTTCAACCATATAAGCCTTTCGGCAAAAGTTTAATTTTATGCAAGTTTTTATTAACGGTGGGTTGAAAACCCACCCTACTGTTATCTTAAGTCTACTTTATCATATTTCTATATTACTAACAAAGCCTCAACTCTACGAGCAACAAACCCTTCAACAACCTTCAAACGCTTAGCCGACAAGTTATAAGTCGAGTGTTTCTCAAATTTAAAATTAATCAGTTTACGCACTTTCTTTTTTTCTCTCATTGTCATCACAGATGTAGCAAAAGTCATGAAATCTCCAGCATTTTTCATACCTTTAATTTTAGCAAAGTCATCTACTCTTTCCAAATCATCTTCCATTGCATCATAAAAAAGCGAAAGCCCATTATCAAAGATGGGTGCTGGTTTGACAATCTTATTGGTTTTATTATCTACTAAAAGTCCAAAGTTTCCAAAGTGTCTGTCAACATTGACAACAATAACATCAAAAATAATCATATCAATTAAAGCTTCATAAAACGCTTCACCTAAACTAGCATAATACTCTAAAACAGCATCCCAGCCACCCTTCGTAACCAAACGGTAAATAGGTATAAATGAATACTCCTTAGAA
Source organism: uncultured Sulfurovum sp. (assembly GCA_902727895.1). Lineage (GTDB taxonomy): Bacteria > Campylobacterota > Campylobacteria > Campylobacterales > Sulfurovaceae > UBA1140. The sequence goes on from CACVAP010000083.1 coordinate 72,803, forward strand.
GAGAAGAGTTCACAAACAGAGTTCACATCACCTTTCCATTTGGCTAAACTATATGGAGTCACATCTAAGCCCATTGCCTTTGCTATCTGAAAAGCATAAAACTCCGAATAAGGCTCGTTTCCACAATTGGCACAACCTTTTGAACCCGACTTATAAAGGAAAATACCTTTACGTTTTAGAGGGTCTTTACGCCACGCTTTGGCTAACATTCCATTAGTAGTAAACTCTGGACTAGATATAAACCCTTGTCCTTTGACACTACCATACCCTGTGTAAGCTAGAAGAGAAAGTGTTTTGTTAAAATCGTTATCATAAAGATTATAGTCAGAAAAAAGACCTTCAAAACTTTCTTCAACTATCCAATAACAATCATTTAAAGAAAGACTTTTAGAGATATTTACAATACCCTCTATATCATCAAAACTTAGATTTAACTCTACGAGTACTTTATAAACATATTCTCTGTTTTTAGGAATGGTTCTAGATTTTATCCATGAGAGTAATGCGCTATCTTCTAAATTTAGATTTAAAGGGAAAAAGGTTTTATTAGCCTGATAAATTCCAAGTATTTCAAGGGTAGTACCAGCACGAGGAGTTTTATTAAACGTAAACTTTATGAGGTTATTGTCAAAATGTTTTAGAATATAATTCATCTTTTAATCCTCCTACGTTTTACTAAGCCTTTCGGCGAATGGTTTATATTATGCCAACGTGTAGGGTGGGTTAAAACCCACCCTACACCTTACTCTGGCTTTTGAGCAATCAATAAAGTAGAAATTCCCATCGAAAAACTCTTAGTGTATTTCATTTCAAATCCAGCTGTTTTTAACTCTTCTTCTAACATTTCAGTAGTTAAAAACTCTTCAATAGAATCTGGTAAATATTTGTAAGCTGCATAGTTTTTAGAAATAAGTCCACCTATTCTTGGTAAAACTTTTTTCATTCCAAAATCAACAACTTTAGAAATAACACCAGATTTATCTTGCTTAGTAAACTCTAAAATCACTACCAATCCACCAGGCTTTAACGCTCGGTAAAACTCTTCTAGTGCTTCTACTCTGTCTACAACGTTACGAATTCCATAAGAGATAGAGATGATTTCTGTTGAAGCATCTTCTACAGGAAGTTCTTGGGCTTTTCCCTCTTTGAACTCTGCAAAATCTATCTTTTCACGCGCAACATCAAGCATACCAACTGAAGGGTCAATACCTACATATTTACTTACTTCAACATTGTGTTTCTCAGCGTATTCTTTCCAGAATAGTAGTAGGTCACCTGTACCACAAGCTACATCGGTGAGTTGATCTACTTTTTTAGTTGCTAAAATATCAAAAGCTTTGTCACAACCTTTTCGTCGCCATTGCTTATCAATTCCCATACTTAAAACTCTATTTGCTAAATCATAAGTTGATGCAATATCATCAAACATTCCTACAATTTTGTCTTGTTTCTCTTTTTTATCTATTTGATTTTCCAAAGGGTTCTTTCTCCATAAATTATTATTACTATTATACTACATATAAATGTATGATTCAACCATCACCCAAAATGGGTCATAATTTACTTCATAAGAAAAGGCACAAGTTTCTAAGTTTTTAGGCAATGCTTCCAATACTTTTTCAATACTTTCTAAAGAGTCTGCATAGTAAAATAGTTCTCGTTTAGCATTGTAAGTTTCAGTCGCTATAAAATGACCTTTTTCTTCTTTAGCTATGGTCTGATATATAACATCTTCTACCTTGTAAAGCTCATCAGTATTACCTTTTGGTAAGCCATTTTCTCCAACATTTTTCAAGTCTAATTTTACACGAAATAAATAAGGGAACTCTTTGGTAAACTCATAATATTTTAGCCCATTATTGATGACCAACAATGTTGGTAACTCTTCAACTTTACCTTCTAAAAGCCCTATGTCCTCTTTTGGAAAGCGTTCTCCAGCATTGGCTCTTTTGGCTTTTTTATCTTCTATAAATGAAGGAAGTAATCCTAAAGGGTAATCTTTTTCTTTAGGATGAGGCATGTCATCAAAGTCAATGTACTGGAAATCAAAAGTCGAAGACTCTTCACCAAGGATGGCATCCAACATCGTATAAAGCGCTTTAATGATTCTATTTTGTTCTTCACCTTCAGTAGGAACATAATCGTGATGATAAAGTCTTATGGCAAGGTCATCCGGAAAATCAGCACTGTCCAAAGGCATAAACGTAATGTCTTCAAACTTGATTTCCAAACCATCCATAACAAAATTGAAACTTTCACC
>CACVAP010000084.1 GCA_902727895.1 uncultured Sulfurovum sp.
ATCACTCTTTGAACCCTGTTGACTCTCTGACTTAAACGCTAAGTCGTCCCCATTGTTCTTGGACGCGTATTATAGACAATTCACTCTTTGTTGTCAAGGGTTTTTGGGAATTCTTTTTATTTTATTTAATTCCTTGGAATTTGATACATCCTAATTACTTTTCAGCTTCCTTTAATGATTATAGTGATTCTTGACCGATAATAAAAGCATGCCCTGTTTCTTTTTTAATGGTTATAGTAAAGCTATCCATATTATCATCATTATTTTGATCTGTTGACATTGTAAAAGTTATATTACAATCATCTAGCATAATTTTTCGAAAGTCTGATATACCATCATAATCAGAACCGACATGAGGTCTACCTAAGTAATCAAAAGCAATAGAGGTAGACTCTGAATTTCCATCTCTACAAGAAGGTGTGCTAATAATTGTATCTATTCCAAATTTTTTACTAAGCAACACACTTGGACTTTCATCATCATTTAAATCTGTACAATTAGTAGCCCACAAATATTTGCCATCTATTGGATTTATTGCTGATTCAGCTTTACCTAATGAAGCTACACCAGCAGTCTCTAACCCAATATTAGAACTTACTCTATAACTCCAATCTAAGCCACATGGTCTAAGATAAAATTGCCAATAAGCTTGTTGCCAGCCACTATTACTACTATGCTTATTATCCCTCAAAGCCAATTGCTGTGTTAAACGAATATTTGACAGAATGGTTTCAGAGGCTTCCTGTTGTAAATCTCTATCCATACGTCCCATAGCTAAAGATGCAATAATACCTAGAACAACAATAACAAAAACAAGTTCAATCATAGTAAATGCAGATTTATTTTTCAAAAGATTAACCTTAATATATTTTATTTTAAAAAAGTATATCATAAAATTAAGAAATATTTAATTATTAGGGAGTAAAGAAGGAATATAAAAGAAAATGACTAAATGAATATAACTCCATTTAGTCGAGTAGAAAAACTATTAAAGTTCTTCTGCCCTTTGAACATCATAAAGAATGTCATCCATTGGGTGTCTGTACATTGGCATAGCAAGACGTTTTTCGTCAAGAATATGACCAATAAATCCAATACTTCTACCTAAAATAAAGAATGCATTCAATGCACCTGCTTCAATAAAGAGATCAATCTCTTCATCTGTATAGTCTAAAGCTCTCCACATATCAACCATAAGAATACCAATCGTACCATCAACATTAAGAATTAAATTCTCTTTCTTAGAGGTAGTAAGGTCTTCTACTGTTCTTGCATAATCAAGAAGTGGTGTAGATGGGAAATTTTCTTTAGCATATTTCATAAGACCAGTTACACGTAAATCTGGATTCTTAAGAGATTTAATTCTGTGACCAATACCTGGAATTGGAATACCAGATTTTTTCATATGAGATAAAAACTCTTTTGGTGTCATATCATTATCATCTGCATGTTTGAAATGTTGAGCTGCACCATCAATAGCTCCACCAAATCTTGGTCCAATAGTAAGAAGACCTGCAATTAATGAAGAAATAACATCTTTACCTGCTCTTGCCGTTACTTTAGCATTGTGTGCACCTGATACAGCTGGTCCATGATCTGCAACTGTTTTAAGAACTGTCTCTAAGAAGTCAACAGCCCATCTTGGGTAACGTTTCTTGAACCAAAGAATAGACATTACATCACCAATAGTGAATCCTGTCTCTGGTGTTGCTACAGAAGAGATAGGGAAACCACAGTAATGTGCTTCTTCTCCTCTATCATCAGAAATCGTACAAATAAACTCTTTGCTTCTTCTTGAAGTAGGAACAACGTTCATCTCAGGTTCTGGAATTTCTGCAATATTCATTTCAGTAAATACTTTCTTAATCATTCCTGGAAGCTCATTAAATGATGCTGGTACATGAATACCTGCTTCTTTCATTGCATTGTTTTTGTATTCAGCTGTTTCAGTCTCACTATTTGCTGACGCACCTGCATGACCAAACTGAACACCAGAATCATAATGTTTAGCAATTGTACCAATACACCATGCAATAATTGGTTTAGTGATTGTTCCATTTTTAATAGCTTCAATTACTTTGTACTCTTCTGTACCACCAACTTCTCCAAGTAAAATCATGTATTTTACATCTGGGTTCTGTTCCATTCTAAGAAGGTTATCAATAAATACAGAGCCTACAAATCTATCTCCACCAATGGCTACACCTTCTGCAATACCATCTGCATTAATAGAAATAATATTAGAAAGCTCGTTGAAAAGACCACCTGAACGTGTCACCAATCCACAAGAACCTGCTCTGTGAAGTTTTGAGTTAACAATGTTCGTAATCGTACCACCAATATTCGCTACCTTAAATGCACCTGGTGTAATTCCACCAACAGTAGCTGGTCCAATTACAGTAACCCCATGCTCTTTAGCTGTTTGATTCATTCCACGTGCAAGTCTTTCAGGAATTCCTTCTGCTGTAATCATTATAGATGAGAAACCACCCACTTCAAGTGCTTCCATTGTCACATCATAAGCTGATCTGAATGATGCAAAGTTTAAAAGTACATCAGCTTGTGGCTGTGCTGCTTTTGCTTCACGGGTTGTTTTAAAAAGTGGAATCATTACTTCATCACCACCGTAGAAAAACTTTTCAAACTTATTTCCAGATGTCGGAGCAACAATAGCAGCTACCGATGGTGTTTCTCTTTTAATTGTATAGTCATAATCTAACATTCTCTGAATAGCAGTTTTATTGTTATTCCAAAAAATTGCTTGTGTGTCTTTAGTATATAATCTTTCCATATCTTTTCCTTACTTCTCTAATGCCATACGCACAATATCAGTTACGTGTGTCTCTGGTCCATATACTTCGATATAAAGACCCATATTATCAGCTGCTTCTTTAATATCTTTCAAACCTTTTTCATAGTTTGGTCCACCACGTCTAACGTAAATCTTAGTACCAACTTCTTTTAACTTGTCTTGGTAATTATCAAGCGCTTTAATAATACCCGTAAATGTTTTGGCAACATCTGTAAAGTTAGCAATTGCTCCACCAATAATAAGCACTTTTCCTCTACCTTGAGCATCTTTTTCTCTTGTCATAAGATCAAAAAGTGTTTCAGCGTAAAATTGAGTCTCACCCATAGTAGGTCCACCTGAATACTCACCATAATTGGCAAGATCTTCAATCCCAGCCATATCAGCAATGGTATCAGCATAAACAACTGAAGCACCACCACCAGCAACCATAGTCCAGATTCTAGCTTCTGGTTTAAGAATAGTAAGTTTTAAAGATGCCCCCGTTTTAGAATCAGCCAGTTCAACTGCCTCTTCTTCTGGAGACTTAGCTTCCATACCAAAGGCTGTTGGATAAGGTACATCGCCCCACTCTTCAACCATCATAAATCCAGCTGTATCATCTAGTTTTGCAACCATATCAAGAAGCTCAATTTTATTACCTTGCATTACAAATGGATTAATTTCAAGGTAAGCAAAATTCAATTCACGGTAAGCTCTAAAAAAACCTATACAAAATTCTGCAAATTTTGCTTTGTCAGCGTCTGCAACATCAACAGGAATATTTGCTCTAATTTTATTGGCAATTTGCTCTTCTGTATCAGTAATTGCGAAAATAACTTCAGTTACTTTTTCGTCCCAACCTTCTTCAACTTCCATTCCACCTTCAGCAGACATATAAATAACATCATCATCACCCACACAAGTAGCAGATACATAATATTCTTCTGCTTGCTCATGTGGCGTAAATGGTTCAACAATAAAGTGTGTGAGCTTATCGACACTTGGCTCACCAGTAGGCTTATCACCATCAAATGAAAAATACACATTTTGTGGAGTCGATGACTTATCATCTATCCATGAAACAGCTTTCTCAAGTTTAACATCACCTGGTTTAGCATCTTTAAAAAGTACTAAACCATTTTTACCTCTTTTACCAAAAAGCATATCTGGTTTTGCAACCAATGTTTTTTCATTTAACCATGTGTTTGCTTGTGCAGCATCCTTTAGTTCAGTTCCGTTCTGAACCATTACAGTTTCATAAGCATAAGTAAAATCTGGGAAGTACTTATCCCAATGTTTAGCTAAGATTGACTTTGCATCATATTCTCTAATCGCTTTTTGAGCCATCGAGTCTCCTTGTTGATAAATAGTTTGATGACATCCTACCATTCAGTGACTACAAACTAAATATTTCCGAGTTATAGAGCTTAAAAGTTTTTATTACCTGTGTATTTTAGAAACACCTGATTCGCTACATGCGTCTATACCATGATACTTCAATTGAAACTGAACTTTAGACTGCGTAACTGTGTAACACTCTTGACCAATCTCTCTAAGCTCCATAACTTGCCAGTAAGGTTCATAAAATGGGTATGTAAAGTGTTTTGTTTTATCATCATAAAATAAATAGAGAGGTTTTTGTAACACTATTAGCAATGCAGAAAGGATTAATGAGCCAAAAACTATCCTAAAACCTAAACGATAATTTTTCTGAAACTCTGGTAATCTCACATTTAAAGTTCTTTGATATGTCAAAACCATTAAAACAACTGCCACAATTACATAAGGTGCAAAATCTGTCATAATGACTTGTTGACGTAAAGAAAGCAGGATAGAAAGTGAAAATGAAGAAAAAGCAATGTACCACAATATGTCTTTTTTCTCACGTAACCAAATACGATAAAGCGCATAAAAAAAGTAAATAAAAACTAAAGGTGAGAAAAGTGCAGCATAAAGGGCAAAGAGTTCTAAAAATGCACCAGAAGGATGCCCTCCAACCTTTAGATTATTAAAGTATAAAAATGAAATAGCTATGAAGAAGACTGAAATGCTAAAAAGTAAACGATCACGTTTAAAAGCAGAAAAAATAGCAAGTGATATAAAAAAAATAATGGAAGCATCATGTATAAATAAAAGTAACATGGCTACTGCTACTTGTAACCATATTATTTTTTTTGCATGTAAAATAAGGAACACCATGACGAGCGTTATAACTATGACAGCGATATTCACAAGTATCGCTGAGGTAATTATGCCGGGTAAAAGTGCAAAAATCGTGGTTGCGAAATATGAGTCGTCAATACTCTTAAAATATTGTTTTGACATTAAGAAAAAAAGAGGAATATTAAGCAGTCCAAAAAAGACAAAAGGAAAACGAAAATCTAAGCCATTGCCAAACCAACCCTCGGCAAAATGGGTAAGATTCTTTAAGATAGTGTCATCTGTATAAAAAACTACAGCTTCATGTGTACCTATAGGGAGGGTTATTGCCAAATACACTATTGCTATTGCGTAAACAAAACAAAAAGCATAAAAGTGTATTCGGTTCATAAAAATCTATTTTAAAGTTTTAAAAAGTTGTCCAACATTTCATAACCGTGTTCAGACATAATTGATTCGGGATGAAACTGAACACCATAAACATCTTTTCCTTCTATTTCAAGTGACATAATTTCATGATCATCTTTCGAATATGAAGTAGCTATAATATTAGAAGGTAAATTTTCTTGATTTACTGTTAAAGAGTGATAACGTGTTGCTCTAAACTCTTGAGGTAAACCCTTATAAATCACTGTTTCTTTCTCAATCTCTATTTGAGAAGTTTTTCCATGCATCATATTTTTAGCACGAATCACTTCTCCACCAAATGCTTGGGCAATACTCTGATGTCCCAAACAAATACCAAATATAGGCGTAGTATCTGCAAAAGCTTTTATAACTTCTAATGTTACCCCTGCTTCATTTGGTGTCGCTGGTCCAGGAGAAATTATAATTTTTTCAGGATTTAAAGCTTTAATCTCTTCAAGTGTTAACTCATCATTACGAATTATTTTTAAGTCAGCACCGAGTTCTACACAATACTGAACAACATTATAAGTAAAACTATCGTAATTATCTATCATCAAAATCATATTTTATTTTCCTATTCTCTAAGTGAAAGAAGTATATCTAATGACTACTTTTAAACAAATTCACGCTTTAAACTAAACTATTATACTAATTTAAGAAAAAATAATAAAAGTTGTTTATATTATAGAAAATTACAAAACAAGGGATACTTATGAGACTTCTAATTCTTACATTTTTACTACTTTCTTTTACGGGGTGTATCAGTGAAACAGAATCAAAAACCACAACCTATGAACGCAATAAGGGTTATGGAATACCATGGGAAAAAGATTTAGATACAGCTTTTAAAAAAGCTAAGGAAGAAAAGAAAATTCTAATGGTTATGGCTGTCAGTGATGATTGTGTCTGGTGTGAAAAAATGAAAAAGAAAACCTTATCTGAACCAAAAGTAGCTAAAAAATTAGAAAACTATGTATTGGTCATGGCAGATAGAGAAACAGAAGATGAGAGAGGTCAACTTCCTCCCTTTAAACATGTACCTGTTATCTTTTTTATGACACATGAAAAAGAAACACTTGACAATCTAAGAGGTTATTTTTCTGCTGAAGACTTCTTAGAGTACTTAGTCGACATTGAAGAAGAATAAGCTAAGAAAATACTTCATTAGCTGGCATAGGTCGTGCTATGCCAAAACCTTGGGCTTGATTACAGCCAAGTTCTAAGAGTACAGGTAAATGTTCTTTACTTTCTACTCCCTCTGCTATTACTATATAACCAAAAGCTCTTGCCAATTGAATAGAAGCATCAACTAAAGAATGATCTTCTCTATCTGTTAACATATTCATGACAAAGCTTTTGTCTATTTTAATACTATCAATATTAAAACGTTTAATCGAAGAAAGTGTTGACAATCCTGTACCAAAATTATCAAGTGCAATTTTAAATCCAAGGGCTTTGACCTCATCTAAAGAACTCTCATCCAGCCCTATATCCTGTAATGCAATGTTCTCAACAATTTCAAAAATTATTTGTTCTGGTTTTACCAAAGAATGTTCTTTTAATAAATCTTTTAACATTAAAATAAAATTAGCTGATGCCAACTCATGAAAACTAATATTAATACTTAATGGTATATCATGTCCCTCTTTTAGCCATGTTTCATACTGCACAAAAACTTGCTCTACTACCCATTTTCCAAGATGGGTAATCATTTCTGTGTCATCAATAATATAAGGTAAAAAATTATCAGGAGTCAACACACCTTCTCTAGGGTGTTCCCAACGAATTAATGACTCAAGAGAAGCAATCTCTCCAGTTTCTATGTTTAGAATAGGTTGATAATAAAGTACAAACTCACCTTTATATAAACCTTTTTTTATCTCTTTACTTTTTTGAATTTTGATTTTAAATTTAGACTCTTCTTTTTCATCAAAACAAGAATAAAGTTTTTTTGATTGCTTTGCTGTATACATCGCTCTATCTGCTTGTCTCATTAAAGCTTCTAAATTTTGAAACTTATCCTTAATAGTATGAAATGTTATACCAATACTACAAGAGATTTCAATACTATGTTCTATTCCATCATCATCTACATAAAGTACTGGTTCTTTAAAATTCTTAGCAATTCTGTCTAAAAACCTCAATGTCTGATTATTTTTTTGTAAAAAGCCTATGGCAACTACAAATTCATCTCCACCAAATCTTGCCACAAGATCTTCTTTTCTCGTTGAGTTCAATAAATTTTGAGCAACTTGTTTAAGTACCAAGTCCCCTGCTTCATGCCCATAAGTATCGTTAATAGGTTTAAACTTATTTAAGTCAATCGATAAAAGAGCAACTACTTTCTTTTCTCTGTCACTACGGTATCGAAGGTTGTCCCACATAGAGAAGAATTGTCGCCTATTCAATAAACCTGTTAACTCATCGTGTTGAGAAACAAATTCTAACTCTTTTGTATAGCTTTTCTTTTCTTTTTCTTGCTTCAAGTTTTCTACTATTTCATCTAAGGCAGAAAACATTTGTTGTGATTGAAAAGGTTTAAGTATGTACTTATCTACACCCATATTAATGGCTTTATTTAAAAACTCTATGTCGTTATAACTTGTAAAAAGTGCAATCTTTTGATGAGGATTATATTTTTTTATCTCTTTAGTCATTTCTATCCCGTTCATATTAGGCATAGCAATATCTGACAAAATTATATCTGGTTGTTTTTCATGATAAAGTTTAATCCCTTCAACTCCGTCACTAGCCACAAAAATTTTACTAAAGTGTGTTCCAAGGACATTAACTACAATCTTCTGTGTCAATCTGTCATCTTCGATGTATAGAATTGAAAAGTCATTTACCATAGTTTATACTTTCTATCAATAGTTTATTGTTAAGTATATCACAATTAATATAAAAAATTATTTTTTAACATTTCTTAAAAATCTTTTAGTTACTACAAAAAGTTAACTTGTTATAATTAGAACATACAATTCCCAGAGGTTAAGAAATGAAAATAACTGCAAGTTCAAAAGAAGCTCAAATTGCTAATAGCCTAGTAGAAAGTCTACAAGCCTACTTTGTATCAAACCTAAACAAGATAGCAAAAACATTTGGAAATTCGCAAAACTGTGAAGCTGTAGCGTGGTTAAGAGATGAAGGTCGTCATGGTGGAGGTGTTCGTTTTGAAGCCAAAGATGAAAAAATCTTTAATCGTGGCTCAGTCAATGTTTCACAAGTTCATTATGATGATGACGAGACAAAAAAGTTAAGTTCGGCTACAGCTATTTCATGTATTATCCATCCTAAAAATCCTCATGCTCCCTCAATGCACATGCACTTTTCTTGGACACAAATGAGAGATGGAAAAGGCTATTGGAGACTTATGGCTGACTTGAACCCTTCACTTTTACCTAGTGCTAGAGAAAAAGAACTCTTTGATTCAATGTTAAAGGAAGCAGCAGGAGAAAAACGCTTAGAAGAAGGTTTAACACAAGGTGATCGTTACTTTAATATCCCTGCTCTTGAACGAACCAGAGGTGTTTCTCACTTTTACTTAGAAGACTTCAACAGTGGTAGTTTTGAAAATGACAAAGCCTATGTTGAACAATTCGCTAAAAAAGTAATAGATACTTACACTAAAATTACAATACAAGCATTAAAAAATAATCCTAGCCACACAGAAGAAGAAAAGCAAATACAAATTAACTACCATACCCTTTACCTACTTCAAGTACTTACACTAGACAGAGGAACAACTTCTGGTCTACTCATACACAGCCAAAATGATGTAGGAATTATGGGTTCTATTCCTTCACATATTAACCGTGATTTACTAAGCTCATGGGTAGATAAAATGTCAAAGCCTCAAGACGAACTAGTAAAAGCCCTACTGTCTGTCCTCCCAACAAAAAATCCTACCCCTGTAGAGGCAGAAACAAAAAAGAAGTTAGCCAATGCTGTAAGAGGACATTACAAGAAATACCCTGAAGCACTAAGTATGCAAGCCTCAGGTAATATTGTTCCTCCTACTGTGGATAATCATAATTAATAAAAGCCATTTAATTACTTATGCGTTATGATGAGGAAAAACTTTAAAAAGGTTCTTTATGAAAAAAATATTACTGATTTTACTCATATTACTTACTTCAATTTTCTTCCTTATTTTTAACGACAAAGGTAATGAATATTTAAAACCTTATGTCGCAACTTATCTTGAAAAAAAGCTCGATAACAATATGTCCGTTGAGGTTAAACACTTAAAAGTTGATCTTAGCTATGTTGAATTAACTGCTGTACTTAATAAGTTAACAGAAGTAGAAGCAAAAGGAGACTTTTCTCTTTTAGCAAAAACATTTGATATGGACTATAAAGTAACGTCTGATGGTTTTAAAAATGAACAAATATCTTTTGACAATAAAATTGCAATTAACGGTACCGTGGTTGGTAACTTAAAAGACATGAAGATTCAAGGTGAGGGAGAAACACTTAAATCTCATATTGATTATGCACTTAATATCAAAAATGATTCCATCAACAACATCAAGGTAAAAATCAACAAAGCAGATATTGCTTCACTTTTACAACTGGCTTCTCAACCTGCCTATGCAAAAGGTAAAGTAGATATAGACATTAATATTCCAACTTTTGAAGAAGAAAACACCAAAGGTGATGCAAAAATAGTTCTGCATAAAACTACCCTTGATGAAAAAGTATTTAAAGAGGTATTACAAATTGACTTGGCTCCAAAAACAATTTTAACAGCTGACCTCAATTCAAAAGTTACAGAAGACACATTTGAACTAAATGGAAATATTAAAAGTAATCTAGCTTGGTTAAAGCTTTCTAAAACCATCTATAATACTAAGACTAAAAAACTTTCCACAGACTATAGACTACTTGTACCAGAACTTTCTAAACTTATGTTTTTAACCAAACAAAAACTAATGGGTCAACTCCAAGTAAATGGTATTGCTAATCTTAAAAAAGACCATATTTATGTAGAAGGAAAAAGTAGAGATTTAGGAGGAGAAACAAGTTTTGACTACAATGGTAAGAAGTTAAATGCTAACTTAGACAAAATAGACATTGCTAAACTTCTCTACATGATTAACCAAAGACCTTATGCCACAGGAACACTTCTTGCCAATGTTAAAATAGATGATTTCAAAAAGTTAAGAGGAACCTATGACTTACAAACTAAAGAAGCAAAAACTATCAATTCTACACTCAAAAGTGAATTAGATTTAGACTTTCAAAAAGACACTCCTTTTTCTCTAGAAAGTAAAGGAGACATCGCTTCAAACTTCGCAAATATAGAGCATAAACTCTATTCCGAAATTTTCCAATACCGTTCTTCTGACATGATTTATAATCTAAGTACTAAAAAACTAACGAGTACTTACATACTTGATATCCCAAAACTCTCAAAACTAAATGGCTTAGCAGGAAAACCACTCAACGGTGAAGTAAAGATTAACGGTGAAATCAATTATGACAAGACTTTGGAGGTTATAGGTTCAAGTAAAAGTCTTGGTGGGAACATTAACTTTAAACTGGCAGAAAAAATACTAAGCTCTAAAATAGACAATGTTCCAGTAGAAAGACTTATGAAAGTACTTTCTTATCCTCTTGTTTTTAAAGCCACACTTGTTGGAGACTTTTACTATGACGTAGGCAGTCGTCAAGGTTCACTAACCTCAACCCTAAACAAAGCACAACTTTTAGAAAATCAACTAACAGTACTTGTGAAACAAATTAGAGGTATTGACTTAACAAAAGAGCGTTACAACGAAACACATTTTAATGCAACACTTAATAAAAATCTCATAGACATAGACTTTCAAGCAAAAAGTAAAAAAACGCTTTTTGCTATTCCATCTGGTCATATTAATAAGTCTAACAACAGCATTGATGCCAACTATAAAATAGATATTGAAAATAAAGATATTGGTGGTAAAATCAAAGGAAATATTTCTAAGCCAAAAGTAACCATCGAGTCTTCTAACTATCTCAAAGAAAAAGTTGTGGATGTTATTAAAAACAATATTTCAGAAGACACCCTAAAACAATTAGGACTAGATAAAATAGAGCCTAAAGCAATTAAAAACCTATTGGGCGATTTGTTTAAATAATCTAAAACGACTTGGTCTCCAAAGTACCTTATAAAAGCTGAGGAGTCCAAAATAAGCATTATTTCTATTTCTTTATTTTCACTAGGAACCCTCTAACCTTTGGTTATCCAATCATTAATTTTTTTGTTAAGTGATGTAATTAGCTATAACACATTAAATGCAAAGAAACTAAGAGATTCATTTGAAGTAAAAAAAATATATGCAATAAAATGGAAATAATAAGGAAGTCATTGACTTCCTTATCCTAAACTTGTCTAAGCATTTATCCATGCTAATGCTTCCTCTTTACTATCAAACTTCTTAACTTCTCCACTTATAAACCAAGAAGAAACTTTCATACCAAAATCAACCAACTTATTTTCTCCATAAAGTGCAATCTTTTCAAAATTGAAATCATATTTGACACCAATCTTAAAATCATCCCATGCAGCACGTGCTTCCCATCCTTCTAACTCAGAAATATCTATGAACACATTCATCTTCGGCTCTTTAACTTCTGCTAGTCTAGTATCTAAAATAGGAATTATTTTTAGATAATCTTCATGAGTCAATGTCCCCATGGCTTTAAATGAAAGAAAAAAAGTCTCTTTATCAGTTTTTTTAATAGCCATTGAAAGTCCATGTGTCAACTTAGCTTCCTTTTCTATCCAAAGTTTAGCTTCTTCAAGCTCATCATAATCAAACTCTTTAATCTCTGGATGCACAAAATGTTTTGCCATAGGCTCAAGAAAATCAACTAATGAAGAGTCCGTAACAAATGCTAACTTCTCTATCTTCTCATGATGATTACGCACAAACTTCAAATGACTAACTAATGCACTAAAAGATTCCCATGATGGGAAATCTTTACTGTAAACAATAAGACCTTTAATCTCACCTAGCTCTTCAATAAATTTATCAACACGACTACTTGCCAAAGAAAAATCTTCTTCAGTTAATGTTCCCTCAGGTTCTAAAATAACTATTTCTTTATTTAAATCAATTGTAATGTTTAACATTTTATGTCCTTTTTTGTTTATTATACTCCAAAATAGTTTTATGATTATGCTACTTTAGTCGCAGTTATGTCATAATAAGTTTTAGAATAAAATATTAAACAAAGAGAAAAAATGAAATCTATTATATTTGTATGTCTAGGAAATATCTGTCGTTCTTCATTGGCTGAAGGTATAGCAAAAAGTAGAGCTAAAGCATTAGGTTTAAAAATCAAAATACATTCAGCAGGTTTATCGCATTATCATAATGGTGAAGCGCCTTGTGACCTGTCCATTCATATGGCTAAAGCACATGGAATAGATATATCAAAACAACGTTCACAACATACCAGTGAGTTTAAACTGAAGTCTTATGACTTAGTCATAGCGCTTGATGAAAGTAATAAAAATGAACTACTTAAAATGAAACTCAAAAATGTCAAAAAACTAGGTGACTTTGGCTTCAATGGTCAAGATGTAGCTGACTTGTACTATACACCTGAAAAAAGTGAAGAAGTTTGGGAGTTAATCTCTTGTGCTGTTGAGGATATATTGAAGCTCTAAAATAAAGATAAGGCATAAAACCTTATCTTTATTAAAAGTTACGCGTGATAATTAGGAGACTCTTTAGTAATCGTAACATCATGAACATGAGATTCAGCAAGTCCAGCAGAGGTAATCTCTACAAACTCTGCTTTTTCCCAGAAAGTTTTAATGTCTTTTGAACCACAGTAACCCATAGATGCACGAAGTCCTCCAACCATTTGGTGAACCACAGAAGCAATTTTACCACGGTAAGGCACACGTCCTTCAATTCCTTCGGGAACCAACTTATCAGCTGCTGTTCCTTCTTGGAAATAACGATCAGTACTACCTTTTGTCATAGCACCAATACTTCCCATACCACGGTACTCTTTGAACTGTCTACCGTTAAATAAAATCATCTCTCCTGGAGCTTCATACGTACCAGCCAATGCAGAACCAAGCATAATAGAACTTGCACCTACAGCCAATGCTTTAGAAACGTCACCTGAAAATCTGATTCCACCATCAGCAATAACAGGAACACCCAGTGGATTTGCCACTTGTGCTACCTCATCAATTGCTGAGATTTGAGGAACACCAACACCCGTTACAATTCTAGTTGTACAAATAGAACCCGGTCCAATTCCTACTTTAACAGCATCTGCTCCAGCTTCAATTAAATCTTTTGCAGCAGCACCAGAAGCAATGTTTCCAGCAATAACATCTACATCAAATTGTGCTTTAATATCTTTCAAAGTATCCATAATTCCTTGAGAGTGTCCATGTGCAGAATCAAGTACAACAACATCAACCCCTGCTTCTACCAAAGCTTTTACTCTATCAAGTTGTCCTACACCAATGGCAGCACCAACTCTAAGTCTTCCATGTTTGTCTTTGTTAGCATTTGGAAACTGTTCTCTTTTCTCAATATCTTTAATGGTTACAAGACCTTGAAGTTTATTTTCAGCATCAACAATTGGAAGTTTTTCAATCTTATGTTCTTGAAGCACCTTACTTGCATCATCAAGCGTAATTCCAGCTTTTGCAGTAACCAATGGCATTTTAGTCATTACATCTTCTATGGTTGCAGACATATCAGTAATAAAACGCATATCACGGTTGGTGATAATTCCAAGAAGTACCATATTCTCATCAACAACGGGAACACCTGAAATTTTATATTCACTCATTAGCATATCAGCATCTCTAACTGTTTTGTCTGGAGCAATGTAGATAGGATCAATAATAATCCCACTCTCAGACTTTTTAACTTTTGAAATTTGTTTTGCTTGTGTCTCAATATCCATGTTTTTATGAATAATCCCAATACCACCTAAGTGTGCCATAGCAATGGCAGCTTGATATTCAGTTACTGTATCCATAGCAGCAGAAACCAGTGGTGTGTTCAATGTTACACGTTTTGTAAGGTTGGTCTTAATACAAACTTCTTTAGGAAGAACCGTTGAGTGTTGAGGAACTAATAGTAAGTCTTCAAATGTAAATGCTTTTTTCTTAATGTTCATGTGGAGTTTTCCTTATTTCGTGTAATTTACTGCTTGTTCAAGGCTTAATGCCCCATCAAATACAGCTTGTTCGTTAAATGCTTTTCCGATTAGTTGTAAACCTATTGGCATACCTTCAGGGTCTTTAGCAACAGGTAATGAAAGTGCTGGAAGACCTGCAAGGTTAATGGCAATGGTATACATATCTGACTTGTACATCTCTAGTGGGTCAGCAGAAGAACCAATCTTCGGTGCTACCGTTGGTGCTACTGGAGACAGAATCAAATCTGCCTCTTCAAAAATCTTATTAAACTCTTCCGTAATCAGATGTCTAACTTTTTGTGCTTTAACATAGTAAGCATCGTAGTAACCAGCAGAAAGTACAAAGTTTCCTAGCATAATTCTTCTTTTTACTTCATCCCCAAATTGCGCTCTGGTATTTCTAAATGTCTCTTCAAGGTTTGCACCCTCAACACGTTTACCATAACGAATACCGTCATAACGTGCTAAGTTTGTTGTCGCTTCTGCTGTAGCGACAATATAATAAGTTGCAATGTCATACTTCGTATTTGCCATGTTTTTATGAACAATAGTATGACCAGCTTCTTCTAACTTTTGAACAGTCATAGCATAAGCATCTTGGATGTCTTGACTTGCTTCTGAAATGTAGTTATCTATTACAGCGATGGTTAGTTTTCTATCAGCATTTAAGTTTTCAGTAATTGATTCTAGCTCCAAAGTTGAACAAGTAGAATCTTTTTCATCATGTGATGTAATGGCATCATATAAAATAGCTGCATCTTCAACATTTTGAGTAATAGGTCCAATCTGATCAAGTGATGAAGCATAAGCACCCAAACCAAAACGACTTACACGTCCATAAGTTGGTTTCATTCCAACACAACCACAATAAGCAGCTGGTTGACGAATAGATCCACCTGTATCTGAACCAAGTGCTGCAATGGCTATACCACCTGCAACAGCAGCAGCAGAACCACCTGAAGATCCTCCTGGTACTCTGTCTGTTCCATGAGGGTTTTTAGTCACACCATAATAAGAACTCTCTGTTGTCGAACCCATGGCAAACTCATCCATGTTGGCTCTACCAAATGCAGAAAAACCTTTGGCTTGTAAATTTTGAATGACTGTTGCATTGTAAGGCGCAACATACCCTTGTAAAATCTCAGAACCCGAAGTTACAGACCAGTCTTTAACTTGGATATTATCCTTAATCAGAATGGGTATACCTTCTCCAGCCGTTGCAAAATCAACGTAGGCATTTAACCCACCCTCTTTTGCTTTGGTTTCCATCTCAACTTTTAGTGCGTCAAGCTCATCTTTGCTCTTTGTTAATGCTTCTTTTAAGGTAATCACTTATACGTCCTACTATCTATAATAAAAATTGCGTGATTATAGCTAAAACTTAATTTGTATACTATTATTTACTTTTGGATGTTATACTTTTAATGTAAACTAAAAAAAAGGAAATAGAATGAAAAAAATAGCTTACGTAGCAGGTCT
>CACVAP010000085.1 GCA_902727895.1 uncultured Sulfurovum sp.
ATCTTCTTTCATGATCTCTCGGATAATTACACTTGTCGCTTCATCTATTTTTAGTCTTTTTATTTGTCCCATAATTTGACTATTCTAGCATAAATCTTATTTGTGTTTTATTCTTAGCTACTACTTAGAAGTGGTGACATTTGGTACGGCAGTGGTCGAAGGTATTGACGTAGCCGAAGAAAGATCTAGTCATATAAATTTGACTTGCTTTAAAGAGATGGCTGAAAGTGAAGAAGAAGTTTTAGTTCTGGATGAATGGTATACAGATACATTAGAAAAAAGTACCTATCGTGTGCCTATGGTATTTTCAAGTAATGGAAGAGAATACCAAAACCAACAAAAAACTAAAAGTGGTATTTGGTTTCGTGATTTAAGAAGAGTAGAAAATAAAGCCAGAGTCTTAGTTCATTGGTTTAGTCCCGAGGAAATAGCTGAGTTTTTAGATAGAAATTATGAGAATTTAGTAATGCCTAAAAAAGAAAATAGTTTAAATTTTGAAAGTATAAAAAAGATATTTTCTAGGGGTTAGATTTATAATTATATGACAATTTGACATGTTTCTAGGTTATTTTAAACATATGTTTTATACTGTTAATATGAAAACTATAAAAGAACTCCATAAAGATGATAAGCCAAGAGAAAAATTAGTGAAAAAAGGGGTGGAAGCCCTAAAAAATGATGAACTACTTTCTGTACTCATAGGCTCTGGAATACAAGGTAAAGATGTTCGTAAACTTTCCAAAGAGATAGTCGGTATTTTAGATGAATCCTTTGAAAGCCTTTCTTTAGAAAAGTTACTAAAGATTCATGGTTTAGGTTTGGCTAAAGCATCTCAAATACTCTCTGCCATAGAATTAGCCAAACGCTACACTTCTCAGTCTAACAAAAAAATAACCTCAGCTGAAGATGTCTATAATGAACTCAAATCTTTCTCAACCAAACAACAAGAATACTTTTTAGTAATGACCCTTGATGGAGCTTCACACATTATTAACACACGTACGGTTTTTATAGGAACACTTAATCAGAGCTTAGTCCATCCAAGAGAAGTTTTTGCAGATGCCATTGCTGACAGAGCAGCAGGAATTATAGTGGCGCATAATCATCCAAGTGGAACATTGGCTGCGAGTAGAGCCGACATTCAAGTAACCCAACGACTTGATGAAGTTTCTAAACTAGTAGGTATTGAATTACTTGACCATGTAATATTGGCTAAGGATGGATTTTATAGTTTTACGGAAGAGGGGTTGTTGTGATGCTTTGACCACTTTCACTTCGGCTTCGCTCAGTGACCGTTGTGTTTCTATGTTTTTGTAGCATATTGAGTAACGGTGCCTGAGCGAAGTCGAAGGCAAAGTGGTCGCTTCTTATCACTTCGACAAGCTCAGCGACCGATGCTCAGGGAACGAAATTCAATAAAGGAACAAAAAAATGACAGCTCACACTTATATCTTAAAATGTTCAGATAACAGTTATTACACAGGAAGCACAAAAGACTTAGAGAAAAGATTATGGCAACATCAAAATGGGGAAGGTGCGAATCATACTAAAAAGCGTTTGCCTGTTGAGTTGGTTTATGCAGAATCTTATGATAGGATTGATGAAGCTTTTACAAGGGAAAAGCAGATTCAAGGTTGGGGTCGGAAGAAGAAAGAAGCTTTGATAAATGGGGATTTTGATGCTTTGGAGGTTTTGAGTATTTGTCAGAATGAGAGTGTTTGTGTTTCTTCGTTCCCTGAGCGAAGCCGAAGGGAAAAGAAATGAAGGTTATTAGCATCTGAGTATTTTCACTTCGGCTTTGACCACTATCACTTCGGCTTACTTCGACTACGCTCAGCAACCGAAGTGACCGTTACCGAATATTATTGAATAACGGTGGCTGAGCGAAGCCGAAGCCAAAGTGGTAGCACATCGACAAGCTCAGCCATCGAAGCGAAAGTCATTTATGCTAAAATACCCTCACAAATTACCAAGGAACAACAATCCATGACCAATCAACAGATAAAAGCATTAGAAAAAGAGTTATGGGCGACGGCTGATAATTTAAGAGCCAACTCGAAACTTACAGCGAGTGAGTATAAAGACCCTGTTTTGGGATTGATTCTTTTACGTTTTGCAGGAAATCGTTTTGATGAGGCGTTCAAAAGTATTGAGAAAAACTTGCCCATCAATCCTCGAACTCAGGAAAAAAGAGCCATTAGTAAAGACGATTTCTTAGGTGCTGGTGCTATTTATTTGCAAGAGAAGTCTAAATATGAGTATTTAGCCAATTTGCCTGAAAGCGAAAATATCAATGATGCAGTGAATGAAGCGATGCGTTTGGTTGAAGAGGATTATGAGGATTTAAAAGGAAATTTACCAAGAAATTATCATGAGTTAGATTCTGGGTTGTTGCGTGACTTGATTAGGGCGTTTAATTCCGAGGCTGTTAAGTCGATTACGGGGGATGCTTTTGGTCGGATATATGAGTACTTTTTAATGAAATTTTCCATGAGTGGGGCAGGAGCTCAAGAGGGTGGAGAGTTTTTTACTCCTCCTTCTTTGGTACAGTTGATTGTTAATTTTATAGAGCCAAATCATGGGGTGATTCATGACCCTGCTTGTGGAAGTGGTGGTATGTTTGTTCAAACTGGTCATTTTGTTAAAGAACATTCTACTCAGTCGGTCAATGAAGCCATAACGGTTTATGGTACAGAATTAAAAAGTAACAACACCAAGTTAGCTAAAATGAACCTTGCCATTCATGGACTGGAAGGAAAGATTATTGAAGCGAATTCTTTTTATGCCAATCCTCATAATTTGACGGGTAAATGTGATTTTGTGATGGCGAATCCTCCTTTTAATGTTAAAAAAGTAGATAAAAAGAATAACTTTTTAAAAGAAGACAAGCGTCTTTCTTTTGGTTTACCTAAAAATGACAATGGTAACTACCTTTGGGTTCAGTATTTTCATGCGTTTTTAAATGATAAAGGAAGAGCAGGTTTTGTGATGGCTTCTTCGGCAACCGATGCAGGAAACACGGAAAAAGCCATTCGTCAACAGCTTATAAGTACCTAACAAAAATTAATTTCAAACTTATTTCCAGTACCATAATTAGCCAAAACAAGATGAATATAGTTTTCTAAAGTTAGAGTAGAAGCATAGTCCTTAATTTGAATCCAGTGATACTTC
>CACVAP010000086.1 GCA_902727895.1 uncultured Sulfurovum sp.
AATGAAGTTTATTTTCAATCTGTGAATAATCCCAACTCAAAAGGAGAGTATAAGTTACCAAAGGTATCGTACTGAGGTGATATTAAATAATCTTCTTTACTGGTATGAAAAAAAGGGAGCATTATACTGATGTCTGCTCTATGTATTTTTCTTTTTTACTCATATTCACCTCATTCTTCTTTTTTATTTCATCCTTTCGAATAAGAATATTCTATTACTCTAGGGAAATCACATCTCTGAATCTAATCTTTTAATCAATTTTCTTGAGTTAAAAACTCTTCTAAAGAGTTCCATCTTTCTTCTAATCTATTTTTTTTTAAATTTTCTAAATTTTTTAAATTTTCTAAATTTTCTAAATTTTTAATATCAAATACTTTCTCATTCAATATATCATATAGCCAAAAAAAATTATAATCTTTATTTTCTACTTTTTCCATTATAGCCATTTTAGAATTATAGATGAAATTATATTTTCGTACTTTTTCAATACAAATGAATCCTTTGGGGATATTATACTCTTTACAAACTTCTCTAGACTGATTAAGAAATTTCTTTCTAAAACTCCTTTGCATATATGGATGTATTAAATTAAGTGTATCGCTAGATTCTTCAAGAGGGGAATAAATATTATTTCCATTACCATTTTCTCCAAATTTAACAAGATATATTATACTATTTCCTCGTGATATAGCATTAAGCAATGAACCTTTTAGCATTGGTATCAATGGATATATATTTAATCTTATTTCTTCCAATGCTTTAAAATAATTATCCTCTATACACTCTTCAATTACATCATTAAATATTATTTTTACATAGCTACGACTATTAGAATAGTACTCATAGAATAATCTCCCCTCTTCTATTTGATTTGTTTCTTTATTGAAAACTTGTATATTTTTTTCTTTAATCATATTTTATTATTCACCTTTATAAACACAAGGGTCAGACGTTGAAAATACACTTTTAAGAAATCCCTCCACAAACAATTTTAGAAACCAAAGAGCGAGAAACTTTTAAATAGTTAGCAATCTCTATCTAAGTGTATCCATCATCTAATACTTCAAGTATTGTAGCGTTTCTCTCTTTTTTTGTCTGCCAAGACCTAAAAGTAGATTTTCAAGAGATCCCTTGATAAAATAAAGTTATAAATAGTGGCAGAAGAAGTAGTTTTTTCATGAGTAAACCTTAAAAAATATTATTCCTAAAGTATACTCTTTTTTCGCCAAGAATAAATGAAGAAAGAAATTACTTCTCCAACTTTTTCACATCCTCACAAGCATCATCATAGCCATACGCACAAGAAAGCTTATAAAATTTTAAAGCTTGTTCAAGACTTTTATTAACACCATTACCTTCACTGTACATATAAGCTAAATTATTACAAGCGTACTCATCTTTACCCTTACATGCTTTTAGATATAAAGGATGTGCTTTTTTATAATCTTTTTTAACGCCCAAACCTTCATCGTAAAAATAACCTAAAAACCTACAAGCTACCATATTGTCACCAGAACATGCTTCTTCGTAATACTTTGCTGCAATCTTATAATCTTTTTTTACCCCTAAAGCTTCATCATACATATAGCCTAAACACATACAACCTTCTGCATTTTTTAACGTACAAGATTTATCATAAAAACTAAATGCTTTGACATAGTCTTGCTTAATTAGTTCACCTTCTTCGTAAAGCTCTCCTATCTCTAAACATACTTGCCCATCGCCAGTATTACACTTTTCTGTATAACCTTTTAGTACTTCTTCTGTATTAAGAAAAAGATTCAACTCATTGATATTAAGAGAACCAACCGTACGTTTTACTTCTTTTCCATTTTCTAAAACAACGAAAGTAGGAAGGCTTTCTATTTCATACAGATTTGTAACCTTTTCATTCTCATCAGTATTAATTATTGTAAAAGCAGTCTTTGTTTCATTCTTAGCTTCAAATGCTTTATAGGTTGGTTTCATACTTTTACAAGCACCACACCAAGGTGCAGAAAACATAAGAACAACTTTTTTATGTTCTTTCATTTTCTCTTTATAGTTACTATCTAGAAGTTCTATCACTTCTGCATTTAGTCCTGTGATTATTAGCCCACAAAGGAGTATAATAACTGCTTTTATTTTTAACACTTTATATCCTTTTAAAATAATATATTATTTTCTTATTTATTTGCGCCCATCATTTCCATCATTGCAGCCATTTGTTCTTCAGGTGTTAACACTTTGACATCAAAAATTTTCTTTTCATTGTTTACAATCTCTTGAGGTAAAACTTTTTTAAGTTCTGCAATCATTGCTGGTGCTGGTTCTACAAATTTCCAACCACTTTTATTTTCATTGATAGCAATCATCGTACTAGACTTTTTAATATCTACTATCATACTGTCTTTTTGAGGTGTAACCTCAGAATCTTTACCCATTGAGGTTTTTAACATTTGTAGCATAAATGATTTAAATGCTGCTAGTTCTTTAGGATTATTTAACATCTTCTGAACTTTTTCATACTCTTCTTTATTCTCTTTTTTTACAGGAGGCATCATGTTCATTGTCATACTCATAGTATAATCAACAAGTGTATAAATCCCTTTTTCATAAGACTTTAATGGTGTTCTAATAGTTTCATTAAATGTATTTACTTTTGGCATCTTTCCTGACTCTTTTACCATTTTAAAACCATCAGATAATGTCTTCTTTGGTGTAATCTTAAACACTGGTTCATATACATAGTCAATCGTTTTTTCTAGCTCTCCATCTAAGTTAAACTGCTTATAGAGTGTTAATGTCTTTTCCAAACTTTCTAAATCACTCTTAGAATCTTTAGCAAATGCAGCTGTGTTGAAAACCATTATGGTTATTAGTAAATATTTAAAGATTTTTTTCATCTTTGTATCCTTCTGTTAATTTTGAAATACAAGTATATTATTTTTCTTTAAAATAGTTAGTAAATAGTTAGTAAACTTTGTTTTAACTTTTCTCATATAAAGAACGCACACTATGTACAAAAAGCTCTTTCAATTTTACTTTAAACTCAGCAATACTCATTGTATCAAAATCAAACTCTTTATGCTTTTTTCCTAAAAAACCTAAAAAGCCCTTAGCTAACTGTATCTCCATAAAGACGAAGCCTCTCCTAGCTTCTATAGGAGTGAACTGAAAATATGCATAAACCTCTTCTGCTTCTTGAAGCTTAAAATAGAGCGCTCCACCTTCAGCTGTTTTTTCAAACCACTCTTCCTCTGCTTCCCAAGGATAGTTATCTAAAATCTTACAAGCCTCATCATAAGTTTGATTTTCTTTTGTAAAAAATACTAACTCAGGATTATCATTTTCTCTACATAAATATACAACTTCTATCATCTTTATTTTTCCTTTTTTACATGGTCGCATCTAAATTAAACTTCTAAATCTTTAAGCACCATTCAAAATAAATGCACTCCAAACAGCTGGAGAAATACCTTTTTTAATCATTTTTATTTTAGCTTCTTTTAGTGCTTCTACGTAACCTAAGCCTTTTTCCACCTCTTTATAAAAAAGTTCCATTAACTCTTTTGTACCATCATCACTAACTGACCAAAGACTAGCCACAATTGATCCTGCGCCTGCTTGCATAAAAGCTTTACTCAACAAGCTAACATTGTTAGGAGCGTTCACACCAACTAAACCTGTTTCACATGCTGACAGAACTACCAACTCTGTACCTTTTAAATCCATTCCTGAAAGTTTTAAAGCTGTTACAACACCCTCTCCTCTTCCTTCTTTTAATGCACTGTTTGCTCCAGTAAGTGCTATTCCAGCATTTAACATAGGATTTGACAATTCACTTTTAATAAAAAAGCCATGCGTTGCTATATGTAATATCTTAGGTCGTTTTGTTTTAAGAAGATTCTCCTCATTCGCCTGAATTCCCTCATAAGAAAGAACACTATTTTTTTTCATAATTTCTTTAATACTTTCTGCTTCTCTCTTTGTTCCCTCTAAGTTTGAAAAGTGCATTTGAAACATTCTAGCATTCGTACTTCTACTGTTGGACTTTATGGCTTTATCAAACTCTGGATTAGCAAAAATAATAACCTCATCACTGTTGTTTTTAGATCTCTTAGCTGTCTGTAAACGTAAAACTCTCTTCCACTAGGAATATACTGCACTTGTTTATACTCTATTAAATACTGCTGTTGCTTTGTAGAGAAAAGAACTTCAAAAGGTAAAAGTCTCAAAAGACCATCAGCAGAAATGATTAACTCTTTTTTATCTACCGTAAGTGTTTCTAACAATGTTTTCAAAAGCATGTCATAAAGCGCTATAAGTTGTTTTTTACTCTCTGCTCTCTTAGTCTGTAAAGAGTCCTTCATCTCTTTTCTAAAAGATAAAATATACTTATCTATTTTCTTTGTATTTTCCACAGAGATTCGTCTAAAGAAAATTTTTCCTTTTGAATCTACAGCAAATCCAAAATAGTGATTTCCTATTCTTGAAAAATCAATATAGAGTTGTTCACTCGCTAGCTTTGCCACCAATGATTCAAAGTCAATATTTATAACTCTGGTCTTAAGAGAAAGTTCTTCTTTTAATGTGCTAACATTTTCTTCATATTCTTTAATTTGTAAAGCCAAATTATTTGCACTTCTCTCTTCTACCTTACTTTGGTAGAGTCTTGACAATGCACGTTTATACTTGAGTAACTTTTCTACTTTATTCTTTAGCTCTATATTCTGACCTTGACTATAAAGAGCTGTCATACGATTTTGATTCTCTAACATAGCCCCTTTGTACGCTAACCAATAAGAGAAAGAGTCTTCATAACTTTTTTTGTCTCCAAGGTAATAGGTACACTGAAAAAGTAAATCCATCTGATCTTCATTACTTTTTATAAAGTGTTCATACTCTAAAGCATCTAAGGCACTAAAATAACTACTACTTTCAGACAAGAGTATTTCTACAGACTTTTTTGCGTAAACATAAGCTTTTTTATAAGCTTTATTTCTAAAGTAAAGCCAACCTAAATTCTTATACTCTTTTTGTAAAGCATTACTCTTTGAACCTAAGACCTCTTCTTTAACCTCAATGGCTTTCTCCAAATATTTTTCAGACTTCTCAAACTGATTTAAATTCATATAACTCACACCAATGTTGTTATATACCTCTGATAAATTAAGACTTTTGGTTTTGATTATGCTTTGTCGTATTTCTAACACTTTCATATAGTAGTTAATGGCTTCTTGATAATTATTTAATCTAATATGAAGTGATCCCATCCCACTATATGCCGATGCTAAGGCTTCTGTTTTGGGTTTGTCTTTTAAAATTCGTTCATGTATAGCAATGGATTTTTCATGAAGAACCATGGCTTTTTCATAACGCTTTAGACTCTCATAGGTCGAACCCATTGCACTGTACACAGAAGCTGTAGTCTCAGACTCCTCACCCACGGTCTGCTTTCGTATTTTCAATGCTTTCTTTAAATTAACCAGTGCTTCTTTATGATTACCAATATCTTGAAAAGCAATGGCAAGATTATTATAACTATCAGCTAAAGAAGGATTAGAACTAAAGTGTTCTTCTCGTAATTGTAGAGATTTCTTAAAAAACTTTATTGCTTCTGCATACTTACCCATACTGTAGTAAATTATCCCCATATTGTCATAATTTATCGAAATAGCATCATACTTCTCAGGATAATATTTTAATTTAATGTCTAAAGATTTTTGATTGTATTTTAATGCTTCATCATACTCACCTAAGTCTTTGTGTAAAAGTGCTTTATTATTATACATATCAGCAGAGGCAATATGATTTTCTCCCTCTACATTTTCATAATAGTTAATTAACTTATTTTGATAAAGTAATGCTGTTGAAAAATCTCTTTTTTCTTTATACTCTGTCAAAGACTTATTTAGACTTTCTAATTTTTTATGATCTTTACTTGTTGCCATAGCCATAGTAGTTGATTGAGTAAGATGTGAGTTTTTATGTTTTCCAAGAGGCATAGTATACCAAGCAAAAGGGGCATAAACACCCCGTGATTGAATCTTATTTTGTTTATCTTCAACTTTAAAATAAATCTCTTTTCTATCCCAGTTTTCTGTTCCTCGAACTTTAACTCTTAACACATATTCACCTTCTGGTAAATGATTGTTTTCCAAGAGATTTATCTGAGTTAAAAGAGGAGAGCTATTAACCAACACATCTTCACGTGCTTCTTCTTGCTTTTTAGAATTTAACTGTACTTTTTGTAAAGGAAACAGTGCCACCTCAAAAGCATTGGGCTTTAAGTACCCAATATAACTTTTTAATTTGTCTATGGCTTCAATATTAATACTAATATCACCTAAGATACTTTTTTCTAATTTCCAAGTAATTGACCTTTTAGAACCTTTATACCTATCTAAAGATTTTAGTTTAGAAGAAGACTCTGAAAATACTACTTTTTCGTTATTAATATAAACATCAAAGCTATGTCCCTCATACATTTTACTTATGTCAAAGTTATTATCTTTTATTATTGAGTTCGGACTAATTGAACTACTTGAACATGCCATAAAAAATATAAGCACCAATAAATGTATAAAATACTGCATTAAAAAATCCTAAAAAATATAAAGCAGTATATTCAATTTTGTTGATAATTTAGTGTATCTATAAAATATTTGAGTAAAATATAAAAATAAAGAAGGAAGTTTAGAGTTAATGACAATATTATATAATAATGAAGAAAAATTAAACTATGTTATTAAAAAACTAAACCTGCAAACAAAAGAAATTGCTCAAAAACTTGAAATCTCTCCTGCATTAATCTCTCAAATACAAAATCATTACAATGGAAAATTAAGAAAAATACACCTCTATGCTATTTGTAATGCCTATAACATTCCCATAGAGATTTTTGAAAGTGAAAACATTAATCAAGAAGAGATGATTGACAGCTTACTAGAAAAAAACAAACATACTGTTATGTTTCATAACAACCCTACCGTATTAGATAAGTTAGTCGGTCGTTGGTATGTCTATAGCTACCCTAGTAATCCAAAACTTTCAGAAGTATGGTGTACAGAAACTACTATCTATGACACTTTTCAAGTTGAAGATGCGCATAAAAACAAAGGTAAACTCTATATAGGCGAAAAACAATCTATTATCTTAAAGGAAAGTAATAACAGTAAAAACATTACTTCTATTACTTTTGACAACAATAGAATAACCTATGAAACATTTCCTTTCTCTCGTGTCTCTAAGTCAAATAGTTTAAACAAAGAACTTTTTAATTTCGGTTTTTTTTCAAGAAGAAAACTGAGCATAGCAGAAGCTAAAGAAGTTCTTGGTTCACTAGATGAAGTTCAACTTCAAATGAATTATGGACTTTTAGAACGTATTAATTCTTGTATTCAAATGGAAGGCTAAAATGAAAAAACATATTATTTATACACTTATCTTAGTACTAAGTTTAGTAGCTTGTTCAAGTACTTCACCCAAAACTCCAATTTCGGCTGTTGAAAACAACAATACCATGATTATTGATTTAGACAAAGAATCTAAATCAAATACAGACTTACGAGGTAAAGACACCCTAATTATAGATACACCTATTTATGTTGGAGATAATGATGAAGTTTCATTTATAGGTGACATTATTGAAAAGAACTCACCGATTCAAGTAAAAATTGGTGACAATGACGAAGTTTCATTTACAGGGAAAAGTTATAAGATTAATACTATGGAATTACGTAATGGAGACATTATCAAAATGACAGGAAAGTCTGGAAATATTTTTGTAGAAATGGAAGTAGTCCAGTAAAATATTATTGTATAGAGCCTGAACTTCTTTAAAGAAATTCAGAACTCTTTTTCCAAGTGAAGGTTTTAAAACGCTAAGGAGAGTGTGATGTGGTAACCTAAATTCAACATCAACACTTTTAAGCTTAAAAGAGGGAATAGCTCCTCTAAGTAAAGAGTTATAACGCTCTTCACTCTGAACAACTTGAACATAAGGAAAATGATTAATCAACCAACGAAGAAAGTTTTTTTCTAACCATGAAGAAACCTCTATAGAGACTTTCTTCTCTTTCGCATAGAGAACAATACTCTGCTCCACTTGCGCTATGTTAATAACATTTCTTCCTTTGTTTTTCATTTTTATCTATCTTGAACGTGCTAAATCTTCAACATCAATCCAACCAAAGAACTCATCTGGAGTTTCTCCATCTTCATTCTCAACATCATCTTGAAACATGTCTAAACGTGCTTCATCATTCGCATCTTTTGCCAAAGGAAGCATTGTAGTTATGTAGGTATTTAACGCTGTATAAACAGCATCATTTCCTTCTTTGTCATAAAGACCAAAAGTCTTAGGAGTTACATAGTCTTTCTTCTCAAAAATAAAAGCATTAAAGACAGCGTCACTCATCTGTTCTCTACAATCCGTGTCATAAATTTCTCCATTTTCTAAAGCTATCTCAGCTAAACTATTGAGTAACCTTTCTAAAACTTTTTGCTTTTCATCATACTCTCTATCTTCAACTTCATCATTATCAAGATAATCACTAAACTCATCATCAATTGCAGCATGTTCTGATCTTGCTTTATAGGCTTTAGCCATCATTACTTTGGCAAAAACAAGTCCTGCTACACCAATAACATTAAAAGCAAAAGAGAGCCAAAAAAACCATGTTGTCCCCCAGATAAAATAGATGGCTATTGTCACAGCGATCCAAATAATTGTCTGCACGATTCCTTTTTTAATTTTCTGTTCAGCATCCTCTACACTTTGATTTGCAATTGCATCCAAATTAGCCAATGTTTCTTCAGCTCTTTTTATTGTATCGTCCATATCTTTTGACATTATTTTTTCCTTTTAAATAAATTTGCTACAGCATCATAAAATTTGATACTCCAGTGTTCTTTTTCTTCTTTAGCTATGAAAGCATTAAACGCCATAACATCCTCTAGTTGAGTGGTCCCTTTGAGTCTTTCAACACTTATATTATTTTCATGTTGAGAGTCTATAAAGTGCCTAGCACCTTTAACCCACTTTTGATGTTTTTTATGTTTAAAATAGCTAGAAACTATGTCAAATACAGACCATGCTACAAGAAAGGTAAAAATTAAATTCCAGCAAAGAAAATAACCAAGTACAGCATAAAAAACGATACTGAATAAATGTAACTTAACTCTTTTCAAATCACTTAATCTAAATCTTTCGTTAAAAGTATCTAAAGCATCTAAACTCTTCTCTACATTTGTTATCTCGACATCTCTAAAAGTATCATCAGAAAGAAGATACTTCTTTTTATACTCCACAAGACCTATTTTAGAAAAAGTTGATTTGGTAAAAATAACTTTAAGGTTTTTCCACCAAGGCTTAGTTAGTACATCAAGCTCTTTAACTTCTTGATTAAACTTATCTAATTCATCAAGCGTGTACATTCTAAAATCAAAAGAGGAAGCATCACGTTCCTCTTCTTCCTCATCCCATTCTTCATATTCATTTTCTTCATGCAAATCATACTTATTAGGTGTCGATTCTATTTCTCTACGTTTGGAAAAGTTTCCTATTTCGTCATTTAAGCCCATAGCTATTCACTCTCTAAACGTTTAATATCTCCATACGCTCGGTAAAAGCCACCAGCTCCCGACTCTTTAACTTCGTCAACAACATATAAAGCACCCTCTTCTCGTAAGTTCTGAGGAAATTGAACATTCCAAGAACGCTCATAACCTTCTGAAACAACATGCACACGAAGTTTTGAACCTTTTTTACTACACTTCACCACCACACCATCGCTAATGTCTTTGGTGATTTCAAGCTCTTTGTCATTAAGTACTTCAACTGCTTTAGGTGCTTTAATACTTTTAGCTTCTGTAAATGTTCCCTCTTGTGCTTGAGCAATGGCTGTTTCGGAAGCATCAATACATGCCATAGCCCCAGTTGTTGTTACAATGTAAAGCTTTTCATTTAAATACTGCATAGAGTAAGCCGATCCACAACCTGTACCAAGCTTCCAAAGACGTTCACCCTCTTTCGTAAAACAGTAAACAGAAGAATAGTTATCTCCAGCAAAAATGTATTCACCACCTTTAGAAGTAGCACAAGAGAAAACAGAGGCATCACACTTATACGTCTGCTCAATCTTCCCTTGTTTTGTAATAGCCTGAACTACATTTGAAGTTGTTCCTACATAAAGCATCTCTTCATCTTGGTAACCAAAAAGAACCTGCCCTTGTGTTTTACAATCCCAAACATCGTCATCTGACATTTTATCTGGGTCTTCCCAACCATCATAAACTGTCACACCATTAGAGTGACCATGATAAACACGCTCTTTGTCACAGCGAATCATCCAACCTGCAGTACCAGAGCTTTGATATTTAGAAATACCTTCATCTTCATAGTTTGTAATGAGTACATTTCCCTTTGCATCAGAAACCCCAAGAAGACCATCATAAATATCTATCCAGTAAATATCAACACCCTCTTCAATGTCATAAGCCACACGAGGCATTTTTCCTGTAAGGTCATACACTTTTCCATCATCACAACCAGCATAAAGCCAGTCGCCATCAGAAACAATAGATTTCACACCATCTTTCAGTCTAAACTGACGTTGTACTTCACCTTGTGGATTTAACTTAAAGATACTTCCTTTTTCATTTCCAACCCAACAACTCTCTTCATCGACAAAAATACCAAAGGCATCAGCCCCTGAAGCAAACTGCCAAAGTACAGGTGCTGTCTTAGAAGTAGAACGGTTACTGGTAATCGTACGTCTGGTAATGGCTCTAGGTGCGCGTTCTCCTTGTACAGCTAGGGCATAACCTTTTTTCTCTTTGGCTTTTATCTTCTTTCCTGCTTCAGCCAAAGCTTTTTCATGTGTTGCTAAGGTCTTAACAGAACAAGTACCTTTCGCACCAATACGTCCATAACGAATGCTCATATCACATCCTTCAACGGTCACTTCATAAAACTTATGTGCAGCACCTGTATCTTCTGATAACTCTAAATATTTTTTTTCTATTGTCTCTGACATTTATATTCCTTTAAAATTTATTAACCTAAAATTTGACTCCAAATTGTAGGGTCGTCACTAACTATGCATAAGGATGATGGTGAGATTATCTTATTTTTCATGAAAGCTTTTGATTTCTTTCTTGTCAAAATCTTAATAATTTATTAAAAAATAATACTAATATAGTATTGATTGTTTTTTACTTAAATTATCAAAAAGTATACACAATATAGAGCCTAAAAGTTGGTAAATAATTGGTAAATTTTAAAGGGAAGAAAGAGGTTAGGATTTTTCTTACTTCTTTCCTTCTTTTAAATCTCTCAACCTAGAAAGCCGAATCTCAATTCGACGACGTAATTTATTACTAGAAACCTCATCCATAGAGGCAATTTTTCCACTATCATCAATGAACCCACCAGCACTATAAGGGCGTATTATTTTAATGCTTGAATTTTTATTTACAAGCTTAGGTGTTAAAAAATTGACCACCGAAACAGCCCTTTTCATTCCCAACTCTAAATTGGAAGAGGCTTCAACGACATTCATGTCACAGCCTCGTACCAAACAATTATGCAAAGACTTATCAAATGACTGTTTGATAGCATGACCTCCCCCAAAAGGTTTTCCATCGGTATAACCATAGACTTCGACAATGTCACATTTGTATTTTTTAGCAAATTGTTCTATTTTGGAAATGACCGAACTGTTTAGACTCACTTGAAAGTTTTCATTCAACGTTGCCGAACCCGAACCAAATGAATACCCATGTGCCTCATCCAAAACAATCAAAGGAGGTTGTTGATGCTCTTTTAATTTTGAGATGTAAAAAGAAGTGATAATAAAAAGTAAAACCATCACAATCATCAAAACAATAAAAATCTCACTCTGCATGGTAGCAGAACTCTGTTTTTGACCTTGTCTCATGATGAGGATTTATCTTTTCTTTTTATATTGGCAATGAAGTCATCTAAGTTCGTAAGCATCTCGCCTGCTTTTGGTAAAGTCTGTGCAATGGTTGAGATTTCATCTATCACCTTTTGACTGGTATGTGTCAACTGATCTATGGCAGAGTCTGAATGGGTAGAAAATCGTTTCATAGTTTTCAAATGTTTATCCCATTCTTTAGCAATATCTCCCATTTTATTCAGTCCATTGTCAAAAGTATCTATTGAGTTTCTAAACACTTTATCTGCATCCGTAGAGCTTCGTTCAAACTGATTCTTCATTAACTGAGAACTTTGTTCTATCTGCTTAAATTGTTCTTCTAATAGTGCTAAAGAATCTTTAATTATTTTTTGAGAATACTCCGAAGTATTTTTAAGATCTCGCTCCATAACCGTGCTAATACCTTCTAAGTTATGCTCCATTTTTTTATAAATATTGTCAAAACTTTCACTGAGAAGTGCATTCATCTCTTCTGAACGCTTGGCTGTCTCTTTCAGTTCCATTTCCAATTGCTCTGAAGTATTATGAACTTGATGGGTACTTTTATCGATGGTTTCTGCCCAAAACTTTGAACTTTTTTCTATAAGTAGTGCTGAGTTTGTAACTTTTTGAGCTAAAAACTCTAAAGCATTATTTGTTTCTTCTTCAGTTGAAACTTTCAAACGATACTTCTCACGTTCCATCTCTTTACCAAATGCCCAACCAATAATACTCGTAATCAACGACGACCCAATAGGTGCAATAATATTTTCAACATGTTCAATCACCTCTGAACCATACTTAGCTGTCAAAATAAGTGCCACAGAAGTTCCAATAAGTGTGTGTAAATACCCCATCGTAGAAACACGGTTTCCTACTTCAAAATTATAAGCCCTCTCTCTAATGGCAAAAAATCCTAACACCACCAAAACAACCATATGTTGAATCCCTACCAATAAAAAAAGCCCTCCTGCATTGTCTCTAATAAACGCCACATCAGCATAAAGCCCTATCATCAAAGCAATGGCAACGACAAAACCAAACCACCATATAATACTAAAAAGTATTTTTATCATTTATCTATCCTTCTCATTTTTTAATTTATTCATCTCGTTAAGCAATCTGTCCACCTCTTCTAAATTGCCATTTGTCAAAGCAACATAAACAGGTCTACTATCAAACGCCTCTTCACTTCTTAATCCATCCATTGTTCGTAATCTTCCAATAATTCTGTTTAATACAAAAGAGTTAATCAACCCATCTTCCTCAGCAAAAGTCATACAGAAATCTTCAAAAGATTTTCGAGGTGTTTTACTTTGGAGTTCAAAAATAGTAATCTCAGGAACATAACGAACCCCAATACTTGAAAAAAGTGCTACTAGAATTTCTTTAGAAAGTTGTGGAAAAGCTTTATAATATTCAAGAGGCTTATCCTCTATATCTTTGGGGAGTTCATAATAAGAAGAAGGTTTTCTTGAATGAGTTTCAAGGTACGTAAGAGGTAAGCGATGAGCATCTCCATATTTTATACGATTAATTATCTTTTTAAAGTTCTTTTTTAAACTTTTGCTAAATGATTGAAAAGGCACACAGAATCCTAATAAATATTTATAGAATCATAGCGTAAGTGTTGTAATTCAGGGCTTTACTCTCTCTCAAACTTAGTATTTTTTACCTAAAAATAAAATGACTTCTTTCTGATTGATATAAACTTATTAAAGAGAAGATTTCATTTCATAAAGTTGTCAATAATCCCATCTACCATTGCATATACTAGAACATCTAAGTTTACATATCGATATTTAGTAAAATGTGCTAAAATCCATAAAAACTTTCATAAATGGGAAAAGAATGCTTAAATTCAAAAAATGGCTCTATTTAGCATTAACCTTAGTGGCATTATATTACATCTTTATCGTAAACATATTAGTAACACTTTCAATTCTAGCTTCGCTTTTTATAGCATTTCAAGTCTATAAGGTTTATGCTAGAAGGAAATTAAATAAGCTTTCAAGTTCTAAAGAACTGTTTAGGGAGAGTGAGCTTGGCGTTTTTATTGCGCTTGTTGCCAAAGTCGCAAAAGCTGATGGGAGAGTCAGTGAATTAGAGGCACAACTTATTGCTATTATGTTTGATGATATTTCTAAAGTATTTATAGAAAAAGATAAAACCAGAAACATTTTAAAAGAGATTTTTAATGAAGAAAAAGAAAAAACAGATAATACAAAAGAAGTAGCACAGTCTTTAAATAAACTATTAGGACGTAGCCGACTAAAACCTAAGAAGTTTGTATCATTTTTAATTCAACTTGCATTAATAGACAGTAGTATCTCTTCTGCTGAAGACAAAGTTTTACGTGAAATTGTCAATGAATTAAACATGACGACTGATGAATACAATCAAATACTAAACAAATTTAATAGCATGAGACAAAATAAACAAGAAAGCATGAGCCTTAGCGAAGCCTATAAAGTTTTAGGGGTTAATGAAGGTGATGACATGAATACCATTAAGAAAACCTATAGAGGTCTTGTACGTAAATACCATCCCGACATTATAAAGTCACAAGATAAAGATGACGCTTATATGGAAGAAGCTACTGCTAAGACACAGCAACTTAACCAAGCTTATCAGTTGATTAAGAAAATGAGAAATTAATAGAGTTTATAATGAAGTTAGCCAACTAAGGGAAGAAGCTTAGTTTAGATATAAATCAGATGTCAATTTCAATATCTTTTTAAATCAAAAAATATTTTTCATTTAAAAATTTTAACACGAAATATTTTATTATATTGAAGCTATATGACTTTGTCGTATTTTAGCTGTTATTTAGGAATATACAACCTCTTATTGTTATAATGTTCCTTGAATAAACAGTTAGGCATACCTACATATAAAGGCAATAAATGGGAATTGGACATAAAGATATTAAGTTACTTTGGGGACGGTCTGGGAATAGATGTGCAATATGCAAAACTGAATTAACACAGGATAAAAAAGCAGTGAGTAGTTCTTTTACATTGGGAGAACAAGCTCATATTATTGGTGAAAAAGAGGATGCTGCAAGAGGGAAAAGTCAATTATCACTAAATGAGCGAAATACATATCATAATTTGATATTACTTTGTCCAACGCATCATACTGAAATAGATAAAAATGCAGAAGATTGGTCAGTAGAAAAACTACATTTAAAAAAATCAGAACATGAGCTATGGGTAACAGAAAAGTTAAGCGAAACTATAGACCATGTTTTATTAGCAAAACAAACAGCTATAAGTAGTGTTATTGATTCGGCAGTTGAGTTATGTGAACTAAATTCTTGGAAAAATTGGACTAGCTATGCGTTAGCCCCTAACCCAGTTTGGAAAAGTGAAAGGATAGAAAAAGTTTTTGAATTTCGTCAAAAAGTCATTTCTGCAATTTGGCCCAAGGAATTTAGTAAATTAAAAAATGCAACAATTACATTATCAATATTATTAAATTCTGCAGCTCAAAAATTTGCTGACAACTCTACTAAAGCTAATGACAATTTATATGCATACAAATTTTATAAAGCTCATGGATATAATGATAACTATCATAAGGATCTCAAAAAGTATGATAAATGGCTTGATGAATGTTATTATTTATTGAGAGAAGCAACTAAAGCTGCGAATTGGTTTGCTGATGAAGTGAGAGA
The DNA here is from genome assembly GCA_902727895.1 of uncultured Sulfurovum sp. GTDB lineage: Bacteria > Campylobacterota > Campylobacteria > Campylobacterales > Sulfurovaceae > UBA1140. The sequence goes on from CACVAP010000086.1 coordinate 15,604, forward strand.
ATATATCAACCCTATGTTTTTTGCTGAAAAAGGCAAATACTTAATAGAAGAAGGACCTTTCATGGATATGAGTTTTCGCACAACATTACTGGAGTTCTCAGAAGAAGAAAAAAGTACTTTTCCTGAAGCACTAGACTTAAATGTCTAACAAATACGAATAAAAGAAACATAAAGGGATAGGCTACTTTAATTAAAAATTTACTCAATAATAAACTTCAAAAAAGCTATGCTATAATTGAGAAATACCAAAGGAGCTAATAATGACAGTTAGAATGAACAATAACTTTATCAATTACTCAGATTTTCTTTCTATCTCTTTAGAAACTCTGGAAACTGCACCAAGAAAACTTTTTGAAAAAATGATACAGATGATTAATTCTACATTACACCAACAAGTAGTAGAACTTGAAAAACAAGCTTTGCAAATAGATGTAATGACTGTTATTCCTGTACATGATTTAGAAGAGTATTATGATGTTACATTGGATGCCATTGAAGACGTTAAGCTATTTAAAAAGAGCATCTCTCAAATAGAAAAAAAAGATATATTGTTCTCAAAACTGAATAACACGGTTAATAGTTTACATGAAGCATATGTAAACCACATGGATAGAATGGGACAACTTGAAATTCGTATTCTTTCTAAAGAAAAAAGTGCATAAAATTTTATGGTTATTATTGAAACAACACAGTATGCACGTACTAAGAAAAAAATAATTAAGAAGTTTATTTTAACTGAGGAAGATATAAATAGTACACTTACTCTTTTTAAAGAAAATCAAAATGACCCCTCATTACACTATAAAAAAATGACTTGTAAAAAAGACAAAAATCGTTATTCTATTCGTGTCATTAATACTCAATATAGAATTTTAATGACTATATTAAATAATGAAGCAATTCTCGCTTGTATTTGTGACCACGATGATTATGACATGAGAAATAAAGGCTGTTAAAGGGTCGATAACTCAACCCTTAACTAAGAAATAAAATAAAAAACCTACTTCCCCCTACTCCACATAATCCTAGTAGCCAAAATATGCTCACAAGGTCCTTTATGCAATTTATTTTGCCCAAAGTACCAACAGTTACAAGTAGCATCTTTTAGTTTCATTTCATTGTCTATTACAAGCATGGTGCTGTAAGTTTTAGCATTATCTAAAACTGAACCTCTTATTTGCGTACTCTCTGCTTGTTGATACACTTTACCCATGGTTACCAAGTTTGCTAATACAAAGTTAGAAGCTTTTTCTTCACGTTCATTGGTAAACTGTAATTTGTCCATTGGTAGTGGGTCACCTGAAAGTTCTCTGACTCTATAAGTCTTTTTATTCATGTCATAAAGTACTCTACCTTGCTGAGCATAAATGCCTAAAGCTGACTCAATAATAGGTTTGTCTAAACCTAAACGTGTCGCAAGACTTTGTGAACTCTCTACATGATTCTTAGTCAATGCGTCAAATACTTTTTTAGAAGTCATTGAATCAACTTCTGCTCTTGGACTCATGAGGTCAAAGTTGGCTGAAGAAGACCAATCATTGGCTGACCAACCACTTAAACCCAAAGTAAAGTTCATAGCTCCTAAATCTGCTTCCCAAAAACTTGGCATACCCGAACCTAGAAGACTTACCTTAAAACTTTTTGCCACAGGTAACAGACGTTCTAAGATGAACAGTCTTCGTCGTCCCCAAATACGAATCTCTTGGCTAGTTTTTCCTTCGTAAATGCTTCGTCTAAAAGTTAGTTTCTTACCCCAAGGTTCAAACAAAACTTCCACAGGCTTGTCAGGTTGAAGTATGAATCTTAGTGAACGTGGTGACTTTCTTTCTTTGTTTCTTTTGAGCATTAACAAGATGTTATACATATCCATCGGATGCAAAGTAAATGAAGTCTTCTCTAAAGTCATGGCAGAAGATATTTGTAAAAAACCACGTACCCATGAATCTGGTAAATCTATTTTTTCTTCTTTAAAGTCATCGGCTAATTCTGTCTGTACTTCAAATCCACTGGGGTCAATCTGAAACGTTGTCTCTTTATAGTCACGAATCTTTTGAAACTCATCATACAGTTTTTCAGAATAATCAATGTTCGTTGTTCCGTAAGAATGTTCATCAATGTCTTTAAAAGTATCGTAAGAACAAGACAGTTTTCCATAGCTTGACTCATCTTGTGAGAAACACTCAAAAAACACTTCATCAGGATGCACGGTAATCACAGGATCTAGTACAAACCAAGCATCAGAATCATGTTTATAAAGGTAGTCAAAATATTTACGTTGTGCTTTATAATAAGGCTGTAAAAGTGTATCTTCTTTAGTTCTAATGGCATTTAGTTCTCTTTGAACTCGATCATATTGTTCTTGATGCTTTTCTTTTTCAGCAACTAACTTTGCCAACCAAACTTTCTCTTGACTCTCTAACCATTCTTTGTAGTCAGACTTGTCTTTAGGTTTAAAACTCATGTCAGAAACTACCACGTCATGCAGTGCAGACATGGCTTCACGAAAGTTTAGTGAGTCTTGTAGTTTTGCCAAAAAAAAAGTAGGCTCTCGGTTAAGGTCAGGGCTAAAACTCATGTCTGTACTTGTATTACTCGAACTAACGCCTGAATTGCCTTTAAATTTGTAATCAAACTCCATTACACAACCTCTCTTTTTTCTACTTCTAGCATCTTTAATGGTAATGCTATTTCAGGATATTTCTCTGCTATATACGCCATCATCTCCACATACAACTCTTTGTCAGACCAAACCATGGTAGCTGAATGATGAGAAGCCAAACGCCCTACCATTTCTGCTATTTCTGGATTTTCTAAACGCTTTTTCAAGAGTTGCATTGTTCTTGTTTTAGCTACTCTATTTTGATTGACTGAATGTAAAAGGGTGTTAAAGAAACGCTCCATCTTTAACAACTGGTCATCAGACATTTCACCGAGCATAAGGTCAGTCACAAACTTTTGAATGGTCAGTGCTGGATGTTGAGAGAGTTTGCTTAGAAGTACTTCGGTGTCATAGTCTCCAAGTCCTATCATCTTTTTAGCAAATGCTTGTACATCTGCATAATTAGAGTCAGCTACTACCACAATATCATCTGTACTCATTTCAAAATTTTCAAAATACCCAGAAGCAAATACCCTTGTGTCTTCCCAAGCAGAATCAAAAATCATAAGTGATTTTGGCATGGCTTCTTTTACAAGTTTCACATTATCCATGTAAGCATCATAAGCCCAAACTCTTACTTTTTTGTTTGGATTTTTCGCCATTCTAGCCCATTGAACTACTGAAAAGTCTGTGGCTTTATACGCTGCTAAAATTAAAGAACCCAAAGCCACAGCCAACTTAGACTTAGCAATAAGCATTCGGTAAAGCTGGTCAGGTTCAATAGCTCCATAACTCCTTTTCATGCTCTTTACGGTCATTGTCACATTTTTAGCTACCTCATCAGAAGCAGATACAAAGGATTTTTCAACAATGGCTCTTAAAAGAACTTTTCCACTTTCCTTATCCATCGCCAATTTTTCAATAATAGCTCTAGCCTCTTTATGCACAGCTTTTTCTTCATGGTAAAGGAAAGTAACCAGCATCTCATGTGCAGCCATCAGTTCACTTGGCTCTAACTGTCCAAGTAGGTAAATGGTGGTCGCTAACATTTCAGGGTGTTCATACTTGGCTATTTTTTCTTTAAGTGCTAAAGGAAGTTCCAAGTGAACCAATGCTTTGAGCCTAATAATTCTTACAGCAAAAAGATGACGTTCATTGAGTTCATCTTCTGCCATAAGTTTTGTAATATCTTCAACATTTATGACTTCTGTTGAATAGCGTAGAAGTTTGTACATTCTCTGTACTTCTACAGGTTTAAATGGAAAAGTATCTCTAAGAATCTTAGAAACAATATCGTCGACTATGACTCTTTTATTTTCTAACTTCGGTACTAAAGTAAAAATTTGATCCATGCATGCTACATTACATTTTTCAATAATCTCAACCATTATGTTCTCTTCTAACAAAAAGTCTAAATTAGTGCTAATCTTCTCAATAGCAAAAGCATTAATTTCTTCATCTTCACTAAAAAGACAAGCTTTAATAATTCGTGTATCTTCTGTTTTAGCATACTGCTCTTTCAGTACTTCAAAGAAGAGTTTTCTAGCTTCATCATGTGCTAAGTTCATCATCTGTAAAAGCATCTCTAACGCAATGTTTTTTAACGCTTCAGGATTGTCTTTTAAAATGTTAAAGGCAAAAGTTTGAACCAAGAGGACTTTACTATTTGCTAAAATTTCAACTACTGTTTCTACATTTTTGTCCCAAAGTTCTTTATGCAGTTCTGGACGTATTTCATCTTTAATATTTTTATTGGCTGTTTCCCATACTTTTTTAGAAGGTGCTAACATATAACGCTGACCTGCTCCATATAAAATCTTCATAAAGGTTAGATGAGAAGCATAAGCATCATACTTTTTAGTTTTCATATTCCAATTGTCATCATAGTACTCAGTAGTGAACGCTGCAAACTCTTTTTCGTACCCATTAACAGAAAGTAAGACATTTTTAGCAAATTCTATGTAGGCATCTTCATTATGCGTTGACAAATGTTCTAAATGACGTAAACTTCTCTTTTTAAAATACTGTCGTGAACACCCTAAACTTCTCTTGTTGTCTGCATTCCATTCATATATCTCATAACATGCCATTTTCTTTGACTCTATTTTAGAGATTAACTGTGCTAACACTTTATGGTCGTCACGCATATCTGCCATCTTATAAAGTCTTCTAAAGAGTGAGAAGTTAAATTCAGTCAGAGGTAAATAAGTAATAACAGAAGAAAGTGCTTCATGCATAAATTCATCTACCGAGGCATACATATAAAGTTTTAGGTAAAGTTCATCGGCACTTTGGAGTAAAGGCATTAACTCATCTTTAACACGCTTTTTATCTTCTTCATACCAAGAATCTACATTTTTATAACGTAGGTAAGTACTGCTTATCATTTCATCTAAAAGTTTTACTTGTGTTCTAAAGTTTTCTAAGTCTCTATTTTTCAATGCTGTTTTAAATGGCATTGAAAAAGTAAGTTCTTTTATTTGTCGAGTTTCAAGGTCTTCTTTTAGTAAAAAAAGTGCCTCTTCAACAATGTACTTAGAACCATCATCAAGTTTGTCTCTAAGCGACTCAATGCTTGGGCGTAAAGAAGAGTCTCTAAAACGTCCTAATGCCCAAGTTACAGCATAGTAAAAAGCATTAGAACTTTCAACATCTTGATTGTAAAGATCTAAAATATACTGTTTACTCTCTTCTAGTTTTAATGTTCCAGCTTTATAAATCAGTCTTGAAACATTATAGTTGTCCAATGTTTTAAAAGAAGTGCTAACCGTTGTAACGGTTTCTCTACTACTGTGTAAAGCTCTAAATCCTGTTACTCCATTACTGGCTCGGGTAGTTGTCGATTCTTCAGATTCAACTTCTCCAGCACGACTTAAACGCTCTACTAATAATGCTTTATATTCATCTGAAGACAAAACATTACGCTCTTTCTTCTCTTCTTTTTTTGTAGCATCATAACCCTGTTTTACAACATAGTCTTTATTCATTTTAGAAACGACCAAAGAGTCAAAAAGTTTTTGAGCCCTTTCAAGTCCTACAGGAGATGACGTTTTTGTACCGTCTCTAAGTGTTGAACCAAATCTTCCGTATTCGAAATTTACCAAGTATTCAGAAGAACTCACTTCAATAAGATAAACATTATAAACTTTGTTAGAAGTACCTTTTTGATAGTGCAATAGTGTTGTTTTAATTGTTTTCATAGCTACCTCCTCTACTTTCTAAACATGCTTAAAATATTGTTAACAAAAGATGGTGTTTCTTTTTGCTCAGCTACTTCTTTAACTTGCATTTCAGGCTCTAAAGTTTTCGCTTCAATCTCTTGAACTTTAGACTCCCAAGGCTGTTCCCCTTTGGCTGACTTAGCTCTAAATTCACCTGAACTTGAACCTAAATTTCCTAATGGATACTTTTCAAGTAATACTTCAACTTGTTTTTTATACTTCGCCCCTTTTTCAGGGTCTACCATGTTTATAAAATTCGCATAACCCCAAACAGAAGCCATCAAGTTTTCAGATTTTCCTTGCCATCTTTTACCCTCTAATCCACTCTCTTCTATTTGGTAAAGTAATGCCCTAAATTTTTTGAGATTTTTACGATTGACAGAAAGCTTTTCATTGACCACAATTCCTGTAACCTCATGTCTTGCACCTTTTTTCATAATCTTCGTTTTCTTAGGATGTAAAATAAAACCTTCTTCTTTTACAATGCCTTTAATCCAAAACATCATTTTGTTTATGTTTAAATAAGTGTCAGAAGAAAAAGTCATGTCATCAGCATAACGGGTGTAGTTAAAGTCCAATGATTTAGAAATTCCACTCATCCGTTTATCCAATTTTCGACAAATAAGATTTGTAATCATCGGTGACGCTGGTGAACCCTGAGGTAAATAACGTTTACCCGTATAAAGGTAAAGTTTCTCACCATCTAAAAGTACCTCTTTTTGTTCTGCTTCCGTGGTCAAAATAGCCAAGATGGTTGCCAACTCAACCGAGTAACCCAAAGATTTAAAAAGCCCTTTAACTCGTGCATAGCTCAAAGTAGGAAAAAAGTTTTCTAAGTCACAGTTAATGACCAATGCCTTTTGTAAATGAGGTTTAGCATTAGAGACAATACTTCTTTTAGCCACAAAACCATGTGCTTCATTACTCACGGCTACTTTATTTAAAATGTTCTCTAAAATCCAATATTGTAAACGTTTGAGCTGAGGTTTAGGAGCAGATATCTCACGGAAACCTCCACTTTTTTTAACCATCTTAAAATGTACATAATCGGTTCTGTTTGAAAGTTTTTGTGTGTGGGTTAAAAAACGCAGTTCTTTAAGTGTTATGCCCATTTTAGAAGCCAAGTCTTTGGCATCTTTAATCAAAAAAAGATTGTTCTCATTTAATAATTTTTGATTGCTTTCTTTTTCATCCAAGTCAGCCATAAAAGCATGACCGATAAAGCCGAGTTCACTATTTTTTTTCTCTTGACGCTTGGCAAGGTTCTCTTGAAAAATTTTCTCTTTTTTAGCTTTTGTCTCTTCGCGTCTAAGTAGTGCATCTGCCATCCGTTGTTTATGAATATCTTTGATAACAGCTTCAGGGTTTCTAATCTTAGTTGAAAGCCCATTTAGTTCTTTTTGTAGTGCTGTCTTTTTTTCAATGAGTTCTTGTGCAACTTTTGGTTTAGCGCTGTCCCAAAAGCCAAGACGTTTCATCTCAGATAAAATATAGCTGTCTTTGGAGGTCTTTTTTATTTCGTCGTATAGTTCTTGACGTGTCATGAGTATTCCTATAAAATATTTAAAATAAATGTGTAATGATTTGATAATTTGGTAATTTTTAGATATTTCTTAGAGTGCGTTAATTTTTCAAAGTAAAAATGGAGATATAGGTCACTATTTCGATATTTTAACTTTGGAAAAGTGATGTGCTATAAGAGATATAAAAAGTATGAGAGTCTTCGTTCGTTCAAATATTAGCCTGTTCAACTCGACACAAATAGCACTACTATATGCACTATTTGTTTTTACAAAACCACTACGAAATATGCATATAGTAGTGTTATTTGTAATAGTAAAGAATAGGTTAATAACGCTTTGCTAGACTCTATACAAACATAGCGATACACTATGCAGATTGCAAGGTTCTCTCATACTTTCTAGAAAAGTTTATCCAATAAAGATAAAAATAATCTTAATTATTAAAACTAAATAAAGTTTATTTAAACTTCAAAGTAAGTATACAAAAGTTCACTAGGAAAAAGTGGTAAATGTTTGGTAAATCTTTTATAAATTTTTACCAAACTTTATTTAAAATACTATTGAGGTAGTCCTAGCTCCAACATTTGTAGCATCTCTGTACGATCTTGACCATTTACTGTTAGTACTTTTGGTTTATAGTTTACGTCTAAATTATATGAGGTGTTATTATCTTTCACAACACCAAACATAGCACCTACTTGTAGTTGACCTGAGAGTTCTTGTTTAAAGCGTTCTGGTAAATTTGCAATGTATTCTTTGTCCAGTCCAATATTGATATCGACAGCTAGTAAATTTAAAAAGTCTTTTGTAAACTTCTCTTCTAATTCCTTCGCAGTTGTTGGTAGTGCTTCATCTCCAACATAAGCAAATTTCATATTTAAAGTACTTTCTTTGTCTTTCTTGTCTAACATTTTCATTTCAACAGCCAAGTTACTACTGTCTTTTTTAAGAAGTCCAGCCAACATAAGCATCATATCACCCTGCATATCTTTTTCAAAATTTTCAAATTCTTGAAGTGCTTTCATATCCATCTCACCTGTTTTAGGAGAGGTCAACTTCAACATAAGTTCTTGTTGTCTAGTCTGTAAACGTTTTGAAAAGTCTTGAAATGCAAGTAGTCCTTCTAATTTTGTACCATTTAATGCATAAGCTAACTCAACTTTTTTAAGCGATGAATAATCCTCAGGTAGTTTTGACTTACCTGTGTCAGCATCTACTTTAAACTGCATGTCAATTGTTTTATCTTCATTCTCATTAATGTTCATATCCATATGAATTATAGCCTCATCTAATACAAAAGGTAAATTTTTACTTTTTATACTTAAAGAGCCAACATCAAATGCAAAGTCTCCTAGGTAAAATCCATTATCAAAAAACTTTGTAATGTCTGCATCTAGTACAATGTTTTTCGCGTTTATACCTGCTATTTCATTCTCTGAAGTAACAGAATCTACTAACATTTGTACTTTCCCTTGGAAGGTTTTAACATTAAAGTCACCGTTCATTTTTAAAGGTGTTATATACATCTTGTCTTCATCAACATTTGCTACAATCTTGTTACTAATAGCTGAAAAAGAAGCATTCTTAAAGAAGTCAATTGTTGTACTACTTTCCAATAAAACATCATCATTAAACATTTTAAGAAAAGCCTCTTTATCTACAAGGTAATCACTTACTTTCATATTATTGTCTATACGACTCATACCCATACCTAAACCATTTTTAAAGAAGAGAGGACCATTCTCTATGGTGTAGTTTATGTCTATTGGTAACTTGAGTGTTTCAGCAACTACTTGTCGTAAAGTAGGCTCAACAAAATCAATTTTCAACTTTGCATCAGAAGAGAAGAAGCCTTTATCAAATTTCTCAATGATTAACTTCATTCCATTTTGTGTATACAAACTATTTGTTTTATCCACGTAGTTTTTTAAATACCCTTCAGTATTTGAACTCACATAAGCTGTTCCTCCAAGCCAAAGGGCTGTGGCTGCTACTAAAGAGCCTACAATTTTTTTTGTTGCTGACATTATAATCCTTATATCTTTATATTATTGAAAGAATTATATCAAGTCTTTAGTGAATTTTAAGGTTAATTACTCACGTATTTCTACTACTGTCTTATGACTTATCATACTTAAAACGGTATTCATTCCGTGGTTTGTAAGTGCTAAACATCCTTCTGTCCAGTCATTAGCTAGAGTATGGTCATCTCCTGAACCATTCCAGTTCCAAGGTACTTGAGCATGAAAAGTAATGCCACCTCCAGGGTTATGACCTAGTTTTTTAGAACGTTGTTTGTCTTCATGGTTAGGGTAAGAAATTAGGATTTCTTTGTAGTACTTTTTATCTCCTCGAATATCACGAATACTATAAGTTCCAACAGGTGTTTTTTTGTCACCTTGCTTTAACTTAGTTCCCACAGGATTTTCACCTAAAGAGAGTCGATGTCTACTTAAAACATCTCCTTCTTTATCAAAAAGAACCAATACTCTTTTAGACTTTACAGCAACCATTTTAGTCGCTTCCCCAGTTTTAATTAACTCATCATTCTGTTGCCAATCAAAAACACTTTTTTCAGGAATTATTATTTCTTCTTCTACCTCAACAATGGGTTCAACTACTTTTGGTTCTGGCACTTTTATTTTTACTTTTTCATTACACCCTGTAAAGACTAATATTCCCAAAATCACTAAAACTATTTTTTTTTGCATCACTATTTCCTTGTAGTAATTGTCATTAACTTTATAGTAAAAAATATTATTATTACTTTAATCCAATGCTTCTTCTAAACCAAACATACTCTCTTCTAAACTATTTGTATACTCAACTTTACTTTCGCCCTCATGGTAACGTCCCTCACCAACATTAACATGAATGACAAAAGGCACAAATAACGCTTCACCACGTGGTAAGGCTTTCCCTGCCCCATGAATATACAAAGGCACCACAGGAACCAAAGGATAAGCCTCAGCAATATGAGCAATCCCTGTCTTAAATGGTTTCATCACCTCAGGGTCACCCCTACTTCCTTCTGGAAAAAGTAAAACAATGTCACCTTTATCTAAAGCCTCATATATCTCACCAAAAGGATGCCCATCAACTTTAGAAGGTCGTCGTTTTAAAGCTATTAAATCAATCAAATTTTTAGACAACCACTTTTTATAAGGTTTATCACAAAAATAATCCTCAGCCCCAATGGGTCGCACTTTTTCCAAGGTTTTCAAAGAGAAAAGAGACATGATGACCATGGTGTCTAAATGACTATTATGGTTCGCTACAAGAATAGCTGGACCTTTTGTGGGTAGGTTTTCTTTGCCTTTTACGGATACTCCTGAGATTATGAGTACTAAAGGACGTACTAAGAAAATGAAAAATATTTTTTTAATCCACATCTAAAATCTCATTACGTATCGTGTATTACGCCCAGCAGAACCTTCTACTTGTTCAATGAGTCCATAATCAATAAGCCCTGTAATATCCCTTTTTGCCGTAGGAATAGAAGTACTCACCATATTGGCATATTTTTTCGTACTTAGCCCACCCTCAAAGTTTTCAACCCCTTTGTCAAGTAATTTATTGAGTACTTTTAGTTGTCTCTCATTTAAAGGATACTCTCTTGCTTTATCCCAAAACTTTGTTTTTTGAGTAATGATTTTTATCTGTTCAAGCGAACTTTCAATGGCAAGACTTATCATCGTAGTATGCCATTCTATCCATTTGGTAAAATCAAAATCTCGATTATAAAAAAGGTTTTGTGATTTCTCTAATACATCATAATAACCTTTTCTGTCTTTCCGAATGGCTGTTGAAAGTGAATAATATTTATGGTCAAGTCCAAGTTCTTTAGAAAGAACATAATTGGTAATGGTTCTAGCGATTCTCCCATTTCCATCGTCGTAAGGGTGGATAGACACAAACCAAATATGAGCAATAGCACTTTTTATAAAAGGATCTTCTTTACTGCTGTTAACATAGTCTAAAAACTTATTCATCTCTTGTCTAAGTTGCTCATGTGGAGGTGCAAGGTAGTGTACGGTTTCTCTATAACCTTTATTAGACACAACACTCATTTCGTCGGAACGATAAGTAGCAACATCAATTTTATGTCCATCACTATAACCTGTGGGAAACAATATATTGTGCCACGCATGTAAACGCTCTTCGGTAAGAAGAGTGTCATTTTGCCTACTATCAAGAAGTAATGAAACAAGCCCATCGGTGTGTCTGGTTGAACTATCATTCCCATAATCAAAATTTTCATCTAATTTCTTTCTCACCGATGACCTAACGCTGTCACGACTCAAAATTTCTCCCTCAATTTCCGAAGACTCTAAAATCTCATTAATTGAGGCATCTATTACAAGTAAGTTAATATTTTTATCATTAAGCCCATAAATAGCACCTTCTAACCTACCTGTATTGCGTGAAGCTTTTGAAAGTAAAGTATTGAGAGTAGACTGAATATAGTTAAAGTTTGGATATTCCTCATGTTGCCAAATCCATTTTTTGATGGGTTCCATACTTTACCTTTAAGAGAATTTGTGTAGATGAGCTGATTAATTCAATAATCCTATCATTTTTTGAGCTGATTGTCAATGTTAGATGAGATTTTCTATTTTAGAGTACGAAGTGAAAGCTATTATTTTTTATCGTCAAATCAAAACCTTATCTCCAAAAATATTGAAAACGGCGTAGGTCGGGATGTCCCCTTCCCGACATGAACATGCATAAGGTAAAAGTCCAATCAAACAAAACCATATTCTGATACTATTGAACGATAAAATAATTTTGGTATGCCAATTATTGTCGGGAGGAGGGCAACCCGACCTACCCTAATAATACAAATAATAAACAAAATGAAAAAACAATGGTGCTGTATACACCAAAGAATCTACTCTATCTAAAACCCCACCATGCCCAGGAATAAGATTCCCAGAATCTTTTACACCAATGTCACGCTTTATCATAGAGATGACTACATCTCCCACAAAACCAAAAGCTGAAATAATTGCTCCTGCAAGTAAAGCTTCATACCAAGTAAATGGTGTTAGAAAAGAAAATACCCATGCTAAAAATATAATAGTGAAAAATGCTCCCACAAAACCTTCTACTGTTTTGTTTGGGCTAACCTTTGGGATGATTTTATGTTTTCCAAAACTCTTTCCCCAGAGGTATTGGAGTACATCGTTAAAGGCTGTGAGTAATACCAAGTAAAGTACCAACTCTTTTCCTCCTGCTCCATTTACATCCTCTAAGGTAAGCATATAAGCTAAATGACTTAGTCCAAAGACAAACATCATCAAGCCCCATTGAACTCTGGCTGTATTTTCTAAAAAGCCTTTGGTCTCGCCTATGAGTACTTGTCTAAAAGGTAGCAACAAAAATAGATAAACAGGAATCCAAATAATAAACATACCATACCAAGCAATGCCAGCAAAATAGTACTGAAATGGAATTGCCATGTAAGCGTAAAACATAATCCGTCGGTCAGTTTGTCGTGAGGGAATAAGGGTGAAGTATTCTTTAAGTGCTAAAAAGCTCAAAAACCCAAAGAAGAACATGGCAAGTGTGAGATTAAGCATAATTCCAACGGTAAAGAAACCTAAAATATACCACCAAGAATTCACTCTGTCTTTTAGCTCTTTAGTGGGAAACTTGAAGTAAATAATTACTGTTGCTAAAGCTAAAATAGCTATTAACACCACAAGTGTTAACATGGCTTTTGGAACTAAAATATCTTGCATTATTTTGAACCTCTTATGGCACGGTTATAGGTCGAAAGAACAGCCAACAAAGTAGCTACTATAAATAAAATGTCTACCCAAAGTCCAGCTTCTACTCCCAAACCTAAGAGTAAAGCAATAAATCCAACCACAAAAACACGATCACTTTTTCCCATAGGCCCATCGTAACGTCTTTCACCATTGAGCGTTTGGGCTACCACACCAGCCATCTCATTGAACACGCCAATGACAGCAAACAAAACAACATAAATAGGATTAATCCCGACTATAAAAGCAAACGGTAAAAACAACGCCACATCTGCAATAACATCAGACATCTCATTGAACATTGCCCCTCGTTTGGTTTTCATGTTATGTTCTTTTGCTAACAATCCATCTATGGCATTAAGTGCCATACGCAAAAACATAAAGAGAGGCACAAAGAGTAAAATCCATTTGGCTCCTTGGGTAAGGGCTATAATGGCTCCAACGATAATGGAAAGTAGTATGGCAAACATGGTTACTTGATTTGGGGTTATGTTTCTCTCAGCTAAAAAAATTACTGTTGGTCTTAGTACTGCTTGAAATTTTGGTTTTAGGTCGTATATGGTCATTTATTTTCCTTAGTCATATTCTTCATCATCTCATCCAAAAGAACCTCTCCCATAGGCTTGTCATCTTTAGGCAGTTTAAAACTCTCTTTGAATTCATGGTAAAAATCTCGGTTATATATCATATATACAATCATAACCATTAGCAATGTCACGAATGAACCAACAATAGCTAAAAACATGTCTTTTTGCGCATCCCATATGTCACCCTGTGTACCTAAAAATGCTGTACCAGATTCAGGATCTACCACAACTGCCACTCCCCACTCAACAATTTCATAAAAACCTGCGAAGGAAGAGACAATCATAAAAGGCACAAAGTAACCCCAAAACCCTTTGGTCTTAGCTATGCGTACGGACATCTCTCGTACAGGATAGACAAACAATACCCCAAAAAGTAAATGCACCAATCTGTCATACATATTACGTTCTGTTCCAAGCCATTCTCCAAGTGTAAAACCCCAAGGAACTTCTGCATAAGTATAATGTGAACCAATCACGTGGAGTACCATAAAAGTGGTCATAAATACATAAGAAACAATGGAAAATTCAAATAAGCGACCCGTAAGAAGTATAAGGACAATAAAGAGTAAAACTAAAATATTTTCTAACACCCAATCATCATAATATAAAGGTTCAATAGCTGCCCATATCCATGTGATACTAAATAAAAATAATAAAATAAAATAGATAACTTTTTTCTTCATACTTCATTATATCAATTTTTTTTACTATAATCTCACTTATTAAAGTCCTTTTACGGAGTGAAGCCATGCTTATGCAAAATTACCTAATCATATTGCTAAGTATTATTTTCATTGCTTTAGGCTCGTACCTCTATTTTAAATGGCGTAAGAAAAATCCTTATATTAACTTAAAACCTTATGCACTTCTTGACAATCAAAATATAAAAGAGTTCTCCTTACTAAAACAGCAAGGACATTGTAATATTAACTATTTTCTTCAAACTGATGAAGAGAACTATTTAGTAAGAAAATTTAAACATAAAAGTGACAGAAAAACTGAGTTTTACATACAAAATTTAGCACATAAACAAGGTATAGCATCTAAGGCTCTAGTTTTAGATGAAAAAAAACAACTGATGATTTGTGAGTTTGCCATAGGCGAACATGCTTTTAAACTTACAGCCCAACAGTTAAAAAAATTAGCCTTGGTTATAAAAAAACTGCACAAACTCAAGCTACAGCAAAAGCCCAATACTTTTAAAGGTTTGTTCACCTACAAAGACAAAAAAGTTTATGAGGCATTTAAAACAATCGAACGCTTCAAACCAGAATACGTTGTATCACACAATGACCTGCACCCTAAAAACATTTTATTTGGCGATAAAATACAATTAATCGACTGGGAGTACGCAGGTAAAAGCGACCGATACTTTGACTTAGCAGCCATTAGCATAGAATTTAAACTCAATACTAAAGATGAAAAGAGTTTTTTACAAAGCTACTTTAATCCTAAAGAACGTCCAAATTATAAAAAGTTAAATGCTTATAAAGTGATTTATAAAACCTTATGGACAGTTTGGTTGGGAGAACTTGAACGAGGTCAAATTGAAACGGTTTAAAAGATTTCTAAAACTCTTTTAAACACATCATCTAATCCAGCTTCTACACACATATTTTCTTTACTCACAGGATGTAAAAACTCCAGCTTACTCGCATGAAGTAGTAAACGATGGCAGTCAAACTTTTCACGAAACAGATTATTATGCTCATTACGTCCATATTTTGTGTCACCCACTATGGGATGAAGTATATGTTTCATATGTCTTCTTAACTGATGTTTTCGTCCAGTTCTTGGTAGGAGTTTTAAGAGTGAGTATCTAGCAACAGGGTAACGACTTACAGCATAGGGTAACTCTGCTATTTTTAAACGCTCATACTCTGTTTGTGCCTCTTGAGGTTCTTTGTTTTTACTTCGGTCTTTGTCTGCTTTTTTGTCCAAAATTACTTTTAAATCATAGTCAATCAACTCTTCTTCTTTAGTATACCCACGAACCACAGCCAAATACTCTTTTTGAATGCTATGTTCTCTAAACTGTTCAGACAAAAGATTGGCTACTTCTGAACTAAGTGCAAAAACCAATACACCTGATGTAGGTTTGTCTAAACGATGTACAGGGTAAACCCATTGTCCTATTTGATCACGAACCAACTGTAAGGCAAATTCTGTCTCTTTTTTATCAATCGGTGACTTATGAACCAACAGTCCAGAGGGTTTGTTAATGACTACTAAATACGCGTCTTGGTAAAGAATCTCTAACATTTTTGAAAGATGACAATATTTTCATTGATTGTTTTTAAAACTTTTAAGCCAACTTTTTTAGCCATGATTTCAAAACTTTTTGGCGTAAAAAAACTAATATGTGTGGGGTCACGTCTATACCACCAAGCTAGAAATACTTTGTCATCTTTTGGTGGGAACTTGGTCATTAAAACAATATAGCCATTGTCATTCGTATGCTCTCCTAAAAGTTCTAAAACCTCAAGAGGTTTTTGTAAATGTTCAAAGACTTCTGTAGAAGTAATAAGGTCATATTTTTTTGTTTCATAAACTTTTAAAGGTGAATAATATAAATCATAAATATCCACTTCCAGACCTCTGTCTTCTAAAAGTTTTGACAACACAGGACCGGGACCAGAACCAAACTCTAACGCTGTATTCATAGTAGATATATAAGGTGTAATGGATAGGTCAATAAAGTCTTCAAACATTTGAACATAACCTTCATTCTCAAAGCCATTATTATGTGCGTCATATTGCTTTTTTTCTTTAACTTCATCAACCATGTATTTGTCATCTAAAGAAACAAATCCACATGAGCCACAACGATGATACGTTAAGCCTTTTTTTTCATCTTCTATTGATGTTCCTGCTGTCCCACAAATTTTACAAAAATGCATATTATTTACCTAGTTATTTTCTAGACAACATTATAACTAACTACAATAATGTTTCTTAAAAGATCACCTTTAATATTAATATTAAAAATTATATTAACAGAAGTATTGTTATTTAAGTAAGAAAGTGTTAGAGTTACATACATATTTAAATAAAGGATGAATTAATGAAATTACTATTAAGCTTAATGATCGCAGGAACAGCACTATTTGCAGGGGGAGACATTCTTCCAGTACAAATTATGGAAAAACCAGTAATGCAAAAACAAGCACCAACAAGAGGATGTTACAAGCCAAACATTCAAAAATGTCCAGAGTGTGTTGATGTAGCTGAAATTTGTCCAGATAATCCAGAATTACCAATGGCACAAACAGAACCTTGTGAAGTTTCAATAAACAGATAGAATTTCTCAGCTTACCACATTATTGTGGTAGGCTTCTATATAAACCAGCTCTTTCTTTCCACTCATACTCCATATCTTCATTTATTTTCTTAAAATACAAGTCACCAGAACCTCGCCAAGCATCTAACACAATACTATTATGTACACCCTCACCTCGTGCAGAAACACTTAAGGCACTGTGTTCATTCAAATAACCAACATTCGCACCAATAGAATGAAATGCCAAAGTTTTATAATTCTTTCTCAATAAATATGCGACTAAATCTTCTCCCCACTCATAGCATAAACCTCGTTTTTTAATACCAATATTTACCAGAGTATTTTGTATCCAAGGGGCAGCAATGGCTTCATATTTTTTAGTAAGTTTTTGACTATAGAGTATGCTATTTCTTGCTAAAGAACGCGCTTCAACTCTACTAATTTTTGGACTAAGTGTAATGAGTAATGTTTCTAGTTCTCTAACTTTTTGATCACTTTGTTGTATGGAAAGTTCTTTAACTGAACATCCCAAAAATATAAAAGAAAGAAGAATCACCCTAAGCAGCATAAAGCGTATGAATATACTGATGAGCAAATACTAATACTAATAGCATAGCCAACATGTAACTCCAAAGATATTTCGGATTCTTAGCAATCATAAAACCACCTACCATACCAGCCAATAAACCACCCACATGTGCTGAAACATCAATAGAAGGAAATACAAATCCAATAACAAGGTTAATCACTAAAATAAGCCCAAAGTTTTTCATAAAAGATATAAACTGATCTCTCATGGTAATTCTATGGACAAAAGCAAAACCAGCCAAAGCACCAAAAAGACCAAATATAGCCCCACTAGCCCCCACAGCTTGTCCTCCTAAATGCATATAAATAGAAGTAAAAGAACCTACAAAAGCAGCTATAAAATAAATACTTAAATAGGCTGTTTTACTAAAGAGTTTTTCAACCATTGTCCCTACAATATACAAGGAGAGCATGTTCATAACAATATGCATTGCATCAGCATGTAAAAAAGTAGAACTAACAAGCCTAGATAATTCACCTTCCATAACTACAGAGTAGCCATGTAAAACACCATTCATGTAAAAGTATTCATGTAAAGAAGGAGATATCTGTCCTAAAATAAACATAATAATAGACATAGCCATTAAAGTATAGGTAAGAGAGGTTTCTTTATATTTTTCTAAATAATTCATAAAACATCATACCTAAAAGCCCATAAATAGCCAAACACTAAAAGCTAAAGCCACAAAAAATAAAAGGTAAAAAAGCTTTTTTGAAAAGATAGATAGAAATGATAGGAAGAGATAAACTAATCCATAATAAATATTTAGAGTAAACATCGTCTCTGTTGACTGTAAAGTAAAAAGTTCAAGTAATATAGGATCAAATAAATCTCCTAAACCTACAAGGTGTAAACCCATAGAAATAGGATAAAAAACACTAAAAAGTAATGATAAAAATGGAGATAACAACTGTAAAATATTCACTATAGGAAAGACCATATGAACAATAGGTAGCATTAAAATAAAGATACCAAAACTAATAAATAAGGTCATCAGATATTTGTTTAGTTTAGAAAAGTGTTGAAGTAATAAAAAAATATAAAATACCCCAACCACAGAAAACCAAAATGCCAAAGAGACCAACATCTTAGGAAAAATAATTAATAAAATTAAAATAATACTCGACAAAAAAGTAAAAGAGAGTAACTCCATTCCTAAGACTAAAAGTAACCAAGCCACAGCCATCATACCATAAGAGCGAAGTAATGAAGGAGGAGAATCGACAAACCAAACATACCAAGCTAGAAGAACCAATACTAACAATCCTACATCGTGTAAATCGAATCTGTAAGGAAAATATCTTTTTTGGAATACCCTATAAAGAGGACGTAAAAAAAAGAAAAGTAATGTCGAAAGTATGGCAAGATGAAAACCACTTAACGCAATAAGGTGACTAACTCCTAAAGATGAAACTTGGGTTCGTAATTCTCTGTCTAAGGGTGTAGCAAAATAAATAGCCTTATAAAAAGAAGATAATATATTTTCTTTATGCTGTTCTTCTACAAAAGTTAAAGCTTTATTTTTAACATTTTTCTCTTCATCATAAATCTCATTAACACTTGAAAACATAAATGAAGTTCCCAAATAATCAAAAAAAGTCATTCGCTCATCAGGGAAAAGTTTTAAGCGTAGGGAGGAGCTTACTTCCTTGGCACGAATTTTAGTTCTTGAAAAAAAACTCAAATTTAAAGAAGGTGCATAAACTTTTAAAATCGTATGATATTCATCCTCATTCCATTTTTCATAAGCTTGAATAACTTGTACATCAGTATAGTAAAAAGGTTTTACTTTGAATTCTTCATACTCTTCATAGAAAAAGAAAAGACGTGTCAGAAGCAACAAAGTCAGTACTAACATAGTCAACCAAAACTCTTTTAAATTCAAAAAAAACTTTGGCTTTTCTAACATATTTTAGCACTTAAATCATAGGTAAATCTATGTTCCCCATGTCACGTGTATCCATATTTTCATCATCATAAATTATTTCAAAAGGTGCATCACCACCTACTTGAGCATCTATAAATCGTGTAAAGCGTTTTTGGAACAATAACTTAACTGTACCCGTAGGTCCATTTCTGTGTTTACCAAGAATTAATTCAGTATCTTCTTCAGGTTTATTTTGAAACTTGTTTTCATACTCTTTACCTTCAGCTTTTGCTTTCATCTCTCGCTCTTTTTCAGCAGCTTCACGATACACATCATCACGATACACAAACATAACAATATCAGCATCTTGCTCAATAGAACCCGACTCTCTAAGGTCAGAGAGCATTGGACGCTTATTATCCCTACTCTCAACCCCACGGTTCAACTGTGAAAGTGCTAAGATAGGAATTTCTAACTCCCTTGCCAACTGTTTAAGCCCTCTTGAAATCTCAGAAATAACTTGTTGACGACCTTCAGAGTTGTCACCAGACATCAACTGTAAGTAATCAATAACAGCCATGGTAATCTCAGGATGCTTCGCTTTTAATTTTCTAAGTTTTGATCGTACATGATGAATAGTCGCCATACCACCATCATCTACAAAGAGTTTACGTGTTGCCATTTTATCAGCAGACTTTGAAAGATTTGACCACTCATCATCTGTCAAATCTCCAATTCTAAGCTTTTGAAGAGGAATAGAAGTTTCCGTAGAAAGTAAACGTAACATCAACTGTTCAGCAGGCATTTCCAGTGAGAAAAAAGCAACACCCTCCCCTCTTTCAATGGCTTTTTGTGTCATGTTTAACACTAAAGAAGTTTTCCCCATCGCAGGTCTCGCAGCAATAATAACCAAGTCCCCTTTACCAAAGCCCTGAGTCTTATCATTTAAATTATGAAACCCTGTGTCAATACCAAGAAGTTTTGAATTACCCAAAGCCTTTAAACGATTAATCTCTTCAATCATAGAAAGTGTTATCTCTTTAGACTCTCTAAAGTCTTCAGAAGTACTGTTTTGCGTAATTTCATAAAGCTTTTTTTCTACCATATTCATAACTTCATCAGTTGGCAAGTCATCTTCTATGGTTACTTTTTTAATGGTAGTGGCTAATGTGGCTAATGCTCTTTTAGTTGAACGAGATTTAATCTCACCCAAATAAGCATCTGTATTTGAAATAGGGTTAGAAGCTAAAATATCTAGTAATGCAACCTCATCATAGTTACCAGTACTGTTTAATTTAGACTTTAAAAACTCTTCATCTATGGGTTTGTCTTCTCTAGCCAACTCCTCCATACCAGCAAAAACATGCTGATGAAAAGGCAAATAAAAATCATGTGCTTTTAACTTAGCAGCCAACTCTTCAAATATTTGAGGATCAAATATAATGGCTGAGAGAACTGCCCTCTCAATGTTTAAATTGTACATATTTTCACTCATTAAAACTCCTTAGCCATAAAACTTCTTAACCTTGTTTCGCTGCAAAGGCTTCAACTTCTTGTACAAATCTATCTACCAATTCATTCTCAGGAAGTCTTGCAACCACTTCACCTTTAAGCATAACAAGTCCAGCATCCTTACCATAAGCAATGGCAACATCAGCATGTTTTGCTTCGCCAATGGCATTTACTACACAACCCATTACAGAAACATCCATTGGCGTTTTAATGTGAGCTGTTCTTCTTTCAACCTCTGCAACAGCTGTTACTAAGTCAGCTTCTATTCGTCCACAAGTTGGACAAGAGATAATATTGAGTCCCTCTTTAATACGTCCAGAATCTTTTAAAATAGCTTTACCTACTTTGATTTCTTCTTCAAGCTCACCTGTAATTGAAATACGCATCGTATCACCAATACCGTCAAGCAGTAAAGCCCCAAGACCAATAGAAGACTTAACCGTCGCATGAAAAATAGTTCCAGCTTCAGTTACTCCTAGGTGGAAAGGGTAATGGTTTTTAGGTCGTAACATTCTATATGCATCTACCGTTCTATCAACATCTGAAGCTTTAAGGGAAACTTTAATGTCTGTAAAACCTAAATCTTCCAAGAACTTAATGTTGTACTCAGCAGAAGCAACCATACCTTCAGCCGTTGCACCATATTTGTTTTCAAATTCTTCTTCTAATGAACCAGCATTTACCCCTACACGCACAGGAAGAGAACGCTCTTGACAGGCTTTTATAATCTCTTTAATTTTATGCTTGTCATTAATATTACCAGGATTAAAACGAATACAATCCACCCACTTAGCAGCTTCAAGTGCCAACTTATAGTTAAAGTGAATATCAGCAATAATAGGAATCGAAACCTGCTCTTTAATCGACTTAAGTGCCAAAGCATCTTCCATTTTTGGAACAGCTACCCGAACCATGTCAGCACCTGCAAAGTGTAAACGGTTAATCTGCTCTACTGTTTCATACACATTATGGGTGTCTGAATAAGTCATTGATTGTACTGAAATAGGCGCATCTCCACCTACAGCTACATCACCTACATAAATTTTTTTAGTGGGATATCTTTCTTTCATCTTAACTTCTTTTATAATTTATTTTTATCACTATTTAGTTATATCAGATTTTATCAAAATTCACAACACAATCTGTTAAAAATATTAAGAAAATTCGACAGGATCCATGTCAATTTCTATGAGAGGATTATTTACTTGATGCAGTGCTTTTAACATGTCACTTCGTTTTACAGCTCGTAGTAAAATATTAAAACGGTACTTGTTTGCAATCCGTTCAATGGGTGCTTTTCCATGTCCCACAATTTCAATACCTTCAAACGCTTTTAACTTGATAACCGTGTCTAAAGTTATTTTTCCAGCTTTCTCTTCTTTGACATGTGAAATCAAAATTCGTGCCAAAGAGACAAAAGGAGGATACATGTCTTCAACAAAAAACATCTCATCTTTTAAAAAAGCTTCATAGTCATTCAAATACATCGAAAAAAAGTCTGCATTTTGTGACTGAACAATAACCTCTGCACTTTTCGCCCTACCTGAACGCCCTGCAACTTGTAAGAGTAATGACATGGCTCTCTCTCTAGCCCTATAGTCACCCAAACCTAAAATGTAATCCATTCCTAAAATAACTGAGAGCGTTATGTTTGCATAATCATGCCCTTTAGAAAGCATCTGCGTACCTAAAAGTAAATGACTCTCTTTATTCTCAAAACGTTTTAAAGCTTTTTTTAACTTACTAGCTGTGGTAATGCTATCTCGGTCAAACTGTTCTACGACCATCTCTGGTATACTTTGTTCTACCATCTCTTTTGCTTCAGCTGTTCCCATACGCTCAGAGGTCAATGGTGTATGCCCACAGGAAGTACAAACATCTCTAATAACCTCTGTAAAATTACAATAATGGCACTTTAAATGCCGAACATTACGGTGCAGTGCCATCCCCACAGAACAATAAGGACAAAGGTGGGTCTTACCACATTTTTGACAATACAAATACTTAAAGTTCCCACGTGTAGGCACAAAAAGAAGTGATTGTTGCTCTTCTTCAAAATTGGCTTTTATCTTTTTAATCATTTGATTATTAAGGGTTGTTCCCTCTACAAAATAATAATTTTTCTTAGTCTCTATAAAAGGCTTTTTGAGTCTTACTGCATCATATTTATGATAAGAGCCTAAACTAGGTGTTGCAGAAGCCATCACGACTTTAGCCCCTATTTTAGAACCTATATACACAGCCATATCACGTGCATGGTAACGTGGCTTCATCATTGCTTTATAGGAATCATCATGTTCTTCATCTACAATGATTAAGCCTACATCTTCCAAAGGAGTAAACAGAGCTGACCTTGCTCCTGCTACAATGTCTACTCTACCTTCGTAAATTGCATTCAGTCGTTCTTCTTTTTGTTTTTTCGTCAATTTAGAGTGCCACATAACCACACGGTCACCAAAATATTTTTTAAGTCTATTTTCCATTTGAGGGGTTAATGAAATTTCTGGCATTAAAAAGATACAACGTTTCTTCTCTTCAATGGTTTTTGCCATAAGACTAATAAATACTTCAGTTTTTCCTGAACCTGTTACCCCAAAAAGTAAAGCCCGTTCTTTTGTTAGAAGTTCTTCATAGGCTTTTTGTTGGTCTGTCGATAAGGTTGGAGATTCGTAGGGTGCGATTGCCATCGTACTTTCTGGTGCTTCTAATACTTGCTGCGATGGCAATTGCACCCTACATGGCACAAACAATGCAATAGCCTCACCCAAAGAAGAAAAGTAATAAGAAGAAATAAATTTAGCAATCTCTATTTGTTGTGAAGAGTA
The DNA here is from genome assembly GCA_902727895.1 of uncultured Sulfurovum sp. Classification (GTDB taxonomy): domain Bacteria; phylum Campylobacterota; class Campylobacteria; order Campylobacterales; family Sulfurovaceae; genus UBA1140. The sequence continues at coordinate 39,378 of CACVAP010000086.1, forward strand.
ATAAGTATCTAGTACATTCGAAACTTCCGAAGTTTCAAAGGCTTCAGGCTTTTCTACTTCTTTTAAAATCATGGCTAGTTTAGTTTTAGAATGTACAGGAATGTCTACTAATTGTCCTATATTTAAAGATTTTTCAAAATGATAAGTAAGAACAGGGGCTGAGGAGCGAAGAAGTGAAACTTGATAGTAGTAGATGATAATCTCCTCAATAAATATTGAAGAGATTATAGCATAATGGCTAGTCTATAAGAGAAGAACAATCACTTCCTGTTTTACATACAAATTTACCATCTTCAACTACAAAAACAGGATTTGTCATGCTGTTTTGATTAAAAGTATATGTTGTTAATGCATCATCATTATTAACAACAATAGACCAATGACCCGAACTAGTTGATGATGTCATAGGATACTCTAAAACATCTCCTTGATTTCCATCCTTATCTGCACTAAACTTATCAAATACATTAGTACCACTACCCACAGCCGTAATGGCTGCAAAGTCACCACGTAATATTCGTTTTTGTCTTTCCATAGAAAGTGCATTTCGAATAGAAGCTACAGTTACTCTAGCTTTCGTAACCTCTGCATCATCACGTGTTGCTGCTAACCTAGGAATGGCTACAGCTGCTAAAATTCCAATAACTACAATAACAAATACTAATTCTATCATGGTGAATGCTGATTTTGATTTTTGGTTCTTCATCTTTTAATCCTTTAAATTTATATTATCTTTTTGTACGAATACCTGTAATGGGATGATCAATGCCTAAACCATCAGAAGCGATATTTTTGACATTTAACAAATATCCTAAATCTCCATCAACAGTTCCTTGTACAACAGATGAAGTAATTGCATTTAAATTTGTTCTTAAGTTCCCAGTTCCATCATCAATCTTTGAAAACTTAAAAGTAATAGCAGCATCTACAGCTGTCATTTCCGTTTTTATTTTATTACAAACAAAATAATACTCTCCACTTTCTCCACTTTCTGTAATGGGTATGGTTTCATATACTTCTATATTTGACATATGTTTCATGTTTAAAGAAAATTTTCCCTGTGATGTATAATAATTTGAAATGTCTCGCATAAATAAAGTAATATTCTCAACACAAAATGCTACTTTCGCATCATCTCTAGTTGTTGCTAAACGAGGAATAATAACTGTTGCTAAAATACCTAAAATAACAATCACAAAAATAATCTCCATAACTGTAAACGCTTTTTTAGTATCTGGCATATTCATTTCTTTTTAATTTATATTATAAAATTTACTTTGATAAATTTTATAATATAAATTCCCAAGATTTACTTGGGAATAAACTTATATTATCTTTTAATTCTAATACCTGAAATTGTATAGTTATGATCTTCACCAGCTGTTGCACCAACAATATTCTTTTTACTTAGTAAAAATCCTAGGTCTCCATCTACTGTACCTTGTGTTACACTTGTAGCTTTAGCTTGAAGAACAACCATATTGTTTCCATCTGCATTTGCTACTTTATCAAATGTAAATGTAACTGCAGGAGTAGTTGCAATAGCTAATGGATTATCACAAGCATATTTTAATGTTCCATCACTACCATCTGCTGCAAGACTAGCTGCATTTAACTCTACATTTGTCATTGCTGTAATATCTGTACTAAGTGAACCTTGAGAAGTATAGTAAGAACTTACATCTTTTAAAAGTGTTGTAACATCAGCAACACACGAAGCTACTTTCGCATCATCTCTAGTAGCTGCAAGTCTAGGGATAGCAACTGCTGCTAAAATACCAATAATTACGATTACAAAGATCAATTCGATCATTGTAAAACCTTTTTTTGTTTGAACGTTCTGTGTATTTGTCATAAATACTCCTTAAATATTTTATAGTTCTTTTCTTTGTTATATTGAACTAGGAGTATTATAAACTAAAAAATAATATAACTTACTTAATTAAAACTTTAATTTAATAAAACTTTAATAATTTCACATTTACTGCTAATTTGAATCTTCTATGTTATTTAATAATATTTTTATTTGTTCTTCTGATTGATATTCTTTATGAATTGTTTTTAAATAAAGTTGTAAGAGCTGACTTACTTCATTGTCTCTCTCCAATGATACTTTATTGTCCAATAAATCTTTAGAGACATAATCAGCAAAGTCATCTTCTAACTCAACTTCCAATCGTCTACTAGCAATCATAAAAACAATTCTTTTCATATAAAGTTCCTTTATTTGTGATATTATTATATTAATAATACCATTATATAGCTAAAGGATTAATCATTACTTCATTAGATAAATTAGTACGCCAGATTGAAAATATTTTGGAGAAACAACGCAACTTAGAAAAAGAGAATGAAAAACTTAGAAATGAACTTAAGCAAATTAAAGAAAATGAATTAAAAACTTTAAACTATGAAAAGACAATAGAAAGCTTAAGTAATCGTTTAGAAAAATTACTGAAATAAAGAAGAATACAGAAATGCCTACTTTTACCGTAAATTCAAAATACCAACCAGCAGGTGACCAACCAACTGCCATTAAATCTTTAAGTAAATCCATAAATGAAGGAAGCCAATACCAAACGCTTCTTGGGGTTACAGGTTCAGGAAAAACTTACACTATGGCAAAAGTCATAGAAGCAACTAATAAACCAACACTTATTATGACCCATAACAAAACGCTGGCTGCACAACTCTACTCTGAGTTTAGAACCTTCTTTCCTAACAATCATGTAGAATACTTCATCTCCTACTATGACTACTACCAACCTGAAGCTTACATTCCTCGTCAAGACCTCTTTATAGAAAAAGACTCTTCAATAAATGAAGAGCTAGAACGTCTACGTCTTTCTACCACAGCTTCCCTTCTTTCACATGAAGATGTCATTGTCATTGCTTCAGTTTCTGCTAACTATGGATTAGGTTCACCAGAAGATTATAAGACCATTGTTCAAAAACTAGCCGTGGGTGAAGAGTATGCGCAAAAGGCTTTACTACTTAAGCTCGTAGAAATGGGATACAAAAGAAATGATGAATTCTTTGACCGTGGAGATTTCAGGGTCAATGGTGAGGTCATTGACATCTATCCAGCTTACAATGAAGAGTTTGCCATACGTGTTGAGTTTTTTGGTGATGAGATAGAAGATGTCTATACCTTTAATACACTCACAGGCGAAAAGATAGAACACTTTAAAGAAGCTACTGTTTATGCTGCTAATCAGTTCATTGTTTCACAAGAGAAATTAGCCCTAGCTGTCAAAAGTATAGAAGAAGAGTTAGGTGAACGTTTGGCTTTTTATCAAAAAGAAGACCGAATGTTAGAATACAATCGACTAAAACAAAGAGTTGAATTTGACTTAGAGATGATAGAAGCCACAGGTATGTGTAAGGGAATTGAAAACTATTCAAGACACCTTACAGGAAAAGCAGTGGGTGAAACACCTTTTTCTATGATGGACTATTTTGAAGCCATGCATGGTCATGACTTTCTGTGTATAGTCGATGAATCACATGTCTCCCTTTCACAGTTTAGAGGAATGTACGCAGGAGACAGAAGTCGTAAAGAAGTTTTAGTAGAGCATGGCTTTCGACTACCTTCTGCACTTGACAACCGACCTTTAATGTTTGATGAATACATTAACAAAGCACCCTACTTTCTTTTTGTCTCTGCTACGCCCAATGAATTAGAATTAGACCTATCTACTGTTGTAGCTGAACAAGTTGTACGACCAACGGGACTGCTTGATCCTCCTATTGAGGTTATTCCTTCTACTTATCAAGTAGAAAACTTACATGACAGAATGAAACCTGTTATTGCAAAAGGGGAAAGAGTCTTAATAACCGTACTGACTAAAAAAATGGCTGAAGAGTTAAGTACTTACTATAATGATTTAGGACTCAAATGTCGTCACATGCACTCAGATATGGATGCCATAGAACGAAACCAAACCATACGCTCTTTACGTTTAGGAGAATTCGACATCCTCATTGGGATTAACTTACTTAGAGAAGGTCTTGATTTACCTGAGGTGAGTTTAGTTGCTATTTTAGATGCAGACAAAGAAGGGTTCTTACGTTCAAAAACAGCACTCATTCAAACTTCAGGACGTGCTGCGAGAAATTCAAACGGGCAAGTACTTATGTATGCTAACAAAATGACTGAGTCTATGAAATATACCATTGAAGTTACCTCTAAACGTCGTGAAAAACAAATAGCTTACAATAAAAAGCATGGTATCACACCAACAACAACGCTTCGTCAACTCGATACTGACTTAAAAGTTGAAGATGCTGGAGAGCTTTATAATAAACAATCAAAAATGGACAAAATGCCAAAGGCAGAACGTCAGAAAATGGTGAAAGAATTAAAAGCAAAAATGCTTCTTGCTGCTAAGAGTTTAGAGTTTGAAGAAGCTGCTAGAATACGTGACCAAATAGCAAAAATTAAGAAGTTGTAAACAATATGCTATAATATAGACATATAATACACTCCCCCAAATTATAAACCTTATGAAAAAGAGAGCATATCCCCATGAGCATCGACTTAACATCCCCAGACCTCTATTTCAACCGTGAACTTTCATGGTTAAAGTTTAACTCACGCGTACTAGCACAAGCAAAAAACAAAGCTTTACCCCCACTCGAACGCTTAAAATTTCTTGCTATTTATGGTACAAATCTAGATGAATTTTACATGATTCGTGTGGCAGGACTTAAAACACTTTTTAAAGCACGTGTCCAAGAAACAGCCATTGACAAGTTGACACCTTCCGAGCAACTTCATGCTATTCATAAAACCATACACAAAGAACAAAAAACTGTTGAGTCAACATTTAAAACCATTATGGAAGACTTAAAAGAACACAAAGTTGCTATTAAATCTGTTGAGGAACTCTCCCCTAAACAAAAAGAAGTGATTGAAAATGAATTCTTTGAACAACTTTACCCTGTTATTATGCCCATTGCCATTGATGCAACACACCCCTTCCCACACCTTAACAATCTAAGTTTTGCACTGGCACTTAAGCTTAAAGATAAAGAAGGAAATATCAAACATGGTCTTATTCGAATTCCTAGGATTTTACCACGATTTTTAAAAGTAGATCATTGTTATGTCCCTATTGAAGATGTTGTGGATTACTTTTCAGGAGAACTCTTTGGAGGACTCAAGAAAATTTCTTCAACACCTTTTAGAGTAACCCGAAATGCTGACCTAGACATTGAAGAGGAAGAAGCAGATGACTTTCTTGAAATTATGGAAGAGGGTTTACGTACTAGAAATAGAGGGATGTTAGTACGTTTAGAGCTTATGGAAGATGTTGATGACAGTCTTATTGAATTTTTAACAACGCATTTAGAGCTTGATCCTCATGATATTTATCAGTATAACATACCTTTAAATCTTGGAACCCTCTGGAGTATTGTTGGTGAAGAATCTTTAGCACACTTAACATTACCTACCTACAGTCCTAAAAATTTACCCCCATTCTCAGAGAACAAAAGCCTTTTTAAAGCCATAGAGAAACAAGATGTTTTACTTTATCACCCTTATGAAAGTTTTGATCCTGTAGTACGTTTTATCCAAGAAGCAGCGAAAGACCCTGACACGCTTTCTATGAGAATGACTCTTTACCGAGTAGGACCAAACTCTCCTATTGTTAAAGCACTTATCAAAGCTGCTAAGGCTGGTAAACAAGTTACAGTTTTAGTAGAACTAAAAGCAAGGTTTGATGAAGAGAACAACTTACATTGGGCAAAAAAACTTGAAGAAGCTGGAGCCCATGCTATTTATGGAATTAAAGGGCTAAAAGTACATGCAAAAGTAGCACAAGTCACCAAAAGAAAAGACAAAAAACTTCAAGCATATGTACACCTAGGTACAGGAAACTACAACCCAAGTACTTCACGTATCTATACGGATATCTCTTACTTTACGACCAAAGCAGAGTTTAACAAAGATGTCACAAAGTTTTTTCATTTTTTAACAGGTTTCTCTAATCATAGTGAACTAAAAACGCTTACCTTATCTCCTGAGCATATTAAACCAAAACTCATCGCTATGATTGATTATGAAACTACCTTTAAAGACAAAGGTCACATTGTCCTAAAAGCAAATGCCTTGGTTGACTCAGATATCATCCAAGCACTTTATAAAGCTTCCATTGCAGGCGTAAAGGTTCAACTGATTATTCGTGGTGTTTGTGCCTTAAGACCAGGGATTAAAGACGTAAGTGAAAATATTACTGTACATTCTATCATTGGGAAATATCTTGAGCATGCAAGAATTTATGTTTTTAAACATGATAAAAATGAATGCTACATTTCATCAGCTGATCTAATGCCTAGAAACCTTATTCGACGTATTGAAATTTTAACACCTATTAAAGAACCTGTATTAGTACAGAAAGTTAAACAACTACTTTCATTACAACTTCAAGACAACCAACTAGCTTGGAAGCTTAAGAGTTCAGGAGAGTATAAGCATGTTAAACAAAATGAGGACAAAGCCATAAACAACCATGAGATTTTAGAAGACTATATGACTAAAATCCATGATAAAAGCCAAAAAGAAACGCCTGAGTATGTCACTCAATTAGCTAAAAAAGTGTTAAAAGATTAAAAAAACTTTAAAGGATAGTAGATGTTAATAAAATACAAGAACTGGTCACCTAAACTCAAAAAAGGTGCATGGATAGCAGAAGGTTCAACTGTTATTGGTAGAACTACTATGGGTGAAGACTCTGCTGTATGGTTTGGCTGTGTTGTTCGTGGAGATGTACACAATATTAGTATCGGTGACCGTTCAAATATCCAAGACCTTAGCATGGTTCATGTCACGCACCATAAAAAAGATGACATGAGTGATGGGAATCCAACAGTTATTGGTAATGACGTAACTGTTGGACATAGAGTGATGCTTCATGGTTGTACCATAGAAGATGCTTGTCTAATTGGTATGTCAGCTACTATTTTAGATGGTGCTGTTATTGGAAAAGAATCCATTGTTGGTGCGAGTTCACTGGTTACTAAAAATAAAGTATTTCCTCCAAGAAGTCTTATCATGGGAAGTCCTGCAAAACGTATTCGAGAATTAACAGATACAGAAGTAGCAGAACTTTATGCTTCAGCAGCACGATACGTTGAATTTAAAAACAACTACGTTGACTAAAGAGAAATAATGATAAATACCATAAAGAAAAGTCTAACAGACAGTTTAAGTCCTATGGTTCTAATATTTATTTTAAAAATTGGATTAGCAAGTATTGCTATCTGGAGTACTATTCTATGGTACTTTTGGGACTTTTTCTCAGGATTTGTTACATCATATCTTACCTGGATACCTTGGGATTGGGCACAAGATAGTGTTAGCTATGTGGCAGCTCCTTTTATTGGATATACACTTATTATTATCACTATTTCTATTCTTACCTCTCTTTATAGTGAGACCCTACTTATAGCTTTGGCTAAAAAACACTACCCTGAAAAAAAAGTTATTGGCTCACCAAGTATTAGGGGTTCAATATTTGCAACTCTTAAATCAGCGTTCATCTTTGCTTTCTTATTTATGATTCTTTGGCCTACAATTTTTATTCCTCTTGTAGGACAAGTAATTATGCTTTATCTTTGGTCTATACTTTTGAAAGCACCTACTGTACATGATGTAGGAGGCTTATTTATAAGTAATAAAAAAGAACTAAAAATTAAAAGAAAGAAATCTACCCTTATTGCTATGACTGCCTCTTTATTTAATTATATTCCTCTCCTTAATCTTTTTGCACCAATATTTGCTCAAATTATGTTTCTACACCATATTTTAGGAAAAAAATAGAGATATAAGGAACAATAAAACACATTTTTATGTTAGAATTAAATAAAAGGATTTTAATTATGCATAAAATAACAAAACTAACTCTGTTAGCACTTATATTAGTGTTCAGTAGTGGTTGTATTCAAAGGCAACTAAGTACGACAACTGTTCAAAACCCTAATGAGCTTCCTATTGCTGTTACTACCCCTCTACCAGGTACTCAAACTATCTATACCCCCAACACAACCGTAGCAACCCAACCAGTATATACAACTCCAATTTATACAGACCCTGGTTATACACAACCTGCATCAGAATCAACATATGTCCAGCAACGAACTCCTTATTTACAAGGTGCCTATTCAAGTAGCTATCAACTTAAACAATTTATTAGCAGTATTGCAAAAAAATACAACTACGATGCCTATGAACTAAATGCTATATTCTCAACAGTAACAAGAGATACAGAAGCATTGAAAAAATACAATGTATTTAAAACTGCAAAGCCTACTTACTCAAAAGCTGTACAAGTTGGTTCATGGGACAAATACCGTGGAAATTTCTTGACGACTTCAAGAATTAATAAAGGGGTAGCTTTTTGGCAAGAAAATGCTCACTACTTAAATAAAGCAGCTCAAAAGTATGGTGTAGCTCCAGAATATATTGTAGGAATTATAGGTGTTGAAACAAACTATGGAGGATATACAGGAACGCACTCTGTACTTAATGCATTAACAACCCTTTCACTTGAGTACAAAAAACGTTCAAAATTCTTTACTTCTGAACTTGAAAACTATTTGTTAATGCTTAGAGATGAAAGAGTAGATCCACAAAGAATCAAGGGTTCTTACGCTGGTGCCTTTGGACTAGCTCAGTTTATGCCAAGTTCATTTAGAGACTATGCTGTAGATTTTAATGGAGATGGTCACATTAACCTTTTTAACAAAGCAGATGCTATTGGAAGTATTGCAAACTACTTTATAGGAAAAGGAAAGTGGCAACCGAATGTTCCTGTTACCATGATGACTTACTATAATAAGAATAGGTTTTATGGTGTACCAGCAGGACATAAAACAAACTATACACAACAATATATGTATTCAATAGGTATGAGACCAAGCTCAAACTTCAATGGATATAAAGGAAATGTATCACTGATTAAACTTAGTAAAGCTAACAGAGATGAACTATGGTGGGGAACACCAAACTTCCGTGCAATTACTCGTTATAACCCAAAAGACCACTATGCTATGGCTGTACATCAGTTAGCACAAGCTATTAAATTAGCCCGTTACGGTCGATAATATTTTAAGAAGTTCAGTAACCTTTTTGCTATAAGGGTACTGAGTTCTATAGAGCTAAACGTTTTCTAAGACATTCTCTAAAGTATATTGTAAATCTTCATCTAACTCTAACGACTTCAACATCCATTTAATATAACCAGCATCAGAACGTGCAATATCCTCAATCTGCTCACCTTTATACTTTCCAAACTTAAAGCTTTTCATCATAACAGCTGTATTTGTCAGCTCTTCTAGTTTTACCATAGGGTTTACATCAGGATACTGTTCTTTAACTTTTGATACCAATTCAGAGAGAAATAACTTCATTACCAACACATCCCCAATAGCATCATGGGCCTTAATAGTAATGTTATATTTAGAAGCCTCAGCTTGCTCTTTTTTATAGAGTTCTAATGAATATCGTAAATACTGTAAACGATGGTAAGAAGCATCAGGGAAAAGATGTTTCGCACAACGAAGCGTATCAATAAGCTTCATAGAGTTTTCAAAACCTTCTTTTTTTAGCATACCCAAATCAAAAGTAATGTGATGCGCAATTAAATAGTTATTTTCATTGTTTAACTCAGCTAAATCATTCCAGAAACGCGTTGAAGTAAAAGGAGCCTTTCCTTCTATAATATCTGGTGTAATGTTATGTACTTCCATCGCCTCTGTCTTTATGGCTACGTCAGAGGAACAAAGCTCATCATAAACTTCGACAGCACCTTTTGCCCCAATCACCATAGCCCCTACTTGAATAATTCTATCATCACTTTGATTACCTGTCGTTTCAGTATCAAATAAAACATATTTAGTCAATTTATTTATCCTCTTTATTTGTATTCTTTTTAAAGTTCTTCATATAAGCATAAAATGCTTTTAATTCTTTCATAAATGAACCTTCTTCAGAAAAATATTTATCTTTAATTATTTTCCATTTCTTTTTAATTATTATTTTTACTTCAAGCATATATTTCATCATACGCTTATAGCTTTCTCTCTCTTTTAACCAGTCTAAACCAGCCATAAGCTTTTCATAAGACCAATTAAACCAAGAAAAACTAAGTAACTTCTCTTTTCCTGCTTTAAACAACCAAAAAACAAAAGCTGCGATTGGTATTTTTGCTATGTATAAAACAAGACCAAAAACTACTTTACCTTGCACAAAAAACACTCCAGCCAAAAGACCAGCAGCTTCAACGCCTAAAAGAAGTGTTGTAAAAATAGCTAAGATTACATAGCGATGAGTATGTTGGATTTTTGCTTCAAGCTTTTGAGTAATCTGTAAAGATTCAATCTTATTGTAAATAGGTTTAGCAATACCTTCCCAAATAACCTCTTCGAAAAGTATAAAAAGAAAAACAAGTATAAATTGAAAAATAAGAAGCAGACGCCCAAAAATTTTGTTAAAAAAACCCAAAAAAAATCCTTATAAATTAATAGAGAAATTATAACAGATAATAGTAAAAGTGTAAGGAGGAAATAGGAAAGTTTATAAAATGAGAGGAAAGAACCTCTCATAAGGAGTCTGAGAAATAAACTCCAAATAAATTTAAAGAATCGAAGATTATTTTCTTCTAAGTTCTTTAATTCTAGCTTTTTTACCTTTAAGTTCTCTAAGGTAGAAAAGTTTTGCACGTCTAACTCTACCACGTCTAAGTACTTCAATACTCTCAACTGAATCAGAATAAACTGGGAAAATTCTTTCAACACCAACCGAGTTAGCACCGATTTTTCTAATCATCATAGTTCTACCAGTACCTTGACCTCTAACTGCAATACATACACCTTCAAAAGCTTGTACTCTAGTCTTATCACCCTCTTTAATAGTTACATGAACTCTTAAAGTATCACCTGCTCTAAAATCTGGAACAGACTTGTTTTCTAATTGTGCTTGTTCAAAGCTTTCAATATATTTATTTCTCATAATATCACCTTTAAATTCATTAGCCCTAATTGAGCTATTTGTGCATATCAGGTCTAAAGTATTTTGTTTTACATTTAGCCATAGCACTTTTTAAGTCCGAAATTTTACCGTGATTTCCCTTTAGAAACTCTTGGGGAACACCGATTTCATTATAGACTTTTGGCTTGGAAAAGGAAGGGGCTTCAAGAGAAGCATCTTCGAAGCTCTCTATACACAATGAGTTAGCATTACCTAACACACCTTCAACATTTCTAGCAATCGCATCACACATCACAAGAGAAGGCAATTCGCCTCCTGTTAAAATGAAGTCTCCTACAGAAAATAGTTCATCTGCTTCTTCAATAAAACGTTCATCCAGTCCCTCATAACGTCCTGAGACAAAAATAACATGCTCCTTAGAAGCTAAGCGTTTTGCATCATTTTGTTTAAAAGGTTTTCCAACAGGTGTTGCCACAATTACATAAGCTTTTGGAGAGTTCTCTCTTATGGCTGCAACTGTGTCAAAAAGAGGCTGAGGTGTCATTAACATCCCTGCTCCTCCACCTATTATAGGTTCATCTACTTTCATATGCTTATTATTTGTATAGTCACGAGGATTAAAAAAATCAACAGACATTAACTTACTCTCTATTGCTCTAGACAAAATAGAGTCAGAAAAATAACCCTCAATAATCTGAGGAAAAAGTGTTACAAAAGTAAACTTCATTTCTAACTTGCTTCAAGAATCTCTTTAGCATCTTTAGTAAGAACAGTTTGTTTTTCAACATCTGTCTCTAACACATATCTTTCAATATATGGCACTAAAAATGTACTAGAAAATCCTTCTTCAATCAATTTAGCATCTGTTTCAATGAACATATAATTCACATCTGCTAAGCGTTGCATTTCAGCAATCTTCCCTAAGGTTTGACCTTCTTCTACTACAGAACATTTTTCAATATCAAACCAAAAATGTTCACCATCTTCCAGTTTACATCTTTCTTTTGTCTCTTCTAAAGAAGTATAAATCTTAGTATTGGTTAGCTTTTTAGCATAATCAATACCTTCATAGCCTTTAAAAGAGATGATGTTACGATCAAGATTTACTTTTAAAATCTCAAGTACACCTGAAGAAGTTTGAAAGGTATAACCCTCTTTAAACTGTTCTGGGAAATCAGTATGAATATGAAGTTTTAAATCTCCATGTAAACCATGTGTCTTACCCACTTGGGCAATAAAAAAACGTTTATTATCAGCCATCAAAAACTATTTAGATTCAACATTAACACGGTAGTTAGAACCACCTTTGGCTTTACAACCAGAGATAACCGTTTTAATTGAGTTAATCATTCGTCCTTCTTTACCAATAAGTTTACCAACATCATCTGCATTAGCAACAATGGTAATCTCATTGTAGTTCTCTTCCAAGTTTTTTACAGAAACTGCAATATCTTCTGGATGACTCACTAACAGTTTGGCATATTCAGCAACGAATTCAGTAACCATGTTGATTATTTTCCTGTAATTTTTTTAACTCTGTCACTCATTTGAGCACCAACAGAAATCCAGTAATCCAATCTTTCAGAATCAACAGTTAAGTTATCTTCTTTAATCATTGGATTATAGTGACCAATTGATTCAACCCAACCACCATCTCTTCTTTTTCTGCTATCTGTTACTACGATTCTGTAAAATGGCATTTTTTTTCTACCCATTCTTGTAAGTCTAATTGTTGTCATATCTATCCTTGAAATATTTTAATTTCAATATATGGGATAACTAGTCCCTAAACACATTACTGTGGAGCTGTCTATTGAAACAACTACAAACAAGTACTGACAACTGTTCTTAATGAGAGAACACTCATCAACACTATAAAAACGAATTTTATCTGATTTTTACTTTGATGTAGGTTCACAAATAGCGAACCTTTGAGCTTTTATTTACATCTTTTGAATAAAATAAAGATTAGCGTGGAATTCCACCACCTTGTGCTTGTTTCATCATGTCTTGCATTTGTTTCATTCCACCCTTACCAGAAAGCTGTTTTGCCATCTTCCCAGCATTTTTAAACTGTTTTAAAACACGGTTAACATGCATCTGCGACATTCCTGCACCAGCTGCTAATCTACGTTTACGTGTATTATTTAGTAACTCTGGATTTTCACGCTCTTTTTTGGTCATAGAACCAATCAATGCACGTATCTGTTTCATTTCAGTAGAGTTCTCTAAATCCATGTCACCAATCTGCTTAGCCATAGCACCCATACCAGGAATCATTCCCATAATAGATTTCATAGATCCAAGCTTCTTCATAGACTCCATTTGCTCTAAAAAGTCATTAAAGTTAAACTTACCCTTTTTAATTTTAGTTGAGAGTTGTTTAGCTTGTTTTTCATCTATAATATTGGCAGTTTTTTCAGCCAAAGATTCTAAATCACCAGAACCCATAAGACGAGAAACAATTCTCTCAGGAATAAATGCTTCAAGGTCAGGCATTTTCTCACCAGCACCAATGAAACGTAATGGTACGCCTACTTGATGTGCAATACCCATAGCAACACCACCTTTTGAATCACCATCAAATTTAGAAAGTACTACCCCTGTAATCCCAATCTTTTCTTTAAAAGTCTGAGCTGTACGAACAGCATCCATACCCGTCATCGCGTCTGCAACATAGAAAAGTTCATCTGGATTTGCTACTTTTTGAACAGATGCTAATTCATCCATAAGTTCATCATCAATAGCTAAACGTCCAGCTGTATCAATTAATACAACATCATAAAGATCTTTTTTAGCTTTAGCCAATGCTTCTTTAACAATTTCTTGTGGTGTTTTATTTTCATCTGCTACGAGTGTAACATCTATCTGCTCACAAATTTGTTTAAGTTGCTCAACAGCAGCTAAACGTTGTAAATCGGCAGCAGCAATAAGAACTTTTTTCTTCTTTTGCTCTTTTAAGAAATAAGCCAATTTACCAGTGGTCGTAGTTTTACCTGAACCTTGAAGACCAATCATTAACACAACCGTTGGTGGCTTTGAAGCAAAAACGAAACCTTGATTTCCTTCTGCAGTTAAAATACGTGTTAAGTCATTTTGCAATGCTTTTAAAAAGTTCTCTTTCCCAACACCGTTCTCTTTTACTTCTTTTTCAACATTTGCTAAAAGTTCTTTTACAACTTTGTGATGAACATCTGCTTTAAGAAGTGATTTTTTAAGTTCTACTAGTGCTTTTTTAAGTGCTTTATCATCATCATAAAAACGAATCTTATCTATCGCACCTTTAAAACTGTCGGTTAGGGTATCAAACATATTTTCTCTTTATATTATAAAATTATTAACGCGATTATAGCAAAATAGGATTAAAGCCTATTCCCTCTCATTCTTTTTCTTCTTATCATCTTTCTTATCTTTAGGAGATTTCAAAATAAAATAAGTTCCTACTAAAATTAGTCCGTAAAGAATATAATGAATAATATTATCTGCTGGCATGGTAAATCCTTTTTTTAATATTATAGCTATATTTTTGAACACTTTTCAAAATTCTACTGAACTTGAACTTCACCATTCGTAATAGTAATAACATTAATTCCTGTAATAGGATCACTCTCTATATCAAAAGTTGTAGAATTCACGAGAGCTTTCATACTCTGCCCTTTAAAAATAGGAAATGTCTCACCCTCTTTATACTCTTGAGCCTTAGCCGTATTACTAATAGGTTCAGAAGGACTAGAACTTTCTCTATTTCCACAACCAATGAATAATAAAATAGTACTCAAAATAAATAACTGTTTTTTCATATTTCACTCCTAGAAGTTTATTACTTCATCTTTATCCATCGCTGAAACTTCAGATTTTATTTTTAAATTACCATTTTCATCTTCAAAAATCTTCACAATGGAACCAACTTTTAATTTTGGTAATTCTAGCTTTTCTGAATTAATTTCTACTATACCATCTTTTGAAATAACTATGTTAATTGCAATGCTTTCGCCTGAAGATATCTGAACCTTAGATAACACTATTTCTAATGAGCCATCATCTTGCATCTTAATATCACTTCCAACAATATTAATCATAACTTCTGATACCACTCCCCCAACAAATACTCTATTATTAATAACTCCATTTTTTTTGACTTCAATTTCACTCACTATCAGAATACCTAATACATCAAGAGAATTACTTCTTGTAATAAAAGAGCCTTCACTATTCTCTTTCGTTTCAGCTTCTTTATTATCAATAGTAACAATTATGTCTTCTTTTTGTGCTAATTCATCCACAAAAGACACAACCTGCTTAACTGTTCCATCCTCTTGGACTTCTGTACTAAATCCTTCAAGATAGAAACCAACAGTATTATTGCTCTCAATAATTTCATCTTCATTATTAATCACAGTTGTAGTATTCTCATCATTATCAATCGTTTCATTTTCATCTACGGAAGTAATATCCTCAAAAGCAACATCATCTTCATTATCATTGATTACTGTTGTAGTGTTCTCATCAGAACTAACATCATCTTCATTATCATTGATTACTGTTGTAGTGTTCTCATCAGAAACAACATCATCTTCATTATTATTGATTACAGTTGTCGTATTCTCATCACTATCAATCGTTTCATTTTCGTCTACAGAAGGAATATCCTCAAAAGCAACATCATCTTCATTATTATTTATTGTTGTAGTATTCTCATCACTATCAGTCGTTTCATTTTCATCGACTAAAGGAGTATCGTCAAAACTAACATCCTCTTCATTAATTATAATTATAGTATTTTCATCACTATTACTAGTTTCATTGTCATCTGTATCATTTATAGATGTACTACTATTCAAAGGTTTAAATAAAGCTACCATATCAACTAACATAGCATTTTCAACCATGCACTCACTATCTTCACATTCAATGACTTCACCCCACCCTATAAACGTATTATTTTGATCACTTATAGCTTTAATAGTATGACTACTAATTGTATCTAACTGAATTTTCGTAGGATAATCATACTCTGCATCATCTATACTAACCGTCCCTTTTCCCATACCTACTTGTACCCAAATATCAGTACCAGTACGCTCAACTAACTCATTCTCAAATTTCTCATTCGGAGTATCTACCTCTACATGAACTTTTTCATTTTTAAATATTCCTAAGAGATGATTCCAGTAAATCTTATTACCTTCATTTCCTTCCCAATGATGATTAATTGCAACGCCCCATGACATAAGATTATTGTTACTTTCAATAGTATTAAGACTTACAGTACAATTTGTCACATACTGTTCCAAATAAATTCCTGAATCCCATACGGTATTCCATCCAGAATAAAGAGCTTCCCTCTCTCCTGCTTCTACCATACCAGCATTTATAACATTATTCTTAGCCACATAAATATTATCCGAATAATAAAGATAAATTCCAGAGAAGTCAGGAGACTCAATCGTATTGTCACGTATCACAGAGTATTCTAAATTATTAATTGCAATTCCATGATTACGTGCATTTTCTACTTTATTTCCTTCTATGTAAATTCCCGAACTTCGATATTCATCTGAAAGTAAAGCCTCACCATTCTCATCCATATGATCCGTCTGAAGCTTCACCGTAATTCCTGTAGAAGTAGGATTTAAAATCGTATTACTTTTAATCGTAACATCGTATGAAGGTAAGGACAAAAAGATTCCTTGAGCTATTGGATTGTTTAATATATTATTTTCACAAGTTACGTTTCTATCAAGAAAAAGTGCTATTAGTCCTCCATTCAACGTATTGCCACTTACCAAACCATCTTTTTGTAAAGAAAATGACAGTACATCCCCATCAAAGTTTGATGTTATCTCATTATTTAAAACTTGATTATGATGGTCAAGCTGATTCTCTTCCACCATTGTTAGAGGCTCTTGCCCAATTGTATGATTTGGACCAGAAAAATAGACAGCGAAGCCAAGGTCTGAACCAATAATTTTTGAATCTTTTAAAGTAATATGATGATGATTCGCCGAAACAAATGGTGCGTATTTACAATCTGAGTTTTGCTGTATCGTAATATCCGAAATCGTTACATAGTCAGCACCCACATAAAAGAGATCAACACAAACATTATTATCAGCAGGCTCAATGACCACCCCATCAACAGACTCTCCTCGAACCTCTACCCCATCACGTGTAAGTTCTAAGCCTTTACTTAACTTGTATGTTCCATCTAAAATAAGTATTTTGCTAACATTTGAATCAAATGCAGATTGGATATCATTAAAGTCTGAAGTATTGTCATCACTACTTACAGTAGCCCACTGCTCACTATCTTCTTGACAAGGTGTATCCATAAAAGCATCAATCTTAAATGCTCCATCAACTTTTTTAAATTGTAAGCCTCGTACTTGCTCTTCAATCGTTATGTTAAAACAGGCATCCAATTCATCTGATTGATTCGTAGAAACAGATGCATTCGGAAGTTCCCCATTGGGCGTTGCCTGAAGTAAAAAGATTCGTATATCTTCCTCTATAGGAACCAAAGAACCATATTTAGCTCTTTTAAGAGAACTCTCCGTACCATTTCTATTTTGATAAACAATGGTTTCTGGCTCAATTTCAAATGCACCCTCTTGTAATGAAGAAGCAATAATCTTAGCACTAACAGTACTGTTTCCTTCCCGTTCTAACATACTACAAACAGGTTTTAGCGTTAAGGTTGTTGAATTCTCTAATCCCAATTCTACTTTATCTTTATTAAACGCACAGGAGGTTAAATTAACCTCATCACTACTGTGCCAATACTCTTTAACATTTGCTACACCTCTATCATCTTTGGCTTTAAAGGTATCAACAACAATAAAATTTCCATCATCCAACGCTATCGTATAACGATAAAAGTATTCAAGCCAGCCAAAAGTTTCATCATCACGACCATAAACAGCACTACCATCTGCCATAAAAGCTCGATGTCCATTAAGGTCAACTTCTATAAGCTCCCCTCTAGCACCATAAATTTGACTACTATTAATCAAATCATTATCATAGTTTCCACCAGTATAACCCTCAATAGTAGCATCCTCTACCACCAAAGTATTCGCACCCAATGCTAAATTATCAAAAAGTTGTACATCTCCATCTTCAATCAAATAGCCTTTGTTACTGGATGTTTTCCCAATCTCACCATAACCAAAGTCATGTAAGAGCCTATTTCCATACGCTGTCCAAATCAATGCACCAAAATCCAACTCTCTGTGAGGAAAATCATTAGGCACACCATTGAACCCAAGCCATGTATAATCTGCTTGCGAAAACCTCAAACTCTCTTCATCTCCAATATTACTAGAGTTCGGTAGATAACTTTTAAGTACCCCACTCTCTGCCTGATCAAACAAAACTGATTTCGTTTCATTGACTGTTGAGGTATTACAATCATTAACAATCGAAAGCCAATCTCTCGCCATTGAAGGTTGCACACTCCATGGGTCATCAAAACCTTTCACAAACCATACATTGGAAAAATATTCATAAACCGTACAAGCATCAAGTTCAACACTTCCAATATCTTTAATGCCTATCATCTCTTCCCAAAGCATCATATGCAGTGGATCAAAAGTTGACCATCCTCGTTTGTCCCAAGAATCCCCAAAGTCAGCCATACGCCCATCCGTTGCCATAAAATCAAGATACCACCTTGTCGTCTTCTCAATCCTCTCCCATCGAACACTGGCTAAAGACTCTCCAAAAGATTGTCGCATGAGGTTATTTATGGCTCTTAGATTACTGTAAGAAACATTGGTATACTCAACAACTCCCTCCATATACATACCATCTTCAAGGTAAAAATCCCTATGTAACCACAGTGTTCGTAAAACCTCTTTGACAACATCATTTGCTCTACTGTCTTCATGATAATAAGCAATCGCCCAATAGAGTGCAGCTTTATCTAAGATAGGTGTCCAATTGTTACCGTTGAAAATTGACCAATCTTTGCTCTCTACTTGATCCATAAAACAGCCTATCTTTTCAGATAATTTATTGTCTATCTTTTCCTTATCACTACTCTTTAAATCACTCCAAAAGGTATCCACAAAAATCGACCAAAACTTCATGGCTGGTTCTGTTCCTATGTCAAAACACTTATAACCCCAATCCCATGTAACCGTGTCAAACCTAGCCATTTCAGAAGAAATAAATGCTTCTTTTAGTGCATTAACATCACTAACAGAGTAAAGACATTCTCCACCACTACTATAACAATCCATCATCTCTCGAAGTAAAAATAGCACTCTCAACGCTCTATTTCGTTGCCAACTATCATCCTCTTCTCTATTCAGATAATAAGCTGTATCGGATACCTCTGCTAAAGATGTCGGGGCAGTATCTCGACAGAGTGAAACACCTTTGGTATTTTTATCCCAAATATTTTTAGCATTAAAGACCACTCCCCAACCCATGTCTTTATCCGTGTCGGTACAGTTTAAATCATCAAATGATTGATAATACGCTTTAAAAGCACTATTATCACCCAATATTCTAGGATGTGATAATAGTGGCTCTTTTATGGGGACAAAAGGCTCTTCACTCTTTAAAGTCACAGCATGAATGCGAAAGTTTTCATTTTCATGGGTGGTACATCGGCTACTGTTATCTTTGTCACACCCTTTGGTGTATTGATTATACGCCACAAACGTAACAATTAACTCTTGAACTTCTCTATATGCATCGGGAACTTCAACTTTAAACGTATCAATCCCACTGTAACCAATGGTCTCTATGGGTGCATGAGGTCCAGTCATAACCTGTTCACTACTATTAGGTGTGGTCCAAAAAAGATAAATCCCTGCATCCACATCATCACGCCATTCACTACTTACATCAACCTGACACTCTCCAGTCGTTTCATTGCGTTCATTTTCATGACAGTTCGTAGGAGAGGAACCAAAAAGCTTATACCAACTTATCTCATACTCAATCTCATCAGCAACATGTTCATTCGGAACAGGAAATCGAAATCTTGCCCATGCTGGCTCAGGAGTTAAAGGGTAGTGTATGTTATTGATTGGCCATTTTGTTAAAAAGTTCAAATCAAAATTAGTATCACTGGTAATTTGAACTTTACAAACATCCTCATCTCGTCCTTCTGCTCTACCACCCACCATCACTCGACTGCTATCCCAAAAACTTGAGACATTACAGTCTGAAATATTATAATCAGTACCCAAAGCTTCAGAAAAACTTTCAATTCTGTCATAACGTACTTCTAACTCTGTCTCTATTTGATTTTCATAGAGTAATGTTGTGGGAATTTGGGGTAAGAAATCATCCTCTAACGTAGTATTATTTAGAGCATTAAGATTTGTAAGTAAAACAAGAATTGGGAGAAAAAACTTAAAAAACATCAACTGCCTTCTTTCAAGGAATTGCTAGTAATATAACATAAGCAGCTTGAAAGCGAGACAAAAAATATTTAAAATATAAGAAATAAGTATTAGTTTTATAATTAAGTATTATTTATACTGAACAATGTCCCTAGGTTCTTTAGCTTCAAAAGCATACCCTAGAAGAGAAATAGCTTTTGCATGAAGTAAAATTCTTTTTGAACGGGTCACAGAACCATAACGCTCATCACCCACAATAGGATGTCCAATAGAAGAAAGGTGTACACGAATTTGGTGTGTTCGTCCTGTTAAAATCTCAATCTCGACTTTTGACTTCTTTCCTTGTATCTCTATTGGTTTTACAATGGTAATGGCAGGTCGTCCACGTTCTTCATTGATTTCAGAAAAAGCTTTTCCACCTTGTTTATGTGTTGCTATCGGTGCATCTATCCTTATTTCTTCACAAAATACACCTTCAACCCATGCAACATAACGTTTTTTTACTTTTCGTTGTTTAAAGGCTTCAATAGCATCTTTTAGAAACTCTTGATTTCTAGCTAAAAGCAATACACCTGAAGTATCACGGTCAAGACGGTGAATCAATTCTGTTTCATCTTCTTCAACAGCTTCTGCTAACTCATAAGTATCTAAAAGTGCTGGTTTATTAATGGCAATAACATTGTCATCTTGATAAATAATTTTAACACTGTCTAACGTCTCTACTCTAAAAAAAGTATCATTAGGCATCTGAGCTCTGGCTACTTTAATTTTTTTATCAAGATAATAAACCAAACCACGGTCAATCAAATCTTTTGCTTTTTTATTTGAAATTCCTTCTTGAACTGCTAATATTTTATACGCTTTTTCCATTTTATAACTCTTTCTTAATAGATTCTAATATCGGATTTATATCCGTTTTCTGTGTAATTCTTGTCTCTATCAACTTTTCATGCTCTATCAAAGTTGTAGCCAAGTCAAATTCGATTACAGTCTTTATTCCCTCAATCATAGAAAAAATATCTCGTTGGTTAAAATAATATTTACCTGAAATAATCTTACAACCAAATTGAGCTGCTTCAGCTGCATTATGTCCACCAACTTTAGCAAAAGCACCACCTAAAACCACAACATCTGAAATAGCATAAATATTTACCAATTCACCTAGAACATCTGCTACGATTATGTCAGAGTTTAAAGCTTCATTATCTGAATATTTATGCCATGTATAATGCTCTTGTGTAGCATAAGTCTTAACCATTTCACTTACTTCCTCAAATCGTTCTGGATGACGAGGTACTACAATTAGGCGAGCTTCAGGCTCTTCTTTTTTTAACTTTACAAAAGCATCTAAAATCAATGCTTCTTCACCATGATGAGTACTCGCAGCACACACGAGTAAATTCTTTGGTTTAGTCAACTCTTTAGTCGCTTTAGGTGTATCTGCTAACTTAATATTACCAATGACTTGTACATTTTTAGCACCAAGTAATTCTAAACGTTTTTTATCTAGTTCACTTTGAGCATACACTTCATCAATATGTCTAAAAATCATTTTATAAAGCCAAGAAATTCTTCTGTACTTTGGAAAAGAACGGTCACTCATACGTGCATTTATAAGCATTGTTTTAGCACCTCTACTCTTTGCCAAAGCAAAAAGTAAATACCAAAACTCAGCTTCCATGACAAGTAAGACTTTTTGAGGCTTTATCCACGAAAAAAGTAAAGGTTCAAAAGGTAAATACCTACTCTGCTCTTCTTGCTTTAAAGAAATTGCTTCATGCCCAGTTTGTGTTGTTGTACTTAATCGTAACAATTCATCTGGTAAAGCATCTAACAAGGGATAGATTGCTCTGGCTTCTCCAAAACTACAAACATGAAACCAAATACCACCTTCTTTTAAAGGCTTATTATTCTTAAGCAAAAAACGTGCTGGAATTGATTCTTTATACTTAACTTTACGTTTTGAAAAAAAATAGAGGAAAGGGAGAGCTAAGAGATAGACCAAACTCAAAAGAGCTGTATAGAGGATAAAGAAAAGTTTATCCAATATCATAGTAAGCTCTTTTATAATTTTTTATAAAAACAAAAAAAGCGATTATGCTTCTTCTGTTTGAACTTCTAAGTGCATGATACGACCACAATGAGGACATGTTAAAAGTTCTTCAGACTTAATCAATGTTGCATAAGTACTATCATTTAATTTCATGTAACAACCATAACAAGCTTGTTTCTTAACAGGAACAACTGCTGTATTTTTAGCCCAAATACGAATTTTTTCATAAAATGAAAGAATCTTCATATCTATTGCCATGGTCTTAGTATTACGCTCTTCAAAAAGTTTACCTTTATCAGCATCAATTGACGCCATTTTAGTACCAACTTCTGTAGAAACTTTTTCATATTCAGCATTTGCTGCTTCTAACTCTTCATTTGCTATTTCAATCTCATTTGTTTTAGATTCAACAATGGTTTGTTGTCTTTCAATTTCAGAGTTTGCATGACCTAGTTTTTCTTTAGCAAGTTCAGCTTCCATAGAGAGTGCTTTCATCTCTTTTTCAGTTTTAACGTCTTTTTCTTTAGCTACACCCAATGTCATTTGTTCATTCAAAGCTTTAATTTGCTCTTCATAAGAAGATACTGATTCATTTGCTTTTACAATAATCGCATTTATCTCAGCTATTCTTTCAACAATTTCATCTCTTTTTGTTGCTCTTCTTGCTAGTTTTTTCTGTGCTGTTTCAATAAGTGGCGTAAAATCATCAATTGACTTGTCTAATTTTGAAAGCTCTATTAACTCTTCTAAATGTTTATTCAATCTCTATCCTTTGGGGTTTAAAGCGTCTTTATGTAGACCCTATTTGTTCAATATAATCTATGATATTACAAATGGGTTTTGTGATTGCGAGATTATACCTAAAATTCCTAAATTTTCTAACTCTGATTTTAAGACATCTGCAAAAAATTGTTCACTTTCATAATGTCCAATATCAACCATCATCAAATTTTGACTCATGGCTTTCATGGCATCATGATATTTTATGTCACCAGTTAAAAAACAGTCTGCATCTACTTCATCCATAAGTGAAGCTCCAGCTCCAGTTGTTAATGCAATAGAACTAATTCTCTGCTTAGGTGAAACTACTCGTAAAGTTGACAAACCCAATTTGCTCTTCAGTAAGTTCAATAACTCGTCTTTACTCCAACTACCCGTTACTTTACAAATAAAATCATTTTGAAACTCTTTTTTAAACCCAAGTATTTTTTCAAATACATAGGCATTTAAATGTGTTTTATCAAAGTTGGTATGCATTGCAATAAGCGAAAGATTTTTCTTAACCATAATTTCTAAAAGGTTTGCAGGATAAACAGAGAAATCAAGTTCTTTCAATCCAGAGAAAATCAAAGGATGATGCACAATAAAAAGTGTATTGTCTTTTGCAGATTCTAAGTTCTCTTGATCCAAGTCCAAGCCTAAAGCTATATGTTCAAATTCTCGGTTAATTTCTCCCACAAGAAGACCTGAGTTATCCCATTTTTCTTGTAAATCAAAGGGACTTAAGGTATTTAGTTTTTCGTATATTTCTGATATTTTCATTTGGATTCCTCGAAAAATTTCTTTTCCCTTCGACTACGCTCAGGGAACGAAATTTAGCAACGGTCACTGAGCGAAGCCGAAGTGAAAGTGGGTTACCCCTTCACACGCTTATTTCTATCTTCTTCTTGCTCTTTATACAATTTAGCACAACCAATAGAAAGTTCACGAACCTTCAAAATGTAATTCTGTCTTTGAGCTTGTGAAATTGCTTTACGTGCATCAAGTACATTAAAAGCATGAGAAGCTACCATACATTGGTCATATGCAGGAAGAGGAAGACCATTATCTAAACATAATTTACACTCAGCAGATGCATCATCAAAATCTTTTAAAAGCTTTTCAACATTCGCTACTTCAAAATGGTACTTAGAAAACTCATATTCACTCTCTTTATGAACATCAGCATAAGTAGTGACATTATCACCTTGTCTATTCCACACAATGTCAAATACTGATTCAACCCCTTGAAGATACATCGCCAAACGCTCAGTACCATAAGTAATCTCAACAGCCACAGGGTCACAAGCAATGCCTCCTACCTGTTGAAAGTAAGTAAACTGTGTCACTTCCATTCCATCAAGCCAAACTTCCCAACCAAGACCCCAAGCACCAAGTGTTGGTGATTCCCAGTTATCTTCTACAAAACGAATGTCATGCTCTTGTAAATTAAGTCCTAAATACTCTAAAGACTTCAAGTAAAGTTCTTGAATATTGTCAGGACTTGGTTTAATTAAAGCCTGAAACTGATAATAAGCTCCCAATCTATTTGGATTCTCACCATAACGTCCATCAGTAGGTCGTCTACTTGGAGCAACATAAGCTGCTGACCAAGGTTTAGAATCTAAACTTCGTAGTAATGTAGCAGGATGAAATGTCCCTGCTCCTGCTGGTATATCATAAGGCTGAACAATGTTACACCCTTGCTCTGCCCAGTATTGTTGTAGTTTTAGTAGTATTTCACTAAAGGTTAAAGAATCTTTATTCATTAACATCCTTCTTCTTTAAATTCTTTTCTAAATTCATTTTTAAAAAAGTTTATATCATTGGTTACAATTTTATCAAAATGTGTATCTGTATAGGCTTTTAACTCAAACTTTGTCTCTCTATCAACAAGAGGATTACCGTATCTATTATGAGCTGGTTTATGTATCACACAATAGATAAATTTATAATTCTTTTTTTGAACATTTTCATTTGTACAAATATTATTTAAAACATCTCTACCATTAGTTAATTTCTTTTTAATATTTGCATTGTTTATCTGTGATGGAACTTGATTTTTAAATTCTACGCAATAAACTATTTTCTTCTTTTCGTCAATAATTAAAGAATCATAAGAAGCTGGTTGTTTTTGAGGATAGAGTTTTTTAACAATACAATCAAAGTCATACACTTCCATAGAGCTTTGACACAAGTACTCATTATTTTCTGTATCTTTACTTGTTTCTTTTAACGTATCTCTACAATTAGTATATTGAATATTATTTCTAAGTACAAAACTTAACTCAGCCACCTTTTAAAGTCTCACTATCCATTTGATTAAAAGTTTCATAAGGAGCAGAAAGTTTATTAAAAATTTTAGCTAAAGTTTTTGAGTTATTATCTTCTACTTTACCTATAATTCCATCTTCTGCTAAATAAAAGTCTGCTGGAACTTTTGCTTTTTCAGCATAACGTTCTAAAGCCTCTATCATATAAGGGCTATGAGAGTTAACCAAAACCTTAATACCATTCTTGACAAGTTCAACAATAATTTTAGCCATCTCTAATTGCCATTTTGGGTGTAAGTGTACTTCAGGTTCATCCAAAATTAAAACTGTATTTTTTTTCAAATAATTATTTTCTAGTAAAACTTGAATAATACCAAAAGCTTTAATTCCTGTAGCTGTATTTAAAAGTGATATTTTTTTCTTATCTCTCTCAAAAAAGAAATTTTCTCTATCATCTTGTTTAAATTCTCCATTAATAATCTTACAAATTCTATTTTTAACATCTAAAGACCCTATCCTATTACTCTGAATAGATAAATTAAAATTCAAATCCTTTAAAATGAAAGGATAATTTATGTTTGTTTGTTTCCCCAAAATATTTAGATGAGATTCAATAGTTGACATTTGATTAAAAAATTTATTAAAATTCCAAACTAATGGTGTTTCAATCATAACAGGTAGATAAATCATATCTTGATTACCATCCAAGACAAAATCTTTTTCTGCATGAATAAAATTCTTTTCATTAATTTTAAAATCTACATTACTATTGCCATAAGACACATTAATATTAGCACCAATTATTTCATTATCAAAAATTAATTTAGGTAAAGAACTAGCATCTATCGATTGCTCTAAAAGATTATTTTCTCTTAAAACATCTAAAGAGATGGAGCCTTCTTCTTTTTTTAATCTTCTAATTTGTAAAGTATGATTAATATGATATAACACCATAAAAAGAGCCTTACCAACCGTACTCTTCCCCGTATCATTTTCCCCAGCAATAACCGTCAGACCATCTAATTTAATATTAGCCTCTTTAATCATTCCGATATTTTTAAGCTGAAGTTCCATGAATTACCTTTTATCTTATATCTCGTCGGCTGAAGCCAACCCTACAGAATCACTTCAACAGTAGAAGAATCAAGCTCAACTTTTTTAGCTTTACTTACTCTGTCTTCTTGAAGTTTTATTTTTAATTCATCGTCTTGAAGTGCCAAGATTTGGATGGCTAAATAGGCTGCATTAACGGCACCTGTTTTACCAATGGAAACAGTACCTACTGGCATACCAGATGGCATCATTACTGTACTAACAACTGCATCTTCCCCTTTTAGTGGTCCACGCTCTATTGGTACACCTAAAACTGGTTTTGTTGTTGTAGCAGATAATGCTCCTGCTAAATGTGCTGCCATTCCTGAAGCTGCTATAAATACTTGTGCACCTTTAGCTTCTGCTTCCTGAATATAAGTTTTGGTTCTTTCAGGACTTCTGTGTGCCGAAGAAATAATTAATTCATAGGGAACACCAAACTTTTTCAATGTTTCTGCACATTCGACCATAATATTATAATCACTCTTACTACCCATTACAATTGATATAAACTTCATTGGACTCCCAGACTCTAAACTATTAGGTGAATAATATCTATTTTATTCTTCAAATTGAATTAGGTAACTAAGTAAAAATCCACTCAAAAAACTTTGCAATACTTTCTACAGCATTAAGAATAAAAGCAATAATTTTTTCAAGTGTTTCCATCATTTATCCGTTAAGAACCAAACCTTTTTTAGCTTTTGCTTCTGCTATACCTCTTCGTAAGATTGTGTATCCTGGTAAAGTAATAGGTAATACAATATCATTTAAATCTCCAGAGTGAATACATTCAAATTCTTTTCCCTTGGTAGAGACTATCTTTTTAAAGGTAATAAAGAACGAACCATGTTCTTCTGTAATTTTACCTTCATCATTTTCCATTGTTTCAACGGTTACACCTACAGGAAGTACAATTTCTATTTTGTCGCCAACACAAGTTTTGTCTTTACAACGCCATGTTTTTCCATCTTCACTTACCAATGCAGCTACTTGATGTGTTCCATCTTGGATGGTAAAAGTATGAGACTGTGTGTTGTTTCGTTCAAATGGTTTAGAGAGTAAGTATGCATCTGAAAAACCTCTATTTTGCGTGGTATGTAACTCTTTTTGATAACGTGCTGAATTAAAATCTCCAGCATAATAGTCATCAATAGCATGTCTATAAGCTTTTGTAACCACACCAGCATAATAAGGAGATTTTGTTCGACCTTCAATTTTAAGTGAGTCAATTACCCCTGACTTTAAAATTTCATCAACATGAGAAGCCATATTCATATCTTTTGCATTCATTATGTAAGTACCAATACCTTCTTCTTCATCCAATCTAAATGTTGTATTAGACTGTGGATTATGAGCATAGACTTCATAAGGAAAACGACAATCATTTGCACAGCTTCCACGGTTAGGTACACGACCTGTCTGTAATGAAGAAATTAAACAACGTCCCGAATAAGCAAAACACATTGAACCATGCACAAAAATTTCAAGTTCTAAGTCAGGAATAACACTTTTAATTGCTTCACAATCTTTAAGTGAAATCTCACGTGCTACAATAATACGTTTAACTCCCATATCATAATAGACTTGTGCATCTAATACATTCATAACATTTGCTTGAGTCGAAAGGTGAATCGGGATATCTGGTGCAATTTTATGTGCCATTGCAACCACTCCTGGACTAGAAACAATTAAAGCATCTGGTTTGAGTTCTGCTACTTTTTCAATATGCTGTTCATAAAGTTTAAGTTGAGAATTAAAAGGAAAAGAGTTCACCGTAGAATAAACTTTTTTACCACGAGCATGAGCATAATCTATTCCTGCTTTGTAAGAATCCATATCAAATTCTTTTCCTGAACGAATACGCAATGAAAAAGTACTGGTACTTCCATAAACGGCATCAGCCCCATAACCTACTGCAATCTTGAGTTTTTCTAAGTTTCCAGCTGGTGCTAAAAGTTCTGCTTTTTTCATATTATCCTACTTATAGTGCTAGCATTCTATCGAGTGCTAGCTTTGCGTATTTTCTTGTCTCTTCTTCGACAAAAATTTCATTAATTGGTTTCTCATCTTCTATCGATTTTAAAGTAAGATATACATCTTCTAAAGTCGTTTCATTCATGGTTGGACACTCTGGTTTGGTTGAAGAAAGTACATAAGTATTACTCTTACGCATTCTGTTTACTAAATTATACTCTGTCCCAATGGCTACTTTTTGTTCTGGGTCTAGGTCATTCACATACTTAATAAGTTGAGAAGTAGAACCTGAAAAATCAGCAGCTTTTACAACAGCTGGGTCACACTCTGGGTGAACAGCAATTTTTATGTCGGGAAACTTTTCTCTATAAAATTCAATGTCATCTACCGTGAAAAGTTGGTGAACAGAACAAAAACCATTAAAACAAATTACATCTGCTTCGGCTGGAGTATATTCTTCACCTTCTACACCAATAACACAAGATTTTAAACCCATTGAGTTTGCAAAATTTTGTCCTAAACATCTGTCGGGAACAAAAAGAATCTTCTTTCCAGACTCTAAACCTTTTTCAATAATTTTGAAAGCATTCGAAGAGGTGCAAACTAATCCACCCATTTTTCCTACTTTGGCTTTTACAGAAGCATCACTATTTATGTAAGTAATAGGTAAAATATCTTCTGATTTAACGCCATGCTTATTCATATAGGCTACAGACTCATCAAAATAAGAGCCATCCATCATTCTTGCCATAGCACAACAAGCAATTTTTGGCATTAACACTCTTTTCTCAGGAGCAAGAATCTTAACACTTTGCCCCATGAAACCAACACCACAAAAAACTACCCATGGATTATTATCTGCATCACATCTTCTAGCCAACTCTAAACTGTCACCCGTAATATCAGCCACTTCAAATACTTCATCACGTTGATAGTAGTGACCGACAACAGTTACAGGGAGTTCTCTTTTTAATCTTTCAATTTCACTTTTATAATCTATATTCATATTTTATCCCTTAAGATATAATTTAGGAGAAAATACCATATTTTTAGTTAAAATTGCGATAATTTTAGACAATGTAATGGAGATTCACATGGATTTTTTACTTAATCAAAACGTTTTACTATACATAACAGCCTATCTCTTGGCAGCTGTGCCTTTTGGATTTATTTTAGCAAAAGTTTTTGCAGGTGTTGATGTACGTAAAGAAGGTAGTGGAAATATTGGGGCAACAAATGTACTACGTGTTCTCAAAGAAAAAGCGCCACACTTAGCAAAAAAGCTTACCATCATAACTTTTACACTTGATGCTCTTAAAGGTGCTGTTATTATTTTAATTGCTATGGCACTGGGTGCTGAGCAAGCTGTCCTCTGGGCTATTGCTGTTCTTTCTGTTTTGGGTCACTGCTTTAGCCCTTTTCTAGGCTTTGAAGGTGGAAAAGGTGTTGCCACAGGATTTGGTGTACTTTTAATAATGCAACCGATTCCAGCCCTAATTGCTATCATTGTTTGGTTAATTGCTGGAAAAGTTCTAAAAATTTCTTCACTTTCATCACTTATAGGATTAGTTGCCCTACTTATCGCTTCATACATTATCAATCCAAGTATTGAGGGTATCGTTACCCATACGCCTATTTGGATTATTTCATTTGTAATCTTTTATAAACATATCCCAAATATTATGAGAGTGATTAAAAAAGAAGAAACAAAAGTTATCTAAAGATGACCATTCATATAGAAGCATTAACATTTCAATGCATCATAGGTATTTTAGATTTTGAACGAATAAAGACACAAGAAGTAATTATTGATCTTGAAATCGATTATACCTATTACGAGAATGATTTTATAAACTATGCTGATCTAATTTCATTGCTCCAAAACGATATGATTGAAAATCAATATGAATTACTTGAAACTGCACTCAATCAACTTCAAGAAAACCTTCTCTTAAATTATCCACAAATCGAAGCCTTCAAACTAAAAATTAGTAAACCAACTATTATGAAAAATGCAAACGTTGCTCTTTCAAAAAGCTTTATGGCTAAATAAAGTTTTAATACTCTTCTTTAAACACAGGAAAATATATAGAAACACTGAGGAACAATTCTCTTTTCTTAATATTTTTTAAAAATTGTCTATAAATATTTAAAAAAACTTTAAAGTATGGGTTTTTTGTGTTATAATATTAAAAATTATAACAAACAAGGAACTTCAAATAACATGAGAATTTTAATAATAGAAGATGAAGTAACACTAAGCAAAACCCTATCTGATGGACTTAAAGAGTTTGGATACCAAAATGATGTAGCTGGGAACATCAAAGATGGTGAGTACTACTTAGGTATTAGAAATTATGACTTAGTGTTACTTGACTGGATGTTGCCAGATGGGAATGGCATAGATATGATCACGAAACTTAAAGCAAAAGCACCTAAAACAGCTGTAATTGTTCTTTCTGCTAGAGATGACAGAAACAGTGAAATTGAAGCATTAAAAGCTGGTGCAGATGATTACGTAAGAAAACCTTTTGACTTTGAAGTTTTAACAACAAGAATTGAAGCTAAATTACGTTTTGGTGGATCTAATATCATTGAGATTGATGATTTAATTATTAATCCAGAAGAAGAAAAAATTATTTATGAAGGTGCTGAAATTGAACTCAAAGGGAAACCTTTTGAAGTACTTACACACCTTGCTATGCATAAAGATCAAATTGTTTCAAAAGAACAACTTCTTGATGCTATTTGGGAAGAACCAGAGCTTGTTACACCAAACGTAATTGAAGTTGCTATTAACCAAATTAGACAAAAAATGGATAAACCATTAAACATTACAACCATTGAAACAGTAAGAAGACGAGGTTATAGGTTTTGCTTTCCAAAAGGAGCTTAAGACAACGTTTCAGCATTGAGCTTGCCATCTTTATGACGGCAATGCTTATTGTTATCACCCTTATTCTGTCTTTTTACCTTACTTCTACACTTATGAATAATGTTAAAGATGAAATGAATCATCATCTTACCTATACTCAAGCTATTTTTGTTGACCAAGAAGACTATGAGAACCACATTGATGCTGTATTATTTAAAGAATTATCAAAAAATGAAATTCTTATTTCCCCTACCCTTGACCTTAAAGAACACCCTCTTGATTTTAAATTTTATCATGCTGACAAACAAGAATATGTCACAATAAGTAGATATTATGAACCTAAAAAACTCTATTATACGATTACTAGAAACATTACACATGTAAGTAGTTTAATTGCCAATATTTATATAATGATGTTAGGACTTATTCTCTTAGGTGTTATTTTTATTTTGCTTTATTCAAGTCATTTATCAAAAAAACTAATGGCTCCACTTCAAAAGCTCACTGAAAAGTTTTCTGCGATGCATGAAAATCTTTTAGATAAAATTAATACCAATCAACTACCTACAGAATTTGTTGGTCTAGCAGATTCAATAAATTTACTAATAACTAAAGTTAGCACTTCTATAAATTATAGAAAAGAACTTTATATTGGAACAGCACATGAACTAAAAACTCCTTTAGCTGTAATGCGTCTCAAGAACCAAATAACCTTAATGAAGTATAAGAAGCAAGATAAGATTAAAGAGACACTAGACCAGAACATAGAGTCAATTGACACCCTTAACGCGATGATTCATAATTTACTAGAGTATGGACGTGCAGAAGGAGCGCAATTTGAACAGCCCCAAAGACTTAACCTCATTACCCTTATGATGAAAAAATGTGAAGAGTTTGAACTTTTAGCACATTCACAAGGTAGAGATTTTATTTACCACTTTAGTGTTCCACATTTTAGGATTAATGTTCAATCTTTACTCTTTATGCAAATTTTTCAAAACTTTGTTCAAAATGCACTAAAGTTTACGCCAAAAGGTAGCCTTGTAAGTTTAAATACCCGTATGGATTTAAATAATTTTATTATTGAAATTACAGATGAGGGGGAAGGTATTGATGAAGAAAAAGACTTCTTTGCCCCTTTTAAACGTTCTTTAGAATCTACAGGTGCTGGTCTAGGACTTTTTTTAGCCCAAAATGCTGCTGAATCTATGGGTGTTAATATTGCTCTTAAAAATCGTAACGATTCATCTGGTGCTATTGCAAGTATTGCTTTTCCTCTAAATCGATTTTTACTTAAAGATTAAATCCTCCAATAAAGAATTTAATCTATATCTTATACAAATAAATAGTCTTTTTAAATAAATCATAAGCTTGGATAAGTTATAAATCAAAAGAAATAATAAACTATAAAGAGAGTACATAAAATGGCATTATTAATTGCAGATGATTGTATAGCATGTGACGCATGTAGAGAAGAGTGCCCTAACGAGGCTATTGAAGAAAATGACCCTATCTATATTATAGACTCTGACCGTTGTACTGAATGTGTTGGTCACTATGATGAGCCACAATGTATTGCTGTCTGCCCTGTAGACTGTATCGGTTCTGACCCCGACAATGTAGAAACAGTAGAAGAATTAAAATTTAAATTCTCACAACTAGAATTAGAACAATAACGCCTAGCTATGAATCAGTGTACAGCAGTAATTGATATTGGTTCAAACTCAGCAAGACTTGTTATCTATCAAAAAAGTAGCAAATATGGTTTCCACCTTATTTGTGAAAGAAAATCAAAAGTTCGCATTGGTGAAGGTGCCTATGAAAAAAAAGGCTATCTTCAAGATGTTGGAATCCAACGAGCCTACTTAGCACTTAAAGAATTTATTGCTACTACCCAATATTACCCCATAGATAAAATTTTATGTGTTGCAACTTCAGCCCTACGTGATGCACCCAATGCTAAAGAATTTACAACATGGATAAAAAAAGAACTTAACTTAGACATTGAAGTTATTGATGGAAAAAAAGAAGCACTCTTTGGAGCTATAGCAGCAAAAAACCTTTTACCTGTACATGATGGTATTACCATAGACATTGGTGGTGGGTCAAGTGACTTGTCTCTCTTGAAAAATTCTAAAGTTATTCAAACATATTCTCTCAATATTGGTACGGTTAGACTAAAAGAACTTTTTTTTGATAAAAACAGACCAGTTGAAGAAGCTCGTGCTTTTATTAAAAAAGAGCTACAAAGGTTACCATCAATATTTAAAAGTAATCAAGCCATAGGTATTGGAGGAACAGCAAGAACCCTTTCTAAGGCTATTATGAAAGTAGAAGCCTATCCATTTGGTAATATTCATGCTTTTTCCTACAAGGTTGCTGATCACATGGAATATTTTCAAAATATTTCAGATGCAAAACCAAATCTACTTAAATACCTTCACCTATCAAAAGGTCGCTTTGACACTATTAGGGAAGGCACCTTAATATGGGAAGAAATTCTTCTTCAAATTGAGGCTAAAGAAGTTATTACTTCTGGAGTTGGTGTTAGAGAAGGTGTATTTTTACATGACTTTCTAAAAGATAATAATCTACAATTTCCTAAAGATATTAATCCAAGTGTACAAAGTATTTTAGATCGCTTTGAAACACACCATGTTGATATACCAAAAAGAAAAGAAAACAGTGAGAAACTTTTTAACCTCTTTCTTGAAAATAAACAAATAGAAAATAAACATCTAAAAGAACTACTCTATGCAACAGAGCTCTCCACAAGTGGATATAGATTTAATATCTATAAATCTTATGAACATACCTTTTATGTAGCCATACAAGAATTTAACTATGCTGTAACGCATAAAGAACTTGTTTTAACAGCCATGATACTAAGACTTGGAGGGAAAAATCTACATGATAAAGAAATTTATAAAAAGTATAAAAAGCTTCTTCCAAAAAAAGAAACTTTAGAGTTCCTAAGCTTTATATACAGTATTACCAACACACTTTATGACCAAACTGCATTAAAAGATTTTACTTTTACTTTTGAAAAAAATAGATTGACCATTATCGCAGATGGTTCACTTTACTTAGTGGAGGAATCCCTAAAGGATATTGAACGTCCTCAAGGATTAAAGTTAAAAATTATAGATAAACAAGAGATTCCATCTTATAACTTTTAATTTATCTTTTGAATTCTATGTCTTTTAGTTCTAGGTTTTACCCTAGAATTTCTGTCCCATCGTAAATTCAAATGATGCTGTTTGATCATAACTCTCTGGATCAACAGCTTTTGCAAATACTAAGTTAATAGGTCCCATCGGTGAGAACCACTCTAAAGCAACACCATAACCTTCTTTAGTAATTTCATCAAGACTCGTCGCTGAACGTCCAATCATTCCATGATCATAGAAGAAAGCCAAACGCATTTTTGCAGCTTTTGAAAGAGGGATACTTGCTTCAACAGTGTTGATTAATCTCTGTGTACCACCCAATAAAGTTCTATCTGTTGTAGGTCCACTGAAAGGGGTAATGCTATATGGCTCAAATCCTCTAACACTTCCAATCCCACCCATAAATAATTTCTCTGGAATAGCAATATTCCCTTCATCTTTTAATACTTTAGCTCTTGCTTTATAACGTAAAATAAGATCATAATCAATAATGTCTTCTAGTCCATAATAAGCTCCAAATTTACCAGTAGCGTCAAAGAATTTCTGATCTCCACCAATACCTGAATAACCTAAACTTCCTCCAAGGATAAAGCCTTCTCTTGGAACATAAAAGTCATCAGTTGAATCATAATTTAGACCAAGTGTAAAAGTACTTTTCGCATAATTCAAATCTTTAGGCTCAAAAATAAATTGACCATAATCTACTTCTGCAAAAGCACTATTACTATTATTTGCATCAGTTGCTTCATTTTCACTAAATGAATAACTCAAAGAACCAAATAAATTACGCGTTAATTGTTTACCAATATTAACACTAGCACCAATACTCTTCTGATCATACGTTGTATATTCAAATTCACTCTGGTATACACTCGCACCAAAACTATAGTCACTATCCCAAATTCTAGGATTTTGTATAGATAATGAGTAGTTAACAGCAATCTTGGAAAGATCAAAAGAGATTCCAGCATTAATTCCTGAACCCATAATATTTCTATCTGATAATGATGCTGAAACCATCGCTCCTTGATAAGATCCATATCCACCACCAGCTTGAATACTACCAGTAGCTGTTTCTTTTACTTTAACTAAAAGATTCATCGAGTGAGCATCTACTCTCTCTTTTTCTATATCAACTTTTTCAAAATACCCTCTACGACCTAAGGCATTTTTAGAGTCTTTTAAATCTGTTGAAGAAAATTGATCACCTGGTGCTAAATAAATATCTCTTCGAATTACTCTATCTTTAGTGGTATGGTTACCTGATATGATTACATCATTAATAACGACTTTATCACCAGGGATAATTGTATAATCTATTGAGACTGTTTTGTCTTGACTGTTCTTTTTAAAGTTAGGATTAACACGCGCAAAAGCATAACCTAAATTAGCAACTTGTTCTTGCAAGTAACTTTGATCTTTACGAAGTTTAGCAACATTAAAAACCTTGCCTTCTAAGACTTTCAATTCACTTTTCAATTCTTCTGAATCCAGACCATCAATTAAACCATGAATCCCAACATTTGCAACCCTATATTGTTCCCCTTCAGAAATATTATAGGTTACTTCAGCTTTATATGATCCAGCATCAACTCTCATTAATGGATCAGATACTGTTGCATCCATATATCCATTTTGCATATACACATCTTGTGCTCTTTTACCATCCAAGCTTAAATCATCTAGTCGTGCTACTCCACTATTGAACCCAGGGAACCAACCTATAAAATCTTCTTCTTTATTAGCTAAAGTTGCTTCTAAGTCATCTGTGTCAAGGTTTTCAGCCCCTGCAAACTCTATTTTTTCAATGTAAATTTTTTCACCTTTATTTACATTAAAAACTAAAGCAACACTCTCTTCTTTTGGTTCAACATCAATTTCAATAACTGTGTCATAATAACCTTCTGCTTCAATTTGTTTGGTTAATTTCTTTTTTGCTGATTCAACTTTTCGTGAATCATATAAATCACCTTTTCGTAGACCCATAGTAATAAAAAGCTCTTCTTGTTCATCACTTGAACTATAGCCATTCATTTCTAATTTAGAAATAACAGATTTCTCTTTAAATTCATAAACAAGTCCTCCATTAGCTGTTGTTGAAACAACGATGTCCGAAAAATAGCCCTGTCTGTAGAATTCTTTTATTGAGGCATCAATTTTGTTAATATCAAATGGTTCCCCAACCTCTATTCCAGATATTTCAGTAGCTACATCTTGAGAAAGGTGAAGTAGTCCATTATATTGAATTGAGGTAATATTTTGTGAAAGAAGTATTGAACTAAGTCCAATAGATAAAGTAAAAAGTTTTTTCATAAAGTTAATTATTCCTTCGATTATGAATCTATGTTAATTAATAGCCATTAGTGTATCTATTTTTCACTAAAAAAGTGCTATAATTTCCCAAAAAACTTAAAGAGATAAATATGAATATTGGTATAATTGGTCTTGGTTTAATGGGAGGTTCATTAGGGCTTGCACTAAAGAAATTACCTGAAAAATATACACTTATAGGATATGATCATAATCCAACGCATATTACAGATGCACTGCGTCTTAAACTTGTGGATTCTGTCACTAGTGACTTCAATGAAATAAAGCGTTGTGATGTCCTGATTTTAACCATCCCCGTCGATGCAATTATTGCAACTTCACAAGAGCTAAAAGAGATAAAAAGTACTTGTACTGTTATTGATTTTGGAAGTAGTAAAGAGAAAATATCACAAGGAATCCCTAAAGAAATTCGTCATAATTTTGTCACAGCTCACCCCATGACAGGTACTGAAAAATTTGGACCTTCAGCTGCTATAGAAGGTCTCTATACTGAAAAAACCATGGTTATTTGTGATATAGAAAAAAGTGCTGACTATCAAAAAGGTATCGCCATAAGTATTTTTAAAGATATCCATGCAAAAATAGTGTTCATGAATGCTAAAGAACATGATTCACATGCTGCTTTTATCTCACATATGCCTCATGCTGTTTCCTATGCTTTGGCAAAATCTGTTATGAAACAAAAAGACCCAAAAGCTATCATCGCATTGGCTGGTGGTGGATTTAAAAGCATGAGTCGTATTGCTAAATCTTCCCCAAACATGTGGGAAGATATCTTTCGTCAAAATAAAGACAATCTTTTAGAATCAATTAACGCCTTTAATATAGAGATGAAATATTGCCAAGAACTTATTGAAGAAGACAAATGGGATGAACTACATGCGTGGATTTCTGAAGCCAATAAGTTGCATGATATTCTTTAGTTTTTATAGGTAACTTTTACTTTTTCACCATAAAACTTAGGTTCAACCCCAAACACATTTAAATCTAAGAGTGCTTTTACCCGTGCTAAAAGTTCTCTTCTTTTCATACGCTTTGCCCAAATAGTATTGGCAAAACCTTTTGCCACAAACCCTACAACTTTTTGATTTTTAGCTTTTGCAATGTAAATAGCACGTTCCAAATGAAAACGCTGAGAGACAATAATATAATCTTCTAAATCAAAAATAGCCTTAGCCCGTACAATAGAATCTAAGGTTCTAAATCCTGCGTAATCTAATTGAATATATTTAGAAGGTATACCAGCTTTTACCAAATCATCATGCATTTGTGTTGGTTCATCATAACTCTTAGATCCATTGTCTCCTGAAACAACAATGGCTTTTACTTTGCCTGCTTTAAAAAGTTTTACAGCAGCTTCTATTCGGTATTTATAAAAATAGTTTTTATTTCCATTACTCAAGTATTTTGAACAGCCTAAAACTAAAGCAGCTTTCTTTTCTGGGACTTCTTGAACACTTGTATAAATCGTAGACTTGGCATCATCCACCATTCGTTGATAGTTATATATTGTCAAGTAGTAAATAGAGACCATAACAATCACTAGAATAATGAGCCACTTCAAAAATTTTAACATTTATAATTCATACCAGAAGGAAACTAAAATACTTACTTTCTCTCCTACTTCTTTAGAAATTGAAGCTTTTAATTCCTTCTTTTCTTCATTTGACAAAATATCTGAGGAAACAACTTCACAACGTACTTCTTTTCCTTGAATGTCTATGTTCTTTAAATAAATATTTTTAGTACTAATTGTGGTTTTAAACTCTAAAAGTTGTTGCTGAATGTCTATCTCATGCTTCATTTTTGTAAACGAAAGAAAAAGAGGAACAGAGACAATGGCAACCAAAATAGTTGCATAAAATATTCCTTTTTTTGCCACAGCCACAGGTGAAAAACCAAGCATTAAAAAAGTTAAAGATGCAGCTAAAACTATACCTACTAGGTTGGTAATAAAAAGTAAAAGTGCTGAAGAGAACATGCTCCAATCTCCCCAACCAAGCCCTATTCCAGACACAGCTAAAGGTGGCACCAAAGCAACAGCAATGGCAACACCAGCAAGAGAACCGACTATCTTCTCATTTGACTTCGCATAAGCAGCGGCAATACCAGAAACAATGGCAACCAACATGTCTAAAATAGTTGGCGACAAACGACCATTCATCTCAGAAGTTAATTGTTCAAGTGGCACCAACCATGATATAAACATGGCTGTAAATAAAACAGCCAGTACCCCCACAAAAACACTTTTACTACCATTCATAAACAAGGTGACATCTTGACGAAGTAAGCCCATACTAACCCCTACAATCGGCTGCATCAATGGCGCTAAAAGCATCGCACCAATAATTACCGAAGCCGAATTAATATAAAGCCCAAAAGTAGCAATCATCGTAGCCAAGATGAGTAAGGTCATAAAAGTTACATTTAATTTACTCTCTTCACGTAAGTTTGTAAACAAGGCAGAAAACTGTTCATAACTGGCATGAGAAAAAAGAGGAATACTTTTTTCTAAATAAGTAGCCATCTCTTTATCAGAGGGTAAATGCTCCACACGGACACTCTCTTTTATCTCTTTTACAGGACTACTCATCATCCAAAACTTCTCACCTACAGAAAGAGATAAGGCTTCTTCTTTGGTCTCCAATGTTACAGGAGTATGTAAAGATTTAACCGAGTCAATGGTCACAGAAAGTTCTCTTTCCGTTTCAATGGTGAGTTTATGACTATGTACATAACCCACAGAAGTTGGTAAAGTAGTAGGTGTTCTTTTTAAAATATGTGACTGAAAAACATAGCCCATATACTCCAACATAGAACTAGGTGAAAGGACTACTAACGAAAGACGTGAATCATTAAACTTTAAATATTTAGCAATAAGCTTCGCAGCAAATGTACGGTTGTTATACTCTACCCCTACAGCACCAATGGCTGAAAACTTTAGAACTTTCTCTTTAGCTGTGGTTATGGTAAAAGAAGTATGGGTTAAAGACTTAATTTTTTTAACCATTGAAAAAAATGACTTTGTTCTTTCCCAAAAAGAGAGTTTTTCCATGGAAGACGAAAAAGAATCTAAAGGAGGAACTTCACCTATAACTACTTCTTGTAAAACAAGATTCCCATCACAATATAGTAAATCTAACTTCTTAGGACAAGGTATAAGTGCCAAGTCAACCTGCTCTTCTAACGTAGTAGGTAAATTAAAAGTACTCTTTAACTCTTTTTGATTGGCATCAGGGATTATCCCTAAACTTAAAGACTTTTCAGAAATAAAATGCATTACTTTTTTAATGTCATCTATCGAGGCAGAGACGATAACGTGTTGATCTTCTTTAAGCTCTAAAGTATCAAGTTTATCTATAGTGATAGGCGTTAAGTCTACTTCTTTACTTTTAGTATAAACAAACACTGAAGCTGCTAACTCCTCATACTCTTTGGTGTAAATGTAATAATACTTCATGCTCAACCTTTATTGGTATTTTTCAACTAATACTTTTAATTCATCTTTGTCAATTACTATACTTTTATCACCATTTTTATGAGCATATAACTTACGTACCATCGCCTCTATTTCTTTACTCTCACCCATTTTCGGATAAAGTACTTTTAAAGCCTCATGGTATTTAGTACCTTTCTCTTTTCTTCTAAATTTAGGTAAAACAACCTGTGGTAAGTACTTAAGCGCTAATGTCGCTGCAACCCCTAAAGCAAAGGCCAAAAGAAGTGCCAATAAGCTTGGTAATTTTTCATACCATGACGTATTAGACTGAGGAGTTTCCACAGCTATATTAACTGGTGTTTGAGTATGTACAACTGGTCTATTTACAACCTTCGTACTTCCCTCAACTTTAATTTCATATGCCTTTGTTTTTAAGACATTCACCTTCCCTGTTTCATAGTCATAAACCCTTATCTCTTTTGAAGGAACAGTAAAGTCATGATCAGAAATGAATACAAAACTTTTTTGATAACGACTCTGTAGCTTTTTACCCAAAAGTGTACTCTCTACCTTTGCATCATCACTGTACATTGTGACAGAAGGAATGTCAAAGTTAATGCCATCAAAATCATCTAAATTTCCTTTTCCAAGTAACTCTATTCGTAAAGTCACTGGTTTATTTGCCTTGACTTTTAGATGATCAATTTTATCTGTTAGTCTATACTGTCCAACAATGTCATGTGCTTGAGTAGGTTCAATAACCTCTACAGCAAGAGCAGGGGTTGAGATTTTTGTCCATTTAGGAACATCTACGAACCATCCACCTCTCTGTCTTTCTCTTGCACGCTCTGCAACTTTAGCACGCGCAGGTTCTAAACTCAGTTTTCCAGACTTTTTTGCGATAAGTAAATAGTTCAATTCCTGAATCGTAAATTCACCTTTTCGGTATGTTTTTCCTTCTCCAATTTGTTTAGAAAAGAATGATTTAAATGCTGGTGGCGTATAATCAACCTGCATTACATCTAAATTGGTTCGTTGTTTAAAATATAAATTTAAAACAATAGACTCTCCTAAATAAAACTTAGATTTCTCTATCTTCATATCCAAGCCAAAGTCTTCTGTCGCCCGTTTCAACCCTTTACTCGACTTCATGACTGTCAACTTTATCGGTTCTGACTTTTCAACTTGTCCATCAACTTTTACTGAAAATGAAGGAATACTCATGTTAGCATCTGCTCTAAATTCCATCATCAGTATTTGTGTTTTTTCCATGCTACTTTTACCATTTACAAACACAAAGTTGCTAGATGAACGTCTTTGGGTATTAAAAACTTGTTTACCGTTTATCTCTTTTATCTCAGGAATCTTATCAATGTCTTGCCCTGTTATAGAAAGCGTCAAAAGTGTTGCATCACCTTCTATTACTTCTGTAGAATCTACTGTGGCTGTTATGTTTCCAGCTGATAAAAAACCTATAAAACAAAGTAAACTACCAAGGATTTTGTTCATTACGCTCTCCTTTTTCTGGATTTGTCTGATACATCATCGTGGGCATCTTTTTCTTTTGTAACTGTTTCATCATATGCTTCAATTCTTTCTTTCTCATCTCTTCATTCTTCTTTTCCTGAGGTGTCATTTTCTTCTCTGCCTCTTCTTCTTTAGGTTTTTTTTCTTTTTTTCCGTTCTTTGCTTCTTCTTCGGCTTTCTTCTTTTCGTCAGCCTTTTTCTTTTCATCCTCTTTTTTCTGAGAATCTTTTTTTTCTTCTTCTTTTTTCTTCTCTTCATCTTTCTTTTGTTGGTCTTTTTTATCTTGTTCTTTTTTCTTATCTTGCTCTTTCTTATCGTCCTTCTTCTTGTCCTCTTTTTTATCTTTATCTTCGTTCTTTTTCTCTTGCTCTTTTTTCTTCTCTTCTTCTTTCTTCTTTTTCTTAGCAAGTTCTAAATTATGTTTTGTATCTTTATCATCTCTTACTTTTAAAGCTTTTTCATAAGCTTCTATGGCTTTGTCCAGCTCTTGTTTCTTAAAATGAACATTCCCCATATTATGTTGACGTTGCGCTTCATCAACACCTTTTGCATTTTTATAAGAGCTTAAAGCTTCGTCATATCGTCCAGCTTTATACTGCGCATTTGCTTTGTCATATTTAACCTGAGGATCGTCCTTATTCAAAGAATCAAAAAGCCTAGCTGACTTATTGAAATCACCTTTTTCATAGGATTTATTTGCTTTTTCTATGGTTTGAAAGTCAAATATATCTGCCCATAAGAAATTACTACTTATTATAAAAAATATTAATTTATTCATCTTTTTCCTTATTAAGTTCTAGTTCAAAAAT
The DNA here is from genome assembly GCA_902727895.1 of uncultured Sulfurovum sp. Taxonomy (GTDB): domain Bacteria; phylum Campylobacterota; class Campylobacteria; order Campylobacterales; family Sulfurovaceae; genus UBA1140. The sequence continues at coordinate 82,035 of CACVAP010000086.1, forward strand.
ATCTTTTTCAATTTCTGCTTTTAACTCTTCAATACTTGGTAAGTATAACTGATATTTAGAAACAAATAAATTGTCATTATCATCAATCACTGAGTACTTTACAACCGTATTGTCTTTTTCCGTACATAATATAATCCCAATAGTAGGATTATCATCATTAGACTTTTCTAAGTCGTCAAACATTCGTACATACATATCCATCTGACCTACATCTTGATGACTTAATTTTCCTCGTTTTAGGTCTATGACAACAAAACATTTCAAAATATAGTTATAAAAAACCAAATCAATATAGAAATCACTATGCTCAGTCTTTATTCGTTTTTGACGGTCAACAAATGCAAACCCTCGTCCAAGTTCTAAAAGAAACTCTTGAATTTTTCCAATCAAAGCCTCTTCTAATTCACTCTCTAAAAAAGCTTTATTCTCTTTTAAATCCAAAAATTCTAATACATAAGGGTCTTTGATAATATCTTTTGAACGAATTAACATACCTTTTGTCTTTTCTACAGCTTCAAGTTCCACACTTTTCTTTTCTCGGCAAGAGAGTAAACGTTCATAATAGTGCGTTCCTATCTGTCGCTCTAATGCCCGAACACTCCAATGAGACTTCACAGCTTCTTCCATATACCAAGCCTTGGCATCTTCATCTTGCAAACGAATAATAAGCTTATAATGACTCCAACTCAATTCGCTCCACAGTGTAGAGCGAATTGGAAAGCTCTTGTAAAACTGTCGCATATTACGAATACTTTGTTGACTAAATCCTTTTCCAAACTCACTACTCAACTGAGAAGAAAGCTCTTTAATCAGATAAGAACCATACTTCGCTCTGTCTTCCCCTTTTTGTTCTTCTTCTATTATCTGCTTACCTATGTTCCAATAGGCTTCTACCATTATGAAGTTTACTTGCTTGTATGTATTGTCTCTTGCTGTTTGGAGAATGGTTTTTATGGTTTGATAGATGTTATTTTGTAGCTTCATGAATTAGACTCCATATTAAACTTATCTAAAAATTCAATCTTTTTAATAACCAGTTCCATACTGCTTTTCCAATATTCACTTTTCTCATACTCTTCAAGACTACCAAAAGAATTAGATATAATATTACCTACTATCTCTAATACTTTATCACTATCTTCTAATTTTTCTGAGATAGAGAAATATAATTCTTTTCTTTTATCCTCTAGTATATAATGATATAGACTTGGCTGATATGATTTTATAACTTCCAATATAACAAGTAAATCAATATTAATATTTTCTTCAATATCTAAAGTTTTAAATAGAATATGTAATTTAGAAAAAACTTGCTCAATTTGACGTAACGATAAAGGGAATGCAAAAACAATTTTTTTAAGAGTCCTTAAAAATGAACCATTTTCATATATTCTTTTATTGTCTAAAAGTTGCTGTAATTTAAACTTTTGATATAACTTGTCACAAAAGCTATTGAAACTGAGATTACTCAACTTATATTCTAAATCAATAAATCGTCTCAAATAATTATCGGTATCTATATTTCCATATTGAGACTTAATAGACTCAGAAAGTTGTTCTTTGTCTATGGATAATACAAATATTAATTTTTCAATGCCAAATAGATGTTTAATTCTCTCCAATAATTCAATAGCATACAAAGGACGACATCTATCAAGCTCATCAATAAATATAATAAAAGGTTGTTCACTATCTAAAAGTTCCAACAGTTCGTTAATTGATTGTTTAAACTGTTCAGTGATTTCTTTTTCTTTTGAATAGTTTTCGATTAACCCTTTCGCTGTCTCTTCTGATATAGCTCCCATAGCTGATTCTACACCTTTATCTAAATCAAGAACTCCACCTGTCATACCTTTAACAAAAGCTGGTAAACCCCTTTTTAAAACCTTACCTCCAAACTCTTTAGCTTGATTAAATTTATCTATAACATCATGATTGTCTTTAAAATTTTCTTCTATGTATCCATTTAATGAACCTAAAATAGCAATTAGTGGTTCATTTGAAAAATCATCTTCCCATGCAGAAAAATAGAGACTATGAGCTTCATGTTCTTTTTTTAAGTATTGTTCCCATAACTTTACAAAGGTAGTTTTACCAGTTCCCCAACTTCCATTAATACTAAAAACAAAAGGCTCTGTAGTTGATAATAAAAGTTTTGATAAGTCAACAATACTTTCTTCACGTCCTAAAGTATCATTTTTAAAAATATTATCTTCTGCTATTTCTATTAAATTATTTTTTACAATCATTTTATTTTCCTAAAAAATCCATAAAGCCCTCAGACCCTACACATTCAATCTCTTTAGCCACAAAACGTTTATCATTTGTAACAATCAAATCACAACCCATTTGTTTCGCTAAAATATACTGTATGGTATCTTCCATGTCCGTATAGTCGCTATCTTCTCGCATCAGTTCAATAGCTAAGCTTAATTCATCTTTAGCAAAAGGAATAATCTCAACCGTATCTTTTAAAACTTCTAAAGCATCCAATGCTTTAATTTTCGTCGTATATTTAGAAGTAATATAATAGATATTCGTCGCAATATCACAACTGGTATAAACCATCATGTCATTTTGTAAGGCATACATCAACGACTCTTTACTTGGCTGATGGGTAGCTCTTTTATCATCAAAAATATCATTAAAGATATTGGCATCAAAAAATATGTTCTTAATGTCCATCTTGACTCTTTATCCATTGCATGTCAACATGTTCTGGAATTAACCCTGAAAACATTCCTGACATTTTTTCTAATGAATCTAACTTCTGTTGCTTCTTAACTTTTTTCATTCTCTCTTCTATCAACTCTTGAATAACTTGACTCTGTTTTTTATTAAGTACACGTGAAAGTTCTTCTAAATCATAAACGATAGCTTCTGGCATTGTAAAGTTTTTTCTTACTGTCATTTTTAGATCCTTTTTAATACTTCATATAAAGTAAGTATTTTATTATACTTATTATAACATAAATAATAATACGTATATTAATTCAGTTAAAACACACCTTTCTCATAAAATAATCCTAGCATTGACCACAAGTTCATTAACGCATGCATAATCATTGGAATATAGAGTGAATTCGTTATGACACGTGCATAACCAAAAACAATACCTATAACAAAAATAGCAATCAAATAAGGTGTCTCATACTGTAAATGTATCACTGCCCAAAATCCAGAAGTTACAAGAATAGCACCATGTACACCCATAAAAGTTTGAGAAAAACCTTTGAGTAAAAACCCTCTAAAAATAAGCTCTTCCACGATAGGAGCAGCAATGACAACAGCGACCAAAAGGGCAAGCTTTGTCCATAAAGTAGGATATTCAAGATTTAGCATAAAGTCAGGTGTCTCTTTAGCACCCATAGCATCAATAAGTAACCCTACACCCATATACAACAAAATAAATGCCACTATAGAAAGTCCAAGTGTTTTGGCTGTAAAACCATAAAGGTTCAAATACTCTTTAATTACGGAACCTTTCTTCAACTTAATAAGTCCAATAACCAAAGGTAAAACAACAAGTGTTCCTCCCATTGCTGAAAGAAAAAGTAAAAAAGAATCGGTATTAACCGTATTTGAAAACTTATTAAAAGAGTCCATCGTAATAGTCATATTTTCAAAAGCCATATAGCCTAAAAGTGGGATAATCTGCCCAATAGTAAATATAGCAAAAATTAAGATTCCCCAGAAAAAAGTTCCCCAAAAGCCCCAAATATTTCCTTGCTCATTTTGCATTAAATTATTGTGCATTTCTACTCCTACTTGGCAATGACGAAAAACCTAATAACAACAAAAACAAGCCTAATCCAAGTGGGTAGTAAAACAACTCTTCACGGTCATGAATGGTTACTTCACCCTGCTCTTTGTTTTGATGCTGTGCTTTAATGGTAGCTACTAAATCTTTCATACCTGTTTCTCCAGTATTAGCCACAATAAATGCCCCACCATTCTCTAAAGCTACTTCACCTAAATCATCATTTCTCTGCGTAATGGCAATGGCTCCATTATGACTTAAAGGTTTTCCATCTTTCCCAATAACAGGCGAACCTGCTGTTGTTCCCACAAGTACCACATACAAAGAAATATCTTCATCTTTAATGGTACTGGCAAACGCTTCTAAGTCTTTCTTCTCTCCACCATCTGAAAAGACAATGAGAATTTTTGGTTGTTTCTTCTCTAAAAGTTCAGCGACATACGTACCTAAAGCAGAAAAGTCTGTTGAACTCATATTAATGTATTCGTCTGTCACTCCTTCAACAATCTGTGTTAGGGTTCCTTTGTCGGAAGAGAATGGTGCCAACATAAATGAAGAGTGTGCAAATGCAATAACAGAAAGCTCATCCGTAGGCATCTCTTTAAATAAAGAGAGCATTTTTTTCTTAGCAAATTCCAAACGATTGGGGTAAATGTCCTTAGCACGCATAGAACCCGAAATGTCCAAAGCCACCACAGCTGAAAGTCCTTCAAGTTGTACTACTTTCTCACCATTGTCCACAACAGGTCTAGCCAATGCAATCAGTAAAAAGAAAATACCTATAAGCATTAACATATTACGTAAGACCAAAGGTAAAGAATCATCGCCTACACTTAAACGTTTTAAAACTTCTTCATTAAAAACTTGGGTCACAGAGCCTTTGTGTTTTAAAATCACAAAAGCAAATACCAATATCGGTAAGATTAATATAAAAAATAGTTGAGGATTTACAAAAGTCATTACAAGCTCCTCATGGTTCTAAAATAGATAAAAAAGAGTAACAATAAAATAGAAAAAACCAAAGGATAGGTAAATAAATAAGTATGTTGAACTACTTTTTTATCATCTATTTTAGAAACTTCTAAACGGTCAATCTCCTCATAAATCTTTGTAAGCATCAGTGAGTTTCTAGCTGCAAAAGCAAGACCTTTTCCAGCTTTTGCTAACTTACGTAAGTAGTCTCCATCAAAATCACGCTCAGTTCCTATACCAATGGTATAAAGTTTAGCCTCTGACTTTGAGACTAAAGAAGTTACCTCATCCACAGTAATTTCACTCATATTGTCTACCCCATCAGTGAGTAAAATAACAATCTTACTTTTTGCTTTTGACTTCTCTAACATTCCATAGGACTGTACCAGAGCATCGTTAATAGCCGTTCTTTTTCCTGCAATACCCAGTTGTTGCATCCCAATAATCTGTCGTAAAAACTTTGTCTCAAAAGTCAAAGGAGAAGCCACAAAAGCAATGTCAGCAAAGGTTATAAGCCCTATTCTGTCATTTTCTCTTTTGTCCACAAAAGAGGCTGCCACTTCTTTAACGACATCAAACTTATTTTTAGCACGATTGGTCACATCAAAACCTTGCTGACGCATAGAGTCAGAAGTATCTACTATAAGTACTATGTCTCGCCCATGTTTTTTAGAGTTAGAGTACTCTTTTGTTAAAACAGGTGATGCCAATGCCACAATGGCTAAAATAATTCCTAACCACTTTAATGCAGGAAGTAAGAGACTTCTATTTTTATTTCCCAGCATTAACGAATTTAAATGTGGAAAATAAATAGACTTAGCTTTTACTTTACAAAAATAAGCACAAACAGCAAAGACAACGATCAGCCCCAATAACCAAGGGTATTCAAAACTAAATTGATTCATCTATAATATGTACCAGTAAATTGTATTGTTGTAGGGTTTGCTCATCCACAGTGGGAACTTCTTTTCGATATTTATATGATTCTAACATAGGGACTAACTGTGTGTAAATTTCTTTTGCACGTTCATTATCAAGTGTTAATTTTCGTCCTAGTTCTGTTGCTTCATAGGCAGACTGCTTTACATCTCTCCAATCTAAGTTCTTAAATTGTTCAAAGTAAACTTTTTGCATATTTATTTTTTTCTTTTTCCAAAACTTTTTGACCAGAAACCAAATAACAGCTACCAGTAAAATAAGTGCCAAAGCAATCAAGCCTAAAAAAATAGTATATGAACTATCAGGTATTTCAAGTAGAGGTTTTATGTCTCTTAATTCATTATCCATTATCGACCTCCTAATAACTTAGCCAACTTTAAATACGGCTCTTCATCTGTATATACTTTTGTATAACGCACAGCAGACTTTTTAAAATGGGCATAAAGTTTTTCATCATTCAGTCTCAATGCTTTTTCATAGCCTTTTAACTCAGAACTTCCAACCATACCTTCAAAAGATGACTTCTTTTCCATGTCCATTAGACGCATATGTCCTAAAGCTTGTGGGTTTTCTTCAAATTTATCACGCACTATGAGTGCTACCACATCATGTTTTTTTGACAACAGTGCTAAGTCTATGTCTCCAACAAAATCAGAGATAATAAAAAGCAAAGATTTACGTTTTATCCGTTTGTAAAGTGTGTCAGTAAATTCTTTATAATTTGAACTTTTTTCTAACATATCAAAGTTCTGCAACTGTGTTACAGCATCTTGCACAGCAAAGTACTTTTTATTAGGTTTTGACATACTGTAGAGTTTGTCCGAAAATATGATATTTGAAAATAAATCAGAGTTCTTAACAGCTGAAAAACCAAGTAAAGCAACCAACTCAGCCATAACTTCAGATTTTTGCTTAACGGTTCCAAAATAAGTAGAACCACCCATCATGACAGCTGTTACCACATTAAGCTCGCGCTCTTCTCTGTAAATTTTGACAAATGGCTTACCAAGCTTAGCTGTCGTCTTCCAGTCAATCTTCCGAACATCATCACCATAAACATATTCACGAAGTTCAGTAAACTCAAAACCCTCACCTTGGAATAGCGATGCGTTGTTTCCAAGCATCTCACCAAAGACTTGCTTTCGTGCTTTTAGTAATATTTTTTTAATCATTATGGAATTGGAACTGCTGCCAATACTTTGTCTATAATCATGTCTTGCGTCACACCTTCAGCCTGTGCTTCATAAGAGAGTACTATACGATGACGTAATACCTCTTTAGCAATATAAGCAACTTCAAGAGGAGAAACATAGTCACGCCCTTTTAAGTAAGCTATTGCACGTGAAGCCTTATACATGTCAATACTTGCTCTTGGACTTGCTCCATACTCTATGTAAGGTGCTATTTCATCTAAAAAATACTTCTCAGGTTCTCTCGTAGCAAATACCAACTCAATAATATAAGCTTCAACTTCTTCATCTATATGTACATCCATCGCTTCTTGACGAATTCTTTCCAAGTCATCTAAGGTAGCAACTTGCTGGATTTCTCCAAAACCATTGTTTGCCACACGTCGAGCTATCTCTAACTCTTCTTCTCTTGTGTTATAACCCACTACTATCTTCATAAGGAAACGATCAAGTTGTGCTTCTGGTAATTCATAAGCACCCTCTTGTTCCACAGGATTTTGTGTTGCCATAACTAAAAATGGCAAATCTATTTTAAAAGTTTCATCACCAATGGTCACTTGTCTCTCTTGCATAACTTCAAGTAGTGCAGACTGTACTTTGGCAGGCGCTCTGTTAATCTCATCTGCTAATAGTAAATTTGTAAATACTGGACCTTGTTTGATTTTAAAGGTATTGGTAGAGGGATCATAAATTTCAGTACCAATAATGTCTGAAGGTAATAAGTCTGGTGTAAACTGTACTCTCTTAAAGTTAAGTCCAAGTGAACCAGCCAAAGCATTAACAGCTGTTGTTTTTGCAAGTCCAGGAACACCTTCAAGTAAAATGTGTCCTCTTGTAAGTAGACCTGTTAAAAGCCCTTCTATCATTTTTTCTTGTCCAACCATTACTTTGGAAATTTCTATTTTAATATTTTCAACTATTGGATTCAATCCATTCTCCTAAATTATATTCAAGTTTTATTTATGTGATTTTACACTAATGAAGTTAATAAAAAGTTAATGTATTTTTAATAAAGTTTAAACCACAAAGGAAAAAGTTGAACCTTTGTCTTCTTGACTTTCAATCTTTAATGTTGTTTCATGCAGTTTCAAAATTTGTTTAACAATGGCTAAACCTAAACCCATCGAGTTGTCCCATGAATGTTCATCTGTTCTAAAAAACTTCTTGGTTACTTTTTCTATGTTGGCTTCTGAAATACCAACACCTGAGTCTATAATGCGTACTTCATTTTCTAAAAGCTCTACCTTTACCACCTCATCTGAATACTTTAGAGCATTCTCTATAAGGTTCTTTAATACTATCTCCATTAATGCCTTGTCAGCTTTTATAACCAAAGAAGTACCAATTACAACAATTTCCCTCTTTTTATACTTGTCTTCTAAATTCATGGCAATTTCATGGGCTAAAGGCTTCATATCGAACTTACTCATTTGTAGTTTTTGTTCACCACTCTCAAAACGATTCCACAAAAGTAGACGGCTTAGTAGCTCTTCTATTTTTTCACCATTGTTATAAATTTTACCTAAGAACTTAAGGCGTAAATTCATAGGAATTTCTTCATCTTCTGTAAGGGTTTGGGAGTATCCCATAATTGCTGAAATAGGATTACGAAATTCATGTGCAATGGCTGAAAGCATGTCTGAACGTTGTCTGTTTTTGAGTTTGATTTTAGCTGTATATTTACGTTTCTCTTTTTCACGCTTCTTCATAATGCGTAAAGTCTGAATAAGTTTAACATTAATACTTTCAAACTCTTTGGCAAAAAACCGAGCTGAACCATTTTCATTTATAATATGAGAACTCTCGGAAAGATAGTTCTCAACATTTTTAAGCTCTTTGGAAACACGCGTAGTAGCATAATATACAGACCCTAAGAGCAGTATTTGAGAAGCCATAAACAGAGCAATATAAAAGAAAGTACTCTTATATTCCTCTGGAACTAAAAATAATATAAGTGCAAAAAGTGTTGTAATGAAAATTACAATGGTAATTAGCCTTGCTAATACATACTCACTAAGTGTTGGGCGATTATACATAGCAGACCAAAAATTATGCTACTTCAAGCTGATGCACTTGTTTTTTCAGTTTGTTTATCTCTCTGTTGTATTCTTCTAATGCAACATTAATTTCACCAATATCCCATTCTTCAACAGCCAGTTCAAGCTCATCATGTCTTGCTCGATATTTAACTAAAAGCTGAGCTATTTTCTCTTTTAGACTTCTAATTTTATCATCTGTCACCGTGTCCATAATCTTTCCTTTTAAAATTTAAGATAAAAGGTCTTTAACTCAATTTTTTATTTCCTGATTTAGTTTAAAACCTTTTAACCATATTAACGAAAATATTATAAAGGTCTTCCACTTCTTTAATGGTAGTTCGCTCATTTAAGCCATGTATTCTGTCATTTCGCACCCCAAACTCCACAACTTCAATGCCATAAGGAGCAATATGCCGTCCATCACTGGTTCCACCTGCTGTTGAAAGTTTCGTACTTACCCCTGTTTCTTCTTTAATAGCAGCCGATAACTCTTTTACCACATAAGATTCACGATTGGTAATAAACGGATAAGATCCTTGTTCAAGTTTCAAGTCATAGTCTAAATCACCAAGTTGCTCTTCCATAAAAGCACGTAAACTCTCTTGGGTTGTTTTGGTTGAATTTCTCACGTTGAACATCATTTTTAAGTCATTAGGACTAACATTGGTCACTTCCATTCCAGAACGAATATCCGTAATTACCAATTTAGAAGGTGCAAAGTTTTCATCTCCATTGTCAAGGTCATGAGCTGCTATCTTTGGTAATATAGAAGCAATATTATGAATAGGATTAATAGCTTTTTCAGGGTAAGCAGCATGCCCTTGTTTTCCCTTTAGATGTAAGTATCCATTAATTGACCCTCGACGACCAATTTTAATGGCATCCCCAAACTCAGTTTCACAAGTTGGCTCAGCGATGATACAATAGTCAGGTAAAAGGTCTATCTCTTTAAGATGTTTCAAAACAATCTGCGTTCCATAAGTTCCTGGACCTTCTTCATCAGAAGTAAGTAGTAACGACATACGACCAGAAAAGTCATCATCCATATCACGTACTGCTTGTACAAATGCCGATAATCCAGACTTCATATCTTGCGCTCCACGACCATAAATGTAGCCATCTTTAATCATAGGTACAAAAGGATTTGTATCCCATCCTGTTCCTGAAGGCACAACATCTACATGACCAGCAAAACAAAGGTGTTTACCCTCTCCAAATTTCTTGGTTAAAAAAACATTTTTAACCCCACCTTCATTTATCCACGTTGCTTCAAAATCTGCTAAATAGTTTTCTATATACGTAAGCAACCCACCATCATCAGGGGTAACTGACTCTGCACTTAGTGTTTTTAAAAAGAGATCTACGACATCTAATCTTTTTTCCATAATATTTGACCTTGTTATTTTATGTGGAAGAGTAGCAAATGTTTGCTTTTTTATGGATTGTAACTTTAATCGATGTAACTTTTCTCAAATCCCAAGATGCTGTCCCAACTTCTTCTCGACCTCATTCAATTCACTTTCACTCAACACAGTCAATTTCTTCTCTAAAACCAAACGACTCATATCTAAAGTGCAAAGTTCATTAATGCAGATTTCACTCTCTTTTTCTAAATTTTCTCGTGATGAAATCAATACTCTTAAATCTCCACCACTAAGCATCGTAGTCATGGGAATAACTGTTACTCCTTTAAAAGCTACTTTATCAATATTTCGATTGGCAACATCATTTTGTATAATCAATGCTGGTCTCACTTTACCAAATTCACTGTTATACTTTTTTCCAAAATTTGCCAAGTAAATTTCACCTCTTCTCATTTTAAATCTTCTACAATCTCTTCAATCTCCAAGAATTCATCATAAGCTTGTTTTGAAAGTGCTTTAGCATTTCGCATAATATAAAGTTCATCTTCTATTACTTCTTGAAGGTTCTTATATAATTCATAAGGAATTACCACACTTTTAACCAACTGTTTTTTTGCATCTTGAACAAAAGTAATGTCTTCTGGTCTCGTAATATACGATGGCTTTTTAATAAAATCACTTGAATTAATTATTAACATAATAAACACCTTTTTAATAAACTATTTTATTATACCTATTTATAATACTATTATCAAGTAGTCTTTTATATATCTCAATAAACTTATTAAACTATTCGCTATAATAATTTTATGGAAATATCACAAAAAAACAAAGGCAGAAATGTCATAAACATTGAAGAGATAAAAGAATATTTACATGGCTTTACAGAAGAAAAAGAACTCTCTGAACCTGTAGACTCTTGGCTTCAAAAAACTTTTGTTCGTTGGCTTATTAACCATTTTATGGAAGTACAAGTAGTTGAGTCTGTTGAGCGTTATAAAGCTTTAGTTAAAGGTGAAGTTCCTTCTTGGTTTACACCTTACAGTAGTATTGAGTTTATTTATATTCATATTAAAAACCCTACTTTTGTCGATACACTCAATACCTGTGTAGAGTTTTTAGGTTCTCGTAATGAAAAAGTAATTCATAAATTTCCTCGTATGACTGTTGAGCATGTAATGGAAAAACATCAACAAGAACATCTACGTATGCAAGAGAGACAACGAAAATTCATAGAAACTTCAAATGAAGCGTTAGAACACGTTTTTACTTTTGAAAACCTACATGTCGTTAAGTTCCTACCCCGGCACAAAGAACTCTCTTTAGAAATGGCAAAAGAATCAGCACTCATGCAACATTGTTTAGGTGAATTTGACAATGTTGAAAAAGCAGAAGGTGGTTATGGTTCTTACTATTACGGTCTCATTCAAAGAGAAGAGATAACCCTCTACTCCTTACGTGATGAAAAGAACAAGCCACATGCAACCATCTCGGTCAGTTACAAACGAGGAGAAGCTTGGCTCGACCAAATAAAAGGAAAACAAAACCAACCACCTATAGCACGTTATGTTCCAGCATCTGTCGCTTTTTTTAATCACCTACAACTAAAGCAAAACTACCACCCAGACTGTTTAGCCATGAGTGTTGTTTTTGTAAAAGGAAAGTCCGAACAACTTTCTAAAATAACAAATGAAGCCACCCAACAACACCTCATAGCCTATGACCCAACTTTCATCAACAAATTACCAAACCCTAGTAAAAGTTCTTTATGGTTAGCTGCCTTACGCGACCCAAAACAGATGGGTTCATTAAAAGAAACCAACGATGCCATGAAAGTATCTTCACTTATTCAATACCCCTTACTCATGAATGAATTAACATTTTCTCATAATCTAAAAGCTAAGAACATCTTACAGAAAGCAGAAAACTACAGCATTGGAAAACGCCCTTTTCTCTTTCCTAAACTTGAAATAGCAAGGATATAAAATAATGAATCAAGAAGAAATATTTGCCCTAGCCTTTGCTAAGTTTGAAGAGGAACGACTTTTAAATAGTTTAGAAGATTTTAATGTAGAAGCCTACCTCAATGATGAATTTTATTTTAATATCAATGAAGATAATGCTTCTACAAAGGTTTACCATGTCATTAAAAAAGTATGGACAGAAGGTGTACTTGACCTTTTTATAAAGAACCATATATTAGTAGACAAGTTAGAAGTAAAAGACTTAGTAGCCCTTGATTCAACACGTTTTGTCAAATTAGTTTGTGAAGTTCTAAAGCTAAAACTTCTTGAAGAAAAAGAAGCATGGGGATTATTGTTTTTAAATGCACAACGTATCCAAGATACTTTTGAAAATGCTGAAGATTTTAAAGCCTCTTATTTTAAAGGCGCACTTTTTTATGAAATACTGTTTAGAAGTGAAGAGGAAGAACGAGGAGAAAAGATTGAAAGCTTTGATGCCTTACTTCAAGAACGACATAAAGCAAGTAGCGTAGAATTAGCTTGGTTAGAAGACGATGTATTTGACAGCTTTAAAATAGAAGGAAAACTACCTAATAGTCCATCTAAAAAGTTAGTTAAAACTCCTGAGAAGCCTATGGAAGCACAAGTTTCTAATATGCATCAACTTTTAGAAAAAGAAGACAAGACAGCACTATGGAAACTCTTGGATGAATTTTCAGAAGAAGAACGAAACAAGTTTTTACACCAACTTTACACCAACAAAAAACATAACTCTAGCATCTTAACAGCAGAAGACTATCTAGAACTACCAGCCCTCTACCCTGATGTTTCTTATGCTTACTATTTGCGAGGGGTTTACTTTTATCATTTTGCATGGGAAGCAAGAGGTTTGGGCATAACCAATACAGTAGGTCAAAAGAACTACGCGCTCTTTTATGAACGCCTAAGATACGCCATGGCAGACTTAAAACAAGCACATGAACTTTCCCCCAATGAACAAACCTATTGGGCTGAACTCTACAACTTAGTCAAACATTTTAAAAGTAAAGAAGCCGACCTCTTACAAGAAAAACTTTATACACTTATCAAAGAAAATGCCATGCAAAACCTTTACTGTATACAACGTGTGTCCCATTTAAACAAAGCCCGTTGGGGTGGAAGCCATAAAGAAAGTTTAGATTGGGCGAGAGAAGTCATTACTCATAACCAAAAAGGTAGCCCAATTAAGATTATAATTTTTGAAGCCCTCATAGAACAATACAACTACATTTTAAAGTTTGATAGAGATGAGGAAAAAGCAAATGCTATTTTTAAAGAGCTGGCTCTACAAGATGAAGTAAATCAGTATTTTGATGAGCTATTAGCCTGTATAGAAAAAGCAGATGACAACATCAGTACAACACTTATGTTTTGGTATGAGAAGGTTGGTGACGCACAGCGTATTGAAACGCTTACTGACCTCATTCAAAGTTTCTGAGCAACTGAACTCTGATATAATGCTCAGAAAAAAAGGTACAAGTAGAATGACAATAGAAGAAATGCAAACCATAAAAGTTGGCGACACCATCAAAGATGTAGCCAGAAGTAAATCACAAGAAAGAGAAGTACACTGTACTGTTGAATCTATTGATGCTAACAGCATTACAATTGTCGCTATTTTTGCAGCAGATGCTGCTTGTTATCCTCATCGTTTTTTCTTTACGAGAGATGCAGATAAACTAGCATTTGTTGAAAACTAATCTAAATCTTTATTCTTCAAAATAACAACCGTTCCATTGAAAGCACCTTTTTCTAAAGGTGTTAAGTGCAGTGCATTTGGACCAGCATTTATAATGCTGTCTTCTTTATCTAAAACACCATTATTATTTTCATCTCCATAAAGCATTCCAATGTGAGCATAACGTCCATTTGGTCGGTATTTTACAGCTATAAAATCTCCCTGCTTAAACTCTTTTCCCCATCTTAACTTTTTACTTGGTGTTCCATTTATTATCTGTGTTTTTACTTTGGTTTTAAATTTGTCTACTAACATCACAACATTATAATTTTTTTCATTTTTAGCTTTGTTCATTACTTTTGAAGTCGCAATCAAAACATCAGCACAGTCAACCCCAATGTAGTTTCGACTCTGATAAGGCATAGAACCAAAAATACCAGGAACATTAAAAAAGGTTGTTAAATAACCAATGTAACTTTCATCTTGCATGTACGAAACACGTAATACTTTTGGTGAAAGCCCTTTTCTTCCAATGTCCTTTATGCCTTTGGTTTTAACTACTTTTCCATTTTTTAAAATTACCTCTGCTTCAAACCAAAAACTTCCTAATTTACTGTTGTAGTAGCCGTTATTATTGGGTCTATTTTTTTCTAAAACTTCTCTTGTTAATTCCACTTCTGCTTTATTTTCAAAAGATTTTATTTCAACTCTATTATAATCAATCTTCCCGTAGTCACTCCATTTATAAGCATTCTTCTCCCAAGGATGGTTTGCATTTTTATAAAACTTTGAGGTATCAGGAATTATCTGATACCACTTAATGCTCTTTGCATTTTTAACATCGAACTTTAAAGTGAGTTTTTGGGTTGGCGTTAAATAGACTGAAGATTTTGTTTTAAAAGCTTTATCATCAATGCTATGGCTTATTTCTTTTGCCATGGTAGTTTGTGTTAAAAGGAGTAAGAGTAAAAGTTTTAGGGTATTTTTCATTTTGGTTTCTTTTTTTAATTTCTTTATTTTTTATTTGTCAAAAATAGTTTTTACTATAGCTTTTTTTATTTAAGTTAAGTTGTTTATAAAAACTTGATAGTTAGTCTCTTACAAATATTTTATATAAAATGCATAAAGCTCTAATGCTTACAAGTTATAGCATGCTCTTCAGCCAACGTATGGTTACTTATTTTAATTTTGCTCTTATAGTTTCTAAAGCATTTTGCATTTTCATTAGATTAGGATGATTAGCAGACAAGATAGCTTCGTTTATTTTTATAGCTTTTTCCATAAATTCAAAAGATTTTTGATACTTTTGCATATGGTAGTAAGCTATAGCAATATTGTTATAACTCACAGCAGTTGAGGGATGATTCTCTCCTAAGCTAGCAAGATGTATTTTTAAAGCTTTATTATAAAATTCTATTGCTTTATCGTACTCTCCTTTACTGTTCCATACTTCACCAATATTATTATAACTCATAGCAATTGAGGGATGATTCTCTCCTAAGGTAGCAAGGCTTATTTTTAAAGATTTATTATAAAATTCTATTGCTTTATCGTACTCTCCTTTACTGTTCCATACCGAACCAATATTGTTATAACTCGTAGCAGTTAAGGGATGATTCTCTCCTAAGGTAGCAAGATATATCTTTAAAGATTTATTATAAAATTCTATTGCTTTATCGTACTCTCCTTTACTGTTCCATGCTTCACCAATATTATTATAACTCATAGCAATTGAGGGATGATCCTCTCCTAAGGTAGCAAGTCTTATTTTCAAAGATTTATTATGGAACTCTATTGCTTTATCGTACTCTCCTTTACTATACCATACCCCACCAATATTATTATAACTCGTAGCAGTTGAGGGATGATTCTCTCCTAAGGTAGCAAGTCTTATTTTTAAAGCTTTATTATAAAATTCTATTGCTTTATCGTACTCTCCTTTACTGCTCCATGCCAAACCAATATTATTATAACTCATAGCTGTTAAGGGATGATTCTCTCCTAAGGTAGCAAGTCTTATTTTCAAAGATTTATTATGGAATTCTATGGCTTTATCGTACTCTCCTTTACTGTTCCATGCCAAACCAATATTGTTATAACTCGTAGCAGTTAAGGGATGATTCTCTCCTAAGGTAGCAAGATATATCTTTAAAGATTTATTATAAAATTCTATGGCTTTATCGTACTCTCCTTTACTCTTCCATGCCAAACCAATTTCATTGTAAGCAGTTGCTATTTGGGGGTCATTTGAATCAGAAGTTTTTGATAAGAGTTCGAGTCTTTTTGTGTTTATTTCTAGGTAGTTATCATATTCTCCTAATTCGTAATACATATCTCCATAATCATGTAATATACTTGTATCTTTTATTCCAGAAGAAATATGTGTTTCAAACTCTTCTTTGGCTTTGTGATATTCTATTTTTTCCATATAAGCTAAGGCTTTTTGATAGTGAGCATTGAGAAGATCTTTTTCCAATGCTGTATTACTTTCTATAAAATTATTCAGTAAAGTTAAAACATCATCAAAACGTAACTCTTTAAAGGCTTTATCTATCATGTCTTGTACACCGTTACTGTGAAGTCGTCTTGATTCTATTTTCTTTTGTAGCTTTTCTTTCTCTTCTATGAGAGTTTCAATGCTTCCTTGATGTTCTTGTAGTTTCTCTTTTAGGTTGTGGTAGGTTTGAGGGTTTTCTAAAACTTTTTTGTAGTCACTTCCAAAGTATTTTTCTAAGAATGCTGTTTCATCTCCACCTTGAAGTTTAATGAGTGCGTATATCTCTTCTAACTTTTTATCATTTTGATTAAATTTAGAATCAATATTTTTATTAATATCAGAAGTAGTTGATTGATGCTGATAGTAGTTAAGGCTAAAGAAAACAAGCATAAGTGCTAAAGCAATAACAAAACTTAAAATTTTTTCTTTAAAAGGTGTCGGCTTTGCATTACTTTCAGATTCAGAGACTTTAACAAGAGAAAGTATCAGGAAAATAAAGAGACCAAGCCCAACAAGTTCCCAACTTCCACCAGCATCAAAAATAAATCCTGTTATGTCCCAAAAAAGAGGCAGAGAACTGTCTGTGGCTTGTTCTTCACAAAATGTTTTAATAGCAGAACCAAATTTCCATGCAATGGCTTCACGAAGGGTAAAGAGTAAAACAAGGTACGAGATAGACCAATAACTTTTAGATGACTTTAGTTTTTTAATGAGGTTGATAATAGTCTCAACAAGTGGATTTTGCAGTATGCTATTTAGTTTAGTAGATAAGCCCATGATTTCCCTTTTTATGTCCTTGGATTATGATACAAGTTTAAACTGTATGCTGAGCTTAAGTTACTTAGTAATAAGCTAAATTTTATTGAGTATGAACTTTAAAAGATAAACAGTAACTTACCTCATCGAACCCCACTCAACCATGCCCCAACCTTCCAAATCTTTCTGTAATTCATCTAAACTTTTCTCTTTATGACAAGCTGTACAAGCATTTGTCTCTTTTGGCATATTATAAAACTTTGTCTCTGCTGGAGAAGTGAAGTCAAATTTATGTGAACGTACGGTTAAAGGTGATTTCCCTGTATGTTTTGCTGTTTTAGGCATGTGACACTCTATGCATAACGAGCCTTTGGAGTCTGCTTTATGTTTGGTATGGGCTTCTAGTGAATTTTGATGAGGACCAATAACTGAACCAAAAGAGTGACACTTCATACAGGCATTATTACCTTCTGGTTTTTGGGCTGTATTTGTTAGTTTATGAGGATTATGACAGTTTATACACGTTACCCCATGAGCATACATACTGTCATGAACATATTCATTTCCTTGGGTACGGTTCTTTTTTGCTGCTCCATTTGCCCAAAACTCTTTGGTCTCTGTGCCTAGATGAAAAGGAGCTACTTTTTTGTAGTCTATCAAGGGTTTTCCAGCTTCATATCCTGCTGGGTAATCTTTTGCTATACCCCATAATTCTTTTACAGTAATATTTGCATCTAATCTTTTGTCTCGGTTTCGCATGTGACATTGTAAACAGACTTCGTTCATTCGAATGGGGTCAGATAAAGATGCTTTATACAAAGGACTGTCTACATTTATAACATGTTCACTACCTGGACCATGACAAGATTCACAAGAGATTGCTGGCTCGACTCTTTTTTCTGTGGACATGAATCCTACAAAATGACAACCATCACAAGTATTTGAGGTGGGGAACTCTTTATTATCATGTTTATAGGCATCTTTGTACCAATACTTATAGGGCTTAAACTTTTGCCATTTATTTGTCTCTACATTCCACTGATAATTTCCTAAACGAAAATCTTCTCTTCCATTAATCTCAGCTGGAATCATATAGCGTTGTTTGAACTTAGAACCCACGGTATAAAGTGACTCTTTTAAAGTAAAGTCTGCATCTAACGGGAGTTTTGAAAAGTCAGCAACAACCACGGAAGGGTCTTCTTGTAAGTTTTGAATCATCTTTGAATGTAAAGAATCTTTCCACAAAGCATGCTCTTCTTGATGACACTCTTGACACTTTTTAGAACCTACAAATTTAGCTGTTTTTTGTGCTTGGGGTTGTAAGTCTACATTTAGCCCTACGCGTTCTTGGCTTAATTGAGAATAATAAGGAAGAATCTTTGGCTTAAAAAACCAAAATAGTAAAGCTAAAGAAATGAGGATAAAAAGTAGTATTTTTTTCATGTTGAAAGAGTAGCGAAGATTAGATAAAAATGCAGGGATTTATGCTGGAGACTATGCCCAGCATAAAGAATATTAGCCTAGTTGAGTTTCACCAGAATAAGAGATAATACCACCTACATGGTTAAGTACTTTCTCCATACCGTTTCTTTTAAATACATCTTGTACTTGACCAGAACGATTACCAGACCGACAAGTAAAAATAACTGTTTTTTCTTTATTAGTATTTAAAAATTCTTCAGCCCAAGACTGAAAAAGAGAAGTAGGTTTAAGTATATCTACTCCTGTGATATAACCTGCATCATATTCTGGCATCTCTCGTACATCTACTAAAAGAAAGTCAGCCCTACCTTCTTCTCTTTCTTGTAATAAAATCTCCAGTTCCCTTGACGTTACTGTA
The DNA here is from genome assembly GCA_902727895.1 of uncultured Sulfurovum sp. Classification (GTDB taxonomy): domain Bacteria; phylum Campylobacterota; class Campylobacteria; order Campylobacterales; family Sulfurovaceae; genus UBA1140. Next base: position 101,073 of record CACVAP010000086.1, read on the forward strand.
GGTTTATTTAATATTTCACTCATAATTCTTCACATCCTTATAATAATAATTGGTTATATTATACATTATTAACCATTATAGTAAGCTAGCCCACTCAATGCTTTAATTTTTTTTCTATTATAATGCGACAATTATTTACAAAAGGACTACTGTGATTATTGATAACACTGTATTAGCAAAATTAGAAAAACTTTCTATGCTTAAAATCGAAGATGAAAAAAAAGAAGAATTAGCAGCACAATTAACAGAGATTTTATCCTATGTTGAAAATCTTTCTGAACTCAATACAGATGGACTTAACCCGAGTTTTTCTACACTTGAGGGAGGAACACCTTTAAGAGAAGATGTAGGGATAAAACAACCTGAAGTAGCCCAACATATATTTTCTCATGCACCAAATGCAGAAAATGATTTCTTTATCGTTCCAAAAATTATAGAATAAAAGTATTTAACAAACTTAAGAAAAAATAAAGAATATTTTTTATATAGTTGTATTAAATTAATATAAAGATTTAATATGGCTATAGATATAAAAAAACTCCTACAATCTGTTGTCTCTCATGGTGCATCAGATTTACACCTAGTCGCACGTGCTGAACCTCAAATACGTATTGACGGTACATTAAAAGCTGTTAACTTACCTGTTCTAACTGGTGAAGACATCGAAGAGATGGCGTATGCACTACTTACAGAAAAACAAAAAAAGACATTTGAAGAAGAGTTAGAACTTGACTTTGCACTTATGCTTCCTGGTATTGGTCGTTTTAGAGCGAACTATTATCGTACTTTAGGAGATATTGCAGCTGCCTTTAGAATCATTCCTACTGAAATTCCTTCTTTAGACACCCTAAATTCCCCACCCATTTATAAGGAACTTATTAAAAGAGAAAAAGGGCTCATTCTTGTTACTGGACCTACAGGTTCAGGTAAGTCAACCACCTTATCAGCCATTCTCAATGAAATTAATGAGACGGAACATAAGCACATTGTGACCATTGAAGATCCTGTTGAGTTTATTCACCAAAATAAAAAGTCTGTTTTTTCTCATAGGGAAACAGGTAGTGACACACAAAGCTTCTCCGTAGCATTAAAATATGCAATGAGACAAGATCCAGACATCATCTTTATTGGGGAGATGAGAGATAAAGAAACCATAGAAGCTGCACTCTCTGCTGCTGAGACAGGTCACTTGGTTTTTGGAACACTACATACTAACTCAGCTCCAGGTACTGTTAACCGTATTATTGATGTTTTTAATGGCGATGAACAAGCACAAATTCGTACCATGATTTCTACTTCTTTGGTTGCTGTTATTTCACAAGTACTTTTACCAAAAGTTGGTGGGGGAAGGGTTGCTGTTCCAGAAATCTTAGTTACCAACCATGCCATTGCCAATTTAATTAGAGAAGACAAAGTACATCAAATCTATTCTCAAATGCAATTAGGTCAAGGAGCAAGTGGTATGCAAACACAAACCCAAGAACTTCTAAAACTTTTGGATAAAAGACTCATAAAAAAAGAAGATGCGCTTCAATACTCAAACAAACCTGATGAAATAAAGAAAAGTATTAATTTTAAATAAATTAGGATATACTTTCCTCAAAAATTTTAATTTGTTATATATTATGGATTAAATAAAAAAAGGGATTAGTTTTTATGGAATTTATGGGTTTTCACATCGTAGACATAGTTATTGTAGCATTGGTAGCATTTTTAGCTATTAAAGGTTTAGTTAATGGTTTTTCAAAAGAGTTACTAAGTTTTATTAGTATTGTTGCTGGTGTAGTACTTGCAGCAAGATATAACATGACTGCTGTAGACTTTATAAATGAGCAAAAGCTATTCCCAGTGATTCCTGAAGAATTTGCAAAAATCATAGGTTTCATTTTAATTGTTCTTGCTGTCTGGTTGATTATTGGTGTTATTTCTTCAATTATCAATAAATTAACCTCAGGGGCAAATGGATTCATTAGTAGAGTCTTAGGTTATATTTTATCAGCAGCACGTTATGTGTTTATCTTTTCTCTCATTATTTTTGGTGTTAGCCAATCTGAGTTCTTCCAAAAATCAGCAACAAAATTTAAAACAGATACCCAACTTTTTCAGCCAATGAGTGAAATAGGTGCACAAATTTTAAACATTGAGTTAAATCAAACTGTAGTAGCAGATGACAACTTAACAATCGAGAGTAAAGACGTTAACTTAACAGATGTAAACCTTACAGTTAACCCTGCACTTGAAACCGTAGTAACAGAAAACAACTCATCAAACTAGAGGATAGATAAAGATGTCAAACACCATAGCATATGATGATGTACTAGAAAACTTTAAAAAGTTACTCAAATCTAATAACCTTAAGTATACAACACAACGTGAACTTATACTTAAAATCATCTATGATAATGATGGTCACTTTACACCTGAAGATATATACAACCTTATCAAAGAGAGTTATCCTGAGGTTAAACTTGGTATAGCGACTGTTTACCGTACACTAACCCTGCTAGAAGATGCAGAAATAGTAAGTTCAATTTCATTTGGTACCCAAGGTAAAAAATATGAATTTGGACTTAAAAAGCATCATGACCATTTAGTCTGTACAAAATGTGGAAGTATTGAAGAGTTTTATGATGAAACAATTGAAAAACGGCAGGAAGAGATTGCAAAGAAATTCAATTTTAAAATGACCGACCACGTTATGAAGATTACGGGTACTTGTTCAGTTTGTATGACGAAGAAGTAACCCTCCCCAAAAAAGAGCTATTATTATAAAAGCTCTAAAGTCTAAAACAATCACTAAACATAATACTTTAACTAAATAAAAAATATATCCCAGGAGAAACCTTGATATTTAATAATCAATATATTCAAGAGCGAATCAAGAAAACAGAGACACTAAGAACAAAAGGAATCAATCCTTACCCTAACCAAGTAACAAAAGGAACTCCTTCTTCTCAATTTTTAAGTGAATGTGCTTATGTTCATGACATAGAAACAGAAGAGATGAAACAAGATCAAACTAAGTCATATAGATTAACAGGTCGTCTTAAATTTGTAAGAATCATGGGTAAAGCAGCTTTTGCAAAAATAGAAGATGAAGATGGATTAGTTCAAGTTTACTTTAACCGTGATGATTTACCAGAAGGTTACTACAATGATGTTGTTAAAAAACTTTTTGAAGTTGGAGACATTATTGAAGTTAAGGGTTATCCGTTTGTAACAGGAACAGGGGAACTCACCCTTCATTGTTTAGAAGTAAATCTAGTTACTAAATCTATCTCCCCATTACCCGAAAAATTTCATGGTATTAAAGATCAAGAGATTAAATACAGACAACGTTACTTAGACATGATTATGGATGCAGAAGTAACCAAACGTTTTAAACTGCGTTCTAAAATTGTTTCAGGAATTAGAAGATTTTTTGAAGACAAAGGTTTCTTAGAAGTTGAGACACCAATGATGCACCCTATTTTAGGTGGTGCCAATGCTAAGCCATTTACCACACACCACAATGCTTTAGGTGTAGACAGATTTTTAAGAATTGCACCAGAGCTTTACCTTAAAAAACTTATCACTGGTGGTATGGATGCTGTATTTGAAATAGGTAAAAACTTTAGAAATGAAGGAATTGATGCAACGCATAATCCCGAGTTTACAGTTATTGAATTCTACTGGGCTTATAAAACTTATATTGAACTAATGGAAGTAACTGAAGAGTTATTTGATTATCTCTTCGACACATTAAAACTGGATAGAAAACTTCCTTATGGAGAACATGAAGTTAATTTTTCTACACCATTTGCGCGTGTTACTTGGATTGATTCTATTATAAACATTGGTGGTGTTCCAAGAGAGATAGCAGAAGACAGAGACAAAGGTCTTGCTTTCTTAAAAGAGAACAATCTTAAAAATGACGACAACTGGACAATTGGTTACGTACAAGCTGAACTTTTTGACGAATATGTAGAAGCTAAACTAATTAACCCAACATTCATTACTGACTATCCTGTAGACATCTCTCCTCTTGCTAGAAGATCAGATGAAAACCCTGAAATAGCAGAACGTTTTGAATTCTTTGTAGCTGGTGCTGAGCTTGCAAATGGTTTCTCTGAGCTTAATGATCCCATTGATCAGTTTAATAGATTCCAAGCTCAAGTAGATGCCAAAGAGTTAACAGGTGATGATGAAGCAATGCACATGGATACAGACTTTGTTAAAGCACTAAGCTACGGTATGACACCAACAGCTGGAGAAGGAATTGGTATTGACCGACTCATCATGATGTTAACAAACCAACAAACCATTCGAGATGTTCTTCTTTTCCCTGCGATGAGACCAGAAGCTCCTGTAGTTGAAGCTCCTATTATTTCAGATGATGCCAAATGTAAAAAATGTGGTAATGAAATTCTAGAAGAGCTAAAGCCTGCTAAAAAAGGTAAAGGTATGTTTTGTTTAGATGGTAATGCTTGTAAGCAAAGATCTTCTGAACGAACGTAACTTTCATGTATCGGTGCGATAGCAATCGCACCCTACGCAAATTTAATTTATAAATATCAAGGTATTTTTACATTAAATTTGATATAAATACACCACTAAACCCAAAGGAACCCCATGAGTTATTCTATGGAAACATTTGATCCAGAAATTTTTGAAGCCATCAACCAAGAGAGAGATAGACAAACTGACCACTTAGAGATGATTGCCTCTGAAAACTTTACCATTCCTGCCGTTATGGAAGCAATGGGTTCAGTATTTACTAACAAGTACGCTGAAGGTTACCCATATAAACGTTATTACGGTGGATGTGAACATGCTGATACAGTAGAACAATTAGCAATCGACAGAGCTTGTCAACTTTTTAACTGTTCGTATGCAAATGTACAACCACACTCAGGAAGCCAAGCAAATGGTGCTGTTTATGCTGCACTACTTAAGCCTTACGATAAAATCTTAGGTATGGATCTTTCTCATGGTGGTCACTTAACTCATGGTTCAAAACCAAGTTTTTCAGGTAAAAACTACCAAAGCTTCACTTATGGTGTAGAGATGGATGGTTACATCAACTATGATAAAGTAATGGAAATTGCAAAAATTGTTCAACCAAAAATTATTGTATGTGGTGCATCTGCTTATGCACGTGAAATTGACTTTAAAAAGTTTAGAGACATTGCTGATGAAGTTGGTGCTATTCTTTTTGCTGACATTGCACACATTGCTGGTTTAGTTTGTGCTGATGAGCATATGAGTCCATTCCCTTATGCTGATGTTGTTACAACAACAACACACAAAACATTGGCTGGACCTCGTGGTGGTATGATTATGACCAATGATGAAGCTGTAGCTAAAAAAATTAACTCAGCAATCTTCCCTGGTCTTCAAGGTGGTCCACTTGTACATGTTATTGCAGCTAAAGCTGTTGGTTTTAAATACAACCTTTCACCTGAGTGGAAAGTTTATGCAAAACAAGTAAAAGCAAATACTAAAGTATTGGCTGATGTACTTATTAAAAGAGGTTTCGACCTTGTAAGTAATGGTACAGACAATCACTTAGTACTTGTTTCATTCCTAGACAAAGGTTTTTCTGGAAAAGATGCAGATGCAGCACTTGGTGCAGCAGGTATCACGGTAAATAAAAATACCGTTCCTGGTGAAACAAGAAGCCCTTTTGTAACTTCAGGTATTCGTGTAGGTTCAGCAGCACTTACAAGTAGAGGTATGAAAGAAGCAGAGTTTGAAATCATTTCAAATAAAATAGCTGATGTACTTGATAATGTTGAAGATTCAGAACTTCATGCAAAAATTAAAGATGAAATGAAAGAACTTGCTTCTGGATTTGTTATCTATGACAAAGCAATCTACTAAGCACTGAAGATTATAAGCTTGAAATTGGAGTTATTTGATTTAGAATTTAACAGTGAATGTTTTTATATTCAAAAAAAATCGATTGTTGAAAAAGTTATTTTTAACAATCGTACTTTTTACAGTAAATTTGAAAAAATCACAACTCCAATAAGTTCCATCTTGCTAGAGCAACACCAAAAAAATGACATTTCTTTAGCTGTACCACTCATTGAAAAGAATACAGTTAATTACATTGTTATTGAATATCATCAAGAAGATTGGAATAGTTTTTATTCACTTATAAAACATCTACTTAAATCCTTAGATATTCAAGAGTTTCAAGCCTACAGAGACAATCAGCAAGAACTCTTTCAACTCTTTATTCCTAGAGAGAAAATAGAACTAGAAGAAGCCTACAAAGAAGTTGAAGAGATTAAACATCTACTACAACTTAAGTCTAAAAAAAGTTATAAGATATATCCCAACAAACTTTTGCCTAAAAACTTAAATATTATCACCCTACCCACCCAAAAAGTATAATATTTATATACAAAATCATATTTTTTGTGTTATACTCTGTGTAAAAAATGGAGACGCTAACCTATGGCAGATAAAAACTTACATGACATCAAAATTGATGATATTGACAGCCCTAAAAAAACCCCGTTAAAGAATATACTGACTCTTTTGGCTTTATTATTTATAATATTAGTAATTTCAGTAGTAATTACCAGACTAATTCTTAATACAGATGAAGGTACAAGCATTGATAGTACTGAAGCTAAAAAAGAACTTTTAGGTGATTTAAAAGATGCGAATACTACAGAAATAGCAAACGATGCTACTGCTGATGCAAAAGACAGTATTACAGATGGTGTAAAAGCTCTTTCAACTACTACTGCTCCTATTACAGAAAGAAATCTAACATCTATAATTAAAGCACCACTTATTTCACATGAACCTAAAAAAAGTACTGATGAAATAACGTCAACTTATAAAGCACCAAAAAAGAATACGACAGAGACCACTGCTCCTAAAAAAATTGTTGCTCAAACTCAACCTAAAAAAGTTACTATTCAAGATCAGCCTAAAAAACAATATATTGAAAAAGTTGTAACAACAAAAGATGCTCCAAAAGTTTCAACTGTAAAAAATAATACTTTCCTTGGTGGACAGCAAAAAGCTGTATCTAACAGTTATTATATTAAAGTTGGAACTTATAGAAGTGCCTCTACAATTGTTGCAAAAATCAAAAATAATAACTTTAATTACTCTTTAGTTAAGGTAGAAAATGATAAAACTTTAACACGTGTTTTAGTAGGTCCTTTCTTTAGTCGTAATCAAGCAAAGACACAATTAGCTAAAGTAAAAGCGAACATACTACCTGGTGCATATATAACAAAGGCAAAATAGATAAATGATAAAACAACTTCTCTTTGATCAACTCACCCCAGTTTCCATGTATGGAAAAATAAAAGAGCTTTTCAAAGACGAAGTCACAATGCTCTTCGAATCTGTTGTTACAACAGTTGAGGGAAGCTATAGTTTTATTACTATTGGTGCTCAAGAACGTATTGTCTATAAAGACAATCAAACACTTTACACCAACCAAAAGGGTCAAGTTGAAAAACTTAACAACGACCCTTTTAATTTCCTACAAACTTATTATCAAAATCTAGACCAAGAATCATACCAGCAAACAGTTGAAGAAGTTGGATTTTCTTTCGTAGATGGCTTTATTGGCTTCATTGGCTACGACATGGTTAAAGTATTTGAACCTACTCTAAAAGCAAGTATGGACAACTTATATGATCCACTCAATACTCCTGATTTAGATTTAGTTCGTCCTTCTATCATTATGGCATACTCTCATAAAAATTCTATTTTAACCATTATTCAAAATGATGAAAAATATGAATTAGAAATAGAAAAAATAGAAAAAATCTTACATGAACCTTCTATACCTCAAAAACTCATAGCTGCTAAACTTGATGGAGAAGGAAGTTTTTCTATTGAAGAAGAACGTTACAAAAAACTTGTTGACGAATCAAAAGAGATGATTCGCTCAGGTGATGTTTTTCAAATTCTTTTAGCCAACCGTTATACTCAAAAAGGAGAGATAGACCCTCTATCTTTCTATAGACTATTACGCTCTAAAAACCCTTCTCCTTATCTATTTTTATTAGATTATGAAGACTTCTCCATTGCAGGGTCTTCACCTGAAGTTATGGTGCGTCTTTCTAACAATGAGATTTTACTACGCCCTATTGCAGGAACAAGAAAACGTGGTAAAAACAAAGCCCGTGACAAAGAGCTTGAACTTGAAATGCTAAACGACCCTAAAGAGTGTGCAGAACATCTTATGCTCATTGACTTAGGTAGAAATGACGTTGGACGTGTTGCCAAAACAGGAACCGTAAAAGTAACAGACATGATGCGCGTAGAACGCTACTCACATGTTATGCACATGGTTACCGATGTCGAAGCCATCATCGCTGATGACAAGGACATGTTTGACCTTTTTAGAGCCACCTTTACAGCAGGTACTATGACAGGTGCACCTAAAATTCGTGCAATGGAACTCATAGCAGGATACGAAGGTTTAAAACGTGGTTTCTACTCTGGTTCAGTTGGCTATTTTTCTTTCAACGGTGAAATGGATTCTTCCATTGCCATTAGAACCTCACTCATTAAACCTGACTCCATTACCCTACAAGCAGGTGGTGGTGTTGTTGCCGACTCTGTTCCAGCCTTAGAGTACCTAGAGGTTAAAAATAAACTGGGTGCATTATTAGCTACCATTAAAGATATGGAACAACTATAGGTTCGATTTTATCGAACCTATTATCTCCTATCTCTTAATTTCTCGTTCGATACACCCAAGGGTATTTCCGTTGGTCAAATCGAACCTACTCACCCATAATCGTAGCCACTATCTCTCTACCCGAAGCACTATCACGATGCTCATTCAAGTAAATTCCTTGCCAAGTTCCAAGATTTAACCGACCATTGGTAATGGGTATGGTTAAAGAAGCCCCTATCATCACCGACTTAATGTGTGCTGGCATGTCATCTTTTCCTTCATAAGTATGCGTATAGTAAGGTTTATCTTCATCTACCACATCATTAAAAAAACTCTCTAAATCATCACGCACTTCTTTTTCGTAGTTTTCTCCTAATGCTAATGAAGCTGAAGTGTGTTTTAGAAAAAGATTTAAGGTTCCGATGTTGACAGAGGCTATCTCATTTTTGAGTTCTCTATTAATTTCATTATCTATGAGGTGGAAGCCTCTTTTTTTAGCATTAAGTGTAATTGTTTTCTGTAAGACCTTCATAGTTTTTCCTTTCTTTAACAAAATTATACCGTAGGGTACGATTGCCATCACACCATTTAAAATGGATGGAAAAATAATATGAATTATATAAAAAATTGGAATGGGGTCAAATGTTTTTATTTTATTAAGGATTTTGATTTATGCATATGTCAATAGGTGCGATAGCAATCGCCCCCTACAAACAGGGTTATATTCTAACGCGCCACTAATAGGTAAAGAACTATTTGTAGTTTTATTACCCCTACAAACAGGGTTATATTCTAACGGATAGGGCTAATGTATTCTTCCCTCCTTTGTTTTATTACCCCTACAAACATGGTTATATTCTAACCTTAGAAAAGAAGCTGGTTTAGCTGGACTTGTTTTATTACCCCTACAAACAGGGTTATATTCTAACCATTAAAGTTTATCTAAGTTTCACTTATTTTACTGCTCTTTTATTACCCTCATTTATCTCTTTTTCAATCTTTTTTTCAGACTCTGTTACCCCTATGACATCAAGTAAATGCTGATTAATACTCTCTATACCTTTTACTTTATAAATATTGTAAAAATCATTTGGAGTTTTGACATTAGTTAGTAAGCCCATCATTATTTGTAACTTATCGCTGTTTACCTTTATTTTAGTTCGTAAATGAACCATCTTCATGCTAAAGTCATTAATAGCATCATAACCTAATACACTCTTCATATCTCCTCTATCTTCTATAAACTTAATCAAGTTTTTTCTTTGCACATCCAACTTAATTTGAGCTAATAAAGGTTTTTTCAATAACATTTCTATATCAAAATGAGCTATTTTATTTCTTATCATAATCTCTTCATTTTTAATTTGATTATGAGTTAGTCCATGAATCTGACCTATCATATTTCCAAAATTATAAAAGCCTCTAAACTTATAAGGAGAACTACTATCATCAACCAATACATCTAAATTTACTACCGTAGGATTTCCTTTAGCCAATGAATAGATTTCAAAATCATTTACAAGTTTAAATAGTGCCGAGTAGTAACGTAAAAGAGAAACCGTTAGTGTTTTATCAAACTCCTCTTGATTATGAGAAATACCCAACTGTTTATAAACTTTACCATAACGATTTCCTTCGACATAAAATACCTCATCTGTACTATTATAATTTATAGGTGAGCCTAAAGCATATTTAAAAAGTGTTAAAGTTCTTATATTTCTTCCTAAAATTTTAAGTTTTAACGAAAGTGGCATAAACTCTATTAAGTCTTCTTCTTTATCTTTTGTATCTTTCTCTATACTATGTACATCATGATAGTACTTTTTTACAAAACCTAAAAATTCACCCTTTAACGCCTGTGGCATAAAGACAAACATTAATAGTATAAATTTTAAAAGTGGATCATTAGCAATAAGCCCTTTTAACTCTAAAGACTCAATCTCTTTTAAAACTTTATCAATCCTTTCTCTTGTTCTTGGTTTACGGTTCTCATAAGTAGAAAGGAAATAAGCTTTAGATGTATCAACATTGCTAACATCAAATTGATTATTTTTAAGATTGCTATCAAATGAATTTTTAAATGCTTTGTAGTCATTATATTCATTATACAAAAATCCAAATGCCAAACGTAATTTACATTCTAATCGAGCCAAAGAATTCGTAGTTGTCATAGTCGTCATCTGTTTTTTTAATTCAGCTATCTTTTTATTCTCTTGCCTAATGGCTCTCCCATCTTTTAGTGTTGAAACATTTATTACTAATCTTTTATGCTTCTTATAGAGGTCTTTATACTCTCTACTATTATGAATATCTATATAATAGGCATTTCCAGTAAACTTGGTACTAAACTTGTCTTTTAAAGCTTCATTTTCAATACCATCTTTTATGAGCATACTATTGATAAACTTGTTAAATCCAACTCTATTTACACAAATATGACTATAGAGTTCATAAACTTTTGCAAGGCTCAGGTTTTCACCAAAAAGCCTTATCTTTTCATCTCCTATAAACTCTTTTTTAGTCTCTATATTGAGCTTGTCTATATTATCTATAAACAGATTTAAAAACTCGATGTCCAAATCAAATCCTACATCCTGCCCATTGAAAAGTTTTTGAAAAAAATCATAATTAAAATGAAGTAAGGCATGACGTAATTCTGAAAAAACGTTTTTAACTTTATTAAAGTCCTTTTGTATCTGCACATCATTAGTAACATACTCGTTTAGATATTGTCTATCATTTTTTAAATTGTCATTAAACGTATACTTAATATATTCTATAAGCTGTTCAGAATGAGAAGTATTAAAATCAATCTTCCAAAGTTCTTTTTCATTTCCAACTACTTTAAAAAAATTATCAACAAAGCCATAGTAAAATAACAAATCAGACCGATACTCCAAAAAGCGTTTGATTAAATAAATTTCTTTAGTTGTTTTAACCTCTCGCCCTACTATTTGAGAATAGAGTTTAATGTCACCTAAAACAATTAGTTCTCTCTCTGTTCTACTAACTCTTTTGTTACCTTCTCCATCTTCTATATGATTCATAAGCTCTAACTGAACTTTTGTTTTACTTACTCTATTCTCAAGTAAACGTTGTTTTCCTCCTATTTTTTGACCTGAAATTTCATATGCTTTGCCTTCAATTTCAACAACAAGTTTTTTATTGTTCTCTTTATAAACAATTTCAATAAGACCATCATTTACTTTGACCTCATCAAAAATAATCTCATTCTTTTCATCATAATGCATAGCTTCAACTTCAAATCTATCAAGCCGTGCTAACTTTTCATACTTCACTTTAAATTCTAAAATGTTCTCACTATCCACTTCAGAGATAATCACTTTTGGTAAGGCAAATCTATTGGCTGGTTTCTTTATCATCTTTTTCCCTATTTCACTTGGTATATTATTGTAGCTGATTTTATATCGTTTACTATTTTAATGTAAACTTTGGACATATTCTGTCTTTATAAAAAACATTCTGTATTTGGTGCGATGGCAATCGCCCCCTACATTAGGATTTGCTATAATCCAAAAAAACTTTAGGAAACCCCATGCAACTCTTCACCATCTTCGGTAACCCAGTAGCTCACTCTAAATCACCTCTTATGCACAATCTCACTTTTCAAGGTTTAAATTATGATGGCGTTTATACACGTTATCGACTTGAAGATGGAAATGAACTACGAAACAAGTTTTTTGATCTTGATATCAAAGGAGCGAACATAACTGTACCTCATAAAGAGTATGCTTTTGAAGCTTGTGATGAACTGGATGTTTTTGCACAAAAAGTTGGGGCTGTTAATACCATTGTTAACAAAGAGGGAAAACTCTATGGATACAACACTGATGCACCAGGATTTTTAAAAGCCATTTCAGAATTTGAAAATATTAAAAGAGTACTTTTTCTAGGAGCTGGAGGAACGGCACAATCAACCTCTGTCATACTGCATGATGCTGGTTATGAAGTAAGCATTTTAAATCGTAGTGCTGGACGTTTAGAGCGTTATGAAAAAGAAGGTTTTGAAACTTTTACTTTTGAGAGTTTTACAATGGATGAGCCATTTGACTTAGTAGTTAATATGACTTCTGCTGGCTTAGAAGATGACTCACTTCCTTGTCCTCTTGAAATACTTGAAACAGTAATACCGAGTGCTAAAGCTTGTGTGGATGTTATTTATGGGAAAGAGACGCCATTTTTAAAATTTACGAAAGAGAGTGGGAAACCCACTAAGGATGGTTCAGACATGTTACTTTATCAAGGTATTATAGCCTTTGAGTATTTTTGTGATCATGCCTTCTCTTTTGAGGAGATAAAAGAACATATGCAAAAAGCATTTATTTTATAATTAATTTTTCAGTAGTATCATCTATGCTGATATTACTTTCTTCACTTTCAACTTGTTCTATTTCTTCTTCAAGAACAAGTTCTTTATCTGGATCATAAACTTCTACTTCATACCCATCCTCAATCAGCTTTTCCATACCACCTATTAGATTAACTACATTGTAGTTATGTTTGTTCCCCAAATAATTAGAAACCAGCTTAGTACGACTGGCTGTATTAGAAATAATAGCAAACTGTTCATCTTTATCAACAATTTCATCTAAATCTTTTAAAAAGAATCTAGGCTCATAACTTTGCCCTTCATCAAAAAAAGTAAGTAGATGAGCCGTAGGGATTATGCCCATCTTTTTCCACTCACCTTCGGTTCTAATATCAATTATTTTTATTTTATTTGCTTCCACAAATTCTGTACTAACCTCTACATTGCTAACCTCAGCCATTAAGGCTGAAGCCATCAGTAATAAACTAAGTAAAGTTTTTTTCATTCAATAATATCCTTGTTAAATTCTAAGTGTTAATAATAACAAATAATCGTGAATAATTTGTATCCTTAACTTAAATAATTAATCAAAAACTATTAATGTAAAAAGTGTCTCACTGTTGTGAAGTAAAGAGAAATTCCATGCTCATTCGCAGCTTCTATAACTTCTTCATCTCTAATTGATCCACCAGGCTCAATAATGGCTTTGATTCCAGCTGCTGCTGCTGCATCAATACTATCACGGAATGGGAAGAATGCTTCTGAAGCCATTGCTGCTCCACTTACATCTAGATCCATCTCTTTTGCTTTCTTTAACGCACACTGAGCAGCATCTACACGTGAAGTCATACCCATACCTACAGCTACCATTGCTGAGTCTTTTACATACACAACACAGTTAGACTTAGTCAGTCCAGCAACTTTCCATGCAATCTCTAAATCTTTCATCTCTTGCTCTGTTGCAGTCAATTCAGATTTTTTATGTGCGTTATGTACTTCGTTGTCACAAATACAATCAGAATTTTGATAAACAAATCCACCATCTACATGTTTAAAGTCATGAGAATCTTTTGACATTACAAGTTTTGTACCACCTTGTGAGAACAATTTAAGACGCTTTTTCTTTTCAAAAACTTCTAACGCTTCTGGTTCAAAATCTGCTGCCATTACTACTTCTAAGAAAATTTCATTCATTTTGATTGCCATCTCTTTAGTAACAATACCATTTACAGCAACTACCCCACCAAATGCAGAGACAGGATCACATCTAAGTGCTTCTGTATAAGACTCTAACAGAGTTCCTTTAATTGCAAATCCACATGGATTACCATGTTTTACAATACATACTGCATTTTCATCACCAAAACTTGAAGCAATTTTTAACGCACCATTTACATCATTGATATTATTGAAAGATGCTTCACCTTTTACTTGTTTAAAGTTCTCTGTAAAGTGATTGTCAAACTCATACAATGCACCTTTTTGGTGTGGATTTTCTCCGTAACGTGTTTGAAATGATTTTTTACCAGTGATAAATTGATACTCACCAAAACCATCATTAAAACGACCGTTCATGTAGTTTGCAATCATTGAATCATACGCTGCTGTATGTTCAAATGCTTTAATCATTAAATTACGTCTAAACTCTAAATCATCTGATTTATTTTCTAAAGCTTCAACAACTGAACTGTAATCATTCGCATCCGTAACAATAAGTACATCATTAAAGTTTTTAGCTGCTGAACGTACCATTGTTGGTCCACCAATATCAATGTTTTCAATAATCTCATCAAAATCTTCTGTACGGTCAATGGTCTCTTTAAAAGGATAAAGATTTACACATACTAAGTCGATTCCTTCTACACCAAGCTCTTTAGCTTGTGCTACATGTCCTGCATCTCCACGTTTATGTAAAATCCCACCATGAACATAAGGGTTTAGTGTTTTAACACGTCCTTCAAAACACTCTGGAAACTTGGTTACTTCATCAATTTCAATAACCTTAACACCCGATTCAGATAACTTTTTGTATGTACCACCCGTTGAGATAATGTCCCAACCCATCTTTTCTAAACCCTGTGCGAACTCTACAATGCCACTTTTATCACTAACGCTCAATAATGCTCTCATATACTATACCTTCAAAATATTTTTGAAATTATAACAAAATCTAGTAAATGTTTTGTTTTAAATAAATTAAAAGCTTAATCGTAGTACCATTTATTAAAGTTGATTTATGTTTTTTATTAATAGTATAGAGGAGAGATTATGGACTTATTTAGGAACATACTTTTAGGTATTTTATTTTTACAATTTTTGATTTTTCTTTATGTAAAGCTTATTGATGAGCCAGCACAAACTTACGCATATACTGAAAGTAACCAAAACATTCAAAAACAACTTGACCTTGAAGCCCTTGTCAATCAGTCTATCAATGAGATTATGCATGGTTCAAAAGAACTTCCACAATCTTCTGAATATACTTTATGGGATAAAGAGATGATAGACCAACTCAATAAAGAAATTCAAAGTTTTAATGATGAAATTAAAAAAATTGTTGAGAAAACAAGTCCTATAGGTAAAGAACAAATAGTCGTACAAAAAGCTGAAATAAAAAAAGAAAAAATCATTCCTAAAATTTCTATGACAAAAAAAGTAGAAAAATATGCAAAAGGAAAACTCGGACAAAAATATGTTTGGGGTGCAACTGGACCTAAAACCTTTGACTGCTCAGGCTTTACTAAAGATGTATATAAATCCACAACAGGTATTAAAATTCCAAGGGTATCAAGAGATCAAGCAAAAGTTGGAACCTATGTAAAGTATGAAGAATTAAAACGAGGAGACATGGTGTTCTTTGATACAGAAAAAAAGTATACGGGAAAAGTCAATCATGTGGGTATTTACTTGAGTGCTAACAACTTCATTCATGCCAGTTCAGCAAAAAAGAAAGTCATTATTACAAATTTTAAAAAGAAACCTTTTTATAAAAAACGTTTCTTATGGGGAAGACGCATTGTTAAAAATGCATCCTAAGAAGCTTGAACCAGTGTAGTTCAAGCTCTAAAGACTAACGTAATGCATCTTTATCTTCTAACTCATCTTCCATTTCTAACTTTGGAATCAAGATAGCAATAAGTACAACAACAGCACCAAAAATCAATACTGACATTTCTTCATTTCCCTCAAATATATTAGGTAAAATAGTTGTTCCCAAACTCTCCCCTTGCAGAGGTTGGAAAACATCGTCATAAAATAGTGTAAAGACAAGTCCACCCAATAGACCTCCTATTGCCCCTACCATAACATCTATTCTTCCTTCAGCCATAGATACAGGACCTGTACCTGGACATTTACCTAAAATTGCCATGGAAGCTCCAAATAGTATTCCACCAATAATTAACCCTGGTAAGATTATGGGTTTAACATGTAAGTTAGTCACTCCAGCCTCTACCATAAAATAAATAGCAATACTTGAAAGTCCTACAGCTAAAAAAAGCATTTTAGGAACAATTGTATCTTTTAACATTGCAAAACCTGCAATCTTTTCAAACTTATCAACTCTTGCGTATTGGACTATTCCTCCAAAAATAACCCCAATCAAGAAAACCAATGCAACTGAACCATGACCTTGCTCAATAACACTTTCAATCATTTGATAAAATCTGCTTAAAATACCTTCACCATCTGTTTTAAATATTACTTCGTTCATTAACTACCCTTTGTATTATAGAAAAATTTACCGGTAATAAGTAATGTAGCCATTACCACTCCACCAAAAACCATTGCTGACATTGCTAACTGACTCATCCCTGAAAGGAAATGTCCAGAGGTACATCCACCAGCTAATCTTGCACCAATAATCATTATAAATCCTGCAAAAAAGCTCCAAGATAATCTTGAAAGAACTGAGTTGTTTTTGTATTTTTTCCATCCACTTGGAACTAAAGAAAATCTAAATGTTTTAGTGATAAATACCGAGGTAATAAACCCTCCAAAGAGAACACCTATAAGCATGACACCTTCCCATGCACCAGCATTATTAATACTTTTTAAGTACGTATAATGTTCGGGATCAAGGTTAAATATCAGCCCTGATATATAAGGAACATACGTCGAAGCACCGATTGGTCTATCAGCGCCAAATGTTGAAATTGTCAATAGTAAAAGTAGTGACATTAATATACCACCCATCCACCATGACAAGCGATTTGCTTTTTTGTGTGCCATTGAAAATCCTTTGTTGTTTTATTCAGTATAATAGAACATTATAATTTTTATTACTTATATTACTTAATAAAATATATTAAAATATATTTTGTTACAAAGGTAAACAAATTGGACAAAAATACTCCTATTTAAACACTTAGATAAGAACAGTATCTAATATATGCTACTTAATGTTACGAATATTAATTTTATTGAAGTGAAAAGTGATAAAAAACAATACTATTCGTAGTATTAAGAAAAAATTATTTATTTTCTTCTTAAAGAATAAATAAAAAATATTAAATATTTTTTATTTATTAGTATAGTATTTTATTAAAGATAATATAAGGTTATAGGGAAGTGAGTACAAAAATATGTACCCAAAGAGAGGTTACTCCATTAAAGAAGTTAAAATTTTATTCATTGTTGCTTGTGCATCTTCAAGAACTTTCAAATCTTTTTTATCAGAAATTGCAAGTGATGAAACCCAATTATAAACAGATGGAAAAGCAGCTTTCATTTCATCTTCATCCTTTTTCTTGGCAAAATAAAGAGAACATGGTGCAAATGCTCCAGCTTCTGGACGTGTGTTAGCAATGCTATAAATTACAGGTAATTTACAAACTGAATAAACTTCATAAAAATCATAACCTTCATAGTTTTCTTCTTCAAAATCATCACCTAAATTATTGTGTCCTGCAATAACAAAACCGTTTGGTGCTAACTCTCCTTCAAAACCCATTTTAAGTTCATCTAATTCGTCTTCCCACTCTTCAGCATCCATCTCCATAGAATAAGTCGTTACCAACTCACCTGATGCCTTAGCTACTTTATAGGCTAACTTTTCAAACTTACCATTAGTCAATGCACTTTCCAATGCTTGAACAACCAATGCTCTTAAATCAGTTAAAAGCTTTTCATCAGCTGGTATTTTCATAATTTTTGCCATTGCCTCTGCTGACAAAGTAGAAACAGAAATTTTCTTGTCACCTTTTTTAGTATAAATAGACATACTCATTGGTGCAAAAAGACCTACATTCTCATACTTTTTCGCCAATTCAAGTACCACATCTTTTTTGTAAAATGTAAAAAGATTGTAAACATCAAAACTTGTCTCTTTAAATTGTTTTTCAAATGGTGTGTTCATATCTCGGTTAGCAGAAACAAAAAAACCAGCTTTTTCAAACGCAGCTTGAATCGTTTTAGGTGTGATTTTCCCATCTTTATTATCTGCTGTAAAAACTTTAATATCTTCTGTTGTTTCAACTACTTTAGTTTCTTTTATTTTCTCTACTTTAGTAGCCTCTATAGCTACTACGCTTGTTAACAACAAAGATGTCAATAACATATTTTTAATGATTAGTTTCATTTTCTTCCTTTTTGATTTTTAATTATTTAATTTTTAAATATTATGGTCGTACATACACATAACCACCAAGTTGTCGTTCAATAATCTCAACAATCCCAGCAGTTACAACTTCTACATCTTTGAGTAACTCTTTCTCTTTAATATCATGTGTTGTCATTGTGTTCTTACAGGCTATGAACTCTACGGTATCATACATCATTAATGACTTAAGTCTTTTTTGAATATCTTTGTCAAAAAAGTCTGACTTTTGTAAAACAGATTTAATTCCTTTTGAGTAAGCCACAATCACAACTTCACATTTATCAACTCCATAGAATTTGACCACATTACTTACCGATGACAATACATGTGAGATTTCACCTTCATCTGCTGAGGTAATAGGAAAAACAAATTTTCGAGGGTTTACCATAGAAGGTTTTGGTTCAGCCAACTCTGTCTCTGCTAAAACAAAGGTCGTAAGCAGTGCTAATAAAACTAATAATCTTTTCATATTCTATTCCTTAATAAATCCATAAAATCTTTTTTTCCCCAAGAACCAGGAAGTTTAGAAAGAATCTTTCCCTCTTTATCTATAAAAATAAAAGTGGGGGTAATCTCTCTTTTAATCCCTAAAGGTATTTCCTCTTTATCTACATTGACTGTGACTGATATAAAATTTTCAGAAAGTAGTGTTTTAACTTCTTCATTTTCTAAAACTTCTCTGTCCATTTTTGTACAGTACTTACAATTCTCTGCTGTTAATTTCAACATAATAGGTTTATTATTTTGTTTTGAAAGACTTAACGCTTTCTCATAAGTCATTTTCTCTGAAGAAACAAAAGCTTGTTCCTTTATCATAAACACTGAACCAAATAAGAAGCTCAAAAGCATTATAGTTTTCATTCTTACAATTTCCTCATATTAATAATTTTTACAATGCCAAATACTATTTGGCATCATAAAAATCACTAAGTATTTATGAACACTTAGCCCCTTTTGTAGGACAACCACAGTCAAAATCAAGCACTTTTACATTTGACTCTAATGGAATGTCAATAACTTTCTTTTTACGAATGTAGTCAGACACTACTTCATACACAGCTGGTGTTTCTTTAGCTTGGTTTG
This sequence comes from uncultured Sulfurovum sp., assembly GCA_902727895.1. Lineage (GTDB taxonomy): Bacteria > Campylobacterota > Campylobacteria > Campylobacterales > Sulfurovaceae > UBA1140. Next base: position 120,729 of record CACVAP010000086.1, read on the forward strand.
CTCCTGCACTTTGCAAGTTTCCACCCCATGAAGATACACGGTATGTTTTCTTCAAGTCTATTGGTTTTCCACCAATCATAAAGTCAGAAATTCTTTTACCTGCTTTTTCATCAATGGTAATGCTGTATGAGGCACCTGTTAAACGACTCATGTCACCACCCTGTTGAAGAAGAGGATTTTCATTAAATACATTGTCAGCAATATCTTCCATAAGCTTAGCAATTTTTTCACCCTTAAGATCAAAAGTATAGACCTCTGGGTAAGTAATTGCCGTCATTTCGTAAACGTTGTCTTTTGTAATGTCGTCACCTGGAAGAACTGTTGTTCCCCATCTGTACCCTGGGGTAAAGACAATATCAGCTTTTCCATCTTCTTGAATAGCCTGACCAATCAGTGCATCAAAGGTTGAATAAAAAGTATCTCTTTTATATAAAATATTTTTTGTTGTACCCAGTACTTCATTTAATTCTTTATCATAGGGTTTATACCATTTAGCAATGAGTTCATCACCAGCCTTGTCAGCAGGAATAAGTTTTGAAGCAACAGGGATAAGTTTAAATTCGTAATCTTTTACTTTACCTTTTTCAGCAACAATGTCCAATCTTCCAACATACTTACCATGAGAACCAGCAATAAGTATTACCGTGTCATTAATAACAATTGGTTTTGGACTAGGGTCATGAGTGTGACCACTTAAAATGAAGTCAACACCTGTTACTTTTTTCGCTAACTCTTGGTCCACTGAAAAACCATCATGACTTAGAACAACAACAGCATCTACTTTGTCTTCTTTTCTGAGTTTGTCTACATACTCTTGAAGTGTTTCATGTCTAAGTGCAAAACTCCAACCTTCAGTAAACTTTTTAGGGTTTGCAGTTGAAGTAAAAGGAAATGACTGACCAATAATACCAATCTTTGTTCCACCAATCTCTTTAATGCTCGTTGGAGGGAAAATAAGTTCTTCAAAATCATCTGAAAAAGGGTCATTGTCAATAACATTTTGAGAAATAAACTCACCGTTAAACTTCTCAATAAGCTCAGCCACGCGCTCTTTACCATAGGTAAATTCCCAGTGTCCAACCATAACGTCAACACCCAAATAGTTTTGTGCATCAACAATGGCTTCACCTTTAGTATGAAGTGCAACAGCTGTACCTTGCCATGTATCTCCCGAGTCAAGAAGAAGAACATTTTTCTCACCACGTTCTTTTCTAATATGGTCAATAAGTGTTTTCATGTGTGCAATTCCACCCATCATTCCAAACTTTTTTGCCAACTCAGTAAAGTCATTATGGGTATCAAAGTATTGCTCTATCGAACCATCTTTCGTTCCATAGTATTCTTTAAAAGCATCACCACAAATAAACCCCGGTGTCCCAACAAGGTTTTTTGCAGAGATAAGTGTAGAAGGCTCTCTCCAATAGAGTGGCTTTATGTGTGCATGCATGTCACAGATATGAAGAATTGTCGCTTTCCCTTTTGCTTTAAACTCCATAATATCTGAAAATGATAATGTTTTAATCTTCTCTTTTGCTGCTTCGCCAGCAAACAAATTTGTACCTGTAGCACTTAGTAAACCTAAAGCACCTGCAAATTGTAAAAAGTCTCTTCTACTAATATCCATATTTTTTTCCTATTTTTCTTTTATACTTATCGCTTAAGACCTGGAATCTCAACTTTATGTTTGTTATTTTTAGCCAAATTCGTAATGTATACTTCTAAGGCAACCATCTCTTTTGAACCAAGAGGTAAAGGCGCTTGTCCTGCATCTCTCATACACGTACGTGAGCGTTCTTGCAGTGTTACTACTTTAGAGAGTGTCATACGGTACCCAGGCCATGTTCCACCTGTATTTTGAGCACCCATCTCTGGTAATATTTGTGTTCTAAGAACCGTACCCGGTAGTGCGTGACAAGAGTTACAAGAAAGTCCTCGGTAACCTCTCTCTTCTAGGTAAAGTTTTTCACCTAAAGCATGAGCTGCTTCCATTTCTTTGTTTTCTTTTACATCAATATTAATGGGTAAATCATTTCCCAATGATTTTACATATGCCAAAAGGTTTGTCATAGATTCACTATTTAACGCATCTTTCTTTTTAGTTTGTTCCATTTGCATCACTTGTAAAACTTGGTCAAGCCCTACAACATTCCCCATTTTTTTAATGTATCTAGGAAAACCTGTAATGTACTCTGGAAGTTTCTTTTCATCAATCTCTAAAAACTTAGCCAAGGCAGCTTCGTCTCCAAGTTCTTCAAAAAGTTCCATTCCCTCTTCTACGTTCATATCTGCTGGGTTATTTTCTTTAAGTTCTTCATACATTGCTTTGTCAGCTGCTGACATAGAGAACTGTTCACCAGCAACAAGCAATGCTGTTGTCAGTGAAAGCCCCAATAGTACTTTTTTTAATAAAAGGCTATTCATCTTTATGCCTTATGCTTTTTCAGTTTGAACTTGTTTAGGTTTAACTTTTTTACTCTTAGAATTCTTCTCACCAAGATTGTCAATGTAATCTACGGTAATTTTCCCTTTTTTCTCAACTTTGTATTGAACAGAAAAGAATGGATCAGCTGAGATTGATTCCCATACTTTCATTTTTGTAAATGGCTCACCCTCAAATGAAAATGTAATGTCTTCAATATAATGTGCTGGCTTAATTTCTCCACTCTCTTTGTCTTTAGCCATACCTGTTTCCATTGGGTGTTGTACCATAAAGCTTACTTTTACAATGTCACCTTCTGCATATTTTTTTGGTTTAATTTTTACAATTGCTCTTCTTTTTGCCATTTTTCATCCTTTTATATAATCATATTTTAATGTTCGATAAAATCGAACCTACAGCTTACCAATTAACTAAAATTAAAAAATTAACCACAACCACCGATTGTTACTTTAACACTTTTACCAGCTTTCATAAATGTTCCATCACTAAAAGCAACGATTGCCACAACATCTTGACTTTCAGAAAGCTTTACTCTTGATGCAAATTTTGCTTCTGCATTTTTTGTTGTTAACATAATGTCTGCACATCTTGAGTTAGCATTTTTAGTGTTTAAAATATGAATTGATTTAACATGCTCTTTTTCTGTCATTGGACTCTCAACAGCTACTTTAACAGGAACAACGGCACCATTTTCTGCAATCTCTGGTACGGTAAGTTTTACTTTGTCAGAATCTTTTAACTCTTTGTCTCCCACAATCGCTTTTACTGCATCTTCATAAGGTAAATCATTAGGACCTTTAACAGTCACTTTTTTAACTTCTACTTTAGTCTCATTATTTTCTGCTGTTTTATTGTTTTCTGCAAATACCATTGTTGGTACAGTTACTACAGCAGCTGATGTTGCCATAATGCTCTTAATAAAATTTCTTCTTTCCATTTTTTGTCCTTAAATTTATTTATTCGTTCTATTTTTTTCTTATTTTTTCTTTTTTAGCTTGTATAACATAAGCTGTAATGTCACAAATTTCACTCTCATCAAACATTTGAGAAGTGAGGTTAATTGTCATTGCTGTTGTATTTGCGTCTACTCTTGGATCTGCAATCTTTTGATAAACAAATTGTGCATCTCTTACTTTTGTGTCCATAAAGTTTGCTTTATAACCTACTAAAGGAGGTCCAACAGTTCCACCACCTACAGCACCTTCAATATTATGACAAGCAACACAGTTCCCATATGCTTTAACTTCACCCTCTTTAGGAGCTTTCATTCCTTTGGGTAAGTTCTCTTTTTTGTCATTTTTAGAATTGAGGTTATGAAACATATATTCTCCTCTGGCAATGCTCTCTAAGTCATCCAATTTACAATCTTTTGGCATTGTATATTTTGTAGCACCAGGGATTAAATCATCTTTAACTATTTGACTAGCATCAGGCATTTCATATGATTTTGTCATATCTGAAGCATATACAGCTGTTACAGCTAACAATGCAAAAGAAAGAAAAGCAAATGGTCTAATACTTTTGTTCATCTAAACTCCTTACGTCTTTTTTCGAGTGCATAATAACGTATAAGTGTAAAAAAAGTGTAAAAATGTTAGTAAAAAGTGAAATTATTGATTAAAAAAAATCATATATTAAAATGTAGATAGATAATATTTTATTATTTAACAGATTCTGATAAATATAATTTAATTAATCTTAAAAACTTATTTTGTATTTAAAGGGAAAGTATAAATAAATATACTTCCTTTATCAAGCGTAGAATTCACCTTCAAAGTAATGCCCTCTTCATCTATAATATCTTTTACAATATTTAGACCTATTCCAAAACCACCTTTGGTTTGATTTTCTCTATAATAACGTGAAAAGATATGATCTAAATTTTCAATACCAATGCCAAAGTCTTCTACAGAGAAAACAATTTGTTCATCTTCTTTATAAACTTTTACTTTTATCACCTCATCATCATGACTGTATTTAATAGCATTAGAAATGGTATTGTCCACAATACGCTGAAGTTTTGTTTTTGAAAAGTGATAGGTCAACAGTGGAAAAACTTCTGTTTCTATATCTATCTGCTTTAAATTCGCAATGCCTTTAAAATAATCCACACGATTTTCCACAAAATCTGAGACATTAATATCTTTAATTTTATGTTCAACCCTGCCTTGTTTAATCAAATAGTCCATATCATCATAAATGGTAGCCAGCGTTTTAGAAGCTGCTTTAATTCTGTGTAAATACTTACTCTCTCCATATTTGTTAGAAAATAAATCTGCATTAATGTTAATAATACTCAAAGGAGTATTAATCTCATGCATTGAATCTTTTATAAAATTGTCCAGTTTATGGTTAATCTCTTCAAAAGGACGTGAAAAGTTTTTAAAGAGTCGTAAGGAAAAAATGAACAGTGTTACAAGAATCAATAAAATCGCAAAAAATGCTAACATATAGATGTCATTCGCTCTATGTACTGTTGAAACTAAAAGATATTTTGCATTAAAATAATGACCCTCTTCTAAAGCATGCACAATATAATAGTGCTGATTATCAGTATAAAACCCCGTAGCATAAGAAGAAGGTTTAAAGTCCAAGGTAGAAAAAACTGTCTCATACTCTTTAGTATATAAAGCTGTACTAAATTCTTTATACCGAGGAAAGGTATATATGCCTCCATTATCATATTCATCCATTGAAAGCATAACCCTATGTATCTGTGTTTCTAAAGCAAGTTCTATTTTTGCTTTATCAATCTGTAAAAGTAAGATCAAGTAAAAGGCAAGAGGCACAATAAGAATGACAGCCAATATAAGTGTATATTTCGTTGCGTACTCTTTAGCAAAACTTTCAGAATCAAAGGTCAATACTGTATCCTACCCCACGTGCATTTTTTATGAAGTCATTGGCAAGCTTTTTTCGTAAGCTTCCTACCTGTACACGAATGTTAGTAGGTTCAATCCACTCACCCCAAACTTCATCCCAAAACATTTCATAACTAACAACCGAACCTCTCTTTTTAATGAGTAGTTCTAAGAGTTTTGTTTCTGTCTTACTTAGTAAGATAACTTCTTCGTTTAGTGTAAGTTGCATTTTTTTAGTGTCATACTTATAATCAAACGCAAGTTTTATCATACTTTGAGAAGAAGAAAAACATTGTGTCTTAATAACCTGCTCTACTCTAAACTGTAACTCTGCTAACTCAAAAGGCTTACGAATATAATCACAACAACCAGAACTATAACCTTCAGTTAAATCTTCTATGTTATTTAATGACGTAATAAAAATGGCAGGTACTTCGATTTTTTCTTTTCTAAGTGCTGATAAAAGTTCAAACCCATTTAACTTTCCATGTACATTAACATCAAGTAAAAGTAAATCATAGGCATTAGCATAAATAGCATCAAAAGCACTTTCTGAGTTAACCATATGCGTTACTTCATAACCCATGTCCTCTAAAAATTCTCCCATAGACTCACCCAAAGTCTTTTCATCTTCCAAAATAAATATTTTCATTTAATTTCCCCAGTTTTTTTCTTTTTATGTGATTTTTCTAAAATAATATTGATGAGTTCTTCTTTAGTATAGTCTTCAAGTCTTGTTCGTACCACTTCTTTCAAGTGTACCTTGTCTTCTTCAAAGAGTTTAGGAAGTAGCTCTATTAGCTCTCGGTCATGAACATTCTGATAAGCACCAGATGGATTCTCCCAGCGTTTTACAAAGTTATGTATCTCTTCATCCGAAAAACGAGTTAAGAGTGAAATATTTTGACGGGATTTTTGGTATCTTGTTAACGTGTTTGGAGGTAAAACAATAAGATATTGCCCTATCTCTTGCCCCTCTCCATTGAGCATAGATTTCAAAATAAACAACATGCCGTCTTGTTTATAATAACTTACATCTACCAACTCATCCCAAGGAAGAAGTTTTGCGTTAGACATTAGCTGTGAATTGTAGTTTTCATTCGCAATAACATAGCCTTTAAAACGAGGGAAATTATTCATTAATGAGTCTTTCTCAATGATATATTCTTTATCCATTAACGCAAATACTTCCATACCTTTTTGCCGTAATTTACCCGTAAACTCATCAATAAATTTAATGACTTCTAAATAACCAAGTTCTTCTTCTCCATTTAGAATGGGTATGGTGGCTTTAAAGGTTAAACGTCTGCCCGTTTCCAGTCCAACTTTTGGTTTTTTATTCTCTTTTAATTGTTTTAAATCTTTTCTAAACCATGAAATGGGCATTCCCATAGATTCTTTTTTCCAATTTTGTGCAAAAATTTCAAAGTCATTATTAAGGATTTGTAAACGAAGTTTTTTAAGGTAGGTATTTTCAGTAAATCGTGCAGCAATGCTATCAAGAAGTCGATAGCCTTCATCTGAGTCATCTCTAATAAGTGTTTTTTTTAAAGCACCATCTTCGGCGAGTGCCAAAGCAAAAGTTAAGAGGTTTGCTTTTTCAAAAGCAAGTACTTCTTCAAAGTCTTCAACAACAAACTTTCTTATCTCTTGTAAGTTGTCATTTTTAGTTTCTTCTTTGAAAAATAGTATTGACCCTAAGAGTACAAATAAAACAATGAAGCTAATAACAAAATAAATTTTGGAGATAGATTTCATGTTTTAATTGTAGTCAAACATCCTTTAATGAAAGGTTAATACAATCTGTTAAAAAATGTTTACTTTTTAGCGTCTTTCTTTTTTGACTTTTTCTTAGACTTTTTCTTTTTGTCTTTAGTCTCTGTTTTTTTCTTATCAGACTTTTTAGAATCTTTTTTCTTCTCTTTCTTTTTCTCAGGTTTAGCCTCAGATTTTTTTACTTCTTTTTTTACTTCTTTTTTGGCTTTTTCTTTTTTATCTGCTTTTTTAACTTCTTTTTCTGGAGCCAACTTCTTAGCCTCTTTTTTCTCTAACTTTTTTGCTTCTTTTTCTAGTTTTTTATTGTCTTTTGCCATTTTTAATTCCTTATTTTAGATTGGTTTATTTTATTTTGCAGAAAATTTAAATACTTTTTCCATTGCTATTGCTTCATCTCTACCATACACAATAATACTATCATCTACTACTATCTCTTTTGCGTCTATCTTATCTGGATAATCCACAAAGTTTAGTATATGTTTAATAGCGTTAATTCTTGCTTTTTTCTTGTCATCACTTTTCACAATTGTCCATGGTGCAGCATCGGTATGTGTTGCACTAAGCATCATAAACTTTGCCAATGAATACTCATCCCAAAGACGTTGAGACTCTTTGTCCACAGGAGAAAGTTTGTACTGTTTTAAAGGGTCAGTCTCTCTTGCTTTAAAACGTTTTGCTTGTTCTTTTTTAGAAACAGAGAAGTAAAATTTAAATATTTTAATATCTTCATCTACAATCATCTTCTCAAACTTAGGTGCATCTTTTAAAAACTTATGATGTTCTCTCTCCGTACAAAATCCCATAACAGGTTCAACCATCGAACGGTTGTACCAAGATCGGTCAAAAAGAACCATCTCTCCAGCAGCTGGTAGATGGGTTACGTAACGCTGAAAATACCACTGAGAAGACTCTTTATCACTTGGCTTTTCAAGTGCCACAACCCTTGCACCTCTTGGATTCAGATGTTCAGTAATTCGTTTAATCGTTCCACCCTTACCAGCTGCATCTCTCCCCTCAAAAATCATAAGAATTTTTAGACCCTTATCTTTTACATGATTCTGAAGTTTTAAAAGTTCAACCTGCAATTTAATCAACTCAGCTTCATAGTCAATCTTCTCTTGTTTTACCCAAATTTGGACTTTACCAGCAGTAGATTTCTCTTTTTTAGCTTTTGAACTTTTTGCATCTTTTATCTCATCTTCCAATGCACCTTTTACAAGCTTATTTTCTTGTCGCTCTTTAGGTGTTGGCTCATTTTTATCTAACTTCTTCTCTTTCCCCATACTTACTCCTTATCCTATAAATTTACCATTTTTGGTACGCTGTGCTTCCATAATCTCTATCTCTCTTGCCCCAGATATTCCAACATCTGCATTAAGTGCATAGTCTAAACTCTCATCTCTACCTTCATAGTCCACAGAGTTTAAAATCACTTTTAATGCTTCGAGTCGTGCATCTTGTTTGTTATTCGAGCGAATAACAGTCCATGGTGCTGACTGAGAATGTGTTTGCTTAAGCATTTTGTATTTACTGTTCGTAAAGTCATCCCACTTTTCTTGTGCTTGCATGTCAATCTCACTTAGCTTCCATTGTCTTAATGGATCTGTTTTTCGTCTATCAAAACGTGCTGCTTGCTCAGCTTTGGTAACAGAAAAATAAAGTTTAACCATAATCGTACCTTGGCGTACCAAGTCTTTTTCAAAACCTTTTACCCCTTTCATAAAGTCATCATATTCTTTTTGAGTACAAAAGTTAAACACAGACTCTACCATGGCTCGGTTATACCAGCTTCTATCAAACAGTACTATCTCTCCACCCTGTGGGAACTGTTGAATATATTTCTGATAAAACCATTGTGTTTTTTGCTCTTCAGTTGGTTTACCCAAAGCAACCACTCGATAATGTTTCTCATTCATATAACGTGTCACACGACGAATGGTTCCCCCTTTTCCAGCAGCATCACGCCCCTCAAAAAGTATAATCATCTTTTGACCTGTGGCTTCCAAATGGTTTTGTAGTTTAATAAGTTCTGCTTGATAAGGTTTTAACGCTTGTTCATTCTCACGTTTTTGTAGAATTTTTTTATCAAGGCTTTTGTAGTCAAGGCTTTTTTTTCCATTACTTTTACGTAATTTCTTCTCTTTTTTTGCCTTTTTATAACCCTTAATCAACTTCTTAAGAGAGACTTCTTTCCCATCAACCTCAAAGTTTTGCTCTTTTTCTAGTACTTCTTCAGAAACTTCATCTTGTTTGTTTTCTTCCATATTTACTCCTTCAAAATATATTAAATTTTACATTACATAGATAGTAACAAAATAAAATGTAAGAAAAAGGGAATGAAGAAATAATGAAAAAATTTAGTCTAAATTTAGACTAATGGAGAAGCTAGCACCCTCATTTGTATTGGAAACATCTAAAGTTCCCATGCTTTTACGTTCAATAATAAGTTTTGACATATAGAGTCCGAGTCCAGAACCACCTTTTGCCCGTTTGGTCGAAAAATAGATATCAAAAATTTGACCAATAATCTTTTCATCAATACCACCTGCATTATCTTGAACGGTAATAACTACTTTATTATTGATTAACAGCGTTTCAATCACTATCTTGGGTTGCTTTATTTCTCTTTCTATTAAAATATCTTTTGCATTGTCTAAAAGGTTCAAAATAACTTGAGAAAACTCAGAAGCATATCCCTGAACAAAAAGAGGCTCTTTAGGAGAGATGACTTTAAGCTCAATATGTGAGTAAGTTAAAGAAGCTTCTATAATATGAACAGCACTTTGAATGTAGTCTTCAACATTAAACGCTTGTTCTGTTTCATTAGGCTCAAAAAAATGACGAAAGTCATCAATGGTTTGAGACATATACTTAATAAGCTCATTCCCTTTGTTAATACGTTTTTCCAAATACTCAGGCGTTAAATCTTTATGCGCATAAGCAGCATCCAAATTCATAAATATACCACCCAACTGAGCCAAAGGCTGTCGCCATTGATGGGCAATATGTCCTATCATCTCTCCCATGGTCGCTAGTTTTGATTGTTGCATGAGTAGGTATTCATTTTCAAGACGTTTTTCTAACTGTTTATCTACCTCTTGTTGTACTTCCACTTTAGAAATGTCTTCACCCATAAAGTCAAAGAGTCGTTCCTGTAACACAACGCCTGCAAACTCTTTCTTTTCATCAAGTAGAACAATACGACGAATATTATGCTCTGAGAAAAGTTTAATAGCAAATTCTATGGGACGTGTTTCTTCTACTGAGATAAGTACTTGCGTTGCATAATGATAAATACTCAAACTCAAATCAGCTTTTTCACCTAAAGCATTGATGATGTCACTCTGAGTCAACATTGCAACAGGAAAATTCTCATTTAATAATACAACTGAGCCATTAGCATTTTTATTCATCTTCGTTATGGCTTCAGGTAATGAAGCATGATAGTCAATAAAAAAGTCTTCGTACTCAGCAATCTCTTGTAATTTAGTCATCTTTGTTCCTAGAAAATTTATAACCCAAGCCACTAATATTTTGAAACAGTTTGGCAGGTACTTTTTTTCTAATGTTCCGTATTTGACTACGAATGGCATCACGAGACATTAGCTCATCTTGCCAAATACCCTGCTCTAACTGTTCATACCGTACAACTTCATCCTCATGTTCAAGAAAGTATTCTAAAATTTCAACTTCTTTATTTCGTAGCGTCATTTCATTTTCTTCATGTATAACTAAAGCTCTATTTTTACTATAAACATAGCCTTTGCCTAACTCTATTAAAGATGCTTCTTCTAATTCATCAGAACATTTTTCAAAAGCTTTTACTAAATCTTCATTGGTCACTGGTTTTATAAGGTAACGCGTAAGGTTGAGTTCTATGGCAGCTAACATAAACTCTTTGTTAGAATAAGCCGTAGAAATAAGAATACGTGTTTTTTTGTCTTTTTGGCGAACATACTCTGCAAACTCAACCCCTGACATGCCACCTAAGTTAATGTCGAGCAACAAAATATCTGGTTGATGTTTATGATAAAGCACTATCGCTTCTTCAGCCGAGTCACTCTCATAAACCTCTTTACAGTAACGTCTTAAAAACTCTGCAATGTATTGACGTACAGAGAGGTCATCTTCTACATAGAGAACGGTGTAATTATTCATTTTTTTTGCGAAAGATTTGTGATTCATGCTAGTCCTACCTTTTTAAAACCCAACTCATCAGCCATATCTTTTCTAAGTTTAGAAAATGGCTCTTTAGACAAATCAGCATTATCTTCTATCAAGTTAAAAATATCTTTTTTTATCTCTTGATAAGGAATCCCTGTTAGCTCTTGTAACTCTTTTAATCTACTTTCGGGATAGAGTTCTGCATTTTGTAGCATTTCAAAGACTATGTCCTTGTGGGCTTGATAGCGTTCGTTTAGTTTAAAGACCTCTATGTATTTGTCATATTCATTTGAGTATCGTTCTTTTAGAGGTATGTCTATGTCATCTTTTGATTTTATGTTTAGATCTTTACAGTTATCGTTTAGATGAAGTTTGAATTTTACTTTTTCATCAAAATTAAATGAGTTTAAATAAGGATTAGTGTCTTTTAGTTCAACATCTTCATAAAACGGAATACTTCCTTTTATTTTCTTAGAATTACAAACAAAACAACAAGGAATCAGGTTAAAAATAGACAGTGCTAAATAAGGGTATCTTCCTTTATCTATAAAATGGTCTAATGTAAATTTATTTTTATTGTTCTCTTCATCATAAACATTAATAAAGTCAATATTACAATAACAGCAAGTTCTTGGATTTAAATGTTTTTCAAAAAAAGATGCAATAAGTGGTTGAAACTTTCCATCATATTTAAATATCTCTTTCAATAACGCATTATCTATACCTCTTAATTCTACATCTTCTATAAGGTCATTTATTTTATGAGCTTCTATAGTGACAATATCTTCAAAAGTATACTCTTTAGAAAATAATTCATACTCTTCATATTTATCTTGAACACTTTTAGCATTTTTCCCATTACCAAACTTTGTACTATTCAAAAGTTCAATATATTCACGTTTCAACTCATCTGTTAATTCAAAATCTATTCTAAGCATTAGTACTATTCTCTTTCAATGCTTGTAGTCTGGCAATCTCTTTATCTATGGCTTCATCTTTTCCAAGTAAAACTAGCTCTATCTCTTCTAATTGGTTTTTAACTATTTTTTGTAAAAATGGTTCACCTATGATTTTTTGAATTTGCCAAAACTTTTTTTGATATTTACCATAAAACTCTATATTTTCATCTATATTTTTTTCTTTAATAACTTTTTCATAAAACTCTTTAATCTCATTAATCTTACCCTTTGCAAACTCTCCCATTAAACCATCTTCCATGAAGAAACTATCACTTAATAGGGTATGGATATTTGCTCCGAAAGTTTGTTCTCGCTCTTTCAATCCATTAATTTTTTTACAGTTACCATCTAACTGTTCTTTGTTCTTAACCTCGATATCATCTTTGCTATATTTATCTAAAAAAATTATATTTTCTCTAGGCATATCTGATAATATAAAAGGAGAATGTGTAACAAAAATTAAATGATATTCATTTTCTTTTGGAATTAGTTTTTTTTCTCTGATTTCCTCAATAAACCTTATAATAATATTCACAAATTTCTTCTGCCATTGAGGATGGAATGCTGTTTCTATTTCATCTAAAAGAACCATTCTATTTTCATATTTTGTATCAATTAAAGTATATGTCAAGTTTGTAATAAACTTTAATAACTGTTTCTCACCAGTACTCAAACTATTAAAAGTTATATGGTTTTTTTGACTATGTATAAAATTAAAATACAATCGTCCAGAAAGATGTAACTCAGTATAAAAATCATTGCTTGAAAAAAAATCATAAAAACTAGTAATATCTGCTTGATTAATTCCATGTATTTTATTTTTTAATTTTAATGAATTTGAATCTAATTCAAAACTATCAACCATATATTGAATTATTCCTTCATAATTATTAATACACTCAAGTTCTTTTGTATTCATATTAAAATGCTCAAGTTCTCCTGATTTATCTTTACACGCTTCATATAAAATAGATTTATACTTACTATATATTTCTTTTATAGTATCCAACATGATTCCCATTAATATATAAAACTCATCATTATCTTTCGTTCGATTACATATTTCTATTATTTCATTTATTTTAATAAAAAGAAGTTTTTCAAGAAATATTTCTGAAATCTTCTTTCTATCCCAAATACTAGGAGGGTCTTTAATAATATCTACAACTTTGAAGAAAAAATAAGATGTTAAAAAACTATAAATTAAAGTTTCTTTTGTAATTTCTATTCTTTTTTCGCCTAATAATATATAATTATCGTCTATATTTTTTTGAAAAAAATATTCAATTTCCTTTAACTCCTCTATATCATCATAAATATTAGAAGAAAGATTTGTTAAATCAAGTTCAATATACATACTATCAAAAACAAAATCTTCATTAAGAATTTTAAAAATATTAGTATTGTCTTTTAATAAAACTGAAAATTTTTTATAAAACTTATACTCTTCATTTTCTCCATGATTATCACTTCCATTATAAAATGATTGAAAATGATTGCCTCTCAGAATATTTTGACCTTCTGTAAAATCAGATAAACCATTAGTAAATAATGTTAACCAAAATAAACTATCATGCTGAATAGTATCTTTGATATCAGTTTCATAGCTACTTTTATTAACTATACTATCCATATCAAAAGATTTAAAAGAATTTCCACCATAAGTTGTATTATAGGTTGACGGAATATATAATTTATCTTTACTTCTAAAAATCATTATTAATTTTTTTTCTTTAATATATTCTTGTAGTTTTTCAAATCGAAAGAGTGAAATTAATTCTAAAATTCTACTCTTCCCACTCCCATTCTTCCCAACAACAGCCGTAACATTAATATTTTTACCAAAAAAATCAGGAATATGCTCAGGATTCTCTTTAATCATTAATTCTTCACCATCATAATGACAATCAAAGCGAGAAGAAAAATTAAACCCCTGATTCTGAATATTCTTATAATCCTCAACCCACAAATAAACCAGTTCCATTAATTCTTTCCTAAAACAAACTCATCAAAACTCAAAACCTCAATACCCTCAACCACTTCATTCGTATCAAATGTAATCAACTTACATACCTGAATATCTTTGTCCTTAAAATACTTAAACGCCCCCAACTCTCTTTTTCGCGTTTTCTCATCTTCAATATCATAAGCCACTTGATAAAGCGTTTCTTGACTATAGAAATCAACTTCATGCTTTTCTCTCCTATACGTTACACGGTTGTCATTGGCATAAAGAACATTAAAAACCTTGTTTTCCAATGCTGTACCTAAATTTTTAGAATGTTTAGGAGCTATCTGTAAAAAACCATTGTCATTTACATAGATTTTTTTAGAAGAACGAATTTTTTCTTTGGGTTTGGTATGGTATCTGTCCATTCGTTTAAGTAAAAACACTTCTTCAAAGTAACCAATATACTCTTTGATGCTTTTATCGCTTATATTAAAAGTTTCAGCCAATTTACTGTAGTTTAAAATACCTGTTGCCGTAGAGAGTAAGTAGAAAAAGAGTCGTTCCAACTCACTGGAGTTTCGTATGCCGTACCTTGGTACAATGTCTTGGTAGATAATATTTTTAGCATAGGCTATTAATATCTCTTTTTTTATATACTCTTGTTCTTCATCAAAAACCTCATAAAAACCACCCCATTTCAGATACTCTTCTTTGGCTCGTGCAATGGCTATTCTATTACTTATTCGTTCTATCTCATTGCTATAGGTTATCTGTTTATAGTCTAAAAATTCTTTAAAGGAAAATGTCTCTAAATGAATGCCCAAGGTTCGACCACTAAGTAATGTGTTTAAATCGTTAGAGAGTAAAGAAGAATTTGAACCCGTAATAATGAATTTAATGTCTGAACTTTCATATTTACTTTTGATAAACACTTGCCAGTTCTCAAAAAACTGAACCTCATCAAAAATAACGTAAGTTTTCCCTTGAGGATTGGCAAGTTTTAAGTATTCATCATAAATGGTATTAAGATAATTAGCATCATGCTTGTACTCTAAAAAGTAAGGCTGTTCAAGATTCACAAACAAAATATTATAAGGATTGACACCCGTAGTTAGGAGATGATTGATTGCTTGTTTGGCTAAGGTACTTTTACCACATCGTCGTATACCTGATATGGTAATCACTTGTCTAAGTGGAAGATAGTCTATAAGCTGTGTTAACTGCTCACGTCTAATTGAACTACTAAGTTGCTTATTCCAATGAAGATTCTGCTCTATGAGTATATTTTTCATTATACTTCCTTAAAAAGGTTCTTATTTAGTAACTATACTTCCTTATTGTAGCATATTTTATGGAACTATGGATTTTTTATTATATCTCTTCCCCATCATAATAAAATTCATTCAGTCCTTCTAAAAAGTCATTAAGTAATTCATCTGAACAAGCCTTAAAATTCTTACCACCCTCTTTTCTAAACAATGAACCTATTTGACGTTTTGTTACTGTTACTTCTGCTAAAGCAAATAATATAACCAATTCTGCTTCTTTTAATTCCATAGCTACACGAATTTTTTTCAAGATTAAATTATTGGTTAATTCCACCACTTCATCTTCATTCGCTATTTTATCACTTGGACCTCTTTTTAATAGTACTAAACCATCTAAAAATACACCCAGTTCTTCAAAAGTCGCCTCTTCAAAACCTTCGTCTTGTCTACGTATCATAATATGAGCTAGTCTATCTTTTGTCATCTCATAATCAGCTAATTTATACGCTTCTATAAGCTGCTCATCCTCTAAAGAAAGTGCTGTTTTTATTTTAAATAATATATCATTTGTTTGCATTAAGTCGTTTACCCCATTTAAATTTATCTTTATACCAAGCATTTAAACTTGAAATAGTCACTGAATATGCTTTGCCAGAACTGGCATGTATAAAATTTCCATCACCCAGATAGATACCAGAGTGATTCACTTTTCCTTTTAAAGAAGTATCAAAAAAGACTAAGTCACCTTTTTGTAAATCTTTTCTTGAAACTTTTGCTCCTTGAATGCGAGATTGATTGTATGAAGTACGAGGAAGTATTATGCCAACTTGCTGGTGAACGCCATACACAAAACCAGAACAATCAAAACTATCTGGTCCCGTCTTTCCATAGACATAAGGTTTACCTAAATGTCCACGAGCAATTTCAAGAATACTTTTTGATGCAGTGTTTAGACTATTTCCTTGAATGACCAAAGGAACAGTCTTCTTCTGACAGGCACTTAAACTCCAAATAACCGTAATAAGAATTAAAACACAAAAAGAGTTTCTCATAATGACTAAAAGTACTCTTTCATAATATGAGGGAAGAGTCTAATCGTACCTTCTGCCTTGTCTATTTTCTCTTGGAAAATCGGAGCAGAATGAGGAAACTTTTCAGCTATTTCTTTATAGATATCAATCTTATCTTGCATATGTTCTTCCAAGGCATCCAATACCAACTGCATACGTTCTTGACTCACTGCAAATTTCATAAGCAATTCAAACATACGTTTTCTAGGGTGAATAGACATCGAATCACCAGCTGTTCCAGCAATTCCTTTAATATCCCAACGAGAAAGGTAAATTCCTGAAACATGAGGCGCAACCAATCGTGAATAAAGTGCTTCCGTATAAGAAGGATAATCTCTTAAGTTAATTCCCTCTTCATCTGTAGGACATGCACCATCAGCACAATACTCATCAGGATTACTTGTCATGGCATCAAACTCAGCTCTTAACTCTTTTAAATCTTCAAAATCTTTCATTTTCTCTCCTCGGTCTATATCATTGTTGGAATTAAATCCATATCTATCTTAGCATTGTACCAACGGTTACTCAGTAGCATCATCTTCATAGCAAGTCTTATACGCTCATCTATAAAAGCAGGGTTTTCTATGTACTCATCTATGGCATCATCAAGACAATAGCCTATGATTTTTCCATCATTTACCTCTACAAAATCTACAAACTTTTTAGCTTCGGCACAAGCATCTAATTCATCACAATAGCCAACAACATTTTCACAAAACTCATGCTCTAACATCATTCTGGTCACCCTGGACTGTGCTAGATTCTCCATAGTATAATGAAAATGCTCATCTTTAATGTTTAAGGCAATGGCTGTTGCATTAATCTCATTGGTTTTAAGGCATCTATTAAAGTAACGTCTACAGTTTCCAGTTTGGGCATTAAAACCTAAAATGGTACATAATTCGGTATCTGGTTTGATTTCTTCTGGTTTCATGACTTATTCCTTTGTCGTGCTAAAGCATGAAGCTCAATCGCTTCTTCCTCTTCAATCTTACAACGAAAACACTCTTTTTCTCCACCCGTATAGGTAAAGTAGTTACCACACTCATTACAACGTTGAATGTCAAAGGTAGCCAAAGTTCTTTGTGTCGGTTCAAACAACTCTTTAATCTCAAACCCTGGTTGTAGTTGAATGGCATTTGGTTCACAAACATCATGACAAAGGTGACACTTCACACAAAGCATCGAGTCAAAGTTAATGAGTGAAAACTTCATGTTTGAACTCAAAGCACCTGTCGGACAGATACGGTAACAAATTTGACAATTTGTACAAGAATCATCCACAAACTTTTGAGACGAAAAACTAATCTCTTCGGTTGGGATAATCTCATAAGATTCTTGTTTCTCAACCCGTTTTAAAACTGAAAAAAGTAACTTTCTTTTGTCGGGAATAACTTTGTTCTTAATTCGAGAGATGTCGGTAAGATCAATACCAAATTCTTTAAGCTCATCAGCATGCATAGCGTCATCAAAAGCTTGTTTACTCTTAATAGCACCTTTTAGCGTAAAGAGTGAACGTCTACTCTCTCCCATCATCGATTCTTCTTGTTTTTTAACAAGTTCACTTGGTGATGACTTCGTTAAAATCTCTTTAGAAGAAAAAGAAGACAAGATAAAGTTTGCCTCTTCAATGTTATTTTTAAGTTGTTCTTGTAACTTGTCAGAGTCTGCACCACAAGCACAAGCATCCACATCCATCACTACTGGTTCTTCAGAAGCAATTGCCATAGAGATAAGATGTTCAACACTTAAAACAGTCAAACAACAATACAAATCTTTTTGACAAGTCAGTTCATTACTCTCTTCTTCTAAGAACTTAAAAAAGAATTCGACAGTTGAAAAACCTGAAAGTGAAAAAGCTTCAGTAGGACAAGAACCTACACAACCACCACAAGTTATACATTCTGAAGGGGTAAAAGCTGGAATGTTATCAACAATCTCAATGGTATTTACAGGACAAATATCAACACATTTAGTACACTCTGAAAACTTAGAAGTAGCCCTAACACAAGAAGCAACGTCAAATAGTAAATTCATAAGACCTACTTTGCTTCTAATTGTTCGTTAATGTATTCGTAATCACTTAACATAAACTCTAATGTCAATTCTGCACCATCATGGTAAAGAGGTGTTCTTGACTCTTTTTTCATGTTAATCAAATACAAAGGCGCCCAATTTAAAAGGTGATCTTTCAAGAAGCCTCTTTGCACCAATAAAAACTCTTCTATGGCTTCTTTATCAGCAGCAATATGCGCTTTTTTCATGGCATCACAAAGTACATACATAAACTCTAACTCAACCCCAATATGATCAGGACTTACAACTCTAGCTTCTTCAAGATTAACCTTGAAATCCAAAATATCATAAATCTCTAGCAGAGGATTTTCCCCTCCAGACTCAATCATCTGGTCATCACGGGTATAGAAACTCTCATAAGGAACAAGGTGCAGTAGGGAAAGGTTTGTAAAGTCAACATCTAAATAACGCTCTTTTATAATGTTATTAGAGAACTCTTTTCTCTTTCCCCAATCTTTATAGTTAGGAAATAAGTTCAATACATCTTCATTTGACTCAATGGACTTAATAAACTCTGCATCAACTTCTGTAATCATCAATCTTGAAACCAATGCATAAAGTGAAATACGATTTTCTATCTCTTCTAGTGTTACGTTCATTTTTACCTCTTAATTTTCAAGGATAATTCTAAAAATTACCCCAAAATATTTATAAAGGAATAATAGCACTTTCCAAATAAATATAGCTAAAAAGGGTTATTGAATGTGAAAAAGCTTGGGCAGGTGTGGATATTTTATTCTTATTTAACCTTAGATAAACTGCATTCCTAAAACTGTAACATCATCACTTTGTTCATAGCCAGATGAAAACTCTATTACACTCTGTTCAAGGAGGTCTTGCTGTTCTTGGAACGATTTATTTCTATTGGAAAGTATGCATTCCCCAAATCTCTCTTGACCATACATAGAATTGTTTTTACCCTCTTGATCAATTACCCCATCTGTAAGGATATAAAGTTTTGTACCTTCCTCAATCGCTATATTATGCTCCGTATAAACTTGATCCATTTTAGTTCGTACAAACCCTACACTAACTCTGTCACTTTTAATTATTTCTAATTCATTGTCATTAATAATATATAGTGCTGTTTTGGCACCTGCATATTTACAAACATTAGTTTCTTTATTATAATATAAAATTCCCCCATCAAATCCTGTATTTGACTTTGAACCTTTCTCTTGCTTTAACATGACTTTAATGCTTCGGTTAAAATACTCTAAAATTTTTGCAGGACTTTTTTCTAAGGTACCTTTATTGATACTTTTCACAATTTGTGTCTCAATTGCTTTAACCAAAATCGTTAAAAAAGCACCAGACACACCATGCCCTACTCCATCTATCACCATAACTAAAACTTCATTTTCACTCTCAAGTTCAGCGACAAAATAAATATCTCCACCAACAGAACCTTTCTGCTTCCAACATGCAAAATTATCTTTTGTATACTTATCTAAAATCTCACTTGAAGGTAAGATAGCCTCTTGAATTAGAAAAGCACACTCTATGGAAGATTGTAAATTATTATTCACCCGTTCAAGTTCTTTTCTTTGCCCTTCAATGATGTCATAATCATTAAAATCTTTATAGTTAATGTAAGAAGTAAAAAACAATACTACAGCAAAAACAATTATGAAAGTAATGGTAAAATAAATAACTTCCGATGACAACTGATGGTTAGATGCTGCTCTAAGTGATACCTCAACTTCTATGTCACTTTTTAGTTGACTAAAATACTTTTCTACTTCATTGAATTTTAGAATTAATGTTTCAGCATGTACTACATCTTTTTCACTTAAAGACGAACTTTTAATCATTATAAGCGCATACTGTTTAGCAATTTCAAAATACTCTTCAAAAGCATTTAAATAAACCTCAACATTAATAATATTAAGATTTTCATTCTCAATAATAGACCTTAAATTCTTCCTAACTATTTGATTCTCAGTAATTTCTAAAACCATCTCTTCTTCTGCTGCAAGTGTTGCAAACGTAAGGTTTTCAGAAATATTTTTGAGTAATGCCAAGTTATTATTAGACTTCTCTAATGTTGGAATTAATTCATTTTTTAAAAAAATTGTATTATCGTCAATAAGCTGTACTTGTTTAACTATCACTACTGTCAGTATAAATCCAAATATTGATGCCATAAGTAAAGGTATGGATAACTTTTGGATTAATGATAATTTTTGATAATAAAAAGCTATTTTATCTTTCATTTTATTTTTATAATCTTCCAGTCTTTAGGCATATCTTTCTCTTTTGCCACATAAGCAAAATAACAACTCTCTTTGTCTGCTAAAGTTGTTAACTCTTCTGTAGAAAGCTTTTTAGGTGGTATTTTCTTACCTGTAAAAAGCATTCGAACCCAATAGGTTTTTATTTTTCGTACAGACTTATTTAAATACGTTACAATAAAATCATTATAAAGCTTTTTATTCGTACTGTCTATTACTTTTATTTTCTCTTTACCTATTTCTGTTTTCTTCAACATAAATAATTTTTTAATATCACTTTTAGAAATACTTTCAAGCTTACATGCCTTTGATGTAACTATCTGTACATTTGCATTAGCGAAGGTTAAAAAAACAATTGTTAAAATTATAAACTTTTTCATATTAGCCTCCTAAAATACAAAATTGATGCCTGAACTGAAAATATGTAAACTATCATTCACTCTTTTCTGTTCATCATACTGAAACTTAAACACAGCATTGTCTGCTATATCATACCTAAAACCTAATGAGACTGTTTCTAAATTTAGCTCATACTTACCACCACCAGCCATCATACTAAATACTTGATTCGCACCCATAATTGCCCCAGCAACTTGCATTGGCATACCTTCTACAGACATTGGACTGTAATTTGAACTACTTTTAGTTTTAGAATAGGTGACAAAAGGTGTCCACTCATCAAAGTTGTATCCACTACCGATGTACCAAGAGTTTATATCAGGCATAAAACTATCTGTATCAGCTGAGATATACTCACCTGATACATAAGCATTTTCAAACTCATACTTAGCACCAAGGTTAAGATAAGAGATTCTTTGATTTTGGTATTTATACTTTTCAATAGTATTTGAAATAATTGGGATATTCAAAGCATTAAACTGTCCTAAAACACCCTCTGTTCGCTGATTATTTAAATCCAATGTAGTTGAAAAGTAAGAAGTTCTAAGCGTTAAATCATTATATAAAAGCTTAACTGCCAAACCATAAATATTTTCAGCATGTATTGTAGCATCACCAACATTATTATTTGTAGACATATATTTACTATTTGTTTGACCATATAAAAAGGTTGAAGATAAAGAACCATTCTCTAAATCAGCACGATGGAAAAGCTCTATACCTTGGTATTTACTAATAGAGACCAAACCATACATATCTGGTAGACGAAGCATCTCATAAGAGTACCCAACATTCAATATGTCAGAGTTCATAAAGGTAGGAAGTCTCATCAATCCAACCTTTATATCAAAAGCATCCGTCACTTGATATTTAGCATTTGCCCATTCTGCATCTAAGTTTTTACCATTAGAATTATTTTTACTGGCTATGGCTTGTACTGTAAAACTTAATTTATGAGTTACTTTTGCATCTAACTGTAAACCCAATGCACTATAGTTTGCAAATGAAGCTTTTCCTTTACTACCCTTTTCAGTAAAAAATGAATTTCTAAAGGTAACATCTTTATTATCTTGAAAAGCAACACCTACGGTTCCATACCCATTAACAGACAAAAAGTCCCAATCCTCTGCAAATAAAGCTGTTTTAAATAAACTGAATACAAGTAGTATTTTTAAAATATTATTTTTCACACTTTCCTCTTTTATATAAACAATCTTTGCTTGTATACTAAAATTCCCTCTTTGTCATAAGGAGAAAATTCAACTTCCATAGGGGCACAACTTTTACGTGCCATCATTATGTACCCTAGTCCAGCCCCTTTTTCATGACTGTCTTCTTTCGATCTACTTTTTTGGCGCACTAACTTTCTTAATGCCTTATGATCCAAATCTTTTATAACTTCTAGTTTCTCTTTAATAATCTCTCTTTGATACGTTTCAATTAAATTACAACTCTCTAAAACATAAGTACTATCACTTGTAAAACAATATAAAGAATAATTACAAAATGTTTCTAAAGAGTTATCGTCTACTATTTTATCTCTATAAGAATAATTAAGAATATTTTGTGCTGTCTCAACAAACAATTCAAAGACATTTTTGACTTTATCTTTATTGAAACAGCTTTCTAATAATAATTTTTCAATATCATTAGCTGCCTCTATCATCATTGCTTCATTTATTTTTCCTGCAAATTCATAGATGACATTATCATCTACCTTAATACATATTTTTAAACTTTTTTTCATAACTAATACGTCACAGCTTCTATATTTAATGTAGGAAACTCTTCTGAATAATCTTCAAAATCTTCCAAACCACTTTCACTCTCTTTATCGTAATACCAATAAATATTTATATTTTTTACTTTAGACTCTTCTATAATATCAAGAATCTCAAATATAATTTGTGTGGTCGCCGAATTAAAATATAAAAATTTAAAATTGATACAAGTTTTTTTCTCTTCATCTTTATAAGATAAGAAATAATGTTTTAACCATTCTGTAATAGGTCTGTAAAATGCAAAAGTATTTTCAGGATAAGATTTACCTTCAAACGAAATAAGCCCTTTATCTTTATTCATAACAACCTTTGGGCTATTATCTGTTTCATCTAATAAAATATTATCCATGAATGTCCTTTATTGAGTTTTTTGGCACAGTAATGGTAAAAAGTGTGCCGTCTTTATGATTATGAACATTGATAGTCCCATTCATATTCTGAACTATATTATAAGTCATGCTTAAACCTATTCCAGTTCCTTTATCTTTAAATTTAGTAGTAAAATAAGGTTCAAAAATCTTATCTATAACATCATCAGGTATCCCACCAGCATTGTCTTGGACACTAACAACAACATCAAGAGCAGTTTCTTCTGTCTTTATTTCTATTACTCTTTCTTTTATATCTCTACTTACAAAAGCATCTTTAGCATTCGAAAAAAGAACCAATAAAGCTTGATTAAACTTTCCTATATCTCCATTAATCACTAACTCTTCTACTAAGTCTTGCTTAATAATAATATGATGTTCAGTTGCTTGAAAATTAAATATATGAATTGTTTCAGCAATCGACTTTTTTAATTTAAATAATTTTTTTTCTTGATCTGAATGTGAAGAGAAATTGGTAAAATCAAGAATGGTCTTATTTAAATACTTTGTCTGATCTGCTATTATTTCTAACTCTCTATTATCTTTCATTTCAATTTTAAGTATGGATACAAGATTTAAAATAATACTGAGTGGTTGTTTCCATTGATGTGTAATATTTTCCATCATCTCACCAATTACGGCAAGACGTGAAGAAGTTAACATACTCTTATATGCCTCTTGAATAGCTTTTTTATTTTCTTTAACCGTGTGATTCAAAAAAGCTTTTTCTTCATCAAAGTTTTCATATGTCTCAGTAATATTCTCCATCAACTTTAATGTTTTTTCATCAAGGTCATTAGTATCAAACTGCTTTCCATATACCTGCTTGATTTGTCTCTTGAGTAATCTATGCATTGTAAAACTAAGCTACTTCTTCTAAAATTTCATCAACTTTATTCACCCAGTTCTCAGGAAAAGGTTTTGCTAAAATCAAATCGGGATTCTGAGCTTTAACTTCTTTACCTATCAACTGCTTATCTTCAGATGTTGAAGTGTCTAGCCATGCCGACATAACTACAATTTTAATATCTGGTTTGATTTTCCGTAATTCTTCAATCAATTCACTACCACGTAGGTTAGGCATTTCATAATCTGTTATAACCATAACAACATCTTCAAATTCAAGTTTAAATCTATCTAACAATACAACTGGACTTTCAAAGTCCACTACTACATAATCATGTTTAGATAATATTCCGATTGTTTTTTTTGTTGCATATGCTGCAAAAGGGTAATCATCCACTACAAATATTTTTTTCTTTGACATAACTATCCTTAATAAAAATTTTCAATAACTAATTTTATTATTTTACTATAGTATTAAAGTTTAAATTTAATAAAAAATTAATATTAAAGTCAAACAAGAATATTAGGCTAAATATTTAGTATTAATTTATGGTATATGAGAATAAAAAAGAATAAAAAAGAATACTTAGAGGGAAATAATATCCATAGAGCTTAGCGCTATGGATATTATGGAGTAAAGTTAGTCAGTAATTTTTACTGAGTAAGCTTTATGAGAAAGAGGCACAGCTGGTCTCTTAATATGTTTTGGTCTTCTTAATGTATCAGAAGAGTTAAGAGGACGTGTTAACTTGTCTCTCCATGCTTGATAAACTTTCATGTTGTTTTCGTAATTAACATAAATGTCACCAATTTGGTCACCTTTGTGTGCTTTTTCAAGCGTTACTTTTTGGTGCCATGCATGGTTACCTGCAATTGGATCTGGATGTGAAGGTGCTACAGCATTTTGCCATGAACCACTTAAACCATCCCACCAAATGTTGTCAAGATCTTTGTTGTACTCTTTAAACTGCCAAGAATCAGAACGTTCAAACATACCTTCATCTAATCCTTGAACTGGCGTTAATGTACCTATCTTACCATCCATTGTAAGGTCATACAATGGAGCACCAACACCCATTACACCTAGTGCATGGTCAAACCCTGGAATATCAATGGCATTTTTAAGCTTCCATCTACCAGCATGGTGAGAGTTCGCTAAAACACCTGGCATTGTACCTTCTGTTGGAACAACCATTGCCACAAAATAACCAGATTCAAGTCCTGAAACAGTATCCGTAATGGTAACTCTAACAGCCTCACCTTGTACTAGTTTCATTCTTTTTGCATCATCTGGATTAATCCAAACAGGGTTATGGTTTTGAGAAATCTCCATAAGATGTTTTGAGTTTACTGAACGTGTATGAATATTGTAAGACAATCTAAATACAGTATTTAATGCAAACTCATTTTTCTCAATGTCCATGTGGTCATGGTGAATATGACTTACAACATGTACCATGTCTTTTCTTCCCTGCTTCGTTGTTGGGTAAATTGGTATAGCGTACTCAGGCCACTTCCATTCAGCAAACCACTCAGAGAAGAACTCTGCTTTTTTACTTAATGAATGGAAACCTTGTACAACTTCACCATCTACTTCAATACCAATCGCATGCTTCTCACCATGATGACCGTCTACCATTAATGCACCATACTCATCTTTAGTTACATCTTCAGCTTTATACTCATGTCCATGAACATGATAAACATCGCCAACTTTTTTAACAGCTCTCTCTTGAGGTCTGTAAATGTTGTCTTCTTCAAGCCATGTTCCCATGTCTCTCATCATTTCATAGTTAGGGTACTTCGCTTTAGGGTAATGCTTTTTAGCAATAGACTTAAGGTTTGGTAAGTTATCAAATGCAGCTTGATACCATTCTGGAATGGTTACAGCTCTTGTTGGATCTTCTTTTGAAGCCCAGTGATCACGAACACCAAGTTTTCCATCTGGATCAACATAATCAACCATAATGTTTGCCCAAAATTCTACTTCTTCCCAAATTTCACCAAGACCTGCAGCCATGTGTGCTTCAAGTGTAGCTCTTTCTGGACGTTTAGCTTTCCAACCAAGTTTTTCAAGTGCAACTCTAAGTGCTGGTTGTCTAAATGATAACCATCTTGAAGGTTGTGTCGCTTCTGAATGTTGATCATGACGCTCACCAGCAAGACCTGTTGGTAAAATGTAATCACAATACCAGTTAGTCTCTGACCAAGTTGGAGAAAGGTTAATACTTAATTCAATTAACTTCTCATCTTTAAGTGCTTCAATCCATCTAAAACCATCTGGGTTAATCCAAACTGGGTTGTACATTCTTGGAACATAAACACCAATTTTTTTAGGAATATTAAGCCCTTTGGCTTTCCATTTCTTATGCCACTCATCATCCATAAGTAAGTGAGGTAAGATATGACTCATTTCATATGAACTTAATGGATACTCAGGTGGCCATGCAAGCTCATTCCATACATCAACTTTTTTAGGTTTTTCACCTGAAACTGTCGCTTTATGACCTTTACCATTAACTGAAATAACATGCCAGTGGTGCATTCCTACCCCACCTTTGTCTCCAGCCATTGCTCCACGAAGGGCAAATGGTAAGAATGCTGAACGTGCAATCATCCAACCACCACGGTTAGCAATTGGTCCTGCTCTCCAGATGTATGTTGCTACTCTTGTACCAGCATCGATGAACATGTCAAATAATTTTTCAACAATTCTAGCTTCAATTCTACACTCTTTAGTAACAAAGTCAAGTGTATATTTAGAGTACATTTTAGAAATCATATCTATGAAGTCTTCGTAAGAATCACCTTTTGGTAATTCGTCAATGTATCCTTTTTCAACAAGAAGGTCTAACTGTTTTGGATTAGCCATAAGTCTATCCCAGTTCATCCAGTTTTTAACCCATGCATGATTAACTAAATCTTTACCGTTAATTCCTTTTTCATTAAGAATTCTATTTGCAAGGTAAAGGTACAGAGCTGTCTCTGTTCCTGGCCAACATGGAACCCAAAGGTCAGCCATACCAGCAGAGTTAGACATACGAGGATCCATAACAACAAGTTTAGCCCCTCTTTTTCTTGCATCAGCAATTCTACCAGCAGCTTGCTGGAAGTAGTGACCTGCATCAGCAGCGTGAGAAGACTGAAGAAAAATTAAATCAGCATTCGACCAATCTGGTGAGTTTCTGTCATCATTAAACCACTGAATTGTACCTTGTCTAGCACCTGCTGAACAGATATTTGTATGTGAGTTATACCCATCACAACCCATAGAGTGAGGAACACGGTGACCAAATCCATTTTCGTTTGGACGACCAACTTGGTGCATGAAAAGTTTCTTAGACATTTCATCACCTTTTTCAAGGATAGTATGGATTTTTCCACCAATATCTTTCATGGCATCATCCCATGAAGTTCTTATCCATTTACCTTCACCTCTTTTAGAACCTGGCGCTCTTTTTAAAGGGAAAGGAATTCTATCTGGATCGTACATTTGTGATTGTGTCGCATAACCTTTAGCACAGTTACGTCCACGTGAACCAGCATGTAAAGGGTTACCCATGTACTTAATAACTCTTAAGTCTTTTGGATCATTAGATTTTTTAAAGTCCCCAATGTTTACCCATGCAGTTAAACCACAAGAAGCTTCACAGTTTGAACAAGATGTTGGTACCAACATATATTCTGTTGCTTTAATTCCATCTTTATTATCTTCTGATTTAACACCTTTTCTACCAACACCACCACGTTTCCAGTCATCTCCACTTAATTCAGTAAAAGAATCCCATTGCGCATGTGGTGGATAATGTTCTGGTGTACCATTAGACATTGGAACAACATCGTAACCTAACTCTTCGCTAGCAGCATCTTCTGAAGCCACTGCACTTGAAAATACACCTTTTGCAACGACTGCACCAGCCACTGCATAACCTGTTCCCTTAAGAAACGTACGTCTACTTTCAAAGAAAGAAGACTTATCATTATTCATTTTCTTAACCATCTATATTCTCCTTAACTTAACGGTAACAACTGTGGTATTTCTAACCACGTACTTTTTGCGAAATAAAGACCTATAAATGTCGTTACTGCTGCGAATTTCATCATTGTTCTGTTATCACTCATTGTTGTAGCAACAAAGAATGGAATAATGTAACCTAAAATCATTCCTGCCCAGAATTGAGTAAAATATGGACCACCAGAGTGAACATATGCTAACGTAGCTTCAACTTCTGCTGCTTTGTAAGAGAAGAAGTACTCACCCATGTACATAATAAATGAAAATAAAACTGAAAGAGCCAAGATCATTGCTAAATCTTTTTTAACTGTCTCAGCCCATTTACCACCAATTAAAATAAATGTTGCTGAACCAACCATAAAGGCTGCCAGTAACATTTGAATTAATTCTGCACCTGGAACCCAAAGTTCTCTTGCTGCCGATTGTGACATAATAATGGCTGTATACATTGTAACTGGAAATGCAAGAAACACAGTAAATGGAAATACTTTTTCGTAAAGTCCATCTTTAGATCTCACAGCTTTAGCAATAGCACAATCTTTTCTAAACTCAGAAAAATGTGTAAATAAAGACGTAAACATCATAATTGAAACAAGTACTAAGAAGATTGACGCCATCCATGCACCAACGGTAATAGACGAAGTCCAGTGTGGGTGTGTAAAGATATGAATCATTCTCCATGGTTGATGTAAGTCAATTAATGTAAAAAATAAGAAAGCATTTAATGCAATAAATGAGATAAGAGGCATTAACCATCTTAAACTAGGCATATCTTCATGCTTATGCCTGTAAAGTAAAAAAGCACCTACAAGAATAACACCTGTACCAATACTCTTAGCCCACATGTTAAGCGTAATCATCCAACCCCAGATAATTCCAGTGTGTGCAACATCCATAGATACAATGGCTTTTGTTGCTTCTATTGTACTAACGTGATCCATTAGTGACCTCCTTTATCTTCAGCTTTTCCAGCATTAGCATTCGGCATATCTAAGAAAGATTCATTCCCTAAATCATCATTTGGATGACCAAAAATAGGTTCTAAAAATCTATCTAAAATCGAACGGTTTGGATTACCTGGATGATCAAGTGTTGTAATATTATTAAAGAGTCCATATCCTTCAATTCTTTCATGAGCTAGAGGATTAAGCGTATTATTACCACCACCTACATAGTAGTGAAGAGGATTAGTATGCTTCTCAGGTTTTCTTACCTGAACATTACCTTGATGCTCCATGATGTATCTTGAAATCTGAGAAGTCTCATCTTCAACATCACCAAAGATATTTGCTTCAACTGGACACGCAACAACACAAGCTGGCATTAAACCACCTTCAATTCTATGGGCACAGTAAGTACATTTATCAGCAGTATTTGACTCTGGATCCATATAAATAGCACCATAAGGACAAGCCATCATACAACCAGCACAACCAATACATCTTTCAGAATCAATATTTACAATACCATTATCAAGATAATGTAAGGCAGATACTGGACAAATTCTCTCACATGGAGCATTTTCACAATGATTACATCTTAACGGTGTAAATGAACGTGATGTATCAGGGAAAGACCCCATATCTATATATTTTACACGCAAACGCCACGAACTAAGTGGTACTTCATTTTCAACTTTACAGGCAATCTCACAACCTTTACAACCCATGCAAAGGTTTAAATCAACTAAAAAACCTAACTTCATGTTTCCTCCTATTTATTTTTAATAAAATTATCAGTACAAAAAGTACTTAAATAACAACTTTAATTAATCAAAGAATAATATCATTTTTTACAAATTATTGTCATTAAACAAAATACTTTTCTTCATTCTATCTTCTAAAGTATCGCTTTCTCACTCACTTTTTTACTCACTCACTTTTAAACAAATATTATTAATTAAAAATATGAATTTCATTCATCAAAAAAATTGATATATAAAGATTCATCTCAAATTAACAGTAAAGAATATATCATCGTTCCTAAATAAAAAAAGGGGATACTTTGTTAAAAGAAAATCATGATTTAGAAGGCGCTTTAAAAGCTTATTTATACTTATTAGAAAAAGAAGAATACTTTGATGCCCATGAGGCACTAGAAGAAGCATGGCATCCACTACGTAAACAAAATCACCCTTTAAAAAATCTAGCAAAAGGCTTAATTAATGGTGCTATCTGTTTTGAACACCTTAAACGTAATCGTACAGATGCCCTACGAAAAGCAAGTACTGTCTTAAAATCTTTTGAACGGCATAAAAGTTTATGTGTTGAGGAAATAGAGTACTTTGAATTATTTAAAGAAAGTTGTAAAAAAATAGAAGATTTAAAAAAGTTACATAAGCTATAGGTTCGATAAAATCGAACCTAAAAACTTTATTTAGACTCTCCAGCGAAGGGAAGCAAAGCAGAAGCCCACGTTAGTCCACCACCAAAAGTATCAAGTAACATTAGCTCACCTTTTTTCAAACGACCAGACTCCCAAATATCATTGATTGCCATAGGAATAGAAGCAGCAGAAGTATTTCCATATTTACCAACTGTTAACACAACTTGTTCTTCTTTCATCTTTAAAGAATCACCTACAGCTTTTATAATTCTGTAGTTTGCTTGATGAGGGATAAAGTGAGGAATGTCTTCTGAATTGATTTCATTCTTAGCCAAAATATCTTTTACATCTTTTGTTAATGTTTTAACAGCCAATTTAAAAGTCTCATTCCCTTTCATCTGAACAAAGTTAAGACCTTCGTCAATAACCTTTTGCGAAACAGGATGAATACAACCAGGAGCTGGAGTCGACAAAAAGTCACCATAAGAACCATCAGCAGAAGCATGAAGATCAATAAATGCTTCCGATTTATCTTCAGTAGCTGAAATAACAGCTGCACCTGCACCATCACCAAATAAAATACAAGTACCTCTATCTGTATAGTCTATAATAGAAGAAAATTTTTCAGCCCCAACAATAAGAACATGCTTTTTCATACCAGACTCAACAAATGCTTTAGCTACTGAAAGTGCATATACGAAGCCTGAACAAGCTGCTGAAATATCAAAAGCTTGTACATTGTTAATACCTATCTTATCCGAAATAATACAAGCTGTAGCTGGCATATTAAAGTAGTCAGGAGTTACTGTGGCACAAACCACTAAGTCAATCTCTGATACATCCAAGCCTGCTCTTTCAATCGCAATTACAGAAGCTTTTGCAGCCATATCACTTGTATATTCATCTCTTTCTGCAATCCTACGCTCAGAAATTCCTGTACGTTTTAAAATCCACTCATCACTGGTGTCAACCATTTTTTCTAGGTCGGCATTACTTAATACTTTAGAGGGAACATATGCCCCAATGGAATGGAATTTTGCGTACATTATTTACCTTATGCGTTATTGTTTTTAACGAGTAGCTCTTCAATTGCTTTGTTCACACCTGACTCACTATAAGTTATGGCCTGAAAAATTGCATTTTTAATTGCCTTAGAATTACTCTTCCCGTGTGATATGATAGCACAACCTTTTACTCCAAGTAAAGGTGCACCACCATATTCTGCATAATCTACTTTTTCTTTCAGTTTTTTAAACACTTTTTTCTTCATCATAAATGCCCCAATCTTAGCAGGGATAGATTTCTTAATATGTGTCTTCATTAAAGAAAATACGGTTGAGACTACACCTTCACTGGCTTTTAAAACAATGTTACCTGTATATCCATCACACACAACTACATCTACAGAAGCATTAAAGATATCAGAACCTTCAACATTTCCTTTAAAGCCAGGAACATTTTGCATAAGTTTAAATGCTTCTTTAGTTAAAGCATTTCCCTTAGAATCTTCTTCCCCATTAGAAAGTAAACCCACGCTTGGTGCCTCTAAACCAATTACTTTTTGAGCATAAACTTCACCCATAATTGCAAATTCATAAAGGTTTTGAGCTGTACAATCTGTTACAGCACCAACATCTAAAAGTAAAGTCTTTGAAGCTATAGTAGGCATAATAGTTGCTAAAGCTGGTTTAGAAATACCTGGTAATCTTCCAATTCTAAGTGTAGCCAATGTCATAGTTGCACCAGAGTGTCCAGCAGAAACAACGGCATCTGCTTGTCCATTACGTACTAGTTCTACAGATTTAAAAATAGAAGATTCTTTTCTTTTAAGTGCATGTGTTGCTTGGTCAGACATAGAAATAACATCAGAAGATTCTACAATTTCTACTTTATCAAGATAAAATTCGGGGAGGAATGAAATAATTTGTTCTCTGTTTCCTACAAGTATAGGAAGAAATTTTTTTTCGTCAAGTGCATCAACCACACCTTCAATTATAGGTTCAGGACCGAAGTCCCCACCCATTGCATCAATAGCAATTCTAATCATTCAGAACTACTTTTTAAGCTTTTGTTGTGTTATATTCACCAGTTGTCATGTTCATGTGGTGAGGCATTCTCCATGTACCATCTGCATCTTTTACAGGTCTTGGTAATGTTAATTTGTAATGCGTTCTTCCTTTTGCTGCTCTTGTCTTAGAGTGACGTCTTTTAGGTACTGCCATAATATTTTCCTTTGTTTAAGTATTAAAACTCTTGTTCAAATTCTTCATCATCACTATTACACTTTTCACAATAATGATATGAGTTTGATATAGAAGCTATTTCACTTTGAACAATAAATTCAAGATCAATAACTCCATCAATAAATTCGATTATATCTAAATCATCTTCAGTCTCAATAACTTCATCTGACAGGGTCAAATGAAGGGGTGATTTCATGTCATAATGATACTCATCACCACATCTATCACAAGCGAGTTCAACTTTACCTGCTAGGTTTCCCTTTAAAGCAAGTCGATGATAACCACTTTTTGCCAAAGAGCCTTCTAATCTAACACCATTAACGGTTAAATCAAAAGGTTTCTCACTTTGACCAATTTTATCAAAAACTATTTTCATAGCTTTAAGACCTTATACAAGCTCTCTTTGTGCAAAGAAGAAGTTAATTTCATTAACTGCATTCTCAACTGAGTCAGAACCATGAACAGCATTAGCGTCAATGCTTTCTGCAAAGTCAGCTCTAATAGTACCAGCTTCTGCTTCAGCAGGATTTGTAGCACCCATTAAGTCTCTGTTTGTTTGCATTGCATTGTCACCTTCAAGTACAGTTACAACAACTGGACCAGAAATCATAAACGACACAAGATCTTTAAAGAAAGGTCTCTCAGCATGAATTGCATAAAATTCTTCAGCATCTGCTTGAGATAATTGAATTTTTTTAGTTGCTGCAATTCTAAGGTTTGCTGCTTCGAATCTAGCAAGAATTTGCCCTACTACATTTTTAGCTACTGCATCTGGTTTAATAATTGATAATGTTTGTTCCACGAATTTGCTCCATTAAGCTTAGCGATCTATTTAAAAAATAATCACTACTAAAGTATTTTGAGCTGGAATTATATCTGAAATAGTTTAATAAAAAGATTTATTTATAGGGAGAATTTAAAGAGAGAGGGAATTAATTGTAAATTATGGCTAGAAAGCCATAATTTACGAGGTTAGGACTTAGTCTTCAACTGCGTCTGTACCTGGCTCACCTCTTTCAGGGTGAAGAGTTAAACCTTCTTTTGGTTCATCCCATACGATACATTCATCAGTTGGACAAGCTTCAGCACAGGCTGGTTGGTCAAAGTGACCTACACACTCAACACATTTATCTTCGTATACGTAATAAATATCTTCTTCTAGTGGGTTATCATCCTCATCTACAATTGCTTCTGTTGGACATTCGTCAATACACGCTGCACAGTTGATACAAGTATCTAAAATCTTTACTGCCATTTTAATTCCTTAATTTTAAGTTACCAAACTATAACCAAAGTAGATTAAAAAAATCTTTAATAGAGCCATTTTAAGGCTCTAGACTGATACAAATAGTAGCAAATTATCATATTCCTCAATTACAAAATTGATAATCATTTCCATAATCAAATAATAAAGTTTTTACTTATTTAAATAACTTTTTATATCTTCTACACGGTTAATTTTTTCCCATGTAAAACCCATGTCTTCTCTACCAAAGTGTCCATACGCTGCTGTTTTTTTATAAATAGGTCTTAGTAAATCTAACTCTTTAATGATTCCAGCTGGAGAAAGGTCAAATAACTCTTTAACACAATTTTCAATTAGCGATTCGTCAAACTTAGAGGTTCCATGAGTATCAACCATAATAGAAACTGGTTGCACCACTCCAATAGCATAAGCCACTTGAATAGTTAGCTTATCAGCTACCTCTGCTGCTACTAGATTCTTCGCTACGTACCGTGCTGCATAAGCTGCTGAACGATCGACTTTTGTAGGATCTTTTCCTGAAAAAGCACCACCACCATGAGGACATGAACCACCGTAAGTATCTACAATTATCTTCCGACCTGTTAATCCAGCATCACCTTGAGGTCCACCAATAACAAAACGTCCTGTCGGATTAATATGATAAATAATGTCATCAGAAAATAATTCAGCAGGAATTACAGCTTTAATAACTTCTGTCATAATTGCTTCTTTTAACACCTCTTGTGACACCTCTTCATCATGTTGTGTTGAAACAACAATCGTATCAATAGATACTGGTTTATCATCAATATATTTAATACTGACTTGTGCTTTACCATCTGGTCTTAAAAAAGGAACTGTTCCATTTTTACGCACTTCTGCTAGTTTAGCTGTAATCTTATGTGCTAAAGAAATTGGCAAAGGCATAAGTTCAGGTGTTTCTCTACAAGCATAACCAAACATTAAACCCTGATCACCAGCTCCAATTTCACCAGAAACTTGATCTACTCCTTGATTAATATCTGGACTCTGCTCTCCTATCCCATTTAAAACAGCAGCAGCACGATAATCGAAACCAAAAGCTGCATTCGTATAACCAATTTCACGAACTACTTCACGGGCTATCTCTTGCATTGGTGCATAGGCTTTTGTTTTTAACTCACCAGCTATAATACAAAATCCATTTGAGAGTAGTGTCTCACAAGCAACTCTAGCTTGTGGATCACGCTCGATAATATAATCTAAAATTGCGTCAGAAACTTGATCTGCCATCTTATCTGGATGACCTTCTGTTACTGATTCAGAAGTAAAAATATACTCTTTTGCCATTGTTTATTTCCTTATCTTAATCTATTGTGGCAATATTATCACAATAAATAATATTTTTAATTAATTTGTTTTGCTAGTTGTTCAGGTAGAAGTCCTAAAGACTCTTCTACCAGTTTTGTATTTCCATGGGTAATAAAATTGTCTTCATATTCAAATGTTACTAGTTCAATATCTTGAATCTTCTCTTTAGATAAAAGTTCTAAAAGGGCAGATCCTACCCCACCCATTTGTACCGTATCAGAAAAAACATACCATTTTTTATGTGTTTTAGCCAGCTCTACTAAAACTTCTTTATCCAAAGGTTTTACAAATCGTAAGTCCAAAATAGTCGGATTGGTTTCGATAAGTTCAGCTACTTGTTCTGCTCGACCTACGCCATTTCCATAACCAATAAAGAGAATTTCTTCGCCCTCTTTAATTTTATTTGACTTTCCTAGTTCAAAAGGTGTAATATCTTCAGATTCTGAGCTAAAGGCCCCTCTTGGATATCTAAATGCACATGGTGTGGGGAACTCTTTTGCAAATAACATTGCTTCTTTCATACTTGCATTTGAAGAAGGTGCAAAGATTGTCATATTTGGTATGGCTCTTAAATAAGAAACATCAAATACCCCTTGATGTGTTTCACCATCTTCACCAACTATCCCTGCCCTATCAATGGCAAATGCAACACCTAGGTTCATTAAACAAATATCATGAATCAGTTGATCATACCCTCTTTGTAAAAAGGTTGAATAAAGTGTACAAAAAGGTTTAAAACCCTCTTTAGCTAAAGGACCCATGGAAGTTACTGCATGCTGTTCAGCAATAGCAACATCCCAAAAGCGTTCAGGGTACTTAGCCATAGCAGCAGACATACCTGTACCACTTGGCATTGCAGCTGTTACCCCAACTACTTTCTCATCTTCATCAGCCATTTCAACTAAAGTCTCTGAAAAAATAGCTGTAGATGCTTTAGCCCCTGCTTTCTTTTTAGACACACCTGTCTCAACATCAAACACACCTACACCATGCCAATGTTCTTTGTCAGAACCTGCACCTTCAGCTACTTCATAACCTTTACCTTTGGTCGTTTGCGTATGTATAATAACAGGCTTGTTCATACTTTTGGCAATTTTCAAGGTTTCAATCAATGACTCAATATTGTGTCCATCAATAGGGCCAATATATTCTAAACCCAACTCTTCAAAGAGTATTCCTGGGGTAATCAAATGAAAAGATTCTTCAAAACGTTTTGCTAAATAAGTTGCTCCCTCGGGTAAGGACTCCAACATTTCTTTTGTTTTAGATTTTATTTTTTGGTAAAAGGGAGAAGCCATTTTTTGAGAAAGAATTCGACTTAATGCACCAATAGGAGAAGCAATACTCATCTCATTATCATTTAAAATAATAATCGCTGGATATTTTCTATCACCTAGTTCATTCATTGCTTCATAAACCATACCAGCAGACATAGATCCATCACCAATCACAGCTAAAGGAACACGTGTTTCCTCTTCACCTTTTAACGCAATAGCCTTTGCAGCACCCGTTGCCAATGAAATTGAAGTAGAAGAGTGTCCAGCCATATAATAATCACACTCAGATTCTTTAGGTTTTGTATAACCAGAGAGACCACCAAACTGACGTAAGGTATCAAATGAATCCCATCTGTTTGTTACCAATTTGTGTGCATAAGCCTGATGTGAAACATCAAAAATAAAGGGGTTTTCTTTAGCATCAAAAACAGCATGCATCGCCACAATAATGTCTGTCGCACCCAAAGTTGAACTTAAATGTCCACCATTTTTACTAACCGTAGAAAGAATCTTTTCTCTTACTTCTGTAGCAACTACTTCCAATTCCTCAATACTTTTTGTTTTTAAATCCCCAAACTTATTCATCCAATACCTTTCTCATCACTTCAAAGAGTCTATCATTTTGTTCTTTAGTTCCGATAGTAATACGTACAGCATTCATCTTGTATGAAGCTAAGTTTCTAATAATCACACCTTCTTCTAAAAGCTTATCTGAAACAGTAGTTGAATTAATATTACCATTAAAAAGATAAGTAATAAAGTTAGTATAACTCTCTATATAAGAAAAACCATTTTCTCTAGCAAAATCTTCATAACGACTTATCTCTTGCGTATGTAAAGCTATAGACTCTTCTACAAATGTTTCATCTTTACAAGCTTCAATGGCTGCGACTAATGAAAGTGTTGTAATGTTAAAGGGTGGTCTCATTTTATAAAGTTCTGAAATTAATGGGCTATTTGCTATTCCATAACCAACACGCATTCCTCCTAAACCATATGCCTTAGAAAATGTTCCCAAATAAATAACATTTGAATAAGCCATTAAGTCCTTTGGACTAAGTGCATAAGCTTCATCTTTTGCAGCAGCATATTCCATATAGGCACCATCAACTACAACTAATGTTTCTTTATCTATGGCTTCGATAATCTTTAAAACATCTTCTCTTATTGTTGCATCACCTGTTGGATTATTAGGCGTACAAAGATAAACAATTTTAGGTTTATGTTCATTGTAAGCCTCAATAAACTCATCTACTTTATGCTCATAAGAAGGTGTACGTACTATCTTAGCACCCATCTGCTTAGCATAAATTTCATACATTGCAAAAGTAACTTGTGACATGAGTACCGAATCGTTAGGCATAAGTAAGGCACGAGAAACAAATTCTAAAACTTGGTCAGAACCAGCCCCGATAATGATATTGTCACTTGTCACTGAAAACTTAGAGGCCAATGCATCTTTTAATTCAAACATTGAATCATCTGGATATAAAAATGCCTTATGCGCATTAGAAGCAATTGCTTCTGAAACTTTTTTGCTACAACCTTTAGGATTTTCATTAGACGCTAATTTAACTACATTTTCAGGTTTTATGCCAAACTCTCTAACTACCAATTCAATTGGCTTACCAGCTTCATAAATTTTTATCTCTTTTAGTGCTTCATTAAATTTCATTTTTATTCCTAAATATCATCATTTTCTTTTACATAAGAGCCTAGAATCTTAATCACATCGCTATTTCGTTTCATTATATCAACTATATGTAAATCATCTTGATGTCCATTAAACTCAATAAAGAAAATAGATTCACCTTCTACAATGTGTGATTTAATTTTAGTTAAATTCACCTCACAACGTTCAAAATCATTTAGAAATTCAACCAATGCACCTGGTGTATTGGAAAGACGTACTAGCATAGAAGTTTTATCATCTCCAGAAGATAAGTTGTCAAAATTACTGATAATAAAGAAACGTGTTTTATTGTCAGTACAATCTTCAATATTTTCAAATAAAATTGGCAGATTGTACATCTTAGCAGCCACATCAGCACAAATAGCAGCTGAACCCTCTTCATCCATAGCAATTTTTGCAGCTTTCGCCGTAGAGTCTAAAAAGACATATTCAACTTCATCTAATCCACAAGACTTTAAAAATACAGCACACTGATCAAATGCAATGTCTCTAGAATAAATCTTTTTAATCTCTTGAATAGAATTGCATTTAGTTGCTAAAGTATGATGTATCCCAACGAACACTTCTGCAATAATTTTTAAATCATACTCTTTAAGACAATTAATAGTCTCAGAAACAATTCCATTGGATGAGTTTTCAATAGGAATAACACCAAACTTGGCTGTTCCTTTATTAACCTCTCTGAAAACAGAAGAAATAGAATCCATCGCTAAGTAAGCACTCATAGCACCAAACTTCATTTCAGCAGCTTGATGTGTAAACGTAGCTTCTGGACCAAGATAAGCAATGGCTTCTGGACGCTCAAGATTTCTAGCGACAGCAAACATTTCTAAAAATAAAGCATCAATTGCATTATCAGTTAATTTACCAGAGTTTTGTCGCTTTAAACGATTGAGTATTGATTGTTCTCGTTCAGGTCTATAAATTGGTGCACCCGTAGTATTTTTCAGTTCACCCACTTGATGAACATACTCCATACGTTTATTATATAGTTCTAGTAACTGATTATCTATACTATCAATTTCAACGCGTAGTTCATCTAAGTTCATAATTATTCCTTTATTATCGAAGAGTTTTTAGTTCTGCCAACTTGTATCACAAGACTCTTCTAGTCTTATTTGGTCTTCAAATGTTTCACGTTCACGAATTAAATAGTCTTTTCCATCTAATATCGCAACTTCAGCTGCACGTCCACGCGTATTATAATTACTTGCCATGGTAAAACCATAAGCACCAGCAGAATGAACAACCAATACATCATTGTGTTCCATAATAGGAAGTTCCACATCTTTACCTAAAAAGTCTCCACTTTCACAAACAGGACCTACAATATCAGCTTTAGACGTCTCACCCTCTTTTTGAACAGCTTCAATCTTATGGTAAGCATTGTAAAGACTTGGGCGCAATAAGTCATTCATTCCACCATCAATAACCACAAAGCGCTTATCACCATTCACTTTTTCATAAAGTACTTTGGTTAAAAAGATTCCTGAGTTCGCCATCATGTATCGTCCTGGTTCAGAAAGAATGGTAACATCAAGCCCTTTAATTTGACTAAGAATTGCAGTTGCATAATCAGCAGGAGCAATAGTTACTTCATCATCATAAACAACCCCTATTCCTCCACCAACATCAAAGAATTTAATCTCAATTCCAATAGCATCTAAAGAACGTACTAAGTCAGCTACTATGCCACAAGCTTCTCTAATTGGTGCTAATTCAGTTAATTGAGACCCAATATGAAAATGAATCCCTACTGGACTTAAATTTTTAGATTTTTTAGAATAAATGTACATACGTTTTGCAGAGTCTAAACTCACACCAAATTTATTTTCATGTAAACCTGTTGAAATGTATGGATGTGTCTTAGGGTCAACATTTGGATTAACTCTAATAGAAATTCGTGCTTCAATATCAAGCTCTTTAGCTATCATTTCTACACGCTTCATCTCAGCTTCACTCTCAAGGTTAATCAGTAAAATATCTTCTTGTAAAGCTTCTCTAATCTCAGCATCTTTTTTACCAACACCCGAAAAAATAATCTTATATCTTTTCACGCCAGCTTTTAAAGCACGTCTAACCTCACCAATACTCACACAGTCAGCACCAGCACCAAGGTTTGCTAGGTGACGAATAACAGCTAAGTTAGAGTTTGATTTAACAGCATACGCTACTAAAGATTTTTTACCAGAAAAAGCATCTTTTAGCTCATCATATCGGTTTGTAATATTATTAAAATCATACACATAAAGTGGTGTATTATATTTTTCTACTAAAGTTTTAATATCTACGCTCATAAGTAAATCCCATTGTTATAATTGTCGCGATTCTATCTAAATGTTGGTTACAGATGGGTTTTATATTCTTTTTTGAGATTGTCCTAAGCTATAAAGTGCATATATCCATAAAAGGACGACGGGTAATATAATTGCTAATTCAGGACTTAATATTCCATTTTTTCCGATACTCTGAAAAGAAAAAAGCATTCCCCAAACAAATAAAGTACCACCAATGGCTTTTGTGGTCGTCATTGCAATGTTCATATACCTAGCATGAAAAGGAAAAGTAAAAAGTAAAATCATCAGTAAAGCAATAGAGAACAGAGGCATTACCACTTTTCCATATATATCGGCTCTTAATGTGTGTGTTTCCAAGTCTTGATTGTTTAAAAGTTGTATCGCCTTAATATTTTCATATAAAGTTAATACTTTACCATCATAAATAGATTTTAAAATTTTAGGTTGATACTCTTTTAAGGTATATAATATTCCTACATTTTCAACTTGTAAACGCTGTTTTCCATCTTCATCTATAACTATTGTCTTTTTTAACGCATTCGTAGCTACCCATTCATGAATATTATACCAAGCTTCTTTAGCTGTAAATGTTTCAGTGACCTTATTGTTCTTCATTTTAAATATTGTTAAATTTTCAAGTTTATATTTTTTTGGGATTAATGCCCCAATATAAACAAAACTATCATCATATTTAAAAAAAAGGTCTCTGGTTTCACTAACATCATAAGAATTTGAAAATAACTGTTTTGCAGAATCACGTGCTGTTGAAAAAGAGGTAAAATAAAGTGATACAAAAAACAAATACGTCAACATACCAACAACAAAGAAGGGTTTAAAGAGTTCTTTTCTAGTCACCCCTAAGGCATACATAGCAGAAATAGAGTTTTGTTTAACAAAGGATATTTTTGTCCAAACTCCCCCAAAAACTATGGCTAAAGGAAAAAGTAAAGAGAGTGCTTCTTGCCATTTAAAAAAAACATATAATACTTTAACATTAAAAGAAGAGAGAGAGGTAGCATTCATAAGAAAGTCTAAACCAGCAAAAAGTCCTGAAAGACCTAAAAGAATAATTAACATATTTTTTAAATAATGAAAGGCAACATATTTAAAAAGCATCTGAATTATTCTTTAAACGATTTAAGTGAGTATTTTGATTTTACCTCATTAAGCGTGTTTGTTCTCAATTCTTTTACAGCGTGTGCTGTATGTTTAATCCAAGGATTTAATATTTTATTTTCTTCATCTGAAAAATCATGTAAAACATAG
The DNA here is from genome assembly GCA_902727895.1 of uncultured Sulfurovum sp. GTDB lineage: Bacteria > Campylobacterota > Campylobacteria > Campylobacterales > Sulfurovaceae > UBA1140. The sequence goes on from CACVAP010000086.1 coordinate 162,634, forward strand.
TCTGCGACTTGTGACTTATATTCTGGCTTATCAACACCCATTCGTACACGCGTATAGTCTTTTCCAATCATCGCATCTATAGAACGTAAACCATTATGACCACCATGTCCACCACCTGTTTTAAAGCGCAATGCCGAAAAAGGTAAATCTATGTCATCATGAATAACAATAATATCTTCTAGTTCTATTTTGTAAAAGTTTTTTACAGCTTGTACCGAATCACCTGATAAATTCATATAAGTTGTGGGTTTTAAAAGTAAAAGATTGGGAGCTTTAAAAAGTTCGCCCTGAAAAGAGCTTTTGGAGATTTCATTGGCTCCAAAGTCAGCGACTAAATTGTCAATGACTTTAAAACCTATGTTATGTCGTGTATCTTCGTATTGTCTTCCTGGGTTACCAAGTCCTACAATTAACAACATATTTATACGCTAAACTTATTTAGCTTTAATTACACCAACAACAGCAACGTCTGGTCTGTCCATTAGTCTACATTCAGCTGGAACTTCCATATCTCTAATAAGAATAGATTCATCTCTGTCAAGGTCACTTACATCAAGAGTAAATAGATTAGGGATGTTTTCAATAGCACCTCTAACTTTTAGTCTTTTCTTTTGTAACATAAGAACACCTTTATTCTTAATACCCTTAGCTAAACCTGTAGTTTCAACTGGTACTAGGAAGTTTGTTACTTGCCCTGGTACAGCAACACGTAAATCTACATGCTTAACATCACCATTTACTGGGTGAAGTTGATATTCTTGAATAACTGTTTTAAACTCTGTACCTGCAACTGTAAATGAAAGTGTTAATCCACCTTTAGCTCTTACGGCTTTTAGAAAATCACCTCTTTTAAACGCAGCTTGTACATTCTCTACACCATTAGCGTAGATGTTAGCTGTTAGATAACCATCTCGTCTTAACTTCTTAGCTGAAGCCGATCCGATACTCTCTCTAGTAATACCTTCTAACATATTTGATCCTTAAATTAAAAATTAGAGCGAATTCTAACTAACTTTTAATTAAGACTTCGTAATTTTCTTGTATGTTTCCCTAAATACTTTAACTACTGAGCTATCATCGTTTTCTTTTCTCAACTTATCCACAACTTCTTTCTCCAAGCTTTCCTCATCCACCTTCACTTCACTCATAGTTCTTTTAGCTTTTAACTCACTGTTTTTATGTTTTAATTCAACGATTTCTTTTTGATATATTTCCAATTGTTCTTCAATCTTCAGAAATTGATCCTTAGAAATTATAAATTCAGAATCAGCTTTTCCAGCTTCATATAATTTTAGTTCTTTTTCAAGATCAGCTATGTTTTTTTGGTAAACATTAATCTTCTCTTCTTGAGTCTTACTAAGTAAAGTTAACTTCTCAATTTCTTGATCTAAATTTTTTAAAACTTGCTTATAATTCCTCTCATTTTCTTCCATTTTATTTTCAGAATGTACCAATACTTCTTCAAAAGAGAGTAATTCTTTAAGTCTCTCATTATCAACTTTTTTTAACTTTTTAAGTTCCAACTGTAGCAGACTATTCTCATGCTTTAAATTTATACTATCATCTGTATTATCTACTTTATGTTGCAATGTAGTTAATAACGAAGTCTTCTCAGCCAATCCCTTTTGTGAATTCTCGAAATCATTAGAGAGTCGTTCAAACATAAGCTTTTCATCGCGAAACTTTTTTTCTAATTTCTCAATCATATTATTTCGTTCAAAAATAATAGCAGAGAAAGAGTCTTCCTTCATATTATATTTTCTTGAATAAAATAATTTAGACAATAACCAAGCCACAATAAATCCTAATGCCATTGCAGCTACAAGCCATGATGTCATTTTCAACATAAGTTCTATCATTTTTTTCTCCTTATTTCAATTCGTTTCTATTAGTAGGTGTATTTATAAGAAGTTCTATCACGTAATACAATCTCTGGTTTACTATTGAACTTTATACTTGATGCTATTTCTACTTTACTATAAAATTGAGAAGCATTAAGAGAAATACATGAAAAAATCAACAAGGTACCCAAGCTAATCCCCATAGTTATAATTGAACCAATCTTCATAATAATCCTTAAATAATTAATAATTGTTTAATTATATTATAAAAAGTTTTAAAATAAGTATAAATTTATTCTATTCAAGCTCTTTTAAATCAAATATATCTAGAGAAGTATTGTCTTCATTATTATTCACCTTTTCATTAGCATGTACATCATCTAGCTTTAATTTCATATCAGAAGGATTCGTAGCATGTTCAAACACTACCTCATCTGAAATCTTTTTATCTCGATATAAACTAATTAATGCCTGATCAAATGATTGTGAACCATAAATTTCACTACCCTCTTCAATAGTATCCAATAACTCACTATCTCTATTTTGAGCTATTAAATCAACTATTCTTGGTGTCTGTATCATAATTTCAAGTGCTGCAGCTCTTTTACCATCTATGGTCTTAACTAATCGTTGACAAATTACCCCTGAGAGAACAGAAGCCAAAGTAATACGAATTCTATTTTGCTCTTCTTGAGGAAACATACCAATAATTCTATTGATGGTCTCTTTTGCATCAAGTGTGTGTAAGGTAGAAAATACCAAGTGACCCGTATTCGCAGCATGTAAAGCAATCTCAATCGTCTCCAAGTCACGCATCTCACCAACCAAAATAATATCGGGGTCTTCACGTAATGCACCTTTAAGAGCATTGGCAAAAGATAGTGTATCTTGCCCTACCCCTCTTTGCGAAACAAGTGACTCTTTGTCTGGGTGTACAAACTCAACTGGATCTTCCACCGTTATGATGTGCTTTTTCATTGTAGAGTTAATATGATTTAGCATTGCTGCCAAAGTTGTAGACTTACCTGAACCCGTAACACCAGTAACCAATATGAGTCCTCTATGCATTTCAGATAATTCTGAAATCACTGCTGGTAACTTCAACTCTTCTAGAGTCAAGATTTTTACAGGAATAATTCTCATAACAGCCGAAAGTCCATCAAGCTGATAAAAAAAGTTTACACGAAAACGATTGTTCTCATCTAAAACATAAGTACAATCTAACTCTTTAGTCGTTGTTAACTGCTCATATTGTTCTTTTGTTAAAATTGCTTGAGCTATGCCATCTAACTCCTCATGAGAAATTTTTTTATCCCCCAACTTAAGTAAGTCACCACTTACACGTAAACGAATAATAGAGCCAGATTTTAAATGTAAATCACTCCCTCCATTATGCACAAGATTTTTAAGATAGAACTGTAGTTTTTTTTCCATTATATATACTTTATTAAAATTTTATTAAAGTATATCATAAGTATTTTAATTAATATTCCTATAAAATAAAAACCTATTTCTTCTCATCCATTTTACCAATAGCGCAAGAGACAAAACTCTTAGCTGTTGTTCCAACCGTTTGAAACGTAGAAAGTTCATCTGTAGTCAAAGGGTAACCCAAAGAACGAAGCTTTAATTTTAATACTTCCATTTGCCCCTCTTCTACCTCAAGTGTAATTTTTCGTGGTTCAACTTCAAGGTTAACTTCTACTTCACCAAAATCTTGGGCTAAAGCTTTTTTCAAAGTACCTGCACATCCACCACACTTTACATTTTTTACTTCAAATGTTTGTTTCATCATCTATCCTTTTCTTCTAAAGTTAAAGTCTATATGTTAAACTCCAACCATGAAAACTATATTATACATTCTAACACTTCTCGCCATAATTATTACTTTAGCTTTAGGCTTAGAACAATCCTTAGCATTTGGCTATCTAGCTTTTGCTATTGTTCCTTACTTAACTACCCTTTATATTCTAAAAATATCAAACCACCCTACAGCTAAATACACAGCTTATGCAACAGCAATTTTTATTATTTTCGTAGGACTTTACTTTTTAATAGACACAACCTACATGGAAGATAACCTAGAACATAAATTTTCTTTTTTATTTATACCTATGTGGCAATTAACGATGTTACTCGTTTCGGGGTTGGTGGTTTATTTTAGTAATGGGAAAGAGACTTCAAATAGCTTATAGGAATTCTTTTTTATTAACTACAGCTAGTTTCGTATGGCTTTAATACAACAATCAACAGCTAATTCTTTGTCTAGCTTATTTGTAGCAATAAATAACATAAATTTTGTTTTTTCTTTTTGAGATACATCACTATTAAAAGAAGAACCATTAATGTGAAGAAAGAATTCAAAGGCACTTAAAGCTACTCTTTTATTTCCATCAGGGAATGCTTGAGATTGTTCAATTCTCATTAAAATATAAATTGCTTTATCACAAAGTGTAGGATAAAGCTCTTTTCCAAAAACATATTGGTCTATATTTTCAAGAATAGACTGTAAGTGACTTTCTTTATTAGCTGGTAAAGGTAAATATTCTTGTCCATCATTTTGCAAAATTTTAAAATGGAATAATTTTAATTGAGTAAGAGTTACTTGCTTATACTTTTTATGCAAGTGCTTCTAAGACCTCTTGATTATTAGAGATAAAAGTATTCATAAACTTTGATGCTGCATCTGCTTCTTTAGCTCTTGGTAAATATTCATTTATAAACTTAATAGCACCATTATTCAACTCTATCAATTCATCTAATTTTGAAGATAAAGAGGGATAGCCCTTAAAATGTCTTTTCCCTCGTATATATTCTTTATCAAATTCTTTTTTTATATTCAATAATTCATTTATTGCAAAAAATAAATTATCACTATCTTCTACTTCCCATCTATCGAAATTATTAATAAAAACTTCTTGTGCTAAAGGAATATTTTTTCTCTGAGACTCAAGAAAAGTTACTAGAAAATCATTTGTTTCATTTTTGAGTTTCTCTGAAACCTTTACATACTTATTCTTACTTTTCTCAATTTTATAAATTGGTTGTTTAGCAATAATCTTTTGATAATCTTCTAATGATACATCACTACTATTTATAGCTAATGCACTTAAAGCTTCTGTAAGCATTTATTAATCCTTTCATATTTTAAAGAGTTTTACTCTATTATAACTTATAATCACTTTATAGAAGAAATATAGCTATAGAGGTTCAAACCTAATTTTTCACCCACTCCTAAAAATAAATATGTTATATTCAAACAAATAACTATAGGAGTAATCATGCAAACCCTTAAAATAGAAGTTAGCAATAGTATCTATGAACATATCATCTTTTTTTTGCAAAGTTTACCTAAAAACCTCATCAATATTTCATATGAAAACAATACAAAAGAGATACCTAAGGACTCTATTAAAAACCAAATGGAAGAACTCTTTAAAAACTCTAATATTAATACATTTAAAGAAATAAAAGATCCAGTTTCTTGGCAACAAAGTATACGTAACTAATACATAATTTTAACATTTTAAGAATAAGATACAAAAGGCAAACCCATGTCACAAGAACCAGAAGATTTACCAACTTTAAGTAAAACCAAATTCACCCACCTACACCTACATACTGAATACTCCATGCTAGACGGGGCAAATAAAATAGACGTTCTAGCAAAAAAAATTAAAGAGCTAGGCATGGATTCTGTTGCCATGACGGATCATGGAAATATGTTTGGAACCATTACTTTTTATAACACTATGAAAAAAGCAGGAATTAAACCCATAATCGGAATGGAAGCCTACATACATAATGAAGATGAAATAGATGACCGATCTACCCGTAAACGTTTTCACCTTTGTCTTTATGCGAAAAATGATGTAGGTTATAAGAACTTAATGTATTTGAGTTCACAAGCTTACATGCATGGTTTTTACTACTATCCTCGTATTAACTGGTCAATGCTAAAAGAACATTCTGAAGGACTTATCTGTTCTTCTGCTTGTCTTCAAGGTGAAGTTAACTGGCATTTGAACCTCTCTGAACGTAATGTTAAAAATGGAGCATTGGGTTATGATGAAGCAAAAAAAGTAGCTCTAAAATACAAAGAAGTATTTGGCGAAGACTACTACATGGAGCTTATGCGTCATGGGATTGACCATCAGTTTAACATTGACAAAGACATCATGAGAATTTCTAAAGAAACTGGGGTTAAAATCATTGCGACCAATGACACTCACTACACTTTACAAGAAGATGCAGATGCCCATGAGGCGTTTATGTGTATCGCGATGAACAAACTTTATGATGACCCCAACCGTATGCGTCACTCGGTACATGAGTTTTATGTAAAATCACCCGACCAAATGGCTGAACTGTTTGCCGACATGCCAGAAGCCATTGCCAATACCCAAGAAATAGCCGACAAATGTAACCTAGAAATTAAACTGGGAAACCCAACGCCACCAAACTTTAAATTTGCTAGAGAAACGGCAGAAGATGAAGGTGTTGCACTTCCAGAAGAAGCAGAATATTCTTTAGAAAATGACATTGTTATCTTTAACCACTTATGTAAAAAAGGGTTAGAGAAACGTTTAAAAATAGTTCCAGAAGAACGACACCAAGAGTACCGTGACCGACTGCAAGTTGAAATGGACATTATTAACAACATGAAGTTTCCAGGGTACATGCTCATTGTTTGGGAGTTTGTTATTCAAGCTAAAAAAATGGACATTCCTGTAGGACCAGGAAGAGGTTCGGCAGCTGGTTCCTTAGTTGCTTACTCATTAGAAATTACTGATATTGATCCCATTCCTTATGGTTTACTCTTTGAGCGTTTCTTGAACCCTGAACGTGTTTCCATGCCAGATATCGACATGGATTTCTGTCAAGCACGTCGTCAAGAGATTTTGGATTATGTAATTGAAAAATATGGTCGTGTGAACGTTGCCCAGATTATTACTTTTGGTAAATTACAAGCCAAAGGGGTCATCCGTGATGTGGCACGTGTGCTTGACATGCCTTATTCACAAGCTGATGCCATGGCAAAACTTATCCCCGATGAATTGGGAATTAACCTAACAGATTCTTATGCTAAAGAGCCTAAAATTGCCGAACTATGTGCTACTAATCCTTTAGCTAAAAGAACATGGGACTATGCTTTAGCCCTTGAAGGACTGAACCGAAATGCAGGAACACACGCTGCTGGTGTTGTTATTTCCAATGAACCTCTTTGGAAAAAAACTCCTCTTTTTAAACCAACAGGACAAGATACTTTAGCGACCCAATATAATGGTAAATATGTTGAAGATGTCGATTTAATTAAGTTTGACTTCTTGGGTCTTAAGACCCTAACCGTTATTGAAGAAGCTTTAAAACTCGTTGAACAGCGTCATGGAAAACGTATTAACTTTGTTGAAGAAGACGTTAATGACAAAGAAGTTTACGAATACATTTCAACTGGTGATACTTTAGGACTATTTCAAATTGAGTCGGCTGGTATGCAAGAGTTGGCAAAAAAGCTTAAACCAAATGGTTTTGAAGACATCATTGCGATGCTCGCCCTCTACCGACCAGGACCTATGGAATCGGGAATGCTCGATGACTTTGTTGAACGTAAACATGGACGGGCAAAAATTACTTACATGTTTCCAGAACTTGAACCCATTTTAAAACCTACTTATGGGGTTATTGTTTACCAAGAGCAAGTTATGCAAATTGTACAGACCATTGGTGGATTTAGCCTTGGTGGGGCTGACTTAGTTCGGCGTGCAATGGGTAAAAAAATTAAAGAAGAGATGGACAGGCTCAAAGAAGAATTTGCCATAGGGGCTGGTAAAAAAGGCTTTGACATGACCATAGCCAGAGAGCTTTTCGATCTTATTGTTAAGTTTGCTGGTTACGGTTTTAACAAATCTCACTCTGCTGCTTATGCTTTAATTACTTTCTATACTTCATTCTTAAAACACTACTATCCTACCGAGTTTATGGCTGCGATTTTAACGCTGGAAAAAAATAATACTGACAAAGTTATTAAATATGTAGATGAATTAAAAAATCTAGATATTGAACTTCGTCCACCCAATGTTAACCGTTCCCTTCTTGTTTTCCAAGCCGATGAAATAGAAGATAAAAAGATTGTTTTCTTTGGTATGGGTGCTATTAAGGGTGCTGGAGATGTGGCTATTAGTTCTATTATCGCTACGCGTGATGAAGGTGGAGAGTTTAAAGACATGAACGACTTTGTCTCACGAATTGATGCTTCAAAAGTCAATAAAAGGGTTATAGAATCACTGGCTAAATCAGGTGCCTTTGATGACTTTGGACATTCTCGTTGTGCCTTAATTAGCCAAGTAGAAGCCATTACCGAAGCTGCTGGAAAAGCAATGCTGGCTAAAAAACAAGCTGTAGGTTCACTCTTTGGTGATGCAGAAGAGATGACCACTGTTACCGTAAACATTAGTGATATGCCAGAATATCAACCACTTGAAATACTCGCTCTTGAAAAAGAGTCACTCGGATTTTATGTTTCGGGTCATCCTCTTGACCAATATCGTGAACAATTAGATAACATAAAATACACTTTAAGTTCAGAAATAGATGACTTAGCAGATGGTTCACAGGCCCTTTTTATTGGTAAAATTGAAGAGATAAATACCCGTATTTCCAAAAAAGGAAATAAATTCGGTATTGCCAACATTATGGATTTACACGGAAACATTGAGTTAATGCTTTTTGAGAATCGTTTGGTTGAGTTAGATGAAGACTTTGACTTAAACAAACCCATTGCCTTTAAAGTAAAAATTACCAAAGATGGTGATTTTACGCGTATGAATATTTTAAATATTTCATCACTCAAAGATGCTAAAAAATCTAAAGTAAAAGTAGTAAAAGAACAAAAGCATACACCTGAACCACCAAGCGAACCTGTGGTATTAGCCATGAGTTTGTTACCTGATATAAAAATGATTGAAGAGCTTTACTGTTTGGCACAAAAGTACCCAGGAAGACATCCTCTTCAACTGGCTATAAAGTCTAAACTTTCTAATGTAATGATTGAATCAAAAATGAAAGTGAGTCGTTCTATTTTAATGGAAGCTAAGGAACTTGGGGTTTATGAAGAAGAGAAATTAGTAATTAATGGGTGAAATACCCATTAATTAGGAATGTTTTATTTTGGTGTCCCAAAGTTTTGTGACCAATAATGTGTGTATAAAGAGTTATCATCTTTTATCATTGCCATTCCAACTTCTGTAAAATTTGGATCCATCAAATTTTCACAATGACTGTCACTCTCTAACCAAGCATTAATTGCCTCTTCAACCTCATCCATGGAAGTTCCTCCAGCAAGATTTTCACCTAAATGACTCCAAATATAACCATATGCCTCCGAACGACTGATTAAGTCACTCTGTATACTTGCTTTATACCCTGTCCAATCCGACTCCGTTCCAGAACCTTTATGTGCAAAAGTCTGACTAGCAACTAAATCTTGTAAATGTTCATAAGAAGCACTATATAGTTTATCACTCCAAGTTAAAGCTGTCGTTGCTGAGTACTCTCCTCTGCTTCCACAATCTTGTGCTTGAGCTCTTGCTGCATTAATGGCTGATATATATGCTTCTTTTGAAACTGTACTAACAGTTGGTATATTTAAATTAATAGCTATACTTGTCACAATGATATTAATTGTATCATTTACAATAGTCCCATCACTATACTGAACTGAAAAATCAAGTGTGTTAACCCCTAAAGTTGTTGGTGTATAAGTGAATTCTCTTGTTGTTGCTAGAGTTTTTCCTTCATACTCCCACTTATAAGAAGAGACACTCTCCGTATTTGAAACTTTTTCGACATTAAGAGTGATATTTTCATTTACTTTTACCCATTGTTCTATTCCTAAATCAAGTGCTAATTCAGACGCAATTTCAGCGATATCATTCGCTGAACCAACAATATCATTAGTTGAATCAACAAGAGGACTTGTATTGTTATCTTTACTCTCTCCACAAGCACTAACAAAATTAATAATATATAAAAATAAAATAAAATGAAATATACGCATACTAAACTCCTTAATAGTTTAAATATATTTTACCATTATTAAATTAAAATTAATTTATTATTTAATTATATAATTTAATAAATATAAAATTAATTCATACCAAACTTATATTTGACATTTCTTGACTTCTTTATTCTATACTTTGACTGTTAGAAAATTAATTAAGGATTAACATGAAAAAAACAATTATGATTTTGTCAGCTTTAGCAATTATTCCAGTAGCTAGTTTTGCATCAAGTTTTAAACTTGTCAACGATACAGGAAGTAAAATTAGCATACATACAGGGACAGGAGTTTCGAACCTAAACAAAGGAAGTTCAACTTCAATAACTTGTAAAGTAGGTAGAAGTATTTATACGGCAACTCGTGGAACCAAAGATAATTTTCTTTTTAAAATAAGTTCTTCTCACTGTGGAAAAACTGTTAAACTTTCATCAGTAATGTAATTTACTCTGTCTTCAACTCATTTAATTGAGTTAAGCTTAGTAAAACAAAATAAAGTATTATTAAGGCTTATTCGGTATTCTCTTTTTACTATGAAATACCTTATAATCCTTGTTATTATTTTCTCCAAACTCTCTCTTTATGCTGTAAATATAGATGAAAATAGCTCTAATCTTTCGATTTTAGAAGAATCATCTATTTTTATAGATAAAACCAATAAACTAACAAAAGAAGAGATCTTAAGCAAAAAATTTTTAACCAACCCCTCAAATATTGTATCTTTAGGGTTTGTGACTGACACTTCACTTTGGACAAAAGTAATTCTCAAAAATACAAGTTCAAAACCTATTAATAAAATTTTGGAATATGATAATTCATATGAGAATTCAAAAGTAGAAGAACTTCTATTTTATGATGGAAATCTTACTGTTCGTCGAGGATTACTACATATAAGTAAGACTAGAGCATCCATTAACCCTATCTTCTATTTAACTTTAAAGCCCTATGAAAGTAAGACTTACTATCTTAAGAACCATTCTAGAATAAATATAACACAAGCAAAATTGATACTTTGGAATGAAATTGATTTTATTAGAGCAGAGTCGAAACGTCAAATGTATATTTTTATTTTTTTAGGAATTATGTTAACTCTTTTAATCTATAATTTTATGCTTTTTTTATTTACTAAAGACAAATCATATTTTTATTATGTTTTTTACATCCTCTCCCTAATGTTAAATAGTGCTTTTTATTCGGGAATGCTTTCTCTCTATATCCCATCACAAACCATAAGTAATTTCTTATTAAAAGCTACAGGAAGCTTTACCATTATACTTGTTCTTGCTACACTTCTTTTTACACAAACCTTTTTAGAAACTAAAAAGTTTAAAAAATTAAATACTGTACTCAATATTATTTTATGGACATTACCTCTTTTAGCCATTTTAAGTTACGATGCATGGATGCTAAACGAGTCAGTACACTATATCAGTCTTTTATTTGGTCTATATATAGTATACGTTGCATTTTATGCTCTTTTTAAAGGGGTAAAACAAGCAAGGTTTTACGTTTTTGGTTGGAGTATTATTATGATTGGTTTTGTTCTTCAAATATTTCAATCAATTTTTGACTATGACTTAAGAACCTATAATTTAACGTATCTTCAAGACCTAGCTTTAGTTCTTGAAGCCCTACTTTTCTCTATAGCTTTAGCACATAGAATCAAGCTTAATAATGAACAATTAATTCTATTTAAAAATGAAGAACAAACTCGACTAGAAATAATTGTTTCCGAAAAAACTAAAGCATTAACAGCTTCCTTAAACGAAAAAGAAATTCTTTATAAAGAGTTAAACCACCGAATTAAAAATAACTTGATGATGATTATCTCCTTACTTAAACTACAAATTAAAAGAACAAAAAATACTGAAACAACCTCATCACTCTTAGTAACAAAAAATCGAATTGAATCTATTTCAAAACTTTATGAAATGCTATTACTTAATGATGAATCACTCAATCTTAACACAGAACTCTATTTGCAAGGTATTTGTAATAATATTTCTATGGGTTTCGTTAAAGATATTAATATAAATTATGACATTCAACATAATCTAAAAATAGATAATCTTATTTATATTGGTCTTATCGTCAATGAACTTATAACCAATAGTTTTAAATATGCTTTTGATGAGAAAGAAGAGAAAGGAGAAATTTCAATTGTTATTCAAAATAATAGAGATACTATTATTGCCTCTATTACTGATAATGGCAAAGGTTTTAAAGAAAGACGGAAAAATTCTCTGGGCTTAAGTATTGTAAAGATTTTAGTTGAAGGACAATTAGAAGGAAGCCTAACCATCAACTCAAAAGAAGGAACAAACGTACAAATAAAATGGAAAGATGAAAGCTTATAAATACTTAGCTTTCAAAATATACCCTTGTTTACTTTGAGACGATATTTCAATCCCCTTTAAATTTTTTCGTAACAAATAAATCACTGTTCTAATTCCTGAACTACTCTCTTCTTTTATGCCCCAAATACGAGAAGCAAGTGATTCTTTAGACACAACTACATTTATATTTTTCACTAAGGTCTCTAATAAGATTCTTTGATTATACGGTAGCGTTATTAAGTTATTAAAAAGATAAAGACTTTCTGTTTCTAAATCATAATAGCAATTATCATACAGCTCTATTTTTGTCTTAGTTCTCTTTTCTTCCACAGTATTTTTCTCAGAAAAATTCTTTATTGCTAGTTGTAGTGCAATATAAAGCTCACGCTCATTAAATGGCTTACTAATAAATCCATACAACGAAACATTCAAAACTTCACTTATTGTTTTATTGTCATTATACGCACTCATAAAGATAATTGGCGTATTACAAAACTGTAAAACTTCTGTAGCAGTTTGAATACCATCTTTTGCACCTTTAATATTAATATCCATTAAAATTAAATCAGGAATAATACCATTTTTCACACTATCAATAATATCTTGTCCACAAGCATATTCTAAAATATCTTTACATCCAAATTCTTCTAATGTCTCTGTAATAAACATCATGGTTAAATTCTCATCTTCAACAACCATAATTCTTTTTTCTGTCATCTTTAATTCTTTAATTTTTAAATAGAATAGCGTAAGCTACATCCCAACCAAATTTGCTTATTTAAGAACGATGAACTTCGAGGGTCAGTACTTGTTCTATCTATAATCGCATTAAAGTTATAGTAGGCTTCAAAGCCCTCTTTTTTCTTCTTTTTCATACTCTTAGGTAATGCATAAAACTTCAAAACAGTACCCTTATTATCATTATAGACTAAACTGTAAACCCCTTCTTTCATATTAACATTCATCCAAGAATAAGGAAAATCTTTATTTGTCTCATAATTGTTTTGAGGATGATACTTGATACTCTTTTTATCAATTATAAATGTTCCTCCTTGAAAATGTCCTTGTATATCTTGATCTAAAAACTTAAGACTCGTTCTTCCTGTTCCTGATTTACACTCAATAATAGCATCTGAACTACCTGCATATATAGCCAATGGTGTTAATAGTAATAATAAACCTTTTTTAATATTCATCATCTTTTTCCTTAGAAGTTTTAATTTTTTACTTACAATATATATTGTATTAAAATAAAGTCAACAATTGTCAATCAATTTTTAACTTTATTGATCTACAGAATAAATATTAAGTTTTATTTATAATTAAATCAAACTTTTTCTTATAAGCTTGTTTCAAAAAGAAACAAGTACTCAATATAGAATTCTGCAATTATCTCTTTAAATTTGCTATTTAACTAAAAAGGCTAAAATCATGCTACAAAATCTACACACTAAGGAAGACTTATGTCATTACCTAAAATTATTTGGTCAAAAATTGATGAAGCACCAGCACTAGCAACTTATTCGTTGTTACCAATTGTAAACGCATTTACACAAGCAGCAGGAGTTTCAGTTGTAACTTCAGATATTTCACTTGCAGGTAGAGTTCTTGCAGCTATGGGACTAGCAGAAGATGAATTATCTAAACTTGGAGAAGTTGTTTTAGAAGCAGATGGAAATATTATTAAACTTCCAAATATTTCAGCATCAGTAGGACAATTAAAAGATTGTATCGCAGAACTTCAAGGTCAAGGTTACGATATTCCTAACTACCCTGAAAACCCAGCAAATGCCGATGAGGAAGCTATTCAAGCTAAATACGCTGGTTGTCTTGGTTCTGCTGTTAACCCAGTACTTAGAGAAGGTAACTCAGACAGAAGAGCAGCAAAAGCTGTTAAGAAGTTTGCACAAAATAACCCACATAAACTTAGAGCATTCCCAGAGAATCCAAAGTCTTATGTAGCACACATGGAAGGTAACGGAGACTTCTTCGGAAATGAAAAATCTGTAACTTCTGACAAAGACCAGTCAGTAACCATTGCGTTAAATGGTAACACATTAACAACAATCGATGCACTTGCTGGAGAGATTCTTGATGGTACATACATGTCAGTTGCTGCACTAAATTCTTTCTATGCAAAAACAATTGAAGATGCAAAAGCAAATGATGTTTTATGGTCACTACACCTTAAAGCTACTATGATGAAAATTTCTGATCCAATTATGTTTGGTCATGCTTTCAAAGTATTCTTCAAAGATGTATTCGCTAAACATGCAGACACATTTGCAGAATTAAATGTAGCACCTAACCAAGGTATGTCTGATTTAGAGAAAAAAATTGCTGGTCATGCTAAAGAAGCTGAGATTAAAGCTGATTTCCTAGCAGCACTTGAATCTGATGCTCCTAAACTTGCAATGGTTGATTCTGATAAAGGAACAACAAACTTTAACGCTTCTAACGATGTAATTATTGATGCTTCTATGCCAGTTGTTGTTCGTGAAGGTGGTAAACAGTGGGACAGAACAGGTGCAGCAGTTGAATGTGTGGCTGTTATTCCTGATTCTACTTACGGTATGTTCCATGCTGAAATGGTAGCTGACTGTGTTGCGAATGGTCAATACGACGTTACAACTATGGGTGCAATGCAAAATATTGGTCTTATGGCACAAAAAGCAGAAGAGTATGGTTCACACCCAACTACATTTGAACTGGCTGAAGCTGGTACTGTAACTGTAACTGGTGCAGATGGTGTATTAATGAGCTTTGAATGTGAAGCTGGTGATATTTGGAGAATGTCTAGAACAAAAGATATTCCAATTAAAGACTGGGTAAGACTTGCTGTTGAGAGAACAAGACTTGAAGGTATTCCTGCAATTTTCTGGCTAGATGCAGACAGAGCGCATGATGCTGAGATTAAAAAGAAAGTAGATGCTTACCTTACAGACCACGACACTGATGGTTTAGACATTCAATTCATGAATGTTACTGATGCTACTAGATTTACAAATGGTAGAGTTAGAGAAGGTAAAAATACAATCGCTGTTACAGGTAACGTTCTTAGAGATCACCTTACAGACATGTACCCAATTTTAGAGCTTGGAACATCTGCTAAAATGCTTTCAATCGTTCCTTTAATTGCTGGTGGTGGACTTTATGAAACTGGTGCTGGTGGATCTGCTCCAAAACACGTTGACCAATTCCTAGCTGAAGGTCACTTAAGATGGGATTCACTTGGTGAGTTCTTGGCATTGGCTGAGTCATTAAGATTTATTGGTCAAAAACATTCAGATGCAAAACTAGCTGCACTTACAGCTGGACTAGATGCTGCAAATGAAGGTTACCTTGACAACAACAAAGAGCCAGGAAGAAAAGTTGGTCAACCAGACAACAAAGCTTCTCACTTCTTCGTAGCACAATACTGGGCTGACGCACTTGCAAATGGAGCTGATGCTGAATTGGCTGCTAAGTTTGCACCTGTAGCTGCTGAACTTAAAGCAAAAGAAGCAACTATTATTGAAGAGCTTCTTGCTGTTGAGGGTCAAGCTCAAGACATCGGTGGTTACTTCCATCCAAATGACGAGTTAGCTGAAAAGGCAATGAGACCTTCTGCTACTCTTAATGCTATTATTGACGCTATCTAGTCGATAATACTTTTTCTACCCCTTTTCTTTGGGGTGGAAATCAAAGATAAGATACCAAAGGTATTTCTAACGCAATCTCTTTAAATTTCAAAGTTCTTTCAAAAATAAATTTAGATAGCTTCTCTATAAAATCAAACTCTTCTTTTGTTAATAACCTTCTATCTACTATATTTTCTTTCAAAACTTTAATAATCATATCACATTGCTTTAATAAAATCTTAGAGACAAGTTTATAATTTACTCCCACATCTTCGGAAAACTCTCTTAACTGATAAGCAAATACCTTATTCGGGTTAAATTCATCTCCATACGCCATGGCTAGGTTGTGGTCAAAGTCATACATCATGACACAGAGAAGGTCATAGAATGGTGTAGGCTTTATACCTTTTTTATCAACAAAAAAAGAGAAATTCTTACCATGAGCATCAGAATTACCAATGATAAGATTAAACATCGCCCAGTTAAGTAGTTCAAGTTGTGCAACAGCAGGAACAGAACAAAGTTTGGTGGCTTCAAAAAGTTTTTCAAAACTTGCACCTTCTCGAATATGTTCTACATCTCTGCTTGAACCAAAGTTTTGTTCATATTTGTAGGTTGGTGGTAGGTTCGTTATTTGACATGCATCAATGATGTGAAGACGTTCCACAAAATCATTTTTATAAATCCTATCAAATCGTTCTATTAAAAGCGTTGGGTGTGTAGCAAACTTTTTCATTTCAACGTTTGCTACGTTTAAGCCAATTTTTTTTGCTAAAGTCATACAAAAAAGTTCATTGGCTACAATATGTAAATACTTTTTAGTTTGAAACTTCATAATATGCGTTGAGCTTAGTGTTCCATTAGCTAAGCCGATCTTACTCTCTTTAATAATCACAGGTAGTTTAGCCTGAACTCCTGCCAAAGAGAGTCGTACTTTTTTATCCCAAATTGCAATGCTTTTACTCTCTAACTCCTCAATTCGTCCCGTTAGCTCCTTCAAACTAATCTCACGAAAAATAGGCTCATTCGCTTCACTTTTATTACCAAAAAATAATGCTCCTGCTGTGTCGTAACCAATAGAGTGTATAATGGCAAAAGTATTATTTTTAGAAATATGTGCAAAAGAAGCAATATCTTCTAAACCCTCTCCCTCAGGAATAAGATTTTCCAAAAATCTCTTAATCGTTATGGATGAAAACTCTTGGTCAAATGGTAAATGAGGAGAGATAGAAAAACCTTTTTCTATCCAAGGTTTATCATACTCAAAATGGTATTTTTCTTCACTATCGATAGAGAGCTTTCCGACTACTTGGTTTTGCATACTAACTTTTAAACTATTCATAACTATCCCAATCTTTCATGCTCATCTCCATACCTAAAGCTTCCATGATTTGAAGTAAAGTATTGAGCCTTACACCCTCGAAACCATTTTCTATTTTGTTGAGGGTGTGGGCTGATATGTTACAGAGCATGGCACAATCAAGAGTATTTAAACCTTGTTGTGTTCTTCTTGCTTTTATGAATTTTCCTATGTTTTCTAGGCTTATGGGTTCGTTGAATAATGGTGCTTGGGTTGGTTTTACTTTTTTACCGTTAGACATTTTATCTCCACCTCCGATTACACTTTTCTAAAAAATTATATTTTTTATACATACCTAAAGAGTAACTCAAACCAATACATTCAACAAAACCTGAATTTAATTGTTTAGTAACCAAAATAGGATGACTATTTTGAGCATAAATATCATCAATAACACTTTTTGAAGGATGATACCCTAAACTTTTAGTACTAACTGACATTGGACACATATATACATTATTATCAAGTATAGCTTTATCTAAATTTTTAACTGAACCATGATGTGGTATTTGAATTGTTCCAATACTATCCCATAATCGACTAAACTGTAGTTTTGGATTAACTTTTTTTAATTCTATATCACCTAATTCTGTATCACCTGTATAGAGGCAACTAACTCGATTTGTATAATTTCCTACTTGTTCTATATCTCGTATTCGTATATCTTCAAAATCAACTAAATAACTTCTTTTTATCAAATGAGTGTTAGGAAAATTTAACACTCCTGAATATAACAGCATAGAGTTTTGATTTATTTTTCCATCTACTTCATTGTATATATTTTTTATTTTATTTTTTATTTTTACAGTTTTTTTATAATCTTCAAATATAACTGCTAAAGTATAATCTACATCTGTTTTTAATTTATCAATATCTAAATCTGTTCTTTCTTTGAGTAGTTCTACTAACTCTTTTTGTCTATCTGTATATTCATGATTATAAGGAATAAATACCCAATCTAAATCATTGGAAAGTTTTAAAGGAATGCCACTATCAATTTCACTATTATGTGATATATTTTCAATATTTATAGCTTCCATATTCTCAATAGGTCGCTCTTCATTATTACTAGGTTTTATTCTAATAATTTTTGTCTCTTTTCCAAAAAACTGTTCAGGGTTTTTTAGTAAACCTAAAATATTCACATTTAATACTCTATATAAATTTATAAGAAAAACAATCTCTTTTTCTTGAAGTAAAGGCATAACTACTTGTTTTATCTTTGTACGATTCTTTAAGAGTTTGATTTTATTAACATGGTCAGCATCAAAATGAGAGATAAACAAAATATCTATCACTTCATCTTGTTCAAAAGCTTTTTCAATTATGGGTTGAACAGTATCTTTGCTTGATCTACTTCCACAGTCATATACAATTGTAAAATTTGAATTACGGTATTGATGCTTCTCAGCATAAAAAGCACCGTGACCAATTGGATAAAAAAAGCGTTTTATAGATATTTTGAAATCAGGAGTAAGGTTTCCTATCTTTTTTGGTAGTTTAGCTATTTTATTATTCCCTAAATCTAATTCTTTTAAGTTTTTTAATTCAAAAATACCATTTGATAATTCCTCAATCTCATTTGATGACAAATATAGCTCTTCTAATTGTGTAAGTTCAGAAATTTTATTAGGTATTTTTTCTATTAAATTTTCTCGTAAATCAAGAGTTTTTAAATTATTCAATTGAAATAAATTTTTAGATATAACATTTAGTTCATTATTGTCTAAATCTAGTTCGTTTAAATTTATAAGTTTTGAGATATGACTAGGGATACTAGTTATTTTATTACTACTTAAATCTAATTTTTCTAAGTTAATTATTTTTGCTATACCATTAGGAATAGAAGTTAAGTTATTTCTACTTAAATCAAGTGTTTTTAAAGAAGTTAATTTTGATATTTCATCAGAAATTTTTCCTATTTTATTATTATCTAAATTAAAATATTCTAATTTAGAAAGGTTTGATATTTCATTGGGTATTTCAGTTATATTATCTGTTGAACGTAATTCAAGATATTTTAAATTACTTAACCGTAATATGATTTTAAATAGTGAATCATTAATATTTTTACCAATAATTCTAAGCTCAATAACTTTATCATTTTCTAAAGTATGACTAGTTAATTTAATACCTTTATCTTCTAATTCTTTAATAATTTCTAAATCACTCACATCTTCCCTTTAAATACAATTTTACTTTATCTTTAAAAAAGTATATCACAATATATTACAAAATACAATTATAGCTATATAAATAGTATAATAAAAACTTTTTTCCTTAAAATATATTTATAGTCGTATTTAAAATAAAATTATTACAACTTCAACTAGTTGATTCTGACAAAGGAACAACTAACTTCAATGCATCTAACGATGTAATTATTGATGCTTCTGTACCTGTTGTTGTTGCTAAAATGCTTTCAATCGTTCCATTAATTGCTGGTGGTGGACTTTATGAAACTGGTGCTGGTGGATCTGCTCCAAAACACGTAGACCAATTCTTAGCTGAAGGTCACTTAAGATGGGATTCACTTGGTGAGTTCTTGGCATTGGCTGAGTCATTAAGATTTATCGGTCAGAAACATTCAGATGCAAAACTAGCTGCACTTACAGCTGGACTAGATGCTGCAAATGAAGGTTACCTTGACAACAACAAAGAGCCAGGAAGAAAAGTTGGTCAACCAGACAACAAAGCTTCTCACTTCTTCGTAGCACAATACTGGGCAGACGCACTTGCAAATGGAGCTGATGCTGAATTGGCTGCTAAGTTTACACCTGTTGCTGCTGAACTTAAAGCAAAAGAAGCAACTATTATTGAAGAGCTTCTTGCTGTTGAAGGTCAAGCTCAAGACATCGGTGGTTACTTTCATCCAAATGACGAGTTAGCTGCAAAGGCAATGAGACCTTCTGCTACGCTTAATGCTATTATTGACGCTATATAATCAATAATCCTTTTTCTACCCCTTTTGGGGTAGTTAAAAAACTAAACTACTTTAATCAATTCTCCAATTTAAGCTTAATTGCTACCTCTAATAACTTTTCTAGAAATTTACTAAAAATTTACTAACTTTACTATCTATAAAAGTATAAAATATAGAAACTCTAGTAATAATCGTAATTATAGAAAAGTACTATCAAGAAGAAAAAGAGTTTCACCACTTTATTCATATTTCTCATCGTTAGAGATTAACTTATCTATTTATAAAAATGCTAGTATGCCATGACTAAAGGATCCTTCACAATGAAAAAAATAATCTTAATGATAATATTCATAACGAATATTATCTACGCCAATACTGTACAAGAGTTATGTGATACAGAAAGTCAAAAAGAGCAACCAATACAGAGTATTTTAACAAAGTACTGTCTACCTATAGCAGAGAATTATGAGGGAAACAAGGAGTATGCTTATGCCTCTTGGTACTATCTTATTGTGGGTAAAAATAAACATAATCAAGAGGTACTTGCACCCCAAATGACTCAAAATGATAATCTGGCAAATATTGCACACAGTTTTGTTTTGAGTGCTAATTTTAAAGAAGCTGAAAAACTCTATCACTATTTTTTAGCAGCACATAATGATAAAGAGTCAGATGAAGGAATCAGAGCAGACTATCAAATGTTAATGAGACTTTATCCTCAGCATCATGAACGGCTTAATCAAGGTTTAACACTGTGGCACACAATCTATACTCAAATAGAAAGAAATAGCTCAACCATAGAGGGTTATAAGACATTGGTTTCAAAATATAATAAAGAAGGAAAGCATCAGCAGTTATTAGACCTTTATCAAAAGATGTTACCTTTGTATCAAGAGAGTTTCGGAGAAGAGAACTATAATATCGCTACACTGTATGATAATATTGGAGCAAGTTATAACTCCCTTGGTCACAATAGTCAATCGTTAACGTATGCTAAAAAGGGTCTACAATTACGAGAAAAAATTCTACATAAATATGATGAGAAATTAGCACACAGCTATAATAATGTGGGGCTATCCTATCAAATCTTAGGCAATCAAAAAAAAGCATTAAACTATTTTGAAAAAGCGTTTATTATACAAAGTAAAACAAATGCATTGGAAAACAAATTTACAGCACAACTCTATAGTGCTATAGGAAAATCATATGAAGAGCTAAGAGTTTACAATAAATCATTAAGTTATCACCAAAACGCCATCGCAATGTATGAAAAAGTTTTGGGTAAAGAGCATATCGATACAGCCACGGCTTATAATCATCTAGGAAGCTATTACCTTGTAACCAAAGAGTATGCTCAAGCAATAGAATATTTTAACAAGACATTGAGAATACGAGAAAAAAAGCTTTCTTCTGAAGATATTGCTTTAATTCAAAGTTATGCTAACTTAGGAGAAAGCTATAAACGTTTGGGAGAGAGTGATAAAGCCCTACCCTATTTTTTAAAGAATCTAGAGATAAGTGAAAAAATTGAAGGCGTCGGCAGTACTGTTTTGGCTTCTAATTATGAAAGTGTTGGTTGGACTTATTTTACTCAACAAAAATATGATAAAGCCTATACCTATGCGAAAAAAGCATTTGATATTTTTTTAAAAAATAGAGAGAGCTACTTTAACCAACTAAATGCTATTGATAAAGAACACTATTTAAAAAAGAGCCAAAGTAGTATGTTTCTATTGATTGAAAGTGCCTATTTATCAAAACAGAAGCATCTTTTACCCCTTATGTTGAATGATTGGCTACGGTACAAAGGGTCTCTTTTTGACAGTGAGAACATGGTTGCTACACTTTATAATAGAACCGAAGATACCCAAATTAAAGCTCAAATCGATAGACTTAACAGCAAAAAAAGAGAGCTTGCTCACCTTTATCAATCTACGGCAAAGGATGTTCACGCTATTAAAGCATTAGAAGAACAAATATCCACCACACTAACAAAGTTAAATCATTTAAGTGACGTGGATAGATTAGAAAACATAAGTTATCAAGATATAGCTAAAAATTTAAAAGAGCATGAACTCTATATTGACTTTGCAAAAGTGGCTGAAAACTATTTTATTTTTACCATTGATCAACAAGAGAACATTACGGTAAACTTTATAGATGTTCTGCAAACTAAAAGCATTAACAAAGCAATATTATCCTTTAGAAGAGAAATAAAACAAGCATCACAAAACTCAAAAGAAAATTTGGACACACTCTATAACTTATTAATGAAAAAGTTTATAGAAGAAGATACTTTTAAAGATAAAAAGAGCTTGATTGTATCAACAGATGGGCTATTAAATATTCTACCTTTTGAAGTACTTTATAGTTTAAATGAAGAGAACTACCTTATTGAAAAAAGAGAGCTGCGATATGTCCCAAGTGGAAAAGAGTTATTGCGACTCTATCAACAACCTACTGCCCAAGTAAATAATGAAATGATTCTCTTCTCAAATCCCGATTTCAATAGCAATGTTCTAACTTCTAATAGGAGTTCAAGACTAATTAGTAGTTCGTTACAAAAAATGAACTTCTCAGCCCTTCCAGGAACAGAAGCTGAAGCTAAAGCCATAAAACAGCTATTAACAGCTCAATCAATCAAAGAATATCAAGGTACACAAGCCACAGAATATAATCTGCTTCAGGTTAGACAACCAAAAATATTACATATTGCCACACATGGTTTTTTTATTAAAAGTCATCAACCCAATCCCATGTTAAAATCAGGTATTGCTCTTGCTGGTGCGAATCATCACAATGAAGGTGTAGTTACAGCACTTAAACTCTCGGGATTAAATTTAAAAGGAACAGAGTTGGTTGTTTTATCTGCTTGTGAAACAGGTCTTGTCAACATCAACTCAATGGATAGTATTAGTGGACTAAGTAAAGCCTTTATACAAGCAGGTGCAAAAAATATCATTGTTAGTTTATGGTCAGTTAGTGATATGGGAACCAAAGATTTCATGAGCCTTTTTTATCAAGAGATTCAAAGTGGGAAAACCTATCCAGAGGCACTTAGAGAAGCAAAGTTAACAATGATAAAACAAAAAATACCACCCTTTATTTGGGCTCCATTTATTATGAATGGAATATAGTTTAAAATGAAAGTAAAATTGACTTCTATTTTAGGGGTACTACTCTTCTTTTCAGTAAATCTTCTTTTTTCTGATGAAGAAGGTGATATATTTGTACCCTATGATGATGAAGGTTTTTATGCTGGGAGCATTATTATTTTGTTTATTATCTATTTCCTTACCCCTTTTATAACTCTTTTAATCATAGGAGGAATTACTTATGCCATTGCACCTTTTGTCTTTCAAGAATTTAAAAGATTGATTCAATTGTACGATGATTTTCAATTTAAAGAGGCTTTTTTTAAGCATTTTATACACTTTTTACTCTTTACCCCGATTGCTGTTTTGTTGCTTTATTTTGCCTATAGCTTAGAAAACACTACTCTCTATCTTTTTGCTTTATTTATTTTTTTATATAGTTCATTTATTGGATTTTATGTTACTTTGTATTTTATATACGCAACATATACTAAGAGGCTAAAAAGAATTTTCATATCACTTATTTTAGGTGCAGGAGTATTTCTATTTTTTGCTTCAAGTGCATATGTTGTTTTTGAGCCTATCTATAAAAAGTTTCATAATATTTAATATAACACTCACCCCCTCTTAAATTTACCAACTATTTACAAACTTTAACATCAAAAAAACGTATAATAACCTATTAAATTAAAAGAGGAAAATTAGTGAAAAAAATAATAGGATTAGTAAGTCTTCTACTAAGTATAAGCATCTACGCAGGTGAATTTGAAGATGATCAAAAATCATGTAACGATGGAAATATAACAGGGTGTTACAATCTTGGAGTAGACTATGCTCAAGGAATAGGCACAACTCAAGACAATGTAAAAGCATTAAAATATTACCACATAGCTTGTGACAAAGAGCATATGGCAGGATGTTACAATATTGGTTCTACTTATTTACAAGGTATCGAAGTTAATAAAGATATAGAAAAAGCTAAAGTGTATCTAACCAAAGCTTGTGAAGGAGCTTTTGATTTAGCTTGTTATGGTTTAGGAGTACTTCATCTTAGGATTGAGAAAAATTATCCAAAAGCTAAAAAGCACTTTACGCAATCATGTCAATTAGAACATGTTGAAGGATGTCGAATGGCTGGTATTAGTCATTATGATAAAAGTGTAGGAACAAGAGACATTAGCAAAGTAGTCCATTTTTATACTAAAGCATGTGAACTTGGTGATGGACTTTCATGTAATAATATTGCTAGTTTTTATGAAATAGGTAAAGAAGTAAAAGAAGATTATAGTAAAAGCTTAAAATTGTACCAAAAAGCGTGTGACTTGAATTATGCAGATGGATGTTCTAACCTAGGAACTATGTATCACTTTGCTCAAGGTACACCTAAAGATGATGTTAAAGCACTAAAGCTCCTAAAAAAAGGGTGTGATGGTGGTAGTGCGAGAGGTTGTAAAGGGTACAAAATCATTTCAAGAAAGCTACTGAAATGAGAACATTTCTAGCCACTATTCTTGCATTAGTCGTCTCTATAATCATTTACAAAGCTCTTTTTCTAATAGTAGGAATCATCATAGCGCAATTCGATATTGTAGCCGATTCAGAATTAATACATAATTTGGAAGCAGGTAAGACTATCATTCCGTTTATGATAGCTATTTTTCTTAGTATTAAGGTTTTTAAAAAAGTAAGAAAGCAAAATTTAAATAAATAAAGGAAATAAATCAATGAAAAAAACAATATTATTAATAAATCTCTTACTCAATACATATCTATGTGCAGGTGAGTTTGAAGATAATCAAAAGGCATGTGAACAAAAGGAGTCTTATGCTTGTTATAACCTTGCACTCCACTATTCAAGTGATGAAGCTGGTCAAAAAGACATGAATAAGACAATGGATTTTTTTGATAAATCTTGCACTTTTGGAGACATTGATGCTTGTAAAGCTTCTGCAAAAATATATCTAAATGGTCTTTATGGGATTACTTTGAACAAGAAAAAATCAATCAACTTTTATGAAAAGGCTTGTGAATTAAAAGATAGTGCTTCATGTATGCTTTTAGCTTATGTATATGATGCTCAAAGTAAAGGAAAATCCCTTAAAAAATTTAAAGAAATAGAGAAGAACAATAATAAAGCAGTAAGCTTTTATAAAAAAGCATGTCTTTATGATAAAGAAAACAACGGTAGACTTTGTACAGGTCTGGGAAGTCGTTTAGAGGATGGTGATGGCTTCAAAAAAGATCTAGATCAAGCATTTGAACTTTATACTATTGGATGTAAAAAAGGAAATGCAAGTGCTTGTTCACTGTTGGCTTTCTCTTATGAAGAAGGGATGGTTGGTATTAAAGACCTACAAAAAGCTTCAAAGTATCATGAAATAGCTTGTGAAGGGAATGCATATAATTCTTGTACAGCACTAGGACATATGTACCTACAAGGTAATGGTGTGAAACAAGATAAACAAAAAGCCGTAACACTACATGAAAAATCATGTCAAGGTGGTATTGGTTTCTCTTGTATGACCTTAGGTGTGATGTTTTTTAATGGAAATGGTATAAAAAAAGATAAAGACCAAGCAATAAAATTTTTCAAACAAGCATGTGATATGGGAAATGTAAATGGCTGTAATAAATACAAAGCATTAATAAAATAGAAAAAATCATATTAATAGGGAAGTCAACATGAAGAAAAAATTTAAAATCATTGCTATCATGATATTACTAATACTTATTAGCATAGTAATAATATGGGAAAAGTACCCTTTTTCAAACAAACAAAATACTATTAGTAGTATAAGTCCTACAAGCACCAATATAAGTACCTAACAAAAATTAATTTCAAACTTATTTCCAGTACCATAATTAGCCAAAACAAGATGAATATAGTTTTCTAAAGTTAGAGTAGAAGCATAGTCCTTAATTTGAATCCAGTGATACTTC